>CACYTI010000019.1 GCA_902777275.1 uncultured Ruminococcus sp. | reverse complement strand
AGGGTATATGAAAGCCGTATGCTTGCCACAGATTAAGAAAGCAATCAGCAAAGAGAAACTGACCAAGCGAGGCTTGGTCAGTCCATTAGATTACTATCTCAGACAGCATACTTTGAAATTGAATTGGACCGCCGTATGCCGAACGGCACGTACGGTGGTGTGAGAGGGCGGAGTTATTCCGCCCTACTCGATTTTTTTGAAATTTTTTTTCATTATTGTGATTCCAACGATGAAGCGACCTTGCTAAATGCGGTCTTATTGTTTTGCAGAACCGCATGAGCATAAATGTTTAATGCAGTTTTTATTTGGCTGTGACCTGACAAGCTTCTTGGTGCACTATGGCTATGTTGACTGAAAGGCGAGTGAAAGAATTAGACGGCTCACGATGTTCTGTTCTGCCGATTTCCGGTTTTTTCTTTGCCTGCATACAGTGGTCGAAAAGGAGCGGAAGATCATTTTGGGGTTTGATTTCTTTCACATAAATGCAAAAAGCATGAAAGTTACGGGACTTTCGTGCGATTTCTTATCATTTTCACAGTTGAAATAAGTAAAAAAATATGATATAATTTTTTAGTTACCAAAAACCCGCTGTTGATGCGGATTTTTCCGTGTTGCGGTATCGGCTCCCGAATATAGAAAAAGTATCGGAACGCGGAATTGGAGTATAATTTCAGATTTACCCCTCAAATCGGTATCAGAGAAGGTCTGAGATCATTTGCGGAGTTGTATAAAGCAAATTATGGAGGAATCAAGCTATGAAAATTACAGTAGCAGGCGTGGGATACGTCGGACTTTCGTTAGCGGTTCTGCTTGCGCAGAAGCACGAGGTGACCGCCATCACAACCACAGAGGCAAAGGCGGAAAAGCTGAACAAATTCATCAGTCCCATTCAGGACGATGAGATCGAGCGCTTTTTCAGAGAGGTGAACGCGGGTGAGCGCAAGCTGAATCTCCGCACTACCACTGACAAGGCGGAGGCTTACGGCTCCGCAGAGTTGGTGATCGTCGCCACTCCTACCAACTATGACGATAAAAACCACTTTTTCGACACAAGCGCCGTTGAGGACGCTATCGAGTGGACGCTCAAGGTTAATCCCAATGTGCTTATCGTAATCAAGAGCACAATTCCCGTCGGCTATACAGACAGCGTCAAAAAGAAATACGGCGTTGATAACATAATTTTCAGCCCTGAATTCCTGAGAGAATCCAAGGCGCTCTACGATAACCTCCATCCCAGCCGCATCGTTGTCGGCGCGGACGACGATCAGAAGGAAGAGGCAGAGATGTTCGCGCAGCTTCTTCTTGAGGGTGCAAGAGAAGAGGAGAAGAGAGCGGACGCAGAGGAGCAGAATATCCCGATCCTTATTGCTCACCCCACCGAGGCAGAGGCGATCAAGCTTTTCGCCAATACCTACCTTGCAGTGCGCGTCAGCTACTTCAACGAGCTCGACACCTACGCACAGACAAAGGGACTTGACACTCAGATGATCATTGACGGCGTGTGCATGGATCCCCGTATCGGCAGCCACTACAACAACCCGAGCTTCGGCTACGGCGGTTATTGCCTGCCCAAGGACACCAAGCAGCTTCTCGCAAACTATAAGGACGTGCCCCAGACGATGATCGAGGCGGTCGTCCGCTCCAACACCGTGAGAAAGGATTTCATCGCCGATCAGATCATCGCCCGGAATCCCGGAACTGTCGGCGTATACCGCCTGACCATGAAGAGCAACAGCGATAACTTCCGCGCCTCTGCTATTCAGGGCGTTATGAAGCGCATCAAGGCAAAAGGTATCCCGATCATTATTTACGAGCCCACACTCGAGGACGGCTCCGCCTTCTTCCGCTCCGAGGTTGTGAATGATCTGGAGCGCTTCAAGGCTGAATCCGACGTGATCCTCGCCAACCGCTTCGATCAGGATGTGCTCGGCGACGTTGAGGACAAGGTATATACAAGGGATCTGTTCAAAAGAGACTGATACTATCAAGTGATGTCTATGCCTTACTACAGACGTCTGAGAGATTTACGCGAAGTTTTATGATGTTTCAATAGATTACATCGCGGGGCTGACCGATAACGAAAAGCCTTATAAATAGAACAAAAAAACAGGGAGCGTGCCGGAAAAGCGCGTCCCTGTTTTTTGTTGTGTCGAATTATTATAAGCTGTGGATACTCTCGCGTTGTCTCAAAACTTAACCGTTTTCGGTGGCTCGGTGAAGGATGAAAATGTCGCTTCGGCGTCTTTGAAATAGAGTACCTCGGTGTTGTCGTCGTCCGCGTCGTACATCGCTTTAAGCTCGGGATAGTTGTCGAGCATATGAGCCTTTGCCTCGCGTCTGTCGTCGCGCACAAGCGTGCCCGATACTCTGAGCCATTTTCCGTTGCAGAAAGCGCATAGCTCTGCCTTCGGGTTGGCTTGGAGCTGACGGGAAACTTCCTTTGATTTTCCTGTCTGAATGTAGAGCCTGCCCTCGAAGATATCGACGGTGCCGAACGGTCTTACGCGGGGCTGATCTCCATCAACCGTTGCAAGATAGTAAACCTGAGCTTCCTTCAAAAAATCGTACACTGTTTTCATTAATTATTCCTCCTGAGAAATATTTTTATTACCCGTTTAATTATAACATAAATCCGCCGAAAATGGTACATAAAAAAAATAATTTTCCATGCTTTTTCTTTTCAGGAAGCAGGCGCACGGATCAAAAAGTCGAAAAATTACTATTGATATTTGTTATTTTTGATGTTATTATTTAAGAAAGCCTCTAAAAATACCCGGTCGCGCATAAGTGCGGTGTTTCCGGTATTTTGTGCAGGGATATGACCCGACGCGGATCTATTGTTTTGAAAAGGGAGATCAACGTGAAAAAGAATAATCATAAAAGAACAGCGGCGTTTTTGCTTGCCGCTATAATGGTTATTGCCGCTATTGCGGGCTGCAGCGGCAAAGCCTCTTCCGAAGCCTCAGACGATAATAAAGGCTCGGTATACTGGCTTAACTACAAGCCCGAGCTTGACGGATTTATCCGTAACCTCGCGTCCAAATACCGCGAATCAAAAGGTGTGGAGGTCAAGGTGGTCACAGCCTCCGAGGGCACCTACAGTGAAGCTCTAAAGGCTGAAATGAATTTGCCGAACCCGCCGACATTGTTTGTTCTGAATAATCAGCAGGGTGTTAAGGAATGGGGCAGCTACGCTCTTGACCTGAAGGATACGGCAATAGCCGAAGAGCTTACGACGGACGAGTACAATCTGATTACCTCCGACGGAAAGCTTGCCGCGATCGCCTACTGCTATGAGTGCTTCGGCATTGCCGTAAACCCTGCCAACGTTACCGCCGCAGGTCATACAATGGACGAGATCAATAATTTCGAGGGCTTGAAAAATGTGGCGGAGGACATTCACAAAAGGGCTTCCAAGCTTGGCTTTGACGCGTTTTCAGCCGCGGATCTGGATAAAGAGAACTCATGGCGGATAACGGCTCATTTGGCTAATATTGAATATTACTACGAGGAAAAAGCCGCCGGCAAGATGTGGACCGAGTGCCCGCCGTCTATCACGGGTGAATTTCTCCCCAACTACAAAAATATCTTTGATCTCGCGATAAATAACAGCGCGACCGACCCGAAGGAGCTCTCCGAGGGAGGACACGATCCGTCGATGTCGTTTATCTCGGGCAAGAGCACGTTCTTCCTTACAGGCTCATGGGACTACGCCGAAATCTCAAAGGAGATCCCCAGCGCTGTTTTGATTCCCTGCTACTGCGGAATGAAGGGCGAGGAAAAAGTGGGGCTAAGCTGCGGAACGGAAAACTACTGGGCTGTAAACTCAAAGGTCTCAAAGGAAAGTCAGAAAGCAACCATCGACTTTATGCTGTGGCTTGTATCCGACGCCGAGGCTTCAAAGGTCATGGTCGAGCAGCTCGGAATAATGCCCTACAAGAAAGCGGCGGCTTCGACCAATGGCTTTATCAAAAACGCCGCCGACTATGACGCGGACGGTTACTACAGGATGAACTGGGCGTTTGCGTTCCAGCCGAATGTTGACGCGTATCGTCCGGATTTGATTTCTGACCTTAACGTCTACACCAAGGAACAGACCGATGCAAATTGGGCGGAGGTCAAAAAGTCGTTTGTTGACAACTGGGCTGTGCAGTATAAGCTTATCAATAAGTAAATGTGAGATCCGGAACGCGGAAAGTGTGCTAAAGTAGCGCTGTGCTTCCGACTCCCGATGCGCTAAATAAAAACTTTAAAAAACCGACTCGAAAAAAAGAGCCGGTTTATTTTTTTCAAATCTTTCTGAAAAGAAACAAAGTTAAAATAAAGCTCAATCCGGTACTGTAATAAAATAAACAATTTTTACCATTTTTTTACAATTAATACGCAATAAATACGCTTAAAAAAACAATAAATTACAAAAATGTAACTATTTCCCGCGCAATAATAAATCTTGTATTTTTTTACGGCAATTTCTACAAAAATACTCTTGCATTTTATCTTTTTTAATGATATTATTAAAGACAAGGAGAAGGGATTATCTCCCCCGCAGATATCCGTTGCGTAATACGGATAAATAATTTAGAAAAGGTGATATACGTGAAAAAAACTCATCTCAAAAGAGTAGCGGCGATTGCGATTGCGGCTATGATGGCAGGCACAGCGCTTGCAGGCTGCGGCGGCAGCAACAGCAGCAGCGGCTCCAAATCCGAATCGGGCTCAGCCGACGGCGCGAAGGGTTCGGTATACTGGCTCAACTTTAAGCCCGAAATCGACGAAACTCTCCAGTCTCTTGCTAAGAAGTATAAGGAAGCAAAGGGTGTAGAGGTTAAGGTAGTTACCGCTGCTTCCGGTACTTACATCACAACTCTTACCGCTGAGATGGACAAGTCCAATCCTCCCACATTGTTTGTTATCGGCAACCAGCAGGGCGTAAAGGATTGGGGCGATTTTGCTCTTGATCTGACCGACACAGCTATTGCCAAGGAACTGAACACCGACGCATACAACCTTAAGGACGCTGACGGCAAGCTGGTTTCCATTGGTTACTGCTACGAGTGCTACGGCATCATCGCCAACCCCACCCTCGTTGAGAAGGCGGGTCACAAGATGGAAGAAATCAAAAACTTTGCCGGTTTGAAGACCGTTGCCGAGGATATCCACAAGAAAGCCGGCGAATTAGGCTTTGACGCGTTCTCATCAAGCGACATGGACGACAGCTCATCATGGCGCTTCACCGGTCATATGGCTAACCTCGAATATTTCTACGAGGAAAAGGCCGCAGGTAAAACATGGACAGAGTGCCCCGCAACTATCACAGGCGAGTTTCTCCCCAACTACAAGAATCTGTATGACCTCTGCATCAACAACTCTCTTACAGCTCCCGCCGACCTTTCCGCAGGCGGTCACAATGCTGAGGAAGAGTTCATCAACGGCAAAGCTGCTTTCTTTGTAAACGGCTCTTGGGAGTTCGCTGCGGTTTCCGAAAAGGTTCCGAATGCGGTTATGATCCCCTACTACTGCGGTGTTGAAGGCGAAGAGAAAGCCGGCTTGAACTGCGGCACAGAGAACTGCTGGGCTGTTAACTCCAAGGTTTCCAAGGAAGATCAGCAGGCTACGATCGACTTTATGGTATGGCTCGTATCCGACACCGATGCTTCTAAGACGATGGTTGAGCAGCTCGGCGTTATGCCTTACAAGAACGCTGCACAGTCCACAAACGGCTTCCTCAACAACGCTGAAGCTTACACTAAGGATGGCTGCTATGTAATGGATTGGGCTACCAACTTCCAGCCCAACGTTGACGAGTATCGTAAAGACCTCGTTTCCGCGCTTAACGCTTACAATGCCGATCAGAGCGACGCCAACTGGGCGAAGGTTAAAGAAGCTTTCGTAGACGGCTGGGCAAAGCAGTATAAGGCAATTCAAGAGTAATAATTTTGTACTATCCTCCGGGGCGGGCGGCGTTCGCCTGCCCCTTGTTCTATAGTTGATTTTACGCACGGCATTTGCCGTGAAAAGGAGGTATAAGATGATTCAGGCATCAACGACAGCAACCGATGCTGCGAAAAAGCCCGCGGCAAAAAAACGGAAAGCGTCGTTCAAAACAGGTCACAGCTCCATGACCAAGCGTTCCATGCGCAAGTGGGCGTGGCTGTTCATCGGACCCGTTTTCGTATCGTTTATTATAGGCTTTCTCTGGCCGTTCGGACAGGGTATTTATCTGTCCTTCTGCGGTAAGTTCAGCGTTATTTCCGACGCGCATCTCAAGGGCATTGAAAACTACGTCAAGGCGTTTTCGGACGAAACCTTCTTCCACGCATTTTGGTTTACCGCGCTGTTTGCCGTTGTCAGCGTGGTGCTGATCAACCTGTTGGCTTTCTCGATCGCCTACGCGCTTACTCAGGGTGTAAAAGGCTCTAACTTGTTCCGTACTATATTCTTCATGCCGAACCTCATCGGCGGCATCGTACTTGGTTATCTCTGGTCGATGATTTTTGACGGCTTGCTGGATTTGTGGACAACGCAAAACCTTGTTGACAACGCCACCTACGGCTTCTGGGGCCTTATTATCCTGTTGCTCTGGCAGCAGGCAGGTTATATGATGATAATTTATATCGCCGGACTTCAGGCGGTTCCCGACGATATGCTTGAAGCGGCAAAAATCGACGGCGCTACCAAGACGCAGACGCTCTTCAAGGTCATCATTCCCAATATTATGCCATCTATCACTATTTGCACGTTCCTTACTCTTACCAACAGCTTTAAGCTGTATGACCAAAACCTTTCGCTTACAGGCGGCAAGCCTGCACGTCTTACCGAAATGCTCGCGCTGAACATTTCTAACGGTTACTCGAATATGGCGACGCGCGGTATGGCGCAGGCTAAGGCGGTCGTGTTCTTTATCTTAGTTGCGACCTTGGGTATTCTCCAGCTTGTTTCGACCAGAAAGAAGGAGGTGCAGCAGTAATGGGTAAACAGAAATCTTTGAAACAGGAAAAAACACGCAAAACCGTGATGTCTATTATTCTCGCGATTATATGTGTTATCTACGTTTTGCCGATAGTTACCATTATTATCAACACTTTCAAGGATGCCGGAGCGGTCAAGTCCAATCTGTTCGCTCTTCCGAACAGCGAATCCTTTGTCGGCTTTGAAAACTACGTTACAGGTCTGACGGCAGGTTCATTCCCGTTCTGGAAAGCGGTCATGTTTAACGTTATCATTACAGTGCTGTCAGCCTTTTTGATTTTGCTGTTCTGCTCAATGGCGGCGTGGTATGTAGCGCGCGTCAACAGCATTTTCTGCAAAATATTCTACTATTTGTGTGTTTTCTCGATGGTCGTGCCGTTCCAGATGGTGCAGTTTACACTGTCCAAGACTGCCGATACGCTCAAGCTGAACACCCCGTGGACGATTCCGGTTGTATATTTGGGATTCGGCGCAGGACTGGCTATCTTTATGTTCGTCGGCTTTGCAAAATCTATTCCGATCGAGATAGAAGAAGCGGCGTATATTGATGGTTGCGGTCCGCTGAAAACCTACTTTTTCGTTGTGTTCCCAATGTTAAAGCCCACCCTGATTTCGGTTGGTATTCTAGAAATCATGTGGGTATGGAACGACTACCTTTTGCCGTCGCTCGTGCTCGATCTTGCCAAGTACCGCAATATTCCGATGCACATTCAGCTTACGACGACAGGCAGCTACGGTCAAATGAACCTCGGCGCGATGATGGCTATGATTTTCCTGTCTATAGTACCAGTTATTGTATTCTATCTGGTTTGCCAGAAATACATCATCAAGGGCGTTGCCGCAGGCGCTGTCAAAGGCTAAATTTCATTATTGGAATAAAAACAAAAAATAAAAAAGTCCTGTTCATAATTCCGAGTGGGTTTTGAACAGGACTTTTGTCGTTGCCACGACGGGGCAATCCGCGCTTCTTTCCGTTGATTTGTTTATGGGTTTTGTTCACGCGTTTTAGGATGCTTAATGTTGATTAATATGTTCATTTTCTTGGGTTTGTAGTGGAGGTACGGCTTAAGCCCAGACCCCCTCTATCCCCCTATTAGGGGGCAGAAACCCTTGCGGGCTCCTTCGCACCGACGTTTGATTTCCGTCCGTTTGTTGATTGGAACACAACGTTTTGTTCAGCGCCCGCGGACAGGGGCAAGCCCTGTCCCTACACGCCCAAGGTTAGCGGCATATTTATCCGACAGGCGCGCAAGGTATCCGCCACAACTCACAGCATTACAAATCCGGCGCTTTGCGCCCCTTAATTCCAAACTCCAAACTCCACATTAATCATCTGAGGAAGCCGCTTATTATCTGTTCCTCCGCCTCGGCTTCGGTCAGTCCGAGACTCATAAGCTTGATGAGCTGATCACCCGCGATTTTGCCAATCGCCGCCTCGTGGAAAAGCATTGCGTCAACGTCGTTTGCTTCAAGCGAGGGGATAGCTAAGATTTTTCCGTTGTCCATTATAATCGAGTCGCATTCGGTGTGACCGCTGCATGGCGCGTTGCCGGTGATCCTTGCGTTAAAGGTCTGGCTTGACGAGTCGCGTGCGACCGAACGCGAAACGACATCGGCGGTGGAGCCGCTTCCGTTCAGCGTAACCATGTATTCGCTTTTGGCCGATTGCACGCCGTGAGTCATAAGGCGCTCCTTGACGGCTAACTTCGCGCCCTCCTTCAGCTCGGCTATAGTCGAACGCTCGGTGGAGTCAACGCCCTTTATCTGCTCCATTTCCATTTCCATGAAGCTGTTTTCTTCCATGTAGACCTCGGTGACAGGGTTGAGAATGCGCTTTCCGCTTCCGTCGCCGCTGCCGTAGTGTTTTTCAACGTATTTGATGTGAGAATTTTTACCGATGTAAAAGCGGTGAACGCCGTCGTGTTGGGCGTCATGTTCTCCGCAGTTGTCAATGCCGCAGCCCGCGACAATAACTACGTCGCAGTCGTCTCCGATGAAAAAGTCGTTGTAAACCGTTTCCTTTATGCCCGACGCGCTCACAACTACGGGAATGTGCACGCTCTCGTTTTTTGTGCCGGGCTTGATAAAGATGTCTATTCCGGGCAAGCCATCTTTTGTCATAATGTCAATGTTGTCGGTCGTGTGTCTGCCCGCAAGCTGCGAGTTGACGCGGAAATTATAAGCTCCGGAAGGGATCTCGTGAAGATCCGCAACCTCGGCGAGAATTTTTTGTCCTATGCTGTCAATGTTTAAATCTATCACGTCAGTATCTCCTTATTTCAGCTTTTCGCAGGCGTCCACAGCGGCGGTAGTTCCTATCAGAGAAGGGAGGACCTCGTCTGCCGCTCCTGTCTGCTTTATGGTTCCGTTGGCTAAAAGAATGATTTCGTCGGCGATGTTGAGTATGCGCTCCTGGTGAGAAATTATAATTATGGAGCTGTCCTTGATTTCGCGGCGCATATTTTCAAAAATCCTGATGAGATTTTGAAAGCTCCACAGGTCGATTCCCGCCTCGGGCTCGTCAAAGACGCTGAGCTTTGTCTGACGGGCAAGAAGCGTCGCGATTTCGATTCTTTTAAGCTCGCCGCCCGAAAGTGAGGAGTTGACCTCGCGGTCGATGTAGTCTCTGGCGCACAGACCGACCTCCGAGAGATAGTCGCAGGCCTCGCTTATGCCGAGCTGCTTGCCCGAAGCAAGGCGAAGCAAATCTATAACTCTTATTCCTTTGAAGCGGACGGGCTGCTGAAAGGCAAAGCTTATTCCGCGCTTAGCGCGCTCTGTTATGCCGAGCTCGGTGATGTCCTGACCGTCGAAAAGGATCTGACCCTTGGTGGGCTTCTCGATGCCCATGATGATCCGCGCAAGCGTCGATTTTCCGCTTCCGTTCGGACCCGTGATTACAACAAATTTGCCGTTGTCAACAGACAGATTGAGATCGTGCAGTATCTCCTTTTGAGAGCCTCCGTCGTCAACCGAAAAAGAAAGATTTTTTAATTCCAGCATTTTTTATTCTCCTAATAAATTCGCAATATTCGTTAATTATCTATTATACTACACTTGTTCGGGAAAAGCAAATAAAAAAATAATTATTTAGAGCTTTTCTTATTGATAATTTTAAAGTGGTTTACAGCTGATATTTCAACGCAGAATGTCTGTGATTATTATTTATTATGTTGCGTAATATATTAATTTGCGTTATAATATGAAAGTAAAAAACAACGAAAAGGGGCGGTTATATGTTCAGACCAATGCGGCGTTTTAAGCAGCAGCTCAGCAAAGAAAGATGCAGTGAAATTCTCGGAACGGAAAAGCGCGGTGTGCTTTCGGTAATAGGCGATGGGGGATATCCGTATGCCGTTCCGATGAATTTTGTTTATGATAACGGTAACCTGTATTTTCACAGCGCGGTCACGGGTCATAAGGTCGACGCGGTAAAGAATGATAACAAAGCGTCTTTTTGCGTGATGACGGGCGGCGAGCTGTCCGATGACGGCTGGTCGTATTTTGTCGAGAGTGTCATAGTGTTCGGCAGAGTGACGGTGGTTGAAGATGAAGCTATACGAACGGAAAAGCTCCGCAAGCTTGGAAACAAATATTTTCCCGACGAGCAAAAGACCGAGGAAGAACTTGCTAAAAACGCGGGACGCGCTCTTGTATTAGAGCTTGCCGCGGAGCATTTGAGCGGAAAGCGCGTTCACGAGGATTAGGAGGCGGAAAGGGTGAATAATTCTAAGATAGAATTATCAGAGCAGAACTTCGGATATATTTTCCGTCAGAGCGATCCTACCGTTTCCGATATCAGATACGGTGTTTCCCGTCAGAAAGTAAAAAACGTCGGCTGCGGGATCGTTGCGATTTACAATGTTATGCTCAGCCTGAATAAGCCGCAGTCGTTTGCAGAAATTGCCGCCGAAGCGCGGAAGCTCCGTATGCCGTGGCTTTTCGGATTTTTCGGCACAAAGCCGCGTTCTCTCGGACGGTATTTTGACAAAATGGAAATTCCTTACAGCCGAACGGACAGCGCCGAGGAGTTTTGCGGCAGGCTTGAAAATTGCAGCGCCGCGATAATCTGCACGTGGAACGACAGACGAAGCGAAGGTATACATTTTTACTCGATAATAAATGACGGCGGCAGGCTGACCTCGCTCAACCGCTTCTGCAACGAAACAAAACCGTCTGCTTTTTCTCCCGAAAGCGTAAGAGGAGATAGGTTTATTACGGGATACCTGTTGTCACAGGAGGGCAGTGCGCCTATTAGTACGTTAGAATAAAACAAAAAGCGGAGCACGCGCCCCGCTCATTTTCATTTATTCTTTGTATGTAACACTTTTGAAAAAAACGGCGGGTCAAACCTTAGTAATGAACCAAGGCTTGACGCGCCGTTGCACTATCTTTCCGAAATATTAAGCCTTTTCAAAGGCGCCCTGAAAGACGAGTTACTCGTCCCAGTTGTGCCAGACGTTCTGGATGTCGTCGTTGTCCTCGAACATATCGAGCATTTTCTGCATTTTTATCGCGGTTTCCTCGTCATCAAGCTTGGTGTAGGTCTGGGGAACCATTTCGAGCTCGGCGGAGGCGAACACGTAGCCTGACTTTTCAAGCTCTTCTCTCACCGCGCTGAAATCCTCCGGCTCGGTGTAGATGGTGAAAATGTCGTCGTCGGCTTCAAAGTCGGATGCGCCGCATTCAAGAGCGTCGCTCATTACGGTGTCCTCGTCCTTTTCCAGATCCTCACGCTCGATAACGATAACACCCTTTTGCGAGAACATGAAGCTTACGCAGCCCTGCGTTCCCATGTTGCCGCCGAATTTATCAAAATAATGTCTGACCTCGCCTGCGGTGCGGTTGCGGTTGTCGGTGAGAGCCTCAACGATTACGGCTACGCCGCTGGGACCGTAGCCCTCATAGGTCACGGACTCGTAGTTTGTGGAGTCGTTGTCGTTAGCTGCTTTTTTGATTATGCGTTCAATATTGTCGTTGGGCACGTTAGCGGCCTTTGCCTTTGCTATGGTGTCTTTGAGCTTGGAGTTAACAGAGGGGTCGGCGCTTCCGCCCGTTTTGATAGCCACGATAAGCTCTCTGCCGATTTTGGTGAAGACCTTTGCGCGCGCAGCGTCGTTTTTACCCTTTTTTTGCTTTATGGTGCTCCATTTGTTATGTCCTGACATAAAATCATTCCTTTATTGTTTTTTACTTTATAGAAAACTTCTTTTTCCCGCCGTTGATGACCACATTGTCAGATGAACGTATTCAAAGGCGGGAGAACGCGCCCACCGGCGCTTTTTTACCTTATAGGAAATTTCTCTATCCCGCCGTTTATGAAAGTGCCGTCAAGATGTTTTTTTCAAAAGGCGGGACCGGGTGCAGCGTCACGCTGCCTTTTTTACCCTGATTAGTATACCACAAGGCGGCTGCCTGTGTAAACAAACCTAAGGTTACAATGTTGTAATAATTTAAAACGAGCCGCCAAACGGCGGCCCGAAAGTGTGTTGCTGTTATTTATCTCTTGTAAAGTCGTTGAGCGGCTGTTCAAAGGTTTGTCCCATATATTCGATGATTTGAGTGAGCGAAAGCTTGTCGTCCTTAATGGAGTATTTTAAAGACTGGCTTTGCTCGTCGGGAGCCATGACCGTTATTGTCAGCACACCGTCCTTGCAGTCGTATAAGCCGTGCTGGTTATAAATCGCCCCGCCTTGATTGGTCTTCAAATCGTAGGTGCCGTCCTCGTTAAATACGAAGGTCTGTGAGGCGACCTCGTTTTTGAAGCTCCAGCTTCCGACCAGCTTGTCGTCCTTGTGGAACTCTCCGCTGCGTTCAAGCTTGACGGGGGTATATTCCTTTGAATCGAGATCAAGTGTAATCAGATCTGATGAAAGGCTTGTGAGCTTTAGCGTGCTGCCCGAAAACGGGTTGCCGCTTCTGTCAAACAGGAATTTGCCGTCAACTATGCCCGAGTTTTCGATGTTGAGCATCGGCTGACCGATTTTTGACTCGCCGCCTTCAATGCCCTCGACGTCCTGCTCTTCAATATTCTGAATGGTGTAGGTTCCCAGATACTCAAAGGAGCCCATATCGACCTTTAGCTTTCCGTCGGGTTCAAAAATAAAGTAGTAGTCGGGGATCTGAGCCTCGTCAACGGTGGCCTCCAACTGGCTGGCGTCGGCTCTGTAATGCCATGTGGTCGTTTTTTGGGCGCCGAACAAATTTGTATCGACAACGCCGTTGGCGAAAAACAGACGGCAGGCGATCGCCGCGCAGAGCACGATCAGCACTATTACCGCGCTGATAATGATCGTAAATTGCAGCGTTCTCTTTTTCTTGGGCGGCTGAGCGTTATCCGTTTCGGGAGCATATTCCGCGTTGAACTCGCTTTCCTCGGCTGCTCCGGCTTCCGAATCAAATTCCGAGAAAGAATCGTCCCCGGAAAAAGAGTCGGCGTATGAAGAAGAGGTTTTTTCGAGCGGTTCCTCCGTATCCGCGTACAATGTATTATTGTCGGTTGTGCCTTCGGTTTCTTCGGTCAGAAAATCTTTGTTGTCTTCCAACTTGCGATACCTCCTTTTTCAGTTTCAAATATTACCATAACATATTTTTCTTTAGAAATCAACAGTTTTTTGCGGAAACAAAAATACTTGAAAAAAGTTATTACAATATCGTAATAACTCCATTGCCAAATCAGATGTTTGGTGATACAATAAAAAATAAAAAATACGATGAAGGGAAGTTGTGCGATGGTTAAGTCAATGACCGGTTTCGGGCGGTGTGAAACCGAAATCGGCGGCAGAGCAGTTACGGTTGAAATAAAGAGCGTTAACCACCGATATTTTGAGTTTTCGTGCAGGATTACCCGCGGCTACAGCTTTTTGGAGGATAAGCTGAAGGCGTTTGTCAATTCCAAGGTGGCGCGCGGCAAAATCGATATGTTCGTGTCCGTCGGCGCCGCAGACGACACTCCGAGCGAGGTCACGGTCAATCACAGCCTTGTTTCGGGATATCTGAGGGCGATGAAAGAGATCAGCGACACCTACGGCGTTGAAAATGACGCGACGGTCGTTTCGCTCTCCCGTTTTCCCGACGTTTTCACGGTGAATAAGGCGAAGGTCAACGAGGAACAGCTTACCGCCGATGTTTTGTCGGTGGCGTCGGTCGCTCTCGATTCATTTATCGCGATGCGCGAGGCTGAAGGCGTTAAAATGAAAGCGGATATTTTGAGCAGGGCGCAGACGATTTTGTCGATCGTTTCCGACATTGAGGAGCGCTCGCCCCAAACGGTTGAGGAGTATGAGAACCGCCTGCTTGACCGTATTCGTCAGACGCTTGAAAATCTTAGCGTTGAGATAGACGAGCAGAGAATACTGACCGAGGTCGCGGTGTTCGCCGACAAGGTGGCGGTAGCCGAGGAAACAGTCCGCCTGCGCAGTCACTTCGACCAGCTCAGCGCGTTTTTGAGCTACGACCAGCCTGTCGGCAGAAAGCTTGACTTTATAATTCAGGAGATGAACCGTGAGGCGAATACGATAGGCTCAAAGGTTCAGGACGCGACGCTCGCTCACAAGGTTGTCGATATCAAAAGCGAGATCGAAAAAATCCGCGAGCAGGTTCAGAATATTGAGTAAAAAGCGAGGGAAAGCATGAAGCTTATCAATATCGGATTCGGAAACCTTGTAAACGGCGATAAGCTTGTTGCGGTCGTCGCGCCCGACGCGGCTCCCGTCAAGAGGATCGTCCATGAGGCAAAGGCAAACGGCTTGCTGATCGACGCTACCTGCGGCAGAAAATGCAAGTCCGTGCTGATAAACGAGAGCAATCATGTTGTGCTTTCGGCGGTGACATGGCAGACTATCCAGAACCGCGCTGAGGGAAAGGGTGAAAAGGATGAGTAAACAAAGGGGAAAAATGGTGCTCTACACCGGCTGCTCCGGAGTGGGAAAAGGCACAATAATGAAAGAGCTGCTGAGGCGCGATGATTCTATCCGCCTGTCGGTGTCAAACACCACCCGTAAACCGCGAAAAGGCGAGATCGACGGAGTTCACTACAATTTTGTGACGCGCGATGAATTTATAGCCGCCGCGGACGACGACGGATATATCGAGTCCGCCGTATACTGCGAAAATTATTACGGCACTCCGCGAAAACAGGTTGAGGAGCTGCTTGAGCAGGGCTTCGATGTGTTTCTTGAAATCGAGGTCCAGGGCGGTATTCAGGTCATGGAAAAATACCCCGGCGTACTCAGCATTTTTATAATGCCGCCATCTATGGAGGAGCTTGAGCGCCGTTTGCGCGGCAGAGGTACCGAGGACGAGGAGACTATCGAGCTTCGCATGAAGCAGGCTGTAAAGGAGCTTGAGGCTGCGCCGCGCTATAAGTACCTGGTTGTAAACGACGTAGTTGACCGCGCCGTCGACGAGGTTCTCGGCATTTTGGAAAGCTGTAAGAGCAGCTTATAAAACAGCGGTCAAGCTGTTTAAGCTGTTTCAGATAAACATATATATTGAGGAGATATTTATTATGCACAAAGTAGACGTAGATGAACTGTTTAAGGGCAAGCAAAGCAAATACGCGCTGGTTGTCGGCGTGTCAAAAAGAGCCAGAGAGATCACCGAGGAATTTGAGCAGAACGGCACAGTTACCGAGGAAAAGCCCGTTTTGCTTGCAATTGAAGAAATCAGAAACCATGAGATAGGTCTGTTAGAGCCTGACGAGGATGAGCTGTAATCAAAATATCATAGCGAAGGTCGCGGTTGAAAAAGCGGCGTTTTCTTTTGACAGAGAGTTTGATTACCTTGTTCCCGCTCGTCTTGCGGAGGAGATCGCCTGCGGCAAGCGGGTGCTTGTGCCGTTCGGCAGGGGCGACAGCCGCCGTCAGGGAATCGTTACCGAGCTGACAGAGGGTGAAGAGAACGAGAGTCTGAAGGAAATCATCTCGGTTCTCGATTCAAGCCCCGTGGCGTCGTCACAGCTTATCGGCGTTGCCCGGTTTATGAAGGAGCATTATTTTTGCACGCTTTACGACGCGGTAAAAACCATGCTGCCCGCAGGCGTCAACTACAAGGTGACAACCGTTTACGGCGTCAGAGCCGGAGCGGAGGAAATTCCGATGAACGCCGAGCAGCAAAGGTTGTTTGATTATCTCAAAAAAAAACGCGGCGCTGTAAGGCTTGAAAAGATTCTTGACGATTTCGGACTGTCCGACAGCGGAATACCCGACGAAATGGTTCGGTTGGGTATGCTTTATAAATCGGACGAGGTTTTTCGCAAGGTAAGCGACGCTGTTATGAAAATGGCGGCGCTTGCTCCCGGAGTTGATTTGAACGAGCATAAGCTCAGCCCCAAACAGCGCGAGATCGCTGAGCTTTTAGAGCTTTCAGGCGCGGCGTCTGTGAGGGAGATACGCTATTTTACGGGTGTTTCCGCATCTGTAATTGACGCTCTGTTCAAAAAAGGCGTTATATATTTTTTTGATGAAGAGGTTTTCCGAACGGGAGACTACAGCACCGACGATGTTGTTAAGCCGATCACTCTTTCGGAAGAGCAGCAGGCGGCGTGCGACAGCCTGTACCGCGAGTACAGCGACGGAAGTCCGCACGTAAGCTTGCTTTACGGCGTTACGGGCTCGGGCAAAACCAGCGTATTTATGAGCCTTATTGAGAGGGTCCTCGGCGACGGAAGGGGCATTATTGTTATGGTGCCCGAAATATCGCTTACGCCGCAGTTTGTGGCTCAGTTCGCGGGTCGCTTCGGCGACAAAATCGCGGTTTTCCACAGCGCTTTATCGCTCGGCGAACGTCTTGACGAATACAAGCGCGTCAGGCAGGGCTTGGCTCAGATAGTTATAGGTACGCGCAGTGCGGTATTCGCTCCCTTTGAAAATATCGGTCTAATCATTATGGACGAGGAGCAGGAATACAGCTACAAGTCCGAGAGCAATCCGCGTTACCATGCCCGCGAGATAGCTATGTACCGCGTGGCGCAGAACAACGCGCTTTTGGTGCTCAGCTCCGCAACTCCGAGCGTGGAGACATATTATTTCGCGAAAACGGGCAGATATTCGCTGAATGTGCTCAGCAAGCGCTTCGGCGAGGCGGAGTTGCCCGAGGTCATCACGGCTGATATGAACGCCGAGATACAAAACGGCAACGCGTCGGGCTTTTCCGATGTGCTGCTTCAAAACATTGAATATAATTTAGAGCACGGCAGGCAGTCGATACTTTTGCTCAATCGGCGCGGGCACAACACCTTTGTCACCTGTACGCACTGCGGCGAAGCAGTCACCTGTCCGAATTGCTCGATTTCGCT
The DNA here is from genome assembly GCA_902777275.1 of uncultured Ruminococcus sp. Lineage (GTDB taxonomy): Bacteria > Bacillota > Clostridia > Oscillospirales > Acutalibacteraceae > Ruminococcoides. Next base: position 23,881 of record CACYTI010000019.1, on the reverse strand, counting down.
CACATTTCACAGCCGCAACAACCGCCTTATGTGTCACTACTGCGGATATTCGATCCCGTACAGAAACGAGTGTCCCGCGTGTCACGGCAAATCGCTGCGGCCGGGAGGCGCGGGCACGCAGAAGGCGGAGCTTGATATTTCCGCGATTTTCCCCAATGCGAGAGTTCTGCGAATGGACACCGACGCGGTTTCATCAAAATCGCGCTACGAAAAGATGATATCCGCATTCGCGCGCGGAGACTACGATATTCTCGTAGGCACTCAGATGGTCGCGAAGGGGCTTAACTTCCCGAATGTGACGCTTGTCGGCGTGCTTAACACCGACCAAATGCTTTACGCCGACGACTACCGCAGCTATGAGCGTTCCTTTTCGCTGCTCACTCAGGTGGTGGGAAGAAGCGGAAGGGGAGAGAGCAAGGGGATCGCGGTTATACAGACTCATACCCCGGACAATTTGATAATTGCCATGGCAGCCGCGCAGGATTACGACGCTTTTTTCAACACAGAGATCAACATGAGAAAAGCAATGCTTTACCCGCCGTTCGCCGATATTTGTCTTGTCGGCTTCGCGGGCGAAGACAGGCTGCTGACGGTCCAAGCGGCAAATGAGTTTTTGCGCGAGTTTTCAGAGCTTGCGCGCAGGGATTACGCAAAGCTCCCTATAAGGGTTCTCGGACCCTCTCCCGCGACTGTGATCAAGGTCAGCAACAAATACCGTTACAAGTTAATTATAAAATGCAGAAACACACGGCAGTTTCGCCGCTTGCTTTCATCTGTTCTGATAAGCTTCTCGGGGAACCGCGAGTATGCGAAAATTACCGCATACGCGGATATGAACGCGCCGGTGTGTTAATAATATATGGAAGGTGGTTTGGATTATATGGCGCTGAGAAATATTGTGAAGGACGGAGATCCGATCCTAAAAAAGAAGTGCCGTCCCGTTGAAAAATTTGACCGCAAGCTTCATGTTTTGCTCGACGATATGGCGGAGACCATGCACCACGCTAACGGCGTGGGACTTGCCGCACCGCAGGTGGGAATGCTTCGCCGCGTGGCGGTCATAGACATCAGCAAGGAACAAAACGACATTATCGAGCTTGTCAATCCGAAAATAATCGCGTTCAGCGGAGAGCAGGAGGGCAACGAGGGCTGTCTTTCATTCCCGGGGCAGTGGGGCATTGTAAAGCGGCCCGACTATGTCAAGGTGAAGGCTCAGGACCGCTTCGGCGAGGAGATAATCGTTGAAGGCAAGGAACTGCTTGCCCGTGCGCTTTGTCACGAGATCGATCATCTCAACGGAGTCGTTTTCAAGCAGGTCGCCGAGAGAATGCTCACCCGCAAGGAAATTGAAAAGATGTGATACTGATAATCAGTCTGACTCGCTCATAAACGGAGGATCATATGAAAATAGTATATATGGGCACGCCGGATTTCGCTGTGCCCGCGCTGAGGGCGCTCGCCGAAAAGCATGAGGTGGCGGCGGTGTTCACTCAGCCCGACAAGCCCGTCGGAAGAAAGCAGATTCTCACCCCACCTGATGTAAAGGTTTGCGCACAGGAGATAGGGATCCCTGTTTGCCAGCCCGCCTCGATGAAAACTCCCGAGGCTCTTGAGCTGCTCAAAAGCTTTGCTCCCGACGTGGTCGTTGTGGCGGCTTACGGGCAGATTTTACCTCAGGCGGTGCTTGACGTTCCAAGATACGGCTGTGTCAACATTCACGGCTCGCTTCTCCCGAAGTACCGCGGAGCCGCGCCGATACAGCAGGCGGTGCTGAACGGCGACAGCGTTACGGGGGTCACGACGATGCTTATGGACGCCGGGCTTGATACGGGCGACATTTTGCTCGTGAAGGAGACGCCGATAGGTGAGAACGAGACCTCGGCGGAGCTTTTTGACCGACTTTCCGCGTTGGGCGGAGAGCTTATTCTTGAAACTCTCGCGGCGCTTGAAAACGGCACGGTCACTCCGAAAAAGCAGGACGAAAGCCTTGCGACGCACACCTCAAAAATCGACAAAAGCCTTTGTCCGGTCGATTTCTCCCGTTCTGCGCTTCAAATCCACAATCAAATCAGGGGTCTTTATTCATGGCCTGTCGCGACTGCGACTATTTGCGGCAAGCGGGTCAAGATACACCGAGCCAAGCTTGCCGAAGGAAGCGGCAGAGCGGGCGAGATTTTAAGCGTTAAGCCGCTTGTCATAGCCTGCGGCGAGGGCGCGATCGAGCTTTTGGAGCTGCAGCCCGAGGGCAAAAAGAAAATGACCGCCGAGGCTTTTGCGGCAGGACACAAGCTGAAAACAGGCGAATTGCTCTCATCAAATTAATTCTTTTGGAGAAAAATATGTTCTATTTTGACTATACTTATATTTATTTTATGCTTCCATGCGTTATAATCACCCTGATTTGTCAGATCAGGGTAAAATCCGCGTTTTCAAAATACTCAAAAATCCCGAATTCGCGCCAAATGACGGGCGCTCAGGCTGCGGAGTATGTTTTGCGGCAGAATAACGTGACGGGCGTTAGGATCGAACGCGTCGCGGGCAATCTGACCGACCACTACGACCCGAGAACCAATGTTATCAGGCTCTCCGAGTCCGTTTACGGAGCGACCACCGTGGCGGCTGTGGGCGTTGCGGCGCACGAGGCGGGTCACGCGGTGCAGACGGCGCAAAACTACGTTCCCAACAAGCTCCGCGGTGCGATCCTTCCCGCAGCAAAGCTTGGCTCGGGACTGAGCTGGATACTTATTGCAATAGGCTTTCTGTTTGCCTACCGCACAACAAATCAGATTTTCACATACATTCTTTACGGCGGAATAATCCTGTTTTCACTGTCGGTGCTGTTCACCGTAGTGACGCTTCCCGTGGAGTTCAACGCTTCGCGACGCGCTCTGAAATGCTTCAGAGAGACAAATTTGCTCCCTGAAGAAGAATACAAGGGCGCGAAAAGTGTGCTTTCTGCCGCTGCAATGACCTACGTTGCCGCAGCCCTGACAGCGATTATGCAGCTTCTCAGGCTTCTGTTTATCGCAGGAAGAAGAAGAAATTAGCAGCTGAATCGGTGAGGTAATTTTGATTGGAGGTACAATATGCCAAATGCAAGAGCCGTGGCATTTAGCGTGCTGCTTAAAATTGAACAAGATGGCGCTTACTCGAATATCGCGCTGAATCACGCGATCCGCGAGAACCGCCTGAGCGGTGTTGACAGCGCGTTTGCTTCGGCGCTTGTTTACGGCGTGCTCGAACGTCAGATCACCCTCGACTATATAATCAGGCAATACTCTAAAATTCCATTGAGGAAAATAGAACCAAAAACAAAAATAATACTCCGAATGGGCGTTTACCAGCTTTTGTTTATGGACAAGGTTCCCGACAGTGCTGCGGTGAACGAGAGCGTCAAGCTTGCCAAAAAGCTCAGGCTGCAAAAATCCTCGGGCTTTATCAACGGCATTCTCAGAGGAATAACCCGAGCTGAGGTTCCGTACACCCTGCCCGACGAAAAAAACAAAACCGCGTATTACAGCGTGAAGTATTCCGTTCCGCAGGAGCTTGTAACGCTTTGGCTCGACTCCTACGGAGAATCAAACGCCGTGCGGCTTTTTGAGTCACTCAGCGGCAGACCGAAAATCTATATCCGCGTAAACACGCTGAAAACCGACAGGGATACTCTGAAATCGGAGCTTGAAAGCGAGGGAGTCGTCTGCGAAACCGTGCCTGCGCTTGAAAACGCGCTCAGTTTATCTAATACGGGAGCGGTTGAAAAGCTTTCGGCTTATAAAAAGGGGCTGTTTCATGTTCAGGACCTTTCCTCGCAGCTCTGTGTTGAAGTGTTGTCGCCAAAGCCGAGGGATATCATGCACGACGTCTGCTCCGCTCCCGGAGGAAAGGCGTTCACTGCGGCGCAGTATATGCGCAACAGGGGAAAGATATATGCCTGCGATTTGTACGACCATAAGCTGAAGCTGATAAACGACGGAGCAAAGCGGCTGGGGATAGACATAATCGTAACGTCAGTGCGCGACGGAGCACAGGGAATGCCCCTGCCCACTGCGGACAAAATACTCTGCGACGTGCCGTGCAGCGGCTTGGGGATACTTTCAAGAAAGCCGGAGATACGCGCCAAAAAGGATTTGATCCCCGAAGGCTTGCCGGAGCTTCAATATAAGATATTCTGCCGCAGCGCGCAAAGCTTAGCCTGCGGAGGAACGCTTGTTTACTCTACCTGCACGCTTAATCCTGCGGAAAACGGCGAAAATGTGCGGCGTTTTTTGGCGGAGCACCCGGATTTTCACGGAAAAACTCTTTCTTTGCCCGAAGGCGTTTCACACGCGATCGAAGAAAACGATTACGAGCTGACATTAATGCCCCACACAGCGGGCACCGACGGGTTCTATTTTGCCGCGCTTACAAAATCATAGCGGCGCACGGGAGGTAAACATCGCGACAATGCTTGATATAAAATCTATGACTCTGCCCGAATTGCGGGTGTTCCTGACCCAAAACGATTATCCTTCCTTCCGCGCCTCTCAGGTGCACGAGTGGCTGGGCAGGGGAGTATCGTCTTTTGACGAAATGACCAATCTTCCGTCACAATTGAAAGATTTTTTAAAAACAAGTTGTTACATTTCTGTTGCAATTATTGAAAAAAAACTGGTTTCAAGGTATGATAAAACAGTGAAGTATCTTTTTTCGTTTGAAGACGGCGAATGTGTGGAGTCTGTTCTTATGAGTTACCGCCACGGCTGGACGGAATGTATCTCAACTCAGGCGGGCTGCAAAATGGGCTGCACGTTCTGCGCTACGGGCAAAAGCGGCTTTTCGCGAAGTTTGACGGCGTCGGAAATGCTTGCGCAGATCGAATCCGCTCAGCGGGATATGGATATCCGCGTTTCAAACGTGGTGCTTATGGGAATGGGCGAGCCTCTCGACAACCTCGACAATGTTCTCAGGTTCATTGAGCTTGCGGGCGATGAAAAGGGTCTGCACATCGGCGCGCGAAGGATAACTGTATCCACCTGCGGCATCGTTCCGAAAATTTACGAGCTTGCTAAGCTAAAGCTGCAAATAAACCTTGCGGTTTCACTTCATGCTCCGAACGATGAGATCCGCGTCCGCACCATGCCTGTGGCAAAAGCGTATCCTATGGAAGAGCTTTTGCGTGCCTGCCGCGATTACTTTAAGCTGACAGGCAGAAGGGTGACGTTTGAGTACGCGCTTATAAGCGGAGTGAACGACAGCGACGGCTGTGCCCGTGAGCTGGGCAAAAAGCTGAAGGGCATGAACTGCCACGTAAATTTGATTCCCGTCAATCCGGTTGAGGGAACGGGTTATAAAAAGAGCAATATACAAAGACAAAAGTCTTTTGCCGATATACTTGCCGGTTATGGGGTAACGGCAACAGTCAGACGGACGCTGGGCAGCGATATCGACGCTTCCTGCGGTCAGTTGAAAAGAAAATATGTTAGAGAAGGAGGAAAATGAATTGGAAGTTTTCAGCAAGAGTGATGTGGGGTTGGTGCGTAAACAGAATCAGGACGACTTCCGCTTCGGCATTATTTCTCCGTGCTGCGTATGGGCGGTTGTGTGCGACGGAATGGGCGGCGCTAACGGCGGCAATATAGCCAGCGCAACTGCTGTTGATTATATCAGCAAAAAAATAACCGATTTATACAAAAGCGACATGACAAAGGAGCAGATAGGTGAGCTAATGGCGGAGATAGTGGTGAACGCCAATTCCAAAATATTTGATTTGGCGCTGCGCGACCCTGAGCTTGCGGGCATGGGCACAACGTGCGAATTTGTGTTTGTAAAGGACACCACGGTCCATGTTGTGCACGTCGGCGACAGCCGCACCTATGCTATTCGCGGAGGAAAAATCAAGCAGCTCACAGAGGATCATTCCGTTGTTCAGGAGATGGTTCGCAGGGGAGAGCTTACATATGATGAGGCGCAGCACCACCCGAACAAGAATTTCATCACCCGTGCGCTCGGCATAAAAACCACCGTGCGGCTTGATTATATCGAGGCTAATTTTATCTACGGCGACGTGCTGCTTATTTGCAGCGACGGTTTGTCCAACCACATTACGACCGGAGATATGGTAAAAATATGCCATGAGAACCGCGGCGACAGTCTTATTAACAAACTTATCGACTGCGCCAAGGCGGGCGGCGGCACCGACAACATTACCGCCACGGTAATTTACTGACCTCCGTGCGCTAACCGCGCAAGGTAAATCAATCAATTCCCACATAGTAAAAAGGAGTGGCTCATATGGATAAATATCTGGGCAAGCGGCTTGACGGTCGTTATGAAATCCACGAGCTAATCGGCGTAGGCGGAATGGCGAACGTTTACCGCTGCACCGACACGCTGGATGACCGTGAGGTTGCCATTAAAATATTAAAGGATGAATACCTCAACAACGAGGAGTTTATCCGCCGATTTAAAAACGAGTCAAAGGCGATCGCCATGCTCTCACACCCCAACATCGTAAAGGTGTACGATGTGAGCTTTGGCGACATGATACAATATATCGTCATGGAATATATCGACGGCATTACTCTCAAGGAGTACATTGACCGTCAGGGCGTGATCGAGTGGAAGGATGTTCTCCACCTCACGACTCAGGTGCTCCGCGCCCTGCAGCACGCGCACGAGAGCGGCATTGTTCACAGGGATATCAAGCCGCAGAATATAATGCTGCTTCAGGACGGCACGATCAAAGTGACCGACTTCGGCATAGCGCGTTTTTCGGACAAGGCTACACGCACCATGACAGACCAGGCTATCGGATCGGTCCACTATATCGCGCCCGAGCAGGCGAGAGGCGACGTGACCGACGGCAAAACCGATATTTACTCGGTTGGCGTGATGCTGTATGAAATGCTCACGGGCAGATTGCCGTTTGAGGGCGACAGCGCCGTGACCGTCGCGCTTATGCAGCTTCAGTCAACGCCGAAGCGACCGCGCGAGGTCAATCCATCCATTCCCGTCGGTCTTGAGCAGATCACGATGCGCGCCATGGAAAAGGAGCCCGAAAGACGCTACACCTCCGCAGCGGAGATGCTCAGCGATTTTGAGCGCTTCCGCCTGAATCCTTCCATTGTTTTTGATTACGGCACGTCCTTTGTTGACGATCAGCCCACCAAGCACGTGGAGCAGATGAAAAAGAACAAGACAGAAAAACCGGTCAAACGTCAGCAAGCTGTAGCGAAAAAGCCGGAAAGGCAAAAAAGGGAAAAAGAGATTGACGAAGAGGAATATAAAGAGCACAGCGGCGCGTTCTACGCTATAAAGGGAATTCTTATAGCCGCTGTAGCCGTATGTCTGATTTTCTTTGTTTTGGCGCTGGTCAGAGGAATCACCTCGGGTCAGAACAAGGATGTAGACGTGCCTCAGTATGTAGGCAAGTCGTTTATTGAAGCGAAGGAACACAATCCCGACAACTTCCAGTTTGAGTTGAAAAGCCGTTATGACGAGACACAGTCGCTTGGTGTCGTTCTTGCCCAGGAGCCCGAGGCGGGTTCTATGAAGGTCAAAACCGGTTCTACGATAGTGCTTACCGTTAACAGCAACGAGGACGAAATATCAGTGCCTTTCTTCACATCAAATCAGAAGCAGGATGAAGCGGTAAGTGCTATAAAGGATATCAACCTCATTCCCGAGATAGTGCTTGTCGAAAGCGACAAGGTAGCCAAGGATTATGTTATGGGAACATTTCCGTCGGCGGGTTCCAAGGCGACTATAGGCTCCACCGTCTATGTTTACGTTTCAAACGGAGCGCGCCCCGGAACCGTCGAGATCCCGGCGGTTATCGGCTTGACGCTTGAAGAAGCGCAGGCAGCTCTTCAGGAGCTTAATATAACCATTGAAACCGCTTACGACGACGAAAGCACGGCAAAGCGCGACATTGTTATCGGCTCTTCTCCGCTGCCTCACGGCAAGGTCGAGTCCGGCACCGTGGTGACGCTTATCGTCAGCTCGGGCGTGGGCGACAAGAGCAAGGTGACGATCAACGTTGATTTGCCCACAAACGTTGAAAAGGTTGAAATGACCGTTACTGTTGACGGAGTTATCGACGGGGAGAAGTCCAAGACGGTTTATCCGGCTTACGGCGCGACCGCAACTCTTGAATTTGACGGTACAGGTACCAAAAACGTCGTTGTCCAGCTTGACGGTCAGGTTTACCGCGAATATACGATCGATTTCAACACGGGTTCCGTCAGCACCGTAACGCATGAGTATATCCCGCCCACTACGGCTCCGACAGAGCCTATGCCGAGCGAGGAGACGACTACCGACTATATTATCCCGACAGATCCTACGGAGCCCGTTGAGGACAACACAGACTACTACGACCCTGATTTAGGCTATTGATATGGAACAAAAAACAGGGTTGCTGATGAAGTCCGTAGGCGGATTTTACTATGTCCGCTGCGGTGAGGACGAATACGAATGCAAGGCAAGGGGGAGCTTCCGCAAAAAGGGAAGCTCTCCCGTTGTAGGCGACAGAGTTGTAATTTCAATTCCCGAAAACGGCGGTTTCTGCGCAATAGAGTCGATTTTGCCCCGAAAAAACAAACTAAAGCGACCTGCGCTTGTCAATATAGACGCGCTCGTCATTGTTTGCTCTACGGTTGATCCACGCCCCAACTACATGGTCATAGATAAAATGACAGCCGCCGCGGTCGATAATCATATGGAGCCCGTGATAGCGGTGTCCAAAAATGATATAAAAAACGGCGACGAGGTCGCTGAGATCTACCGCAAGGCGGGCATTAGGGTCTTTCAGTGCGCACCGGACGACAGCGCCGAAAGAGAGCGGCTGCTCGATTTTTTGAGAGGCAAGGTCACGGCGTTTATCGGAAACAGCGGAGTCGGAAAATCGACTCTGCTCAACGCGCTTTTCCCTATGCTCAGCCTGAGGACGGGACAAATCAGCGAAAAGTTAGGGCGCGGCAGACACACGACCCGTGTGGTTGAGCTTTTCGAGTTAGAGGGCTGCTTTGTAGCCGATACGCCCGGTTTTTCAACCGTTGATTTGCAGCGGTACGAATTGATCGACAAGGAGAGGCTGCAATACTGCTTCCCTGAGTTTGAGCCTTATTTGGGTCAGTGCAGATTCAACTCATGCGCTCACCTTTGCGAAAACGGCTGCCGTGTTTTGCAGGCGCTCAGAGACGGCGAGATCAGCAAATCGCGCCACGACAGCTATGTGGCAATGTACAACGAAGTAAAGGATATAAAGCATTGGCAATTAAAATAAATGAAAACCGCAGATGTGTGATAATCTCCGGAGCGCCCGGAGCAGACCCGGTCTTTGTGCGGAAAAACGTTCTTCCGGGCGACTATGTTATTTGTGCCGACAGGGGTTACGAAACCGCCGTGAAAGCGGGTGTCACGCCTGGTCTGTTAGTTGGGGATTTTGATTCTTATAGAGGAACGATTCCCGGTGAATATGAGGTGATCGGGCTTTGTCCGGAAAAGGATTACTCCGACACCTTTCACGCTGTTCAGGAGGGCATTGAGCGTGGCTTTCGCCGTTTCGCCCTGCTTGCCGCAACGGGAGGACGGCTCGACCACACCTTAGCGAATTTGAGCCTACTTGAATATATTGCGGATAACGGCGCCGAGGGGGTCATTCTTTCGGAGAATGAAACGATCCGTTTGCTCCAAAAGGGCGAATACCGCTTTGAGAATATGGCGGGCAAAACCTTCTCGGTGTTCGCGTTCGGCTGCAAGGAAGCTGTAATAAGCTATTCGGGCGCGAAATATCCGCTTAAAAACGGAAAGCTTTTGCACGGCATGGCGATGGGGCTTTCAAATATTTTTACATCAGGCTCCGCCGAAATCACCGTTCACAGCGGTCAGGCAGTCATAATAATCAATACGGAAATGTAAACTAATTAATATAATTTTGGAGTGAGAAATTAATGCGAAAAAAATCATATTTCAGAGGTATTTTAGCGGCTTTTACCTGCTTAGCCGTCATTGCTTCGTGTGTGTGCTCGTCGGGCTTCGCGGCATTTGCTGCTGATGAGGCTCCTGCCGCGAGCAGCGATTGGGAGATGACGGTTCCGCAGATCCGTATAACGACCGAAAACGGAAACGGCAACGAGCTTCAAAAGGAAGACGGATATCAGAACGCCTCAATTTCAATAACCGATACTGACGGAACCGTTCTTGAAGACGACTGTACCATTAAGGTAAGAGGCAACACGACCGCGCTGAGCTGGATCACCAAGAAAGGCTTCAATTTTAAGTTTTCCAAGAAGCAGGACGTCCTCGGAATGGGCAAGGGCAAAAAATGGGCGCTTGTAGCCAACGTTTTTGACCCCACCCTGCTCCGTAATTATCTCGCGTTTTCGCTGGGCAGAGAGCTCGGTCTCGAATATACCTCCGATTTTAAAATCGTCGAAATGTGGATGGATGGCTCCTTCCGCGGCTGCTATATGCTGTTTGAGCCTGTTCAGGAGGGCAAGGACAGAGTTGATATCGACATTGAAAGCAACGACGGCAAAAAGGACTTTTTGCTTGAGTACGAGTCGAAGCGTGTTGAGGATGACAAAACCTACTTGACTGTTGACGGCTTAAGATTTATGTGCAGCGAGCCGGAGGAGCCCAACGAGGAACAGTTAGCTTATATGACCGAAACCATGCAGGATATCGTGACCACGATAAGAAAAGGCACGCAGGAGCAAATCGCGGAAAAGATAGATGTGCCTTCCTTCGCGAAGTTCTACCTGCTCAACGAATTTTTTAAAACCTTCGATTTTGACGTTACCTCTGTTTTCTTCTACTACAAGGACGGCAAGCTCTACGCGGGACCGCCGTGGGATTACGACCTCAGCAGCGGCAACGGCAACCCGGAGTATTCCTCTCGCGGCGAGGGCACGCATAATCCCGAGGGTATTTTCTGCAAAAAGAAAAACATTTTCCGCTATCTCTGCGTTTACGACTGGTTCACCGAAGAGGTTAAGTCGGTTTACCGCGAGCATCACGGCTATTTCAGCAATATCGGCGCCGACGGCGGCGTGCTTGACAGCGCACTTGCGCAGTACTCCGACGTTTTCGCGCGCAACTTCAATGAGGCGGGCTGGAGAGTATCCAGGTGGTGGATAAACATTCAGATGAGGCCCCTTGGCACCTATGAGCAGAATTTTGAGTTTTTTAAGAGCTGGTGCGTGCAGCGCAACGATTGGCTCACGGAATACTACCGACTTTTTGAGCGCGAGTACATCCGCGGCGATGCGGACGGAAACGGCAAGGTCGACGTGAACGACGCTACCTATGTTCAGCGTGTGCTTGCCGAGCAGGTAGAGGTTCCCGACAGAGAGGAAATGATTTTGCGCGCCGATGTTGACGGAAACGGATTGTCCGTTGACGATGCGACCGCGCTCCAGAGGTACCTTGCCGAGTTCGGCAACGAATACGGAATAGGTGAAACTGTCGCGGCGTAAAACAGGACGTTTTATCATATAACAAAACTGTAATTAAAAAAAACAGACAATAATCTTGAAATGAATGTGTTACATATGATATAATTCTTTTCAGCAATATTTTTTGTGTGTTTATGAAAAAACTCTTAACAAACGTTATGCTGCTCCGGTTACACGGCGCAGCGCAGCGACTGACTCAGATTATGTTGGAAGGTTTGTTTTAACGAGAACGAATTTGGAGTGACCTGATATGCCATTATGTATGGGTTGTATGCAGCAGATAGGCAACAATAAAATTTGCCCGTCCTGCGGATTTGACAATACCGAAAAGCAGCAGGCGCCGTTTTTGCCCTACGGCACGGTACTTGCGAACCGCTACATTGTCGGCGCGGGAATAGACGCAAACGGCGAAAGCACCCGTTACATCGGCTATGACAAGCAGACAGGCGATGTTATTATCGTATGTGAGTTTTTGCCGATGGGTCTGTTCACCCGTGCCGAGGACGAAACCGAATTAAAAATCAATTATGAAAACCGTCTTGCGTTTAAAAAAATCAAGGACGAATTCATAAGCTATTATCGCATTTTGTCCGAGCTGCGCGATCTTTCCGCGCTTCTGAATGTGCATAATATTTTTGAAGAGAACAACACCGCCTATGTCATCGAGGAAGACGAAGACCTGATTCCGTTTGAGGAATACGTTGAGCGCAGCGGCGGCAGCCTTGAGTGGGATATCGCTCGTCCGTTGTTTATGCCCGTGATTTCCGCTCTTGAGGCTCTTCATAAGCGCGGAGTGGGTCATTACGCGATTTCTCCCAAAAATATGTACATCACATCTCAGGGAAAAATCAAGATTTCGGGTTTTGCCACCGAGAACGAGCGCAAGCGCGGCACGCCGCTTAAATCTCAGCTCTTTTCCGGAGCGGCTGCCCCCGAGCAGTACGAGGACAATTTCCCGCTCGACGATATCACCGATATCTACGGCATCTGCGCAACGCTGTTTTACGCGCTGACAGGCCGTCAGCCTAAGAGCGCGCCCGAGCGCTTGAAGGACAGCCGCCTGCTTATGAGCACTAACACGGTCAAGAGGCTTCCGCCTCATGTTGTGTCGGCTCTTGCCAACGGCCTGCAGGTTGAGCGCGAGAACCGTATCACTAATTTTGACGACCTTCGCTCGCAGCTTTCCGTGGCTCACACCGCGAAAGCCATTCAGGACGAAATTTCCCGCACGGCAAGCATGAATCTTTCAAACGCGTCGGGCAAGAATAAAACAAAAAGCGGAATGTCTCCGGCGTCTGTTTCAATTATTGCCGCGGCGATAACGGTTCTTGTTTTGGGAATTGTGGGAGCGTTCTGGCTTATGCAGAATCCGTTCGCGTCAATGTTCGGCAGTAATGTCGCGCCTACTCAGGATACGACCGAAAGCACCGAGTGGACGGGCGCGACGGTTCCGAATTATATGGGCTTGACCTACGAGGAAGCGGTCAAAGCCGCCGAGAATGACCCTTCAATCAAATTATTAAGAAACTATGCCGACGAATACAGCGAGGAGTATGAAGAGGGTCATGTAATGATGCAAAACCCGCCCGCCGGAGCGAGGGTGACAGCTACCGATACAGAAGGCGGCGTGTTGATCAGCCTTACTGTGAGCAAGGGCAAGCAGATGCGCGAGCTTCCCGAAATCGAAGGACAGACGCTTGAGAAAGCTTCGGAGATAATTGCGGCTCAGGGTTTGCTCGGCACTGCGGAATATGTCTACAACGACAAATACGCCGAGGGCATCGTTGTGGGCTACAAGGATAAGAGCAAGGGCGAAACCGTTGAATACGGCACCAACATCACTTTAATAGTAAGCAAGGGCAAGGAGCCTGTTGCTACAGAATAAAGAATCATACAGGGCTGACTTAAACTCGAAAACAGAGCTTGAGCCGGCCCTATGCTCCGTCCGTTTTAAACAATTTAACATATTGTTTTTTTCACTTTGTATTATTCGGCGTATATATGTAAAATTTATGCATTATTACTAAAAATCGATCATGGAATTTTACATTGCTCATAAAATTCCGTTGCATTTGCAATTGAATTAATTTGAATAATGATGTATTATATATACAATATCTATGGGTTTTGAAGATATGGTTTTCACTTTAGGTAATTTAGGAGTTTTGACATATCGCAGTTTTTTCTTTTACACCCTTTAATTTTTGCTTATTCCTTCTATAACCCAATTTACCCCCTGAAGCAGTCGAGGTTATCCTCGGCTGTTTCCCTTTTTACGCAGAATTTCATTGTTCGCGGCTTGCGACAGTTTTTTCGCGTTTGCCGGGGGTCAATTTTAGTTATTTTGCCTATGTCATTTTTCCGCGAGAAATGTTATAATAATATCGTAAAAACCGCATAGCATCGCGGTTTTTTGATAAATCCGCCGTCGGCTGCCCGTCAGCCGCGCACCAAAAGTGATAAAGGCAAGCTTTCATAAATATCACGTCACATCGGCGAAAAAAGTATTGGTTAATCTTTTTATGTAATGATCAAGTAGTGTAAAAACGGTTTCAAAAAGAAAAGGGGTGTAAAAATGTTTCGCGACGGTCAGATAGTGCTCTATGGTACCAACGGAGTTTGTACCGTTCAGGGTGTTACCGAAAGGCGAATCGGTAAAATCAAGTATGAATATTATGTGCTCAAGCCCTTGGGCATAAACTCGTCAACGCTGTATGTGCCAACCTCAAACGAACAGCTTGTCGGCAAGATCCGCAATATTCTTTCTGAGGATGAGGCGAACGGAATTTTGCTTAACCTTCCCCAAATCGGCGAATGGAACGACAACAAGCCCGAGCGCACCGAGACCTTTCGCGGCGTTATTTCAAGCGGCGACCGCGTGGAGCTTGTCAGAATGATCCGCCTTATCCATTTTCACGAGCTGCAGCAAATCGCGGACGGCAAAAGGCTGCATATCTCTGACGAGCGCTTTTTGAAGGAAGCCGAAAAAATGGTTTGCGAGGAATTCACCATTGTGCTTCATTCTACCCGCGAGGAGATACTCGGACGCATTTTTGAAGAAGGCGCCAAAAAACCCGCTTAAGCTCCGCCGGACACTTTGTTTCGCGTTTACAAACTCAAATAAAGCAACCGTCACCGCACAAGTCTGCGGTGATTTATTTTTTCCCGATAGACCTCAAGCTCTTTACAAAATCGGAATAAAATAGTACAATAATTAATCATGTAATAAAGTAGGGATCAAAATGAAAAAAACAAAACAAGCTGTTTCACTGTTATTGGCGGCGGCAATGCTCGCTTTTGTTTTCGGAGCGTGCAAGAGTGAAACGCCGTCTTCTTCATCTGAGGCGGTCAGCGGTTCGACTGCGGAGTCGTCAGCCGTTCAGGAAACGACAAATGCCCCGGATGATCCGGTTGAAACGCTCCTTAACGATATGTCGCTTGAGGAAAAGGTGGGGCAGATGTTCTATATGTGCTACCCTGATGAAACCGCTTCCAATCTTATAAAGAACAATTTTATCGGCGGAGTTGTGCTCTTCGGAAATCATTTTGCCGACAAGACCGCCGACGAAGTGCGTCAGGAGATCGCCGCGTATCAAAACGCTTCAAAAATCGGTATGCTTATCGGCGTTGACGAAGAAGGCGGCACCGTGGTACGCGCGAGCGATAACCCGAAGCTGAGAAGCGAGCCTTTCGCTTCCCCGAAAGAGGTCTATCAGGAAGGCGGCTGGGACGCTGTTGAAAAGACCGAGGCTGAAAAGGCAGATTTTTTGCTTTCGCTCGGCATAAACGTTAACAACGCGCCCGTCTGCGACATCACCTCTAACACCGAGAGCTTTATTTTTGACCGTTCGTTCAGCGGAGACGTGAACGAGGTATGCACCTACGTCACAAACACAGTCAGGATTTGCAGGGAAAAGAAGCTCGGCACGGTTCTAAAGCATTTCCCGGGCTACGGCGACAACACCGATACCCACGAGGATCTGTCATATGACGAAAAGCCCTACGAGGAATTTCAGAACACCGACTTCCTGCCCTTCAAATCGGGAATCGAATCGGGAGCCGACTGTATTATGGTGGCGCACAACATAGTCACGAGTATGGACGCCGATTATCCCGCGTCCCTTTCCGCAAAGGTTCACGAAATTATCCGCAGCGAGCTCGGCTTTGACGGAGTGATAGTGACCGACGATTTGGCTATGCAGGCGATAACCCGCTACTCGGGCTCCGACGCCGCAGCCGTAGCCGCCGTAAAGTGCGGAAATGATCTGCTGTGCTGCTCCGATGTTTCAACCCAGTATCCCGCTGTGTTGAATGCCGTTAAAAGCGGCGAGATCCCCGAAGAGCAGATAAACGCTTCCGTAAAGCGCATTTTGAAGTGGAAGCAGAATTTGGGGCTGCTCGGAAGCGGCGAGACTCAAAATTGATATTTTTAAATTAAGAAGGTAAATATGGATTATTCAAAAACACTCGCGGAAATTTTTGACATAAAAGAGGAGTACGCGGCGAATATAATCGCGTTGCTTGACGACGGCAACACCATTCCGTTTATCGCGCGTTATCGCAAGGAAATGCACGGCTCAATGGACGACCAGCTTATAAGAGAGTTCAGCGAAAAATTGGAGTATCTGCGCAATTTGGACAAGCGCCGTGAGGAGATCCGTTCGCTTATCGAGGCGCAGGAAAAGCTCACCGACGACGTCGGAGCGGCTCTTGACAAGGCTACGACGCTCAGCGAGTTAGAGGACATCTACCGCCCGTTCCGCCCCAAGCGCAAAACGCGTGCGAGCATCGCAAAGGAGCGCGGTCTCGAACCGCTTGCCCTGATGATAATTAAGCAGGAAAAGGGCTTTTCACCCCAAAAGGCGGCGTCGGATTTTGTCGATGAAGAAAAGGGCGTTCCCACTGCCGAGGACGCTATCCAAGGCGCTATGGATATCATAGCCGAGCAGGTTTCCGACAGCGCAGAGATACGCAAGCGTCTGCGTCTGATCGCTCAGGCGAACGGCGTGCTCGTTTCGACCGCAGCCGACGCCGACAAGGACAGCGTATACACGATGTATTACGATTTCAACGAGCCTGTCAAGAAAATGGCGGGGCACCGCGTGCTTGCCGTGAACAGGGGAGAGAAGGAGGGCTTCTTAAAGGTCGGTGTTTCGCTCGACAGCGAAGGACCCCTGAACGTGATCAACAGGGTCTTAGACAGGGGAACGAATCCTCTGTGCAGCGACATTCTCCGAGCTGCGGGACAGGACGCTTATACCCGCCTTATTTTCCCGTCGATAGAGCGTGAGCTCCGCAGCGAGCTGACAGAGACAGCCGCCGAAAACGCGATGAAGGTTTTCGCCACAAACCTTAAGCAGCTTCTCATGCAGCCGCCCGTCAAGGGCAAAACCGTAATGGGGCTTGACCCCGGATACCGCACGGGCTGCAAGGTCGCGGTGGTTGACGACACCGGAAAGGTGCTCGACACCGCCGTTATATATCCCACCCATTCCGAGCGCAAAATAGCCGAGTCAAAGCAGACCGTACTGCGACTAATAAAAAAATACGGCGTTGATATCATTTCCATAGGCAACGGCACGGCGAGCAAGGAGACCGAGATGTTCACCGCCGACCTGCTGAAGGAGCTTGACCGCAAGGTGTATTATATGGTCGTAAACGAGGCGGGAGCGTCCGTTTACTCCGCCTCAAAGCTTGCTGCTTCCGAGCTTCCGGAGCTTGACCTTACCCTGCGCAGCGCGGTGTCTATCGCAAGACGCTTGCAGGACCCGCTCGCGGAGCTGGTGAAGATAGAGCCGAAGGCGATAGGCGTGGGACAGTATCAGCACGATATGCCGCAGAAGCGTCTCGGAGAGACCCTCGACGGCGTTGTTGAGGACTGCGTTAACGCGGTCGGAGCCGATCTGAACACCGCCTCACCGTCGCTGCTTGCGCGCGTTTCGGGACTAAACTCGACGGTCTGCAAGAATATAGTCATTTACCGCGAGGAAAACGGAGCTTTTAATTCTCGCGCAGAATTAAAAAAGGTTCCCAAGCTGGGTCCCAAAGCGTTTGAGCAGTGCGCGGGCTTTTTGAGAGTTCCCGAAAGCCGAAATCCTCTCGACAACACGGGCGTCCACCCCGAGAGCTACAAGAGCGCGAAGGAGCTTTTATCGCTCGTTGATTATTCCGATAAAGAAATAAAATCCGCAAAGTTCGCCGATTTGCCGCAAAGAGTTAAGGCGGTCGGAACAAAAACCCTCGCCGAAAAGATAGGTATAGGCTTGCCGACGCTCGACGACATTGTCAAGGAATTGTCAAAGCCGGGCAGGGATCCGCGCGACGAAATGCCGGCTCCCATGCTGCGCAGCGACGTGCTCGATATCAAAGACCTGAAAGAAGGTATGGAGCTTAAAGGCACCGTGCGCAATGTTATCGACTTCGGCGCGTTCGTCGATATCGGCGTGCATCAGGACGGCTTGGTGCACATCTCTCAAATATGCGATAAATTCATCCGCCACCCGTCCGAGGTCTTAAAGGTCGGCGACATAGTCACCGTTAAGATCCTTTCGGTAGACCCCAACAAAAACCGCATTTCCCTGACGATGCGCTTTTGACCTTGATACAAAGGGGACGTAATAAATGCCGTATACTCAAAAACCGCGCGCTTGTACGGTGATTCCGTGTTATATCGCTTATCGCTGCTCAAATTGCAACGCGGTCAACGTTATCGCAAGAGGCGTAAATTCATCTGTGGAGTATTATTACAAAGATGAAAAAGAGGAAGCAAGAAGAAAAGCAAACTTAGAAGCCGAGAGATCGCTTTTGAAATTAATGGAAATCGAAAACACAAAAAAACCGTGGTTATTTGATTATTCTCCCTGTAAAAAATGCGGTCGCCGCGAGCCGTGGTCGAAGCCGAAGCTTTTCTTATTCCGTCTGATTTTTTTGCTTGTAATATTTGCAGGTTTACCTGCAACATTTGTTGTCGGTTTTTTTATTCCGGGTATTGCGTGGATCGGAGCTGTTATCGTATTGGTATCGATCATTGTTTTGGTAATCGCTCTTTTAACGTATAGGGAATATGACAGGGACAGAGTCGAGGAGGTCGACGAAATAAATATGCCTCATGTGGCAGCGGATAAGGAAGGCCTGCTGAAAATTCTTTATGAAATCGATCCGCAGAATGATTACGGCAATTTGGATGATTTTGATAATACCCTCTACGCCGGGCGGCGAGAGTATTATGAACCCGATAATGATTGAATTACTCGTCAGTCGGTACAGAACAAAAAATGTAATTATAATGCAAGAGCTGCCGATTATCCGACAGCTCTTAATTATATTCTATCTTAAAAACCCGCTAAAATGCGCTGGATTTCCGTTACGTCGTTTATGTCGCGTTTTCCGTCCTTGTTGACGTCGCTGATGTAAAGGCAGTTTTCAGTGCCGATATCCCGATAAGATATCAAATCATATCCCCAAACAGCGTCGCCGTCAGGATAGCTTCTGTATTCAGCCAAGACGCGCTGCAATTCGGTCGCGTCAAGAATGCCGAGAGTGCCGCTGAGGTCAATATCGCCGCGCAGTCTGCCGATGTTCAGTAAATCCATAACCCTTGTCAAATCCGGGTAATCGCCGCTTTTATATGCGGTTTCCAAGCCGATAAACTTGTTCTGCTTTACGTCGTAAATGCCGTAATCAAATTCAAACGGCACGCCGCCCATGTATTTGTGTAAGAATCTGTCGCCGAACTCGCCGAAGATGACCAAAGGCTCCTGTTCATCGGTGTACGCGTGGATCAGCGCCCAGTCGGTTTTTCTTTCGCCGGTGTGATAATACAGCTCCTCGTAGCATTTGATAGTACACCAATCGCCGTCGGCAAAAAATTGATCTTTGAACTCCTGATAATACCGCGTGTCCGTCTTTTGGGGAAACCTGAAGTCCTCGCCTTCGCGCAAACGGACAACCGCTAAGCGGGCGCCTGTCTTTGTGATGTAATCAAAGTCTTTAAGGTCAAGGAAGATGTACAGATCGCTGTTGTCCTCGTCAACATCAAAGGTTACGGGATCGCCGCCGAAAACCGCGTCGGTCCATACGTCGTAGCCCGGAAAGGTCCCGCCGAACGAGATGTACTCGGGGCGGCCGTCATAGCATATCCGGAACTCTCTGTTTGTGTTCTTCGCCGTGCCGGGCAAATGCAGATAATAAATTTCATTCGAGAAAGGATAATACGAGGTTTGCTCCATCTCGTTTTCATAGCTGATCGCGTTGTCGGCGGCGTTGTTCAGCCAGCCCTCGTCACCGTTGCCGTATACATAAAACGGCTCATAATAATGCAGACCTTGAATGATGTCGCCGTATACATCAACGGTATTTGAAGTGGAGTCGAAAACTACCGTGAATCTGCCTGGTTCTGTGATATTAAATACTAAATTGTTTCCGTTTTTATCCCCGTACCATGCGTCGCCTTGTTCAACGTACACCTTAAGCTGAACATTTTGGTAATCACAGTCGGCGGTGTAGGTTTTGGAATAAAACCCATCGCCCAAATGCTCCATGATGTTGTCCGTGTTGTCTTTGTCAAACGTTGTGCCGAACAGCTCGCACGGACTTCCGACTACAACACATTTCAGCCCGGCAAATTCGGCGTTAGCGCCTATCACGGCGCAGGGCAGCATTAAACAGAAAGCCAACAGAAGAGAGATAACTTTTTTCATAATTGCTTCCTCCTTAAAGGTTATTTTAATCATACTATAATCATATCAAAAATCTGTCCATAGCGCAAGCTGTTTTTGTGAAAATAATCGAAAACACGTTAAGAAAAAGGAGCCTCACGCGGAAGCTCCTTTTAAAACTTTTAATAATTATTCTTCAATGATTTTGATTGAATTGATGACAGGCTGCTTATCAGCGGGGATAGTTCCGTTGTCGTCGGTGGGCTTTGCGTCCTTGGCGATTTTGTCAACCACATCCATGCCGGAAGTGACCTCGCCGAAGGCGGCGTAGTTGCCGTCGAGGAAGGTCGAGTCAGCCTGAACGATGAAGAACTGCGAGCTTGCGCTGTCGGGAGCGCTGGAACGCGCCATCGAGATAACTCCGCGCTTGTGGCTGAGGGGATTATTAACGCCGTTGCTTGAGAACTCGCCCTTGATCGTGATGTCGCTGCCGCCCGTTCCGGTGCCCTGCGGGTCGCCGCCCTGGATCATAAAGCCCTCCATAATGCGGTGGAAGGTCAGTCCGTCGTAGAAGCCCTCGTTGACAAGGTTGAGGAAGTTCTCCACGGTGATCGGCGCGTAGGTGTCGTCAAGCTTAAGTGCGATCTTGCCGTAATCCTTAACGTCGATCTCAACGTTTCTGGACTTGCCGGTGTAGGGTTTTTTGTATTCGCCCGGCTTGCTTGTGTCCGAAGCCTGCGATGCAACGTCGCTGTCGGCCTTGGAGCTTGCGGTTTTGCTTGTGTTGATGCCTTTTATTTCGCTTTTCGCGCCGCAGCCGCCGAGCACAACGCAGGAGAGCGCAAGCACAAGGGCGATCACAACGCAAACAGCTTTTTTGGTTTTAAGCATTTTCATAACCTCCGAAAAAATATTTCGCATACTATTCTACCACTACAATACGCGCAAAGTCAAGGTAAATTTGCAGATTTTCATGGAAATCAATTTTTACTAATTCTGTTAGCAAACCGCACTTTTTCTTAACTGCGTAGGGGCGCACCGGTGTGTGCGCCCGAGGGCGCTGAACAAAACGTTGTATTTCTATCAACAATTGGGCGTGAAAACAACGTTGGGTCAAGGGCGAACACATGGAAATTCCCCTGACAGGGGAAATGTCGCGAAGCGACAAAAGGGTTGCCGACCGGCTACGGTTCGCCCCTACAATTTAAAGGAAAAAGTGCTATTGGCAAAATTGATTTCCGTGGCAGATTTATTGACACCCGGGAGATATTGTGATAAAATTTAGTGCGAATGAAAAACTTTTCCGGAAGTGAAATAATGGATAATGAAACAATAACCTATATAGACTCGAAAAGCAGATGGTTCAAAATCAACTTTAAAGAGCTGTGGAGGTACCGCGACCTGATTTTTCTTTTTGTAAAGCGAAATATCACCACCTCTTACAAGCAAACCGTTTTGGGACCTTTGTGGATACTTATAAATCCTTTGCTTTCCACCTCTGTATTCACGATCATCTTCGGTGTTATAGCGGGCATTTCCACCGACGGAATGCCGCAGTTCCTTTTTTATATGTCGGGAAACCTGCTGTGGGGTTATTTTTCAAACTGCCTCAACAACGGTGCGGGAACATTTCTCGGCAACGCGCGGCTGTTCGGAAAGGTCTATTTTCCGAGGCTGGTGATCCCCGTGTCATCAATTATGTACAACTTCCTCAACTACGCTATCCAGCTTGTTGTGTTTATCGGGCTTGTGGTGTTCTATACGGTCACAAATCCCGATGTTCAGCCGAATATATACATTTGTCTTGTGCCCGTTTTTGTCGTTCAGACGGCATTGCTCGGAATGGGAACGGGGCTTATCGTCTCCTCAATAACGACCAAGTACCGCGACCTGAGTATTTTGGTAAGCTTCGGCGTGTCGCTTTGGATGTATATCACGCCCGTTGTTTACCCCGTGTCGCGTATTCCGGATTGGCTTCGCGGCGTGATAATGGCAAATCCCATGGCTCCCGTAATCGAAAACTACCGCCACGCTTTTTTGGGCTGCGGCTCCTTTGAGCTGTTCTACTGGCTTATAAGCTTGGGCGTGACCTTCGTTATAGTATTATTCGGGCTTGTGGTGTTTAACAAGGTTGAAAAGAATTTTATTGATACGGTATAACTATGGATAAGAATTGCGTAATCAAAACCGAAAATCTTAAAAAGGAATACAGGCTGGGCGTTATCGGAACCACGACTCTCCGCCACGATTTGCAGAGCTGGTATGCCAAAAAACGCGGAAAGGAAGACCCGAACGCGCGCATAGGAGTCAATCAATACAGCTACGGCGAAAAATTCTTGGCTGTAAACGGAATCGATCTTGAGATTTACCGCGGAGAACGCGTTGGTATAATCGGCTCGAACGGCGCGGGAAAGTCAACTCTTTTAAAGCTGCTGTCGCGCATAACCTCTCCCACGGGCGGAACCATTGCCTACCGGGGCAGGATAGCAAGTATGCTTGAGGTCGGAACGGGCTTCCACCCCGAGCTTACGGGCAGGGAGAATATATATCTCAACGGCGCTATTTTAGGAATGACGCGCGCCGAGGTAAACAGCAAAATAGATAATATTATTGAGTTTTCCGAGTGCGAAAAATTCATAGACACCCCTGTAAAGAGATACTCCTCGGGAATGTTTGTAAAGCTTGCGTTTGCGGTCGCCTCTCACCTTGACGCCGAAATACTGATCATGGACGAGGTGTTAGCGGTCGGCGACATGAAATTCCAGAAGAAATGCATAGCCAAAATGCGCGAGTTGGCGGTAGACCAGAACCGCACGGTGCTTTACGTTTCGCACAATATGGGAACTATTCAGGATCTGTGCAACCGCTGCATAGTGCTCGAACACGGTCAAAAGGTTTACGACGGCGACGTTGACGAGGCGATAAAGCTTTATATGGGCGGCGACAACGACGAGTTCTTCGTGCATGAGTACACCGACGACACGCACAAAAACCCCGTTAGGCGCAAGGATCTCAACCTGAAAAAGATGAAATACATCGGCAGAACGACAAATATGTTTTACGACAGCGAGCCTGTCAAGGTGGAGCTTGAATGGGAGAACCTCGCCGATATCCCGTCGCTTTCCCTGCGCATAGAGGTGCACGACGCTCGCAGGATACCGATAACCTCATTTTTGATAGAGGATTTTTACAGCGGCAAAAAGGGCGAGCTGCACACCGAGAAGCTGACGTTCGACATATCAAAGATAGCGGGCGGCAGATATTTCACTCGTTATGTTTTCTACAACAAAAGAAACGAGTCCGTCGCTTACGAGAACATAGAGGACGCCGCGGGACTGCTTTTCCGCAAGCAGGTGTCCGAAACCCACAAAAGACCGTGGAACCGTCTGTGGGGCAGCATACGATTGGGCGACGCGAAAAAGATGGATTAAACCCGTTGCCGCGGCAGCGTGACGCTGCACCCGGTTCGCGCTCCCCGCATTTGATTTTTTTAAGGGTTTGGTTCACGCGTTAAATGTTTCATTGTTTGGAAACGTTTTGACAGTAAAGGTGAATTTCATAGTAAACATTACCTTGACATCGTAGGGGCGAACCCGTGTGTTCGCCCTCTGCACCGACGTTCATTCCCGTCCGATTGTCGATAGGAATACAAACGTTTAATTCAACGCCCAAGGACAGCCGCAAGCCCTGTCCCTACGGCAGTAAAGGTGAGATTGATAGTAAACATTACCTTGACATCGTAGGGGCGAACCCGTGTGTTCGCCCTCTGCACCGACGTTTATTTCC
>CACYTI010000018.1 GCA_902777275.1 uncultured Ruminococcus sp. | reverse complement strand
AAAGGGACTCGAACCCCTGACCTACTGCTTAGAAGGCAGTTGCTCTATCCAGCTGAGCTATTGGCGCATATCTGAACAAGTCAGCCTTTATATTATAGCCTTAAAACCTGATATTGTCAATAGTTTTTTGAAAATTTTTCAAAAAATTCAGTCCTTTGCCGCGCAAAGCGAATCACATGGCAAAGAATTTATGATACAGCACAGCAAGATATTTGTTTCTGAACTGCTTTTCGGTCGTGACGTCTCTAATCAGCGTTAAAAAGTCAGGCAGCTCGTACTCCTGATCCTCGCTCAACAGCTCAATTTCCAGAGTCGCCTTGTCAATCCAGAACGGATACACATCAAGCTCAAAATACTGTCCGTGCCACACAAGACAATATCTGTCCTTGCTTATGATTCCTTCAACGTATTCTTTTTTTGCGAGATAACTGTTATATTCTTCTTCGGAAATATAATCCTCGATCTCAATGCGCTTTATATCGTTGATTTTATGCTTTACGGTTCTAATATAAAGAGCATCGCTTCCCTCTCCCCTTTTGCGCACGCGAAAACGTCCTTCATCCGGAGTAGTCAAATACGCCTGGGTAATCGGAACTCTGCGACAGGCTTTAATTGAGTTGAGATAATCCAAATCGGGATAGCCGATCAAAAACTTTCGCTCGATTTCCAGCGGCTCGGGGATACCGAGAACCGCTAATACCTCCTCAAGCAGATGATTGAGCTTATCCGCAAAAGAGCCGTGATTTTCAATCACGCGCAGATGAGCCGTTCCGACCCAAAGCGAAAGGATCTCCCTGTCAAGCGCTCTCGCCTGCTCCAAATCCTCGCTTCTCGCGTCGTTGTTTTGAAGAGTATAGTGCTCCTGTGCGCCGTCGGCGGCTGTCACCATGTGAAATACGGCGTCGTAACGGTTGCGGAGCTTCTCCTCGTTCAAGCCGTATAACGAAGAATATCTCTCGAAATCCTCCGGGGTCACATAAGCTCTGCTGTCGAGCAAGCCTCTGTCGCAGACTATGAGCACCTTTGGTTCTTCACACTCCTCAGCCTGCTTAAGCGCATCGTCCTCCTCGGCAAGCTGATTAGCGAAAAGCAGACTGTGAAACTCATACGAGCCCATATTTTCGGGGGTCTTTCCGCTCTGTTTTAAAGCCGTAGCCTGCTCCCTGATCTCTATAACCTTGACTCCGTACTGCATAAGCTGCTCGGTGAGAATAGTCATCGCGGAGGTTTTTCCCGCGCACGGACCGCCTGTAAGCACAATTTTAGTTATTTCTTTCATAATCAACACCCAATATTATTATATAATTCATTTATCTTATCATATTTCCAATATGGAATTATAGTAAGAAAATAAAGTGATAAAATATAATTTGGTAGATTTTAATTCATTTTAAGGAGTAATATATATGGCAAAACAAAACATTGACTGGTCAAATATCGGTTTTGGCTATATGCCCATAGGTGAGCGCTACTTTGCCGAATACAAGGACGGCAAGTGGGGCGAAGGCAGAATGACGACCGAAACAACCATTACAATGAGCGAGTGCGCGGGCGTTCTCCAGTATGCCCAAACGGTTTTTGAAGGCTTGAAGGCTTACACTACTGTTGACGGCAAAATCGTTGTTTTCCGTCCCGATCTCAACGCGTCGCGTCTTGAGGACAGCGCAAAGCGCATCGAGATCCCAGCTTTTCCGCAGGAGAGATTCCTTGAGGCTGTTGAAGAGGTCGTTAAGGCTAACGCCGACTATGTGCCTCCCTACGGCACAGGCGCAACGCTTTATCTGCGTCCGTTCATCTTCGGCTGCGGCCCCGTCATCGGCGTAAAGCCATCCGACGAATATCAGTTCCGCCTTTTCGCGACGCCCGTTGGTCCTTACTTCAAGGGCGGCGCAAAGCCCATAACAATCAAAGTATCCGATTTTGACAGAGCTGCTCCCCACGGCACGGGTCATATTAAGGCGGGTCTTAACTACGCCATGAGCCTGCACGCTATCGTAACCGCGCACGAAGAGGGCTTTGACGAAAATATGTATCTCGACGCGGCAACACGCACAAAGGTTGAGGAAACAGGCGGAGCCAACTTCCTGTTCGTTACAAAGGACGGCAAGGTCGTTACACCCAAGTCCGACAGCATTCTCCCCTCTATCACTCGCCGTTCGCTCATGTACGTAGCCGAGCATTATCTCGGTCTTGAGGTTGAGCAGCGCGAGGTTTACTTTGAAGAGGTCAAGGACTTTGCGGAGTGCGGTCTTTGCGGCACGGCTGCGGTCATCTCTCCCGTCGGCAAAATCTACGACCACGGAAACGAAATCTGCTTCCCGAGCGGCATGGATGAAATGGGTCCTGTTACCAAAAAGCTCTACGAAACTCTCACCGGAATCCAAATGGGCAGAATCGAAGCTCCCGAGGGCTGGATCAAAGAAATCTGCTGATTATACACATTTTTCATTGTTTTCTCCTATATTTTTACAGCGGCTATGTGTTTTTCGCATAGCCGCTGTAATCTATATAATTATTATATTCATTGTAAGCTGTAAGCTTTTCATTCCGCTTTTGACGGACGATAAAACTCTCTTAACGTCTGCCGCCTCTTCTGCGGTCGTTTCCGCCGGGTCTGCGCGGACGTCTTGACTTTTCATCCCCGCTGTCCTCGGGAGTCAGACCGTCAACATCAATAAGCACCTGACGGCGGCTCAGGTTGAGTCTGCCCTTGTCGTCGATCTCGGTAACCATAACGCGGATAATATCGCCAACATTGACAACATCGGTGACGTTCTCGGTGCGCTTGACGTCAAGCTGCGAAACGTGAACGAGTCCTTCCTTTCCGGGAGCGATCTCTACGAACGCGCCGAAGTCCATGATCCTTGTTACCTTGCCGAGATACATAGCGCCGGGCTCGGGGTCGCTGGCAATAGTCTGAATGATATCAATAGCGCGCTGGCACTTGTCGGTATCAAGACCGGCAACAAATACCTGACCGATCTCGCCCTCTTCCTCAATGTCGATCTTGACCTCGCACTCAGCCTGGATCTCCTTGATGACCTTGCCGCTCTTGCCGATGACCTCGCTGATTTTGTCTGCGGGGATAGTGGTGGTGAACATCTTGGGAGCGTAGGGAGAAAGCTCGGGACGCGGCTCGGCGATAGCCTTGAGCATTACCTCATCGAGAATGAACAAACGCGCCTTGTGTGTCTTTTCAAGCGCTTCCTTGACCATTTCGGGAGTAAGACCGCTGATTTTGAGGTCCATCTGAATAGCTGTAATACCCTCGTGAGTACCGGCAACCTTGAAGTCCATGTCGCCGAAGAAATCTTCAAGACCCTGGATATCGACCATTGTCATCCAGCGCTCGCCCTCGGTGATAAGACCGCAGGAAATACCCGCGACGGGAGCCTTGATCGGCACGCCTGCATCCATAAGAGCGAGTGTGGAGCCGCAGATCGAGCCCTGCGAGGTGGAGCCGTTGGAGGAAAGAACCTCGGAAACAAGTCTGAGTGCGTAGGGGAAGTCCTCAACCGAAGGGATAACGGGCAGCAGAGCGCGCTCGGCAAGTGCGCCGTGACCGATCTCACGTCTGCCGGGACCGCGGCTGGGCTTGGTTTCGCCTACCGAATAGCTGGGGAAGTTATAGTGGTGGATATACCTCTTTTCAGTCTCGCCGTCGATGCCGTCAAGGAGCTGCTTGTCGCCGACGGAGCCGAGAGTAGCAACGGTGAGAACCTGTGTCTGACCTCTGGTGAACATACCCGAGCCGTGAACTCTGGGCAGCACCGCGACCTCGCTCGCGAGCGGACGGATATCGTCCATGCCTCTTCCGTCAACGCGCTTCTGCTCGTCAAGGAGCCAGCGGCGGACGATGAACTTCTGAGTCTTGTACAGACACTCGTCGATCATCGCTTCGCTATCGGGATAGATTTCGTCAAATTTCGCGTGAACAGCCTCATAAATCGGCTTGAGTCTTTCGTCACGGACAGTTTTGTCGTCGGTATCGAGGGCGATTTTAACATCCTCCTCGGCAAAAGCCTTGATAGACTCGAACATATCGTGGTCCGGCTCAAGGCTTACAAACTCAAACTTGGGCTTGCCGATTTCTGCCTTGATTTCATTTATAAAGTTGATGATCTTCTGATTAGCCTCGTGACCGAACATGATCGCGTTGTACATTTCCTCGTCGGAAACGCAGTCTGCGCCCGCTTCGATCATGGCGATCCTGTCGGATGTTGAGGCGACGGTGGTAGCCATTTTGCTCACCTTTCTCTGCGCCTCGGTGGGATTGATTACAAACTCGCCGTCAACCATGCCGACGGAGCAGCCGGAAATCGGTCCGTTCCACGGAATATCGGAAATTGAGATAGCGATCGAAGCGCCAATCATTGCGATGATCTCAGGCTGGCAGTCGGGATCCACGCTCATAACGGTGCAGACGATCGAAACATCGTTGCGCATACTTTTGTCGAAAAGCGGACGGATGGGGCGGTCGATCACACGGCCTGTGAGGATCGCGTGCTCGGTGGGTCTGCCCTCTCTTTTGAGATAAGAGCCGGGGATCCTGCCCACGGAGTACATTTTTTCCTCATAATCAACGGAGAGGGGGAAGAAATCGACGCCCTCTCTGGGCTTCGCGGAGGCTGTTACGGCGCAATGTACGGTCGTATCGCCATAGGTTACAAGACAGGCTCCGTTTGCGAGCTGAGTCATTTTGCCTGTTTCCACCTTAAGGGGACGTCCGGCAAATTCGGTTTCAAATACTCTGTACTTGTCAAATGTCATAAATTTGTTCATGCTAAAATCCTTTCATACTTGATTTACTTTAATACTTCTCTAATACTTCTCTGTTCCGCCGTTGATGAGCGGGAGGGCATACAGGCACTTTTTCGATATGAAGCTTCTTCATTCCGCCGTTGATGAACGCTTAAAAAATTCGGACGATTCCAAAGGCGGACAAAAGTGCCCGCCGCCACCCACCGACGCGCCCGGTGTATGAAAACGGGATTTTAACGCTGATTTAGCAATAAAACCAACAGGCGGCGGAGCACCCGCTCGTTTTACCGCTAAAAAACAGCAGCTAAATCCCGTTATTACCATTTTTCTTTAATGGAATTTAGGGCAAGCGGGATTTGACCCTGCTTGCCCCGATTGATTCAAAATTACTTACGGATTCCGAGTCTGCCGATAATGGAGCGGTATCTCTCGATGTCTACCTTCTTGAGGTAGTTGAGAAGGCTTCTTCTCTGACCAACCATCATTAAAAGGCCACGTCTGCTGTGGTGATCCTTCTTGTGGATCTTGAGATGCTCGGTGAGATCGTTGATCCTCTTTGTGAGAAGCGCAATCTGAACCTCGGGTGAACCCGTGTCGCCTTCGTGAATGGCGTATTCAGCCATTATAGCTTGTTTTTCTTCTTTTAACATTTTCTATTCCACCTTTTATTTTATTCGCCCAAGTCTCAGAAAAAGGCTGTGAAACTCCGCATAGCGGCTTATCCCCAAATCCGTGGCTTAGGTCAACTGTTAGATTATATCATATAAATATGCCTTTGTAAAGAATTTTTTCGGAATATTTTTTATTCAGCCTTTAAACCGAAAGCAAAAGTCAAACGTTCAATTGATTAATAAGCTTGAAAACCTCTTCCCTGTCGTCGCGCGCCAGCGCTCTGTAATTGATGATAAGGTTGCGCAGCTCCGGTTCAAAGCCTTGAAGGTCGTCGCTTTGAGCATCGTTGACAGTGGCGGTATTATCATCGGCGAGGATAGATGCGACGTCAACTTTTAAAATAACCGCTATTTGCTTTAATATCTCAATGCTCGGCTCCGAGGCTCCTGTTTCATATTTAGTGTAAGTTGTGCGATTCAGATTTAGCTTTTCCGCGACCTGCTGTTGGGTAAGACCCGCAAGCTTTCTGAAATACGCCAGATTTCGGCCCAAAGAAGCGTCTACCGAACCGCATTTTCTTTTTGGCATAAAACATCACTCCCGTGCTGATTTAGTTCTATTATAGCACATTTTATTTTTTATATGCAAAAATGTGACAAAGCTTCACGGCACAGAAACTGTCGCTAATTATCTTATTTCAGTTAAATCGTTTTAACAGATGTTAAAGGGTTTTATTTGAAGATAAGTATTTAGTATTAATACATCTTTTCCGGATTTAATAAGCAAAACCCTTCCTTCAATTCCGGGTTTCAACGCAGAAATTAAAGGAAGGTGTTTTTTAACCGGATAGGGCGTCACTTTTCGCCTCAGCCCCGATCTCTTTCGCCCTTTTTATAAGAACATCTTTTTTATTCGGGATTTTTTCGTCTATGACCTCGTCGAGCAGGGTGTTTAGGATCGTTCCTATCCTCTCCCCCTTCGGGATCCCCATTCCGATCAAGTCGCCGCCTTTTATTTCAAGCTGCTTTAGCGAGAAGCACTTTTCATTCGCTATTATTTCATCAAGCTGAGCTCGGGCGGTTTCTATGCTGCCGAGCTTTTCTCTTCTCAGATAATCGGACTGCGCCAGTGTGTCGGCTCGCTGAACCTTGAACAAGCGGCGCATTTCACGTTCGCCTATTTTATTAAGCAGCCGTTTTATCTGTTTTTGAGAGCCGCTGTATCGCACATCGTGGTATTCTATGAGCAGCAGACATTCCGACGAGAATTCGTTTGAGTATTTCAGGCGGCTCAGAATATTTCGCGCCATTTCCGTGCTGATTACCGGGTGCCCCTTAAAATGATTAGCGCCGTAACGGTCAACGGTACACGCACGCGGCTTTCCTATGTCGTGGAGCAGCATCGTCATTCTCAGAACGGCGTCAGGCTCGATTTTTCCGACAGAGTGAACGATGTGCTCCCACACATCGTACCTGTGGTGCGGTGTGCGCTGCGGAAAGTCAAAGGTCTCGCTCAGCCCGGGAACTACCACGGCAAAAACCTCGCGGTACTCTCTCAGAACCGCCTCAGCATTATTTCCGCAGAGGATCCTGTCAAGCTCGGTGTGTATCCTCTCCCCCGCTATCCTGTTCAACAGATACGCGTTTCTTTTTATCGCTTCCGAGGTTTTTCTTTCGGGAGCAAAGCCGTAAACAGAAGCGAATCGCAGTCCTCGCAAAATCCTCAAAGCGTCCTCGTTAAAGCGGTTGTCGGGGTTTCCCACACAGCGCAGCAAGCCTCGCTTTATATCTTTCACTCCGCCGAATGGGTCTGCCAAGCCGTCCTCGTCGTTGTACGCCATCGCGTTGCAGGTAAAATCACGGCGTGACAAATCAAGCGTAAGATCATCGGTGAACGTTACATTCTCGGGGTGGCGGTTGTCGGAGTAAGTCCCGTCTATGCGGTAAGTCGTCACCTCAAATTTTTCACCGCCCGAAATCACCGCGAGGGTGCCGTGCTTCAAGCCGAAGTCAACGGTCTTGTAACCGCTGAATATTTGCTTCATGCGGTCGGGCGTCGCGTCGGTACAGATATCCCAGTCCTTCGCCTCAATGCCCATTACCGCGTTGCGCACACAGCCGCCGACGGCGTAAGCCTCAAAGCCGTTTTTTTGCAAAGTATGAATAATTTTGTTCGCTTCGGGTTTGATTTTGATTTTCATATGCAGACTTTCATTCAATTATGTTCTTGTACTTATACTTATCGTTTCCGTTTGAACTTTTCAATAAAATGATCTGCAACATTGTAGAGCACATTGAAAAGCAGAGCGATAACCAAGGAAAAAACCACCAGCATTATTATCGCGTTTGTGCTCAGCAGCACAAGCATAAAGAAGCTGCTGAAGAATATGAATGCTATTGAAAGACCGATGACGCTTACGGCCAACATTGCTACGCGCAGAGGGTTAAAGGGAATTGACAGCCTGACAATGAGCAACAGGCAAATCAGTGAGGTAATATAAACCGCGATCGTCGAAAGCTCCGCCTGCGTTATCCCGAAAACTCCGCTCAGCGCGGCAGTAAGAATAACAGTCAGCACTACGCATAATGCGGCAGGCGCGGCGCGTGAGATTATATTGAAGGTAAAATTGCCGCGCACAATGTTTTTATTCGGCTGCAAGGCGAGCACAAAGGACGGAAAGCCTATTGTGAGAGCGCCTATCAGACTGAGCTGGATCGGCTGAAACGGATAGGTCAGGTGAGAGAACATGAAGAACACAGCAAGAATGATCGAATAGATCGTCTTCACCAGATAAAGCGATGAACTGCGTTCTATGTTGTTAATCGTTCGTCTGCCCTCGGCTACAACGTGAGGCATAGAGGCAAAGTCGTTGTTCACAAGCACAAGCTGCGACACATTTCGAGCCGCCTCGCTGCCCGACGCCATCGCAACCGAGCAGTCGGCTTCTTTAAGAGCGAGAACGTCGTTTACGCCGTCGCCCGTCATAGCCACCTTGTGACCGTGAGATTTAAGCGCGAGAACCAGCTTTTTTTTCTGCGCGGGAGTTACTCTGCCGAAAACGTTGCAGCGCTCCGCCGCCTCGTAAAGCTCCTCGTCGGTTTTGACAGTCGTCATATCGACCGCGTTTTCCGCTCCCGCTATTCCGGTATCAATAGCTATATTTTTGACCGTCTTAACGCTGTCGCCCGAAATGACCTTGAGCGTAACGCCTTGCTCCTTAAAGTAATTGACAGTTTCGCATACGTTGTCGCGAAGCTTATCCTTTATCAGGATAAGCGCCATCGGCTGCAAATCTCCGGGCAGCTTGCCGTTCTCAACGGGCTGCTCCGATGAAGCGAGCACAATGATCCGGACAGTTTCCTCAATTTTGTCTATCCTCTTAAACATCTCGGGATATTTTTCCTTATCGGAAAAAACAAACTCGGCGGCGCCTATTATGTATGTCTTTCCGTTTGCAAAGCAGCCTCCCGACCACTTGGTTTCCGATGAGAACGGAACGAAGCTTTTGCACTTCACAGGCTCAATTCCGGCGGTGTATTCGCTTATCGCCTGCAAGGTCGCGTTTATCTCGTCGCTCGCCGCCACAATGGAAGCGAGGGCGTTTTTTATTATTTCGTCGTCGGAGTTGAGATCAATCACCTCATGCACGTTCATCGAATCCGCCGTGAGCGTACCCGTCTTGTCAAGGCAGATCACATCGACGCGCGCAAGGGTCTCAATGCAGTACATTTCGTTAACAAGGACTTTTTTCTTTGAAAGACGGATCACCGAAACAGCAAGCACGGTGCTTGTCAGCAGGATCATTCCGCCCGGGATCATTCCTACAAGTGCGCCGACGGTTGACACTACCGTTTCTTTAAATTCCGTGTTATGAACAAAATATTTTAAAATAAATAGCAGCGCGCCGACCGGGAAGATGACCGCGGTGCAGATGTTGATAATAAATTTAAAGGACTTTAAAATCTGCGAGTTGTTTTTCTTAATATATTTAGCCTCGTTGTTGATTTTGGCGGCGTAGCTTTCCGAGCCGACGCGGTTGACCCTGCAATAGCAGGTTCCCGCCGAGATAAAGCTTCCCGAAAGCAGCTCGGAACCTATCTTCTTTTCAATCAGGTTTGACTCGCCCGTTAGCAGGCTTTCGTTAGCCTTGCAGCTTCCCTGAACAAGAACGCAGTCTGCCGGCACCTGATTTCCGCGCGACAAAATTATGATGTCGTCCAAAACAAGCTCGTCCTTTGAAAGCTGAACGACCTTGCCGCCGCGTATCACGTCAAGCTTGCTCTCGGTGAGGATAGTCAGGGTATCGACGCTCTTTTTGGAACGTATCTCCTGAACGATACCGATGATAGTGTTTGCCAGAACAACTCCGATGAACAGCAGATTCTTATATGAGCCGACAAAAAGCAAAGCCAAAAACAGAATGACGTTTATCGCGTTAAAAACTGTACAAATGTTGTCGTAAAAAATCCGCCTGATAGATTTTGTTTTTACGGTTGACGCAGTGTTCACCTGCCCCGCTTCAACGCGTGCGAGAACCTCTTCCTCACTAAGTCCCGTAAAACTTATTTTGTTTTCCTGCATAACTAACCTCAACTTGAAAATAATGAAAAATTTAAAAAATATTTGAATTCACTCCGCTTTTACGAATGAAACAAACTCTCCGCTTCCGGTCTTTTCCAATAACTATAATAATATTAAAAAACGACCTTATTTATTATTATAATCGGAAACAATAAGAAAGGCAACGGAAAGAAGGTGATTTTTTTGAATTTTTTTAATATAAGCTTTAAATCTGCCGAGGCAGCGCATTGTAATATCGGCAATAATTTTAAAAAAGAAAATAAACTATTCTCCTGCAAAACAAAAGTCATTGCGGCGGCGCTGTCCGTCATAACAGCGCTAAACGCTTCATCTGTCCTTACGGTGTCGGCGGCAGATGAAGCTCCGCGCAAAACCGTGGTGCTCGGCGGTCAGCCATTCGGAGTAAAGTTTTTCAGCGACGGCATTATGATTACGGAGCTTGAGGATTTTTTCAGCGATGGCAGATATATTTGTCCCGCGCGTGAGGGCGGACTCGCGGTGGGCGACGTCATTAAAGAAGTTAACGGAACAAAGGTTGCCAACAACGAGGATTTACAGCTTGCGGCATTCGGCAGCGATGGAAATCCCGTCGTCTTCACCGTGGAGCGCAACGGAAAGGAGCTTGTCAAGACCGTCACCCCCAAAAAGAATATGGCAGGCTCATATTTATTGGGTGCATGGGTGCGCGACAGCTGCGCGGGGATAGGAACCGTGACCTTCTACGACCCCGGCAACAATTATTTTGCCGCGCTCGGTCACGGAATATGCGACAGCGACACCTCAGAGCTTATGCCTTTGGGCAAAGCGGAGGTCGTAAGTGTCAGCATAAGCTCCGCGAGCAGAAGCTCGGCGGGCAAGGCGGGCAGTCTGAACGGTTATTTTACCGATAAGGTGCTCGGAAAGCTGACAAAAAACACCGATTGCGGAGTGTTCGGGACAACAAACGACAATAATCT
The DNA here is from genome assembly GCA_902777275.1 of uncultured Ruminococcus sp. Taxonomy (GTDB): domain Bacteria; phylum Bacillota; class Clostridia; order Oscillospirales; family Acutalibacteraceae; genus Ruminococcoides. The sequence goes on along the minus strand of CACYTI010000018.1, from coordinate 30,480 downwards.
GCAAAACGGCGTTTCGCTTGAGTTAGCGGAAAACGGAGAGATCCACGTCGGTAAAGCGGAGATCTACACCACAGTCAAGGGCAGCGAATCTGCCTCGTATGAAGCCGAGATCATAAGCATCTGCAGTCTTGACAGCGGCATAAATGAAAATTTTGTCATAAAAATTACAGATTTGAATCTTCTTGACGAATGCGGGGGGATCGTTCAGGGAATGAGCGGCAGCCCCGTTGTTCAGGACGGCAGACTGGTGGGAGCCGTCACACATGTGTTCCTCAACTCACCCGAAGAGGGATATGGCATAACAGCGCAAAATATGGTGTCGAAATACGAAGATTAGTACAATATATAGTATATTTTTGTATTTTGTATTTATTTGCAAAAAAGTTTTTTAAGATTTTTTAAAAAATTTTCACGGAAACTATTGCCAAGTTTACCATTTTGTGGTAAAATCAAATCACATTAAAAAATTGATGGGAGACTGAACATGGACAATAGCATTAAACTGATGATTACCGAGGACGCTGCCGAATTTGATAGAGAAAATCTTGAAAAGTTTCAAAATTTTAATATTTCTATCGCCTTTTGCTCCAAGGACGGCGAGGAGCTTTGCAGCCGTATAATACAGGAGCAGCCCGACGTGGTGCTTATGGAGTCGTTTATGACAAGGCTGGACGCAATCGGCGTCATGCGCAGCATTAAACGACAAAATTGCAAGCAGCCGCTGTTTATAGTTTTTTCTTCCTTTCACAGCGCGGTGCTGGAGCGAGAGATAATGAACGGCGGAGCGAGCTACTTTGTGTTGAAGCCGTATGACGTGGGACAGCTTTGTGAAAATATCCGCCTTATGGTCAAAAAGAGCGACCGCCTGCTACGTATGCCGATAAGCGTAGACGCGTTCGGCATCGAGCTTAAGGTGACGGAAATCCTGCACGAGATCGGAGTTCCGGCTCATATAAAAGGATATCACTATCTGCGCGACTCTATCATCATGTCGGTGGAGCGTCCCGAGATCATCAACGCCGTGACAAAACAGCTCTATCCCTCGGTTGCCAAGAAATATGAAACCACCTCGTCGCGTGTGGAGCGCGCTATTCGTCACGCGATCGAGGTGGCATGGGACCGCGGAGATATCGACGTGCTCAACTCGTATTTCGGGTACACTATCCACAACGACAGAGGCAAGCCGACCAACAGCGAGTTCATCGCCATGATTTCCGACCGCCTGCGCCTGCAAATCAAAAACGCGTCGTGACCAATTGACAGTTGACGATTATTGCTGCTTAAATCAATACAGCATTTTAGCTAATTTTCATTGACATCCTCTATATTTTATGATACTATTTAGTTGGAATTGTATGGCATAGCCGTACAAAAACAGATCTATTAAGCTCTCAAAGGAGGAACTGAGCATGGGCAAATTCGTTATCAAGGAAACTAACAACGGCGGATTCAAGTTTGATTTAAAAGCGGGCAACGGCGAAATAATCGCTTCCTCTCAGATTTACAAATCCGAGGCTTCCTGCAAGGCGGGCATTGAAAGCGTCAGAACAAACGCTTTGGCTGCCGTTGAGGATCAGACAGTAGAGAATTTCGAGGCGCGCAAGCACCCGAAGTATGAGGTGTACACCGACAAGGCAGGAGAGTTCCGCTTTCGCCTTAAGGCGAAGAACGGCGAGATAATCGCTACCTCCGAGGGCTACAAGGCGAAGGCGAGCGCAATGAACGGAATCGCGAGCATAGGCAAAAACGCCCCCGACGCCAAGGTGGAAAAAATAGGATCGTAATTTATTTTATTTCGCAACAACCGCCGGAGCTTAGACCCCGGCGGTTGTTTTTTGATCGATCATTCAGTTACGTTTATGATTGAAGTATTCCAAGATCCTGCAAACCGTAAATTACATACATAACTATAAACAGTCCGCAGATAATGTACATCAAAGGATTGATTTCTTTGAATTTAGCTCTGGCTGCCTTTACTATCAAATAGCTGAGGAAACCGAAAGCCATACCGTCGGTAATCGAGTAGAAGAAGGGCATTCCTACAACAGTAAAGAAGCATGGAACCGCAACTTCAAGGTCGCCCCAGTCAATATCCTTGAGCGACGAACACATCATAATGCCAACTATTATAAGCACCGGCGTAGTTGCGCATCTCGGCACAAAACCGACGATCGGAGTAAGGAACATTGACAGCGCAAAGCACAGACCCGTTACCATTGAGGTCAAGCCCGTTCTTCCTCCGACAGCTATGCCCGCAGTAGATTCAACATAGGTTGTAACGGTTGATGTTCCGAATATCGAGCCTGCGGTGGTCGCAAGCGCGTCTGCCATCATTGCGTGTTCCATCTTCGGAAGATGACCGTTCTCATCAAGAAATCCGGCTTTATCAGCGGCTCCGATAAGTGTTCCTATGGTGTCGAACATATCAACCATTATCAATGTTATCATTACCGCAAGCACAGACGCGATCGGGGCGCTGAACAACTGCCCAAAGCCCAGAAAACACCTTCCGAACATTGAAAAATCGAGATTCGGAACCCATGATTCCGGTATTTTTATTCCCATGTCAAGATTAAATGCAAATTGGCAGACATTACCGATAACAGCAGTTACCAGCATACCGATAAAAATCGCGCCGCGAACCTGTTGAATCACAAAAATAGTTATGATAATCAAGCCGACAAGCGCAAGAATAACCTTTGGGGAAGAAAATGCGGCAAGATCAACCGTTGTGCCGTTACCCTGTACAACAATGCCCGACTCGGAGAATCCAATCAGTGAGATAAATAATCCGATACCTGCCGAAATAGCCTTTTTCAAAGATGTCGGAATCGACTTTACAATCGCGGTTCTCGCGCCTGTCACGGTAAGCAATATAAAGAATACACCTCCGAGGAATACCGCCGCAAGCGCTGCCTCTGCCGGAAGCTTAAAGCTGAGACAAAGGGTATAGCCGAAAACAGCGTTCAAGCCCAGACCCGGAGCCTGTGCCATCGGATAGTTGGATAAAATACCAACCAGCCATGTTCCGAACGCGGCGGCAATACAAGTTCCTGTGACAACCGCAGAGTTTGGCATTATAAAATACGGAACAGGGTTATCAACAGTTCCCAAATTTAATGTACCCACAAATTCGGGATTCAGAAAGATGATGTACGCCATGGTCAAAAACGTTGTTAAACCGGCGACGACTTCTGTTCTGACGTTGGTGCCGTTCTCTTTGAGATGAAATAGTTTTTCCAAAATGTTCCCTCCTGAACTTATTTTGAGGAATAAATATCCCCTCAGTTAAACATTATATACATTTTTTATTCAGGGTTCAATAACTTATTGGAATTAAAACAAGTTTCATAACTTTTTTTGTCGAAACTCACGGAACTAAAAAGACCTGCGGGACTGCCAAAACAGCTTCCCGCAGGTTTATCTGTATCATTCACCGATTATTTTTTGAATTTGTTCCTCAGTAAATCCGTTATTCCGCATACGCTCAATTATACTGCTGCGCTCCTGTGCTCTGCCTTCAGCTATGCCCTCAGCTCTGCCTTGTTCTATTCCCTCACGTCTTGCGCTGCCTAACGCGCTGGCTTCGTCGTGGAGTCGTTTTTCGCGGTAAAAGGCTTCCGCTCTTACCTTTTCGTCATCACTGAGCTCACGAAGCATTACTATCGTGTCTTTGATTTCCGGTATTATTGTCGTTTGCTGAATTGACATAAGCTCATCCTCCGTTTCCGCATTGATAAGGTTCAACCAATCTTCCATTCGTCTGTTTCTTTTGAATTTGCTCAGCTTTTTAAGTTCAAAAAAGTGGATCGCGAATTTGTCCGTCAAAAGCTCGCGGCGTTCACTCTCCATGATTTTGAAGCTTGAGTGGTAATCCTCACAGGCGAACAAATCAAAATTGATGATATTGATACAAATCGTCTGCTTAAGCTCACCGTACTCGTCGCCTGTTTTCAGCTCTTCGCTATACAGCTTTGCCCAGTAAAACAGCGTTCTGTCCTTGAAATCCGACTCTCTGTTGACCTGCATTTCGATGTTTACTATTTTATTGTCAACATTCAGCTTGTCTTAATCTGCACGTCATACTCCGCAAGGTACATTTGCAGCAGCGTGGCGTCAGCTACGGTTATTTTTCCGTCGCGGTTTGTGTCAGCGAGGAAGAACGCGTTGCCCGTAAGCGTTTCATGCTCCGAAATATGGCGCTGAATGGCAGTGGTGTCCTTTATATTTACAACGCCGTCGAGGTTCGTATCTCCAACCGGATTACTGCCCATTATTGAAAAACGGAGATGATTTTTCGCGGAGTAGTTTTCGGCATATGAATCCTTTGCTCCCACGACTGTCACATCCAAACAGCCGTCAAAGGCGTTGTTCTGAATAAATCTCACCGATTCGGGAATCTTTATCGCTTTCAGACTCTTGCAGTTTTCAAAGATACCGAAGCCCGTGCCGTCGCCTAACTTTTTAACCCCGTTCGGGATTATAAGGCTTTGCAGGCTGCGGCAATTTGTGAACGCTTCCTCCCCTATTAACATAACCGTATCGGGAATACTGAGAGTTTTAAGCCTGCGGCAATCGTAAAACGCCTCGTCGCCGATTTTCTTGAGTCCGCTGCTGAGGTTTATGCTTTCGAGGAACAGGCATTTTTCAAAGGCGCTCTCGCCTATTTCGGTAACTCCGCTGCCCATTCTTACCGTTCTGAGCTCAGTGCAGTTATAGAACGCGCCCCTCAGGATTTTTGTCACGGTATCGGGAATTGAAACGCTTTTCAATTTCGTGTTGTTCGCAATGAGCCATTCACCGATTTGAGTTACGGTTTTTCCGCCGATAGACGACGGTATTGATAAGCTGCCCAAAGAATCAATGAAGTTGCATTGGGTAATCATTAACTTATTGCTACCCAAATCCGAATATTCATACAAGGTCAGAAAATTAACGGAGTTATTTATACAGTAGTTTTCCGCCTCCGAGCCCCTGAAACCATACACGGTCAAAACACTGCCGCAGTTTCCGAACGCGCCTCTGTCTATGGTTGTCACACTGTCCGGAATGATCGCGCTTTTAAGGCTTGTACAACCGTAAAACGCACTGCCGCAAATTCTTGTCACGCTCTCGGGAAAAGCAATGCAGGTCAAGCCCGTACAGCCGGAAAACGCATATTCTTCAATGCTTGCCAGGCTATCCGGAAAAACAATACTTTTCAGACCCTTGCAGTTGTAAAATGCGTAATCTCCGATAATAGCAATGCCATCTGGGATCACAGTTTTTTTGCAGCCCTTCACAAGCCTGTTTGAAGCGGTTTCAATAACAGCGTTACAATTGTTTCTGCTGTCATAAGCAGAATTATCCGGAGAAATGACAATGCTTGTCAGGCCCGTGCAGCCTGAAAACATCGAGCTGTAGAGGCTCGTGACGCCGCTGCCTATAGATAAGCTTGTCATGCCCGAGCAACCACTGAACGCTTTGATGCCTACACTCGTCGTGCTGTCCGGGATAATAAAACTTTTTAAGCTTTTACAACCGAAAAACGCATTTTCACCTATGCTTTTTATACGGTTTCCCGTTGTTATATTTGTAAGCCCAGTGCAGTTATAAAAAGCGGAAACGCCAATATTTTTTATGCTGTTTCCTGTTGTTACGCTTGTAAGACCCGTGCAGTTATAAAACGCATTTTCGCCGATATCCGTATATCCGTTCCCGATAACAACGCTCGCCAAGCCGGTGCAGCCGTAAAAAGCGGAATCACCGATACTCGTCAAGCTGCCGGGAAGATCCGCGTTCGCTAAGCTCGTGCAGCCGTAAAAAGCGAACTTACCGATACTCGTCAAGCTGTCGGGAAGATCCGCGTTCGCTAAACTCGTGCAGCCGTAAAAAGCGAACTCACCGATAGTCTTCACACTGTTGCCGAATGTGACGCTTCTCAAAGCGGTGCACCTATTAAACGAATACTTCTCAATAATCCTTAAGCCGTTTCCGATAACAGCGATTTTCAAGCCTGTGCAGGCTGAAAAAGCTTCTCTGCCGATACTTGTCACACTGTCGGGAAGCGTTATGCCGGTCAGACCTTTGCAACTCAAAAACGCATTGTTGCCGACACTTGTCACACCCTCGGGAATTGTTATGCTTGTCAGGTTCGCAAGGTTGCAGAACGCGTCCCCGGAAATGCATTTTGTTCCGTTTTTTAAGACTATGGACGTATTTGAAGGCATTGTCCCTTTATATTTGTAGACCGCCTTACCGATATATACCAAGCCGTCAGGTTTATTATCATACCATATTGTGTTATTAAACGCGTAATTTCCGACATATTCTACGCTGTCGGGTATCGTTATATTTGACAAGCCCGTACAGCCGAAAAAAGCACGAGAACCTATAACCTTCACACCGCCGGGAATACTTATTGACGTAAGGCTTGTGCAATTGGAAAACGCGCCGCCGCCGATTTCGGTAACGCTGTCGGGAATGGCGACGCTCGCTAAGTACGGGCTGTTGGAAAACGCGTCCACGCTGATTTTAGTAACGCCGTTTTCAATAATAACGCTTTTGATCGATCTTCCCCACGGCTTGGAATACGCCGAATTATTACCCATAGCCCCGTTTCCGCTGATCGTAAGCACGCCGCTGTCAAGCGTCCATGTGCATTTTCCGGTCGTGCCGCTGCTTGCGCCCGTGCTTTGATCTGCCTCCGCAGCCGAAACGGTGAGAGGCACAACCGAAGCCAAAAGTAAAACCGCAAGCAGAGCAGCCGCTGTTTTTTTGAACCATTTTTTTGCGTTCTTCATTCTTATTCCCCCTTGAAGAAGTCTTATCTATATTTTATCACAATCGGCACAATAGAGCAAACCAAATTTAACCATGTCTATTTGGCAATAGTGCACAAGCAATACAGTATTCGCAAATATTTACCCTTCACCGTAAGTTATGAAAAACTGATAGTTCAAAAAACTGTCTGCGCTTGTTTTATCCGGACGCAGGCTTTTATTTTATGATAAATCCGACAGCTCGGAAACGAGCCCCTGTAACGAACCTTCGGTATTTTTCCCCTGAACGATATCCCGGTCGTTCAGGGCTTTTTTTATCGTGTTAAGCACGCGTTTTTTGTCGGCGCTCCACACGGGGGCGACAAGCAGCTTTTTGTCACCGTCGCCCGTCAGTCTGTGTATAACAACGTTTTTCGGCAAAGCTTCAATACAGTCGCAGAGTATATCGACGTATTCCTCAAGCGAAAGCGTTTTGAACCTTCCCTGCTCCCAATCACTCAGCAGATCGGTGTTTTTCAGGACGTGAAGAAGCTGCAGCTTTATCCCGTCGCTTCTCTCCCCCGCGTAACGGACGCTTTGCAGCATTTCTTCTCTGCTCTCACCGGGCAAGCCGAGGATAATATGCGTTATCACCTGTATTCCCAAGCTTCTGAGCCTTCGCGCCGCCTCGTCGTACACGGGCAAAGCATAGCCGCGCCTTATATATTCCGCAGTGCGGCTGTGAATGGTTTGCAGACCGAGCTCCACCCAGACAGGCTTTATCCTGTTCAGCTCGTCAAGGAGAGACAAAACATCGTCTCCGAGACAATCGGGGCGCGTGGCGATCGAGAGCGCAACGATTTCATCAGGTGTTATCGCCTCGTAAAATATTTTACGTAGGTACTCAACCGGCGCGTAGGTGTTTGTAAACGGCTGAAAGTACGCGATGAATTTTTTGCAGCCTGTTTTTGCCGAAATCCTGTTTTTTGCCTGCTCAAGCTGCTCTGGTACCGTCAGCGAAGCGCTTGCGGCAAATTCTCCCGAGCCTCCTCCGCTGCAAAAAATACAGCCACGGTCTCCGCAGGTACCGTCGCGGTTGGGGCAGGTCATGCCGCCGTCAATGGATAATTTATAGACCTTTTCGCCGAAGGTCTTTTGTAAATATTCGTTTAAAGAATAATAATACATTTTAAATCTCTCCCTCTTGCAAACGACATTTAGAAAACACTTTATAAACAGCACATTTGAACGCGGGAAATGCGGTAATCAATATCACAAACATCAGCAGCGCGGAATGGATGCAACGTCACGTTGCAATAATAAAGACCGGCTTCAACGCCGGCCTCTATCAAGAAGGAACATCTATGAAAAATCATTAAAGGGGGTTATCTCTTTATCGTGTCTAAAGTATAGCCCCGCAATGTGAAGGCTGTATGAAGTTTAGTGCAAATCCATGTGAACGTTTTAGTAAGAACAGATGAACCCCTTTTTCGTTTTTTCAAATCAAGAAAACTTTTTAACGTATTCAACGAACATAGCGTAAAGCTCGTCCTCAAAGTTTTCAAGCTCCTCGTCAAGACCGCCGTTAAAAAACAGCTTAATGTGCTTGCTAAGCGACAGATAAGCGCCGACAAGATTTTTTCTGACCTCGTTTTGCAGCTCGTCGCTCAGCTCCTTTCCGCAGGACAAGCCCAAAAAAATGTTCCTGTTGTGAAGCTGTGAGGAAATCGACGGACTTTTCAGCACAAAGGTATTAAAGAGATGAAGCGTCTCGGAAAATTCTTTAATAGAAAATTGTTCTTCATTTTCGGAATACTCCCGCCGCTTTTCCTCCTGCTCCTCCTCGCTCTTTTCAAGAGAAAAGCCCGGAGAGGTGATGTAGGTGTGCATATTGTCTGGATCAAGCGCGAGAGCGTTGTAGAACCTCATGCCATAAAGCGCCCTTTCAAGGCAGGCAAAAGCGGCGTACTGCATATTGCTGTCATTGAGGTGCATAAAGCTGTACAAATTCTGATAAACCGATTTGTTGACCGAAATAAGTATAAGCCGCTCGTTATCGCGGTAATCGTTGAGCACGGGACTCGCCAAAAAACTCATCGTGTATTTGTATGACTTGTTGATATACTCCTGGATTTTCTGCTTGAATTCATTCAAAAATTCAGCTTCATTTATTGTAAACTCAAACACCGGCTCCACCTACCTGAAAACTTCCATATCTGCATTATACAGGTCATTTCTTGTTATATCGACCTCATACTCCTCGCCCGTCCTTTTTTCCAAAGCGGCTATAATCAGATTGGGATTGACATTGTCGTTGCTGCCCGCCGACAAAATGATATCCAGCTTGGCACAGTCGAAAAGCTCTGTCACCGAGTATTTTTTTATGCACGGTTTTATATCCACGGTTTTCATGCCCTTTTTGGATCTTTTTTCGATTTCTATCTTATCGAGCGAAAGAAGCTCTTTGAGCTGCTTGCAGACAAGCCCGGACGGTTTGTTTTCAATAGAAACAAGCATTGTAAACGAGGCAAAGGCGATTTTGCCCGCCTTCATAACCGCCTCGGTAACGTCAAACACGCGTATACCGCGCGGCAGGCAGTCGTTGAGCTTTTTCTGAATTTCTTCAAAAGAATAATTATCGTCCTCAAGCTTCACGTCCATGCACTCGTTCACTCCCCGAAAGCCGAGCGACAACGGCAGCGGAAAGGTCGCGAACGGGTGAGGATTGAAGCCCTCTGTGTGCCAAATCGGGAGTTTGCTTTTGTGAAGCGCCCTGAGCATTGTGCGGTTCAGATCGAGGTGAGATATATAGCGGCATTCGCCGTCCTTTTTAAACCAAATCCTGACGTTTTTCAAAGCAGACTCCCTCCCCGTATTTTGCCGCTCCGCAGCCCGAGCATTTAAGACGGCAATGCGGCGTTGTTTCGTTGTTGTATGCCTTTTGGCATTCTTTTTTCAAAAAGCTCTTTGTAACGCCGTAGTCGATGTGATCCCACGGCAAAAGCTCGTCAAAGCTTCTGCGGCGGTTGGCGTAAAACGCGGGATCGATGCCGCACTCCTCAAACAGCTCCAACCACTTTTCGAGACTGAAGCAATCGTTCCAGCCGTCAAAGTGAAAGCCTCTTTCACAGGCGAGAGCCATAACCTCGCAAAGCCTGCGGTCGCCTCGCGCGAAAACCGCCTCCAAAAAGCTTGTGTCGGCGTCGTGATAGTTGAACGTGATTTTCTTTGATGTAATGCTGTTTTTGATATGAGCCTGCTTCTCGTGAAGCGTCGGGATATCGTCCTGCGGCTCCCACTGGAACGGCGTAAACGGCTTTGGGACAAATGAAGATGCCGAAACGGTGACGCGAACGCTTTTGCCCTTTGCGCGGTTCGGCGTAGCGTAGTAGGTATCGACCACAGCCTGTCCTAAATTCGCTATATCCGCGACGTCGTCCAATGTCTCGGTGGGCAAACCGATCATAAAATACAGCTTGACCGTCGTCCAACCGCCCGCGAAAGCCGTGGCGCAGGTCTGCATAAGCTCGTCATGGCGGACATTTTTATTTATAACATCGCGCATTCTCTGGCTGCCAGCCTCGGGCGCAAAGGTCAGACCGCTCTTTCTCACGGTTTTTATCTTGTTCATGATTTCGTCGGTAAAGCCGTCGACGCGCAGGGACGGCAGCGAAATGCTGACCTTCTCCTCCCCCGTCCACTCGGTAAGCTTTTCAAGGAGCGGAACGATTTGGCTGTAGTCGCTTGAACTGAGAGATGAAAGCGAGACCTCGTCATAGCCCGTGTTCTCACACAGAGCCCTGCACTGGGCGTTTATCGTATCGGGCGATTTTTCGCGAACAGGCCGGTAAATGAAGCCCGCCTGACAGAATCGGCAGCCGCGTATACAGCCGCGGAAAATCTCCTGAACCGCACGGTCGTGCACGATCTCAACGAGCGGCACAACAAAGTTATCGGGGTAGTAGGACTTGTCCATGTCCTTCATAATCCTTTTATGGATAACGGCAGGCGCGCCGTCCTTCGGAGTAAAGCTTTTGATGGTGCCGTCGTCATTGTAATCGACCTCGTAAAGCGAAGGCGCATACACTCCCTCTATATCGGCACAGCGGCGCAGGAACTCACGCTTGCCGACGCCCTCGGAGCGGCACTTTCGGAAAAGCTCGATGACCTCCAAATCGACCTCTTCGCCTTCTCCGATGAAGAACAAATCGACAAAATCGGCGACAGGCTCGGGGTTGCAGGCACAGGGACCTCCCGCGACGACAATATTTTTCAGCCCGTCGCCGCGCTCGGAAGCTCTGAACGGAACGCCGCCAAGCTTCAGCATATTCAGCATATTGGAATAGCTCAGCTCATATTGCAGAGTAAAGCCTATAAAATCAAATTCGGACAACGGGTCGCCGCTTTCAAGCGCGTAAAGAGGGATGTTGTGCTTTATCATCAGCTCCTCCATATCGACCCAAGGCGCGAAAACGCGCTCGCACCATATATACGGAACGCTGTTAAACAGGCTGTACAGAATTTTCATGCCTAAATGCGACATACCAACCTCATAGGTGTCGGGAAAGCAAAACGCGAAGCGAACATCAACATCTCTTTTGCTTTTTATTACCTCGTTCAGCTCGCCGCCTACATAACGCCCGGGCTTCTGCACCTTTAGCAGCAGTTTTTCAACCTTTTTGCCTACCATAAAAACCTCCGTCAATAATATCGGTTCCCTTTGAAAAGCAGTGAAAAAACCATATATACGCTGACAAACAGCAGCGACACATTTCCCGTCCGCAGCAGCAGCCAAAAGCCGAAAGCTGCGCAGGGAAATATGGAGCAGAATGTAAGAGCATTTACGGCTTTTTCCGCCGTCAGCGCCGAAAAACGCCTTGTCAGCAGTAAATATGCGAGCTGACCGCCGTCGAGCGACATCACTGGCAGCATATTGAACAGCCCGACAGAGCAATTCGCCGCCGCAAAGGGTATGATCCGGTTCATTCCATTTAAGTATAGCAGAAAACACGGAAGAAAACAAATAAAATTCGCAAAAGGACCGAAAAAAATAATAAAAAAGTTTTGCCGCACGCTGCGCTCTGTTCTTTTATCGTCGGAGATATTTATTTCAAACAGCGATATTTTAATTCTTTTCGGGAAATATCCGCAGCTTATCATCGCAAGCAAGTGACCGCCCTCATGGATGATTATTGCTGCCGCGCACCACAAAAAGCCGCTGAACAAGCCAAGCATAACGCTCACCGCCGCAAGGCAGAGCAAGGTATATGAAAGCTCGATCTGCGTTGACGCAAGCCTAAACCTCATCAGCCGTCGCGCCGTTCAAAAACGGCAGACCAAAATCCCGGCTGCCGTCGAACACCGCCGTATCGTTAAGCTGTTCAATGTACCAAGCGCGAGCCGCTTCGTATACTTCTCCGCCGATGCTTTTCAGCGCGAAAGCCATCAAAGCGAGAAGAATGCAAACAACAAGCTGCACCGTCAGAACCAAGTGCTTTGGAGCTGTAAAACAGCGCTTTTCAATTCCGTCATCCGGCATTTCAAGCTCCGGCTCGTCAGTCATAACATCTCTGTCATAAGTCTCCGCCGAACCGAGCACGGGGATCTCGGGTGTGCTGACCTCGCGCCAGTTGTCATCGTATGTAATCGTACTTTGCTTTTCTTCCACAAAAATCACCTCAACGCAATTATATGCGCCGAGGTGAAAAATCATTATCGCAATTTTTTAAAATCACCTTTTACAAGGTTCATAAACAGTATCAGCGCCAATGTCAGCGCGCCGATTTCGGCAATCGGAAACGCGAACCACACTTCGCTTACTCCGAAAATGAGCGACAGCAAAAGCGCCGCAGGCAGAAGAAGGATAAGCTGACGGCAGAACGAAAGCAAAAGACTTCTCAAGCCCTTGCCCACCGCCTGAAAAACCGTGGTCATCGTAATGCCCACCGCCGCGGGAACAAAGCAAAGGCTGATTATCCTGAACGCCCGCTCTCCCTCACGCATAAGCGTTTCGGGGTCAACGTCGGTAAAGCTTTCCTCACTGCCGAACAGCGACAAAAGCACGTCGGGGATAGTCCACATCAGTACTGTGCCGACAAGCATTATCCCCACAGCGATAATAACTCCGCGCTTTATGGCGGAATAGAGCCGCTCCTTGTTTCGCGCTCCGTAGTTGTAGCCGATAATCGGCATAAGCCCCTGACTGAGTCCGAAGCACGGCATAAACACAAAGCTTTGCAGCTTGAAATATATTCCGAAAACGTCTACCGAAACGATGGAATTATACGCCTGGAAAATCGCGTTAAGGCCGAGCATCATAATCGCGCCTATGCTCTGCATAATAATAGCGGGAAAGCCCACCGCATAAATATTCTTTATGGTGACTTTATCGGGCTTAAAGCCCTTCAATTGGATTTTGATCTTATGATTTTTCTTAAAGAGAATAATAACCGCGAAAACCATTCCGCAGAGCTGACCGAACACCGTCGCGACAGCCGCTCCCGATACGCCCATCTCGGGGAAAAATCCAATGCCGAAAATAAGCAGCGGGTCAAAAATCAGGTTTACGACCGCGCCCAGAAGCTGAAACAGCATCGGGTAAATCATGTTGCCCGTAGCTTGCAGGGTTTTTTCGATCATGACCTGAATTATCGAGAACACCGAAAGGCATAGAACGATAGTGAAATACTCCACTCCCGCCTCTACCACTCTTTGATTTCCTCCGCTGAACGCGTTCATAAACGGACGGACGCCGAACAGACCGAGCAGCAAAAAGAATGTGTAAGTCACCGCGCAGAGAGCAAGTCCGTGAGTCGCGGCGGAATTAGCCTGAGCATAATTCTGCTCGCCTAACTTGCGCGACACCAGAGAGTTTACGCCGACTGCGGTTCCGACCGAAGCTGCTATAAGCAAAAGCTGCAAGGGATAAGCGAGCGACACGGCGGTAAAGCCGTCCATATCATAACGGCTTATGAAAATGCTGTCCACAACGTTGTACATCGCCAAAATCGTCATTGAAAAAATGGCGGGCAGCGACATTGTGAGAATCAGCTTTGTCATCGGCATGGTGCCCATTTTATTTTCCATATGAACTTCCTTTTCCATTGCTCCCCCTAATCAGTCGTTCTCTTCTTTTTTCTGTTTTTTTCCTGTATAAGGTGTAAAACGCCGACATGACAAGCGAGCCGAAGATCACGCCGCCGAAGTCTATCCACACGTCCGCGATCATTCCCGCTCTGCCCTCGACAAAAAGCTGAATGGTTTCATCTATCAGCGCCGCGATAAGTCCCGTAAACAGCACGGGCACGGTGAATCTGTACGGCTGCGCCCTGTCAAAGCAGTAGGCGCAGCTCAACAGCAGACCGCCGATCGCGGTGAATTCGGTAAAGTGAGCTAACTTGCGGATAATATGCTCCGTAAGCTCAACTCCCGCCCCGAACATATGAAGGAAATTATAAATGATCTGAAAAACGCCTTTGCTTTCCATCGACGATAGATCCGCCGGAAAGCACGAATGAATCCACGCGAATAAAATCATCAGCGCGGTCAGCGTAAAAATAACGGCTCGAAATCGCGCTGACGCTCTGTTATTCTCCATATTATCACTCCGTATCATATATATTTTACAACATTTATGGTTAAAGTCAATGAAAATAACAGTCTTTTTTTTAACTCTGTTGGATTATACGGAAAGAATGATTTTTTATATTGAAAATTATCACTTTTTCTGCTATACTATTCGGAGTTTGAATAAATAAATTTTTTTATGATATCCAAAAGGAGCGTATTCACTGTATGGGCTATTTAATTGTTTTTTTGATTTCCATGGTTCCCCTCATTGAGCTTAGAGGAGCGATCCCCGTAGCCGTCGGAATGAACCTGAACATGGTGTGGGCGTATATCATTTGTATCATCGGAAATATGCTTCCGGTGCCGCTGATTTACTTCTTCGCCAGAAAGGTACTGATTTGGGGCAAGGACAAAAAATACATCGGTAAGTTCTTTACATGGTGCTTAAAAAAGGGTGAAAAGGGCGGACAAAAGCTGCAAGCCAAAGCAGGCAAGGGTTTGTTTATCGCTCTGATGCTCTTTGTCGGAATACCGCTTCCCGGCACAGGCGCGTGGACGGGTACGCTCGCCGCCAGCTTCTTGGATATGGGTTTCAAAAAAAGCGTTATCGCCGTAATGTGCGGCGTTATATTAGCAGGCATTATCATGGGTCTCGCAAGCATGGGCGTTTTCGGCGGAATCAGCTTCCTGCTTGCTCCTAAATCATAATCGTAACATTAATAAATATCATAAACAGAATAAGGCAGCTTTCGGCTGCCTTGTTTTATATGTTTTCGGGTGAAGTTATGAATTACAAATTTGACGCGGTCATCCTCGGCGGCGGAGCGTCGGGACTGATGTGCGCGATAGCCGCCAAGCGCAAAAATCAGCATTTAAAAATCGCCGTTTTGGAAAAAAACGACAGGGTCGGCAAAAAGCTTCTCGCCACGGGCAACGGCAGGTGCAATCTGACAAACGAAAACGTTTGCCGTGAAAGATATACAGGAAGCTTTACAAAACAAAGCGAAGCTGTTTTCAAAAGATACGGCTGTGCCGAGCTGCTTGAATATTTTGAAGCTCTCGGGCTGCTGACGTTCAAAGACAACGAGGGAAGATACTACCCCGTTTCGCGGCAGGCTTCCTCGGTGCTCGACGTACTGCGCTTTAACTGTGAAAACAGAGGCGTCGAGTTCTTCTGCAAAGAAACGGTTCAAAGCATAAAAAAACAGAGCGGCTTTCTAATCAAAACCGATAAAAATGTTTTCAGCGCCAAAAAGTTAGTTGCGGCGACAGGCTCCAAAGCGGGTCCCAAGCTTGGAGGAAGCGGCAGCGCGGCGGACATATTGAAAAACCGCGGACATAAAATCGTTCCGTTCACCCCCGCGCTTTGCCCCATTGAGGTTAAATCGGATATCTTAAAATCGCTCAAAGGGCTTCGCGCTCAGGCAGAGGTCGGTATTGCGGACAGAACCGAACGCGGCGAGGTTCAGTTCAACGAGGACAATCTTTCGGGTATCTGCGTTTTTAATCTTTCTCTTTATACGCGCCCGAACGACATTATCACCGTTGATCTGCTCCCGGATATTTCTAATAAAGAATTATATGATGTTCTGCTAAAGAATAAAAGTCTGTTCTCATTACAAAACGCGGACTGCCTTTTCACGGGTATCCTCCAAAAAAGAATAGCTCAGGCTGTGATGAAAACCGCCGAAATCAAGGATTTTTCCCGTCCCTGCACTACACTCGGCGATGAAGAGCTCCGCAGAGCAGCAAACGCCGCAAAAAGTCTCAGATTCACCATCACCGGAAACGCCGGCTTTGACCGTTCTCAGGCGTGCAGGGGCGGTGTGCAGGGGAATGAGATCGACCCTTTGACCATGCAGAGCAGGATCGACAAAAATCTATATGTCTGCGGCGAGGCGATAGACCTGTGCGGCGAGTGCGGCGGCTACAACCTGCACTTCGCGTTCGCAAGCGGCATAATAGCAGGAGAAAGCCTATGATCCGACTTAACAATATTAAAATTCCGCTCGACTACAGCGACGAAGCGTTAAAAAAAGCCGCCGCAAAAGAGCTTAGGATAGATAAAAAATGCATTAAAAGAGTCAGCCTGTTCCGCCGCTCTGTTGACGCACGAAAGAAAGATAACCTGTGCTTTGTGTGTGCGCTTGACGTTGAGCTGAACATAAACGAAAGCAACGTTCTGAAAAAAAGCAAAAATGCCTCAAAAAGCGTTCCGTACCGCTATGAAATACCTAAGTGGCGCGGAGGAGCGCAGCCCGTCATTGTCGGGTTCGGACCCGCAGGGATGTTTGCGGCGCTGATTTTAGCGCGCAGCGGTGCAAAGCCAATCGTTCTTGAACGCGGAAAGGACGTTGACAGCCGCACGCGAGACGTAAGCAGCTTTTGGACAGGCGGAAAATTGAACGTCGATTCAAACGTTCAGTTCGGCGAGGGCGGCGCGGGAACCTTCTCCGACGGCAAGCTAAACACTGGAACAAAGGATATCCGTCAGCGCAAGGTGCTCGAGGAATTCGTTTCGCACGGCGCTCCCGACGAGATTTTGTACAACGCAAAGCCGCACATCGGCACCGACAAGCTGAAAATAACCGTCAAAAACATCCGCGAGGAAATCATTTCACTCGGCGGCACGGTGTTGTTTGAAACCCGTCTGACAGGACTTGAAAGCAGCGACGGCAAAATAACCGCCGCCGTCGCGGAGAAAAACGGCTCCGAAATAAAAATCGAAACCGACAGCGTGATTTTAGCGATCGGTCACAGCGCGCGCGACACCTTTGAAATGCTTTATAATAACAAACTGCCCGTCGAGGCTAAGCCTTTTTCGGTGGGAGCGCGCATTGAACATATTCGAGAAAAAATCGACCGCGCCCAGTACGGCAAATTTGCGGGGAACAAAAGCCTCGGCGCGGCTTACTATAAAATGAATGTCCGCACCTCAGATGGCAGGGGCGCTTATACTTTTTGTATGTGTCCCGGCGGCAGGGTGGTAAACGCTTCGAGCGAAAGCGGCAGACTTTGCACAAACGGCATGAGCGAATTTGCAAGAAACGAAACAAACTCCAACGCCGCGCTTTTAGTCAGCGTAAATCCCGAGGACTACGGCTCGGACTCTCCGCTTGCGGGAATGTACTATCAGCGTGATTTAGAGGAAAAAGCTTTTCTAATCGGCGGCGGAAGCTACTCCGCTCCCGTTCAGAGAGTCGCCGATTTTATTCAGAACACAAAAAGCAAATCTATCGGCGAGGTAAAGCCATCGATCGGTCCCGGTTACACTCTCAGCAACCTCAATGATATCCTGCCTGAATATGTGAGCGCCGGTATGCGCGAGGCTATTACATCAATGGGCAAAAAGCTGAACGGCTTTGACGACGGCGACGCCGTGCTGACAGGCGTTGAAACGCGCTCCTCCTCCCCCATACGCATTTTAAGAAATGCCGAAACGCTGCAATCCGTCGCATTGAACGGTCTGTATCCCTGCGGCGAAGGAGCAGGCTACGCGGGAGGAATAATCTCCGCCGCTGTTGACGGAATAAAATGCGCTGAAAAAATCATCGGTAATTCCGGCGTTTCAGAGTGAACAGTTGATTTTCACACGAAAAGCACACAGATTGTTACTGTCTTATTGTTAATAATACTCATTTACAATTCAATCCGTATTTGATACAATGTTATTGCAAGAAACACTTATTTTTTCCGCTTCATGCGGGATAAGCACAAAAAGGAGATAATCTATGAAATTTTGTAACAACTGCGGACAGCAGCTGAATGACGACGCGACCAAATGCACCGCCTGCGGCGCACCTGTCGCTGAAGATGCTCAGCCTGCGGAAAACACAACTGCCGTACAGCCGGCAACAGATGAAAACGCCGATATTCAGGCAAACAGAGGCATTGCATGGCTTGCTTACTGCGGACTGCTGTTTTTGATTCCCTTGTTTGCAAGAAAGAACTCAGAATACTGCAAGTTCCATGTCAAGCAGGGCGCTACACTCTGCGCGGTACTTATCGCATACGAAACAATTGTGGGTATCACTATGGCAATTATCGGCGCGGCTACAGCCAGAGTTTATTGGTACGGTATCGTTCATACCCCTGTTTATCATGTTTTTAATATCCTGTTCAGCGCCGGAACCGTATTTCTCTGCGTTCTTGCGATCATCGGCATTGTCAACGCCGCTCAGGGCAAAAAGACAAAGCTGCCGCTGATCAGTCAGATTCCGTGGATCGAAACACTTATGGACAAAATCTACGCTTCTTTTAACAATTGATCTTAAAAACTCAAACGAGGAAATGACCGAAATCATTTCCTCGTTTTTCGCTTTATTATAGGAAACTGCTCTGTAACGCTGCATTAAAACATACAATTTACAGGTTATAACGTAAACTACTATAAAGCAAAAAATTTTGTATTGCCCGCTCAGTTGCACCCTGCGTGCGCACGAGCGCCGGCTGAAAAAAGCGCACGCACGGAGTGCGCACGCTTTTTTGCGACTGCGTCTGTAAGCCGGGTTCTGTCTTGAACAGCCATCTATCTTGGCGGCCGGTTGCCCGAACCGCTCGATGCCACCTCCTCAGGACGCGCCGAGCAAGCGCATTGTGTCCTTCCACGGTGTTGCTTCAAATAGGGTTTACACGGCAGAGCAGTCTCCTGCCCTCCGGTGAGCTCTTACCTCACCTTTCCACCCTTGCAGCCAGCCAATAAGCAAAGCTGCGGTTACTTTCTGTTGCACTATCCCTGGGGTCGCCCCCGGCGGCCGTTAGCCGTTATTTTCGCTCTGTGAAGCCCGGACTTTCCTCGCACAGACCCTTTCGGGTGCTGCTCGCGGCTGTTCGGCGCACTCGCACTATTATATTAAAACAAAAGCTGAAAAATGTCAAATAATTCTTGCCATATCATAAATAATGTTTTATAATATGGCGTGTATTTTGTGATTGAAAAGGAGTATTCAAATGGATATCAGAAAAGAGTCCCTAAAAAAGCACTATGAATGGAACGGAAAAATCGAGGTTGTCTCGCGCGTTCCCATTAATTCCTCCGAGGATTTGGCTCTTGCCTATACCCCCGGCGTCGCGGAGCCGTGTCTTGAGGTGCAGAAAGACATCAACAAAAGCTATGAGCTCACCAGAAGAAACAACCTTGTAGCGGTGGTGACCGACGGCACGGCGGTGCTCGGCCTCGGAGATATCGGTCCCGAGGCGGGTATGCCCGTTATGGAGGGAAAATGCGCGCTGTTCAAGGCGTTCGGCGACGTTGACGCGTTCCCGCTCTGCATCAAAAGCAAGGACGTAGATGAGATTGTCAACACGGTTTATCTGATCAGCGGCTCCTTCGGCGGGATAAATCTTGAGGACATCTCCGCTCCGCGCTGCTTTGAGATCGAAAGAAAGCTAAAAGAAAAATGCGACATTCCGATTTTTCACGACGACCAGCACGGAACCGCCATTATAGTCGCGGCGGGTCTGCTGAACGCTCTTAAAATAACAGGCAAAAAAATAGATGAAATAAAGGTTGTGATGAACGGCGCGGGCGCGGCGGGCATCGCTATAGCCAAGCACCTTATGAACATGGGCGTAAAGCACATAACGATGTGCGACAGAAACGGCATCATCTGCAAGGGCGACGAAAGGCTGAACGCCGTTAAGCGCGAGATGGCAGAGATCACCAACCTTGAACACAAAACCGGCACGCTCGCCGACGCTATGATCGGCGCGGATATGTTCCTTGGCATTTCCGCGGCAGGCTGCGTGAGCGAGGAAATGGTGCGCTCCATGAACAGCGACCCGATCATTTTCGCCATGGCAAACCCCACCCCCGAGATCATGCCCGACCTCGCCAAAAAAGCGGGAGCGGCTGTTGTGGGAACGGGCAGAAGCGATTTCCCGAACCAGATAAACAACGTTTTAGCCTTCCCCGGAATTTTCAGGGGAGCGCTCGACTGCCGCGCCTCCGACATCAACGAGGAAATGAAAATCGCCGCCTCATACGCTCTCGCTTCGATAATCGACGATAGCGAGCTGAACGCCGATTACATTCTCCCCCACGCCTTCGACCCGAGAGTAGGAAAGGCTGTCGCGGAAGCTGTCAGGAAAGCTGCGATCGAATCCGGCGTAGCGAGATTGAAATAATAACAAACACTTCAAAAATCCCTCCCGTCTTTCAGGAACGGGAGGTTTTTTTAGTTAGCTTATTTGTACGTCATATTCGGCAAGGAACATTTGCAGGAGCGTCGCGTCCGCCACGGTCACTTCTCCGTCGCAATCAAAGTCTGCGAGATAAGTTCTTTTATTCGTTATCAATTCAAACTCGGCAATATGGCGCTGAATACAGGTAACGTCGCGGACATCAACCAACTCGTCGTTGTTTGCGTCGCCGATGATCCCGGGAAGGATCGACACAAACGGGATACCGTAATCTTCGGCAAAGCTCTGAGCGGATGAGTTTTCTGTTCCGTAGATAGTGACATTATCGGAATAATCAAACGCGTTATTATATATCTTGGTCACACTGGCTGGAATAATAACCCTTCTCAGTTTTTTGCAGTTTTCGAAAGTTTCTCCTCGTATATTTGTAACTCCATCGGGTATCTTTACGCTTATAAGTTCGTTGCATGAACTAAAAGCACTATAACCTATATTTGTCACACTGTCGGGGATTTTTATACTTGTTAATGCAGTGGAACAAAACGCACTATCTCCGATGCTTGTTATGCCATCGTGCATCTCAACACTTTTCAAAGAAGTACAATTTCTAAATGTAGTGTATTCAATGGAAGTTACTTTTGGCGGAATAACAATATCTGTCAATCCCGTGCAGGAATCAAACGCGAGCGGTCCAAGCGAAGTTAAATTTTTGGAAAGTTCAATTTTCGTCAGTCCTTTGCAATTGTCAAATGCACTTTTTCCAATACTTGTCACACTGTCGGGAATCTTAACTATTTTCAGATTCTCACAATATGAAAACGCAGAAGATTCGATTTTTGTCACGCTGTTCGGAATAACAATATCATCTAATTTTTTGCATAATAGAAACGCTTGTGACCCGATTTCGGTTACGCTGTCAGAGATAAAAATATCTGTTAATGTTTCGCAATGATAAAACGAGAGATTACCAATGTTTTTCACTCCTTTTTCAATGATAACGCGCTTTATTCCCAAATCAACCCAAGGAGCAGAACCTTCAAAATACGAATAATCTCCCATTTTACCGTTTCCGCTGATAGTCAGCGTGCCGTTGTCGTCTATCTTCCATGTACAGTCGCCGGTTCTGCCGCTCTTTGCTCCCACGCTTTGGAAAGTTTCCGCCGCCGTTACCGCAAACGGCACAGCAGAAACCAAAAGAACCACCGCAAGCAGAACCGTAATAATTTTTACAGTTTTTTTCATTGTGCTGTCCTCCCGTTGTTTCATAGGAGTTTTGTTCTAATCCTTACTGTTGCCCGCGATTTTAAGAATTAGATCGAGAACCTTTAAATAGAGCCAGATCACGGTAAAGGCAAGACCGAAAGCCGCCGCCCACTCGTATTTCTTCGGAAGCTTGTCGTTTACAACGTGGTCGATCGTGTCAAAGTCGCAGATCAAAAACAGCGCGGCGATTATAATGAAAATAACTCCTACACCGATCGAAAGTGCGAGGTTATTTCTGATTTGCGCCACAAGTCCCTGTGTGGCAGGAATGAACGAGCCGACAAGAACCAACAGCGAAGAACCTATCATTGTCACGAAAAGCGTAAGCATCACCATTTTGAATTTCTTTGTGACGCGGATAACTCCCGTTGAGTAAAGAATAGCCATAACAAGAATTATAACCATTGTTATAGCCAGCGCGAGAGCGCCGAGGTATTCGTAGCCCTTGAGCACCTTGAAAACAAGGAAAGAAATAAAGTAACCCTGTGTCACGCAGTAAAGCGCGCCCGTAACGGGTGTGGTCGCTTTTGCGAAGAAAGCCAAAAGCTGGAAAACAATGCCCAAAATAACCGAGGCAATAAGCGCGATTATCTCGCCTGTGTAAAGCGTTACGGGGAATTTGTAAACGTTGAAATTAACGATATCCCCGAACATAAGCGGCTTTTCAATGACGAACAGCAATAGGATCCCGGCGACGCAGAACAGCAAAAAGAACGCTGTTTTCGCGGCTATTCCGCCGTAGCTTGCGGCGTTGCTTTCGGAAAATTCATCAACAGAATCCAGCCTGCGCATTACGGGGTTTGAGGCGAGAAACGAGTTTTTCTTCTTTTTTTGTGTCTTGTTTTGATTTTGTGATAAACTACTCATATTTATCCTCCTAAGATATTTTTAATCCCTATTGGAATTAATTACATCTATTATATAACAGTTTTTTGAAAATGTCATCATTTAATCCAAATTTAACAAAAAAAGTAATGACATTTTTATAATTTTGTTTTATAATAAGCATATAAATAGTCTAAAAATACGGAAGGTGGTTTTTTTGAAGAAGTTTAAAAATAATGTTATTTTTTTGTTTTACACAATTTTGCTTGGAGCCATTGTCGGCGCGATAGTCTGGACTTTCCTCAAGCTGATGAACCTTGGAATCGAGTTTTTGTGGGATTTTCTTCCCTCGCAAATTGATTTTCCGCTGTACACTCTGTGCATCTGCGCCGTCGGCGGCGTGCTTGTCGGTTTGTGGAAGAAAAAGTTCGGCGACTACCCCGAGGAGCTGCACGTGGTGCTCGGCAAGGTAAAAAAGACGGGGCGCTATCCTTACGGCAACGTTTTTTCGACCATAGGCTCGGCGCTGTTTCCGCTGCTTATAGGGTCCTCCGTCGGTCCCGAGGCGGGGCTAACGGGCGTTATCGCGGGCTTGTGTACATGGGTAGGCGACAAGCTGAAACGCTACAAGCATGAGGTCGAGGAGCTGACGGCGATAGGACTGAGCGCGACGCTCGGAACAATATTCCGCTCGCCGATGTTCGGATTTATTGAGCCGATAGAATCCGACAAGGAAACTGTTTTGCCGAAAACCTCAAAAATCGTCCTGTACTTTACGGCTATTCTAAGCTCGCTCGGCGTGTTTATCCTGCTCAACAAGCTGACAGGCGGAAAAACGGGCATGGAGAGCATGGATTTCGGCGGAATGACGCTTTGGAAATATTTGTACGCTATTCCGCTTTCACTTATCGGTATTTTTGCGGGGTATTTGTATTTCGCGTTCAAGAAGCTGACCACGTCGATAAAGAGCAGATTAAAGAGGTTCACGATTCTTCGCGCAACAGCAGGCGGTCTGCTTCTCGGTATTGCCGGAACATTTCTTCCGCTTACAATGTTTTCGGGCGAGCACCAAATTGCCGAGGTCACGGCGGACGCGGAAAAAATCGGCGCGTTTATGCTGATTTTGATTGCTGTTGTCAAGCTGCTACTCACGAATATCTGCATCGACTCGGGGCTTAAAGGCGGTCACTTCTTCCCCGTCATCTTCTGCGGAGTGAGTATCGGCTGCTCAATGAGCCTGCTGCTCGGCTTGAACCCCGTGTTCTGCATGGCGGCAGTTACCGCCGCTCTGGTCGGACACACGCTGAAAAAGCCCTTGGCGACCGTTCTGCTGCTGATGATAGTTTTTCCGCTGAGGCTCATCCCGATAATGATATTCGCTGCGGCAGCGGCAAAATTCATTCCCACTCCCCGATTTTTGCTGAACGAACCGACAACAGAAGGAGAAACAAATAATGACTGTCCATGAAGAAAAGCTTCGCACAATTTTCAAAAAAATGTTTTCGCTCAAGGAAGACTCCGCCTCGCACGAGGAGATACGCTCGCGCCTGATCTCGGGAGGAAAAATCACAGGCACAAATATGTGCGTGCTGATTTGCGCAATGGTAATAGCCTCGGTGGGATTAAACGTCAATTCGACCGCCGTAATAATCGGTGCAATGCTGATTTCGCCCCTTATGGGCAGCATTCTCGCCATGGCTTACGGACTTGTATCAAACGATTTCCGTCTTTTGCGCAACCACGCCGTCGGGTTTTTGATGCAGATATTGATAAGCTTGGCGACGTCCACAATTTATTTCCTTCTGTCACCCGAAAAAGAAGCGACCTCCGAGCTGCTCGCGCGTACATCGCCGGGACTGTTCGATGTTATCATTGCTACGGCTGGCGGATTAGCCGGAATAATCGGTCAGACCCGAAGCGGACAATTCAACAACATTATCCCCGGCGTAGCCATCGCAACTGCTCTTATGCCTCCTATCTGCACCTGCGGCTACTCAATAGCCAACGGTCATTGGAAAATGCTGGGCGGAGCGGCTTATCTGTTTATTGTGAACGCCTATTTCATTTTCTTAGCCTCCGCTGTCATTCTCAGCATTCTCAAAACGCCGAAGGTGCGCGAGCTGACGGAGCGCGAGTGGAAAAAGCTGCGCTTCCGTATGGTGCGGAACACTATCATTATCTTGATACCAAGCTTTATCATAGCCTACTTTATGTATTACAACGGTTAAATTTTACACACGACTTTTCAGGAGAAATAACATGACAGAAGAAAAAATAACCGAGCTTTGGCTCCCTTATCCCGGTCAAGACGACAGATTGGTAAGGGTTTTCGTTCCCGCGCATGAGGACGGAGAGACCCTTCCCGTGATTTACATGACCGACGGCTCTAATTTATTTGACGAGGAGACGAGCACCTACGGCTGCTGGCACACACGCGAATCGGTGAGAGCCGAACGCAAGATGAGCGGTCAGACGGCTATCATCGTCGGGATACATAACGACGACTCAGATCAGCGCACAAACGAGCTAACTCCGAAGACTATCGGCACACTCTTACCCTCAAGGCACCTTGAAAAAGAACCCGTTCCGCTGGGCGAAATCTTCGATGCTTTTACAGTCAACACGGTAATGCCCGCCGTTGAAGCGCGATTCCCCGTGAAAAAAGGCAGAAAAAACACCGCGTTCTGCGGCAGCTCCTCGGGCGGTCTGCAAGCGTTTTTCACAGCGCTGAGCCACCCGGATAAATTCTGCGCCGCCGGCGTGCTTTCCCCCGCTTTTCTGCTTTACTCCGAAGAGGATATGAGCCGCTGGATCCACAGAAAGATACAACTTGATATGCCGTATCTTTACCTTTATACCGGAGCGGGCGACGACTTGGAGAAGGACATATACGAGGGCGTCGAGCGGACGTATGACATTCTGCTTGAGTGCTATCCCATGCATTTGCTAAATGAAATAGTTCTGCTTGAGCAAAAGCACCACGAAACCGCATGGGAGCCTGTTTTCAGAGATTTTCTCCACACATTCCTGACGCGCAGAAATGAATTTTGACGACAAAAATTTCAAGGCTTGGAGCCCGATACGGATTCCAAGCCTTGTTTTATTTAATATTAATGCGTTTGCGGATATAGTTAAGAACAAAATCGTAATCCGCAGATTCGGCGTATACCTGATTTTTGCCGAAACGCTCGTTGACCTTTATCAAATGCCTGCGCGGATACGCTTTTACCGAGCGGACACGTTCAAACTCCGAGTACATTTCACTGCGCGAAGCGGATGTAAGTCCGACTCCGACTGTTGTGACGTTTCCCGTCGCCAAGCCCGCCAAGGCGGTGATAAAGCCAATCATCTGCGCCTTTTTCACCTGCTTCGGGAGCTGCTTGTGGTTAATGCCGTCGTTGTCCATCTCAAACATCACAACATATTTTCCGCCCATGATCGCGGCGTAAATCAGCACGCCGAGCGCGACCAAAACAGTCATGCCGGCAAGAAAAATCCCCATGAATTTCAGCGTATTCAGAAATTGCTCGCCGTCAAAATTCCCCTCAAAAGCGTCAAAAATCAATGTAACGGCAAATATTCCCAATAAAATAAAGAAGAAAATTTTCCATACAAGAATAAAGATAGTCGGATTTTTCAGAATCGGCATTTCGTATACCCAGCGGTATTTTCCGTCTCCGCAAAGATATATGTTTTCCGTCACCCTTGCACCCTCGTTTATCATCTTTTTATCCGTGGGCTTTTCCCGAGTTGTGCCGTCATTTTTTGCTCCGCACGCACGGCAGAATTTTTCATTCCCGTCTATCTGTGCTCCGCAGTTTGTACAAAACATATTTTTCACTCCTTTACCCCTTGCTTTTCAAAAACAAATTCCTTTGAGCTGTCCGACGGCAGATAAAACACCAAGGTGTCGGAATCGGTCTTTCCGACGGAATTGTTGAAGGAATACTTCTTATCGTCTATCGTGACGCGAAAATATTCCGCCATGTCCCTCCGCCAGCTCTCATTGTGGAACAGGAAAACATAGGTTCCGGCGCTTTCTCCTCCGGTCATCCCGCTCAAACGGGCAAATTCCCCGCTGACGTTCAGCTCAATGCTTTTGCCGTCGCCGTTAAATGTCAGCTCACCGTATTCTCCCGAAAAAACTCCGTTAAGCGGCTCGGGAGAAGGAGTGCCGTCATCGGGAGGACGATCCTTTGCGCAGCCTGTCATAAGCGCCGCAATAAGCAGAGCGGCAGCAAATGTTATTGCAAATGCTTTCTTCATACAAATTGCCTTTCATTTTTGATTTAGTACATCAGCCGGTTTCGGCTTTGTCAGCCGATGTCTCAACTTTGCCGCTCTCAGGCAACTCTTTGAAAAATTTTACCGCTAAAATAACGGATGGAATAACCGAAATAACGGTTGAAATCGGCTGCGCCTCCTGAATTCCCGCAAGCCCGCGGACATTCGACATGATCAGCAGCAGCGGAATGAAGAACAAGCCGTTTCGCAGTATTGACAACAGCGACGCGCCTATTTTTTTGCCCGCGCTTTGTAGAGCCATCTCCGTGACCATACAAAACGGAAGAAAAATCTGCGCTATGGCCTGTAAAATCAAAGCGCGTGTCCCTATCTCAACAACCGCGCTGTCATCTCGGAACACACGGATGATCTCTCCGGGGAAAAGCAGCAAGCCAACGGACATAACCGCGATGATGATTTCCGACAGCAGCACTGTAAAGCGGAAAGCGGCTTTCAGCCTGTCAAATTTTTTCGCGCCGTAGTTGAAGCCGCAGACGGGCTGAAAGCCCTGCCCGATTCCGAGCGCAAACGAGAATGTAAAGAAAATCACGCGTGAAACAATGCTCATGGCGGCAACGGCGGGATCTCCGAACTCCGAGGCGCAGTTGTTGAGCACCACCGTGCTGAGCGAGTTAAGCCCCTGTCTGAGCAGGCTGGGCAGACCTGTCGCGATTATATCGGGCAGGCTTTTCAGAGAAATCAGCTTAACGGATAATTTGCATTGCGTTTTCCCGAGCAAAAACATCGCAAGCAGAACAAAAAAGCCGATGATCTGAGAAATACAGGTTGACAATCCCGCTCCGGCGATACCCATTCCGAAGCCGAACATCAATATCGGGTCGCCCGCGATATTCAGCGCCGCGCCGACAGCCAATCCGATCATGCCGAGAGCCGCCTTGCCCTCATAGCGCAGAATATTATTCATTGTGAAGCTTGCCGTGATAAACGGAGCTGCAATCAAAATATAGCTGATATAAGTCTGAGCAAACGGCGCTATGGTTTCCGTGCTGCCGAGAAACATTACAAGCGGATCAAGCACAAACGCGCAGAAAACGGACAATACTGCGCCAAAAGCAAGTGAAGAAAAAAATCCCGTTGAAGCGACCTTGGAAGCCTGTGCTCCGTCCTTCGCGCCGAGCAGCCTTGATATTATACTTCCCGAGCCGTTGCCGAACATGAATCCCACAGCCTGAAGCACCGACATGAAACCGAATACAATTCCCACCGCGCCGCTTGCGGAGTTTCCGAGCCGGCCGACAAACGCCGTATCGACAAGGTTGTAGATATTTGTAACAAGCATACTGATGATTGTGGGAACTGACAGCGCAACAACAAGTCTTGATACAGGCGTCTTTGTCATTTTATCAAATTGTGAAATATGTTTTGTTTTCATAGCATACCACTCGCTTATCAGCATTGTCATCCAAATTTTTGCGTTGTCTTAACCTTAATTCATTTTGTCTTATTAATGTACGCCGCCTCATCGTGATCAAAATATCTATTGTATTAACTAAAATTTTACCACGAATCCGAGGATAAAGCAACAAAAAACTCCGCCAAGCAAAAATTATCCCGCTTGGCGGCTGTTATTATTCCTATTTTGAATTTTATTTTCGTTTACACCCTAAAATCATATTAGATATTTGAGATTTATTATTTTAAATCAAGTGATTAAAACAAGCCGCGAAACTAATTAAAATTATTTTTAAATAGATATTTACAAACGTCATTGCAAACATTATAATATATTTAAGAAAGTTTTTAAATAGATTGGAGCAATTCCCATGTCTATAAATAAAATTCTTTCCGCTTTAGCCGATGACACGCGCAGAGCTATTATTATGAAGCTGCGGGAGGGCAAAATCAGCACAGGAGATTTGGCGGAGTATCTTGATATTACTCCGCAAGCATTGTCATACCATTTGTCAAAGCTGAAAAAAGCGAATATCATCTACGAAACCAAATACAAGAATTTTATTTATTACGAATTAAATCTTTCTGTTCTCGGTGAGCTTATCGTTTGGCTTAACGCTTTGAAAGGAGAGAATGACGATGAAAATTAAAAAAATACTGCTTTTATCTTTAGCGATCTTGCCGCTGACAGTAAGTTTGATCGCGCTGATTTTTCTTCCAGATCAGATCCCGGCACATTACGGATCCGAGTTTACGGTTGACCGTTACGGAAGCAAGTTTGAAATATTGATTTTACCGATTGCAATCTTTGTTTTAAGCTTTATCTTTTTACTTCCCGGAATCCTTATGAAAAACGAACAAAACCAAAAAGTGATATTAGATTTTGGTATAGCTGTTATCCTTGCCTTGAACGCATTGGATTATTATATTCTTTATATTCAGAGCAACGACATAAAAAGTATCAACTCGGGCTTTTCCGATATTCAAAGAATACTGTTGTTAATTTTCGGAGCTCTGTTCATTTTTATCGGAAATCTTATGCCGCTGACCAAAAAGAATTCTTTTATCGGATTGAGAACAAAATGGAGCATGAGCAGCGATACCGTATGGAAAAAATCTCAACTGTTCGGTGGCATTTCAATGATTATACTCGGTATAATACTTTTAATTCTTGCCTTTGTTTTCCCGAATATCTTTTTGATGATAGGCTTGCTGATCGGAGTAACTGTTATAGATACAATATATTCTTATATAGCAGCAAAAAAGGATATGAACAATGCCGAATGAATACAGCACTTTAATACATAGAATAATCAAAAAACACAACCGCCGCCAAGCAGGAGTTTTTCCCGCTTGGCGGCAGTGATTATAATTCTGATTTAGAAAATTACTCCCACGTGCTTGATAAATTTTGGCACTAAATATATTAGTTTAGTATCCGTTTCTTTTGATACCATTATTTTCGATATTATGCCTATTATTTTGGGCATCAAATTATAACAGTATCAAAACAGTATCAACGGTACTGCAATCATTATAGCACGAACAATCTTTAAAATCAACACTTTAAAGCGATAAAATTACTATGCTTTATGAACGAAATAATAAATCGAAAAAGTGTCACGTTTTTAGGCTTAAAAAGGTACTGTTTATGCGCCCTTTTGAAATCAGAATCGGTTAGGAAGGGTAATTATATTACTTTATGAGTCTGAGCGTTACGGATATTCTCAAAGCGTTGATATAACCTTTTTCAAGTAATATCTGCAATGTCTTTTCGGGCAATCATCTAAAACTCCGAACACCGAATAACCTTGCTTTTCATAGAATTCTTTTGCTTGAAAATCAAAGGTATCAAGGTGTATCAGATAACATCCCTTTTCTTTGGCGGTGTTTTCTACTTCAGTAAGTAGCTTTGCGCCTAACCCTCTACCACGATAAGTTTCATAAACCCAAAGCGTGTCGATATAAGCAACATTCCAGCAATACATTTTAGCGATACAACCGGCAATAATTTTTCCGGCATCGTCGGTTATCTTTTTGTCGAGTGTATCAAACAACGTTTCCTGCTCTGCAGGGACTCGGGAAAGGTTGTATTCTACAAGCCTGTCAATGATATAATCGGCATCGCCGTCCTTGCAGTTTTCAATCTTGTAATTCATTGAGTAACTCCAATCAGCATATAAAGATCTGTTCCGGTTTTCCTATCAAAGTAGTCTTTCAGATCAAGAAACGCCTTCCATTTCGG
>CACYTI010000017.1 GCA_902777275.1 uncultured Ruminococcus sp. | reverse complement strand
GTTTATTTTCGCACTGGCGAAGGGTGCTGACGGCAAAAAGCCGCTGAAACAGAAAACGCAGAAGAATTATCTCGCCTTTGTTTCCAACGCTTTTACCTATGCAGTGAAAAATGAGTACATCAAGGAAAGCCCTTGCAGAGCTATCGAAGTAACCGAAACGGAAAGTGAGGAGCGCGACCCTTATACGCTCGATGAGGAAGTCACGTTGCTGAAAAAATTCAATGAAAGGGAAGTGCCCACACACTATAAAGTGTTCTTCATGCTGCTGATCCACCTCGGATTCTCCGCAAAATCGGTTTTCATCCGCAGAAACTCACAGTATCGCAATTCGAGCACCGGAGTTTATACAACGCTTCCGAAAACGAAAGGCTCCATTCGCTGTTTGAAATTGCCTGACGAAATCATTGATCTCCTACCGAAGCTGAAAGCAGAGCAAGAGGAATTGAAGAAAAACGTCGGCGATAATTGGGTAGAGCATGACCGCCTGTTTACCACATGGAACGGCGAGCCGATGCGCCCGAACAGACCGTACACATGGCTACAAAAATTCTGTGAACGCGAGAATCTTCCGTTCAAGGGGCTGCATAACTTCCGACACGCGCTGGTTACCAATTTGGTGCATGAGAGAACCGATATTGCGACGGTATCAAGCATTGTGGGACATTCCAATCCCAATATTACGCTTGGCATCTACACGCACGAAATAAAAGAAGCCACAGCGCGAGGCTGTAACACCATTTCCAATTTGCTGAAAGAGAGGATGGAAAAATCCGCCTCATAACAGCATAACACACCAATAACACATTTTTGTGTTTCCGACAAAAAGAAAACTCTCAAAAGCCGCATAAACAGTGACTTTTGAGAGTTTAGGTCGTGGTCGGGATGACAAGACTTGAACTTGCGACTCCACGCCCCCCAGACGTGTGCGCTACCAAACTGCGCTACATCCCGATGCAACGTTACTATTATATCAGCAGGGTGCGGTTTTGTCAAGTGGTTTTTTGAAAAAATCCGAAAATCGGGAAAAAATTTTTTCAAAGCATTTTTTAATTTTAATTTCCAAATAGCTACAAATCCAAATAGCTCCACAAAAATCCCCTGCCGGAGCAGGGGAAATGGTGGAGGAGATGTTTTATAGATCTATCATTTCGGCGAGATAGCGTTGGATCGTTGTTACGTCGAAAATCGTTACAATGCCGTCGCGGTTTACGTCGGCGATTTTCAGCATTTCTTCGTCGGCTTCGTCGATTATGGGAGAGCCGTCGGCGTTGACGAACTCAGCCAAATGGCGTTGCAGCACGGTTACGTCCTGAATATCTACAGTGCCGTTGCGGTCTACGTCGCCGATCTGAACGATTGTAAATTCAGCCGTGAGCGTTCCGGTATAGTCGTTTTGTCCCGTTACAGTCACCGTAGCAGTTCCGGCGTCCTTGTTGTTTCTGTACTCAACAATGTAATCCACGCCTTCTGTGAGAACAACGCCGTTGTCTTCTATGCGAACCTCGGGGCATTTCTCGGTGCCGTCGCAGGCGAAAACCGTGTTGCCGAGAGTGAAAACAGCGTCGGAAATAGACTTTGGATAAATCTTAAAACCGGTGTTTGTCGCGCCGCTGTAGTTTCCTATGCCCGTCACGGTTACGACCGCGTCGCCCACATGGGTGTTGTCGGAGTAGTTCAGCTCGTAGTCAACATTTTCAGTCAAGACCTTTTCGCCGTCTCTGACGGTAACTGTGGGGCATTTTGCGGAGCCGTCGAAGCGGTAGGAATCCGTTTCCAAAGAAACCGTCGTCGACGCTATGGATTTCGGCATAACGGTAAATGTCTTTACCGCCGAATCGCAGTAGTTGCCCTTGCCCGTAACGGTCAGCGTTGCGGTTCCCGCGTTTACGTTGTTTTCGTAGCTCACCTCGTAATCGGTTCCCTCCGCAAGGCGCAGCGCTTGATAGGTGACTTCCTCCAGCGCGGTGAGGGGGCTGCCCGTGTAGGTCACAAACAGTTTATACGAGATATCAGCCACCTTGACCGAAACCGGATTAATGGTAAAGTTCTTTTCAATATCTGTGCCGTCGTACAGCGAGGTGATGTAAACGCTCGCTTTGCCCGCGTTTATGTTGTTGACATAAGAGAGGCTGTAGTCGGTGTTTTCAACAAGCTTTTCGCCGTTGTAATAAACGTTTACCTCGGGAGTTTTTTCGCTGCCGCTGTACTCGGTTTCCTGATAGGCGAGATAAATAGTTGTCGCCGCAATATCGCTCTCTACCGTCACCTCGCACTCTGCGGACGCGCCGCTGTCGGCTGTTGCGGTGATTACGGCTTTACCCTTTGCAACCGCCGTGACCCTGCCTTCGGGCGTCACTGCCGCAACGCTTTCGTCGGAGGAAGTCCACGTTATGCCGTCGGTGGTGTCCTTGGGCGACAATTCAGCCGTAAGGTCAAATGCTCTGCCCGCAAAAAGGGTTTTGCTTGACTCGGAAACGGTTATCGAAGAAGCGGGAGAGTTTACAGTAACAACACACGACTGCTCCAAGCCTCGTGAGGACTTAACGGTAATAACCGCCGTGCCGACTTTTAGGGCGGTCACGTTGCCGATTATATCAACGGTCGCGATTTCGGGGTCGGAGCTTGTAACGGTGTAAGTATCAGTGGTGTCGGAGGGCAAAACGGTGAAATTCACATTTTGACGTGCACCGCGCGGAATCGTGACCTCGCTTTTTTCAAAGGTTATTTCTGTCATCGGAACAAGCACCGTCACAACACAGCTCGCCTGCACGCCGTTGTCGGATGTTACGGTGATTGTCGCCGTGCCTTTTTTGTGCGCGGTAACTGTTCCGTTTTCGTCGACCGAAGCTATCGAATCGTCGGAAGATGTCCAAGTGACGGTTTTCGGGTCGGTGGTGTAATCCGGGATGTATTTAACAGTCAGTCCTGTAACATCCCCTTTATCTAATTGTATATCATCAAGCTCCAAACCTACCAATTCGTATTGATATACAGGATTCGTTCTTAATTGCGGATATGGATAATCACAATTACTATCAATAAACCATACATTATCAAAATCAAAGCCGTTATACATCATTTGCATTTTCATTTGAGCAGGTGTTAATGATTTTGTTCCGTCTGTGCCTTCTCCCCTTCCGTCAAGATAATAACAGTTTGTTATGAAACCTGATTCTGAGATTGCATACTTGTTTTTAAGTCCTCCGGGACCTATGGATCCTATATTGTAGCAATTGGAGATTATACCATATTTTGAGATACCATAGGCATGCGCGTGATCCGAATAATAAAGATAGTCGGTGTGAGCGTAAATTAAGCCGGTGTTGTAGCAGTTGGTAATTGTAGGGTTTTCTCCCACGTTGTTTCCATAAGTTATACCGGAAGCATAATACCAACCGTTCCCCGCTGGCTCTCCCCCTGCTTCAATTGTCACTGCTCCTCTATTAAAGCATCGAGAAATAGTTCCGCCGGAAGATGTTCCGGCTATTCCCGACCAAAAATGAGTATAGCCGGAAGCTCTATCTAACAACAAATCACAATCGTTAACGCAGTTTTCAATAATACCACCAATATTTGTTCCGACAATACCGCCGGCGTAGTGGAGATAACCTTTCCCATATATTCCACCCGAAACAGTTAAATTCTTTATAGTTCCACTATTTGCGGAAAATAAGCCCAAATAGATTTCATTTATGTTTGTTATAGTTTTTGGTAGATTGTCGGAAATTTTACTATATCTACTAATAATATTAATATACATTCCTTTTATTTTGTATCCGTTACCGTCAAAAACGCCGGTAAAAGGATTGTTTTTTCCGTAATTACCGTTACTGCCGATCGGCTCCCAGCCTCTGCCGCCGAAATCCCAGTCGCCGCCCTGCGCGGTCGCCTCGGTCAGGTCGATGTCGTTCATCAGCCGGTAATTTCCCGCAAGGTTCAGGTTGACCTTGTACAGCTCTTCGACCGTCCTTATCTCGGTGAACTGCGGTTCTTCCTGCGGTTCGTCATCGGCTGCCATAACGTTGACCGGAAAAACCGTAGCCAACAGAACAAAAGCCAAAAGCACCGCAAACGCTTTTTTTAACATAAATATCCTCCTCTTAGTTAAATAAAATATTATTGCTTATACTGATTATATCTTATTTTTCGGCGCTTTACAATTATATATCAAGCCAAAATTTAGCATAACTTTTTGTTAGTATTGCATATATTCGGTTGTGAAAAGGATAAAAGTTTTATATGGAATAAATATTAATGCGGGTTTTAATATGCCCTCGCAACGACGTTTGTTTTCCGTCGGATTGTCGGTAGGAAACAAGACGTTTGATTCAGCGCCCTTGGGCGCACACGCGGGTGCGCCCCTACGACCATACGGCTAACGGCATATTTTCCCAATGCAAATGGATAACAGCATACAATTCCGACGTGCACCCAAGGCGACCGTTATATCCGCATTATAATCACGTTGTAGGGGCGAACCCGTGTGTTCGCCCTTGCACCGACGTTGTTTCCACGTCCGATTGTTGATAGGAAACACAACTTATGATTCAACGCCCTTGGACAGCCGCAAGGGCTGTCCCTACGGCAGTAAAGGTAAAATTCATAGTAAACCTTACCTTGACATCGTAGGGGAGTCCCTTGCGGGCTCCCTTGCACCGACGTTGTTTCCACGTCCGATTGTTGAAAGGAAACAGAACGTTTGATTCAGCGCCCTTGGACAGCCGCAAGTGCTGTCCCTACAGCAAGAAGGCTACCTTCAAATCAATTTATCCATCAACACCGTTTACACCCCTTTACCGCTTTTTTCATATAATGTAATGTAGGAATACAATCAGGATTTATGAGGTGAAGCAATGGAAAATATTATTACCTTTGTCTCCGTCACGAACGCGATGAAGTCAAAGGAACTGCTGCGCGCAAACGGGATATTCTCGCGCGTTATCCGCACCCCGGCACGGCTGAGAAAAGGCTCCTGCGGTTACAGCCTTGTTGTGCCGAAGAATTTCGCGCGCGCGGCGGAGCTGATAAAAACCGGCAAAATCCCATACAAAGGCATTTTTGCCGATGATACTCAATGATATACTTTGACAACGGGGCGACCACCTTTCCCAAGCCGCCGTCGGTCATCAACGCGGTCGGCTCGGCTATGCGCAATGCGGGGGCGAATCCCGGCAGGGGAGGGCACAAGCTGTCGCTAAAGGCGTCCGAGCTGATTTACAACAGCCGCGTCACCGCCGCCCGGCTCTTCGGCGTGGGAAGCCCCGAGAATATAATCTTTACAGACAACTGCACTACGGCGCTCAACACCGTTATACACGGTCTGCTGCGAGGCGGCGGTCACGCGGTGATCTCCTCGCTTGAACACAACGCCGTAGCGCGTCCTCTGACTTATCTTAAAAAATACGGCGTAAGCTTTTCCGTCGCGGAGGTGTTCGAGGGCGACGACGAGCGCACGCTCAACAGCTTCCGCAATTCTATCAGGAGCGACACAAAGCTTGCGGTTTGCACGGCGGCTTCAAATGTTTTCGGAGTCCGTTTGCCCGTGGAGCGCATTGCCGCGCTGTGCCGCATTTATAACATCCCGTTCTGCGTTGACGCGGCTCAGACGGCTGGAGTAGTGCCTGTAAATATGATCGAAAGCGGGATAGACTTCCTTTGCGCC
Organism: uncultured Ruminococcus sp.; assembly: GCA_902777275.1. Classification (GTDB taxonomy): domain Bacteria; phylum Bacillota; class Clostridia; order Oscillospirales; family Acutalibacteraceae; genus Ruminococcoides. The sequence goes on along the minus strand of CACYTI010000017.1, from coordinate 39,505 downwards.
GCGGGGCACAAGGGGCTTTACGGACCGATGGGCACGGGTATTTTGGCGGTCAACAGCAAAATTTTGCCTGATAGTCTGACTCAGGGCGGAACGGGAAGCCTGTCGGCTGACCTCGAACAGCCCGAAGCCCTGCCCGACCGTTACGAGAGCGGCACCCCGAATCTGCCGGGGATAGCCGGGCTGAATGCGGGCATGCGGTTCGTTGCGTCGCGCGGCGAGCAAAGGATAATGAAATACGAGCTTGAAAAGGCGCAAAGGCTTTATGACAGGCTGGCGGAAAATCCCGCCGTTGAGCTTTACACCGCGCGCCCCGAAGAAAATCATCATGTGCCCGTGATTTCGTTCAATTTGAGCGGTTTGGACAGCGAGAGAGTGGCTCGGCTGCTTGACGAGCGCTTCGGAATAGCTGTCCGCGCGGGTCTGCACTGCGCTCCGCTTGCGCACAAGGCGTTCGGAACCGAGAGCGGCGGAACGGTAAGAGCTGTAATGTCGGTTTACACCAAGCAGTCCGAAATTGATTATTTTTCCGAATCCGTAAATAAAATTACAAAAAATACAAAACTTCTTAACAAAAAGGTTGCAATTGACAGATGATATGTGTTAAAATATTATAAACTGCTTTTTGGGAAGGAGGATGTTTGTGGATATTTTTAATAATCTGTGGTCAATCATAAAAACGATCCAGTTTCGTGACATTGTTGATATCCTTGCAATCGCCCTGCTGATTTTCGGATTATTCAAGCTTATCCGTGAAACGCGCGCGGTTCAGCTCTTCAAGGGTCTGCTGCTGCTGTTCGTTGTTTATATCCTCGCGTCCCTGTTCAATTTGGTAATGCTCTCCACCCTGCTGCGCTCCTTCTTCGAGGCTTCGGTCGTCATCATCGCGGTCATCTTCCAGCCCGAGATCCGCAAGGCGCTTGAACAGGTGGGACGGACCAAAAATATCCGCAAATATTTCCGCGTTTTTTCCAAATACGGCAAAAGCGACGAGTGGGAGCTTGCGGTGCGGAAGTCTATCGTTGACGCTGCCGACACCTCGGTGCTTTTCTCGCGTTCGCGCACGGGCGCTCTGATAGTTTTTGAGAGGGAAACAATGCTTTCGGATATCGCCTCGACCGGTACTATCGTTGACGCGACCACCTCTGTCGCGCTCTTCGGCAATATCTTCTTCAACAAGGCTCCGCTTCACGACGGCGCGAGCATAATCCGCGACGGCAAGCTGTTCGCGGCGGGCTGTATCCTTCCGCTCACCTCCAACAAGGACGTCGATATCAGCCTTGGAACGCGTCACCGCGCGGCGCTCGGCATTTCGGAGCAAAGCGACGCGGTAGTGCTCATCGTGAGCGAGGAAACGGGCGTTATTTCTCTTGCGTCCGCAGGCAAGCTGACGCGCGACTACACTCGCGAAACGCTCATCAAAAAGCTCAACGAGCTGCTTTTGGACGACGTTGAGGAAGAAGAGCCAAAGACAGGCTTTTTCAGAAAGGGGAGAAAAAAGAAGTGAAAATACCCCTTTTTCAGCGCTTATTAAAAAACAACTACCTTCTCTTTGCCGTGGCGGTTGTGATTTCGCTTGTGATTTGGGGATATTTGAGCTTCAGCTCTCCAAGCACCGACACAACCTTTACAATAAGCGGCGTTCCCATTCAAATGGACATTTCCGACGAGGCCAAAAAGCTCGGTCTGCAAATATTTACAGCTAACGAGCCGACTGCGGCGGTAACTGTTTCGGGTAACCGCACTGTGCTCGGACTTGTGAACGAAAACGATCTTGTTGTCACGGCGGCTTCAAGCTCTGTCAACTCCCCCGGCAATTACACCCTGCCGGTTGCCGCCAACAAGCGTTCCTCGCGCGGCAATTTTCAGATAACAAACTGCACGCCCTCAACGGTGAGCGTCACTATCGACTATATGAAGGAAGCAAATTTTAAAATTCAGGACGGTATAATTTTTTATGTTGAGGACAACTACTACGGTTCTGTATCGCTTTCGTTCAACGACGTGACGGTTTCGGGACCTCAAAGCGAGGTCGCCAAGGTCAAAAAGGTCGTAGCCAAGGCGGTCATATCGAGCAAGCTGACATCAAGCAGAGATGTCGAGGCGCGTCTTGTGATGTACGACGAAAACAACAACGAGCTTTCAAAGGGCTTGATGAAGATGAGCATAGACACAGTCACCGCTACGGTAACGGTGCTGCCCGAGAAGAACGTGTCTGTCGTTCCGTCGTTTATAAACAAGCCCGAGGGCTTGGACGTCAACGATTTCCTTGTAAGCGTTTCACCGTCCGAGCTGCTTCTTGCAGGCTCCGAGGAAGACCTTAAAATAATTGATTCGGTAAAGACCGACGACATCGACTTTTCAAAAATCAAAAATGAGAAGATAGATTTCGACGACCTGCCGATCAATGTTCCCGAAAACTGCAAGAACATCAGCAATAAGCTGACGGCTAAGGTTTCGCTCGACCTGAGCAGCTTCTCTTCAAAAAACTTTACGGTAGATAATTTTGCTGTGGAAGGGCTGCCTGAGGACTACACCTACGAGGTCACCTCAAAGAGCATAAACGTAACGGTCATCGGACCGAAGGAGGATATCAGCAAGCTGTCCGAGAAAAACATCACGGCGGTCATAGATACCTCCAATTCATCGGGAAAGACCGGCTCGGTAGAAATGCCTGTAACGTTCAGGTTCAGCGGAGTAAAGACCTGCTGGGCTTACGGCACCTATCACGCAAATGTAACCATATCTAAAAAGGAAGCGTGAAGCAGGCAGCGTGACGCTGGCAGAGTGACGCTGCACGCAGGGCGCCTATTGAACAATTGATATAAATAAAACCTTCCTTTAACGCGTGAGTTAGAGGAAGGTTTTTTTATGAAGTTAAGAGGCGCGGATCGCCCTCCCGTTGCAACGGGCGTCGCGTTTTAACGCGTGAGTTAGAGGAAGGTTTTTTTATGATGTAAAGAGGCGCGGATTGCCCTCCCGTGGCAACGGGAGGATCGGGTGCAGCTTCAAACAGCCTTCATCTCTATGGTGTTCCCGTCAAAGGTCAGGTTCAGCTTCTTTCCTCTCGGGGCGTACTCAAAGCGGTAGTTTTGTCCCGCGCCCGCGTCAAAAATCACGAACGACGTTTCATCAGCCAAATAGCTTCCCTCGATCACCTCTTTTTCGCCGCCGCAGCTCATTTCGAGGTGAGCCGTCTTGCCGTCAAGCTCAAGACGCGCCTCTCCTCCTCCTTTAAGAGCGGCTGTCCAGTCATATTGAGTCAGCTCCGCCGTATTTCCCGCAGAGGTTCGTGCGCATCCGCAAAAAACAACAAGAAGCAACAAAATAACCGCGACAAGTTTCTTCATGCTTTTCACCGTCTTTCCGATAGAATCATAAAAGAATATTCGCGGGTGTGGATTTTTATTCATTTACAGTTTTGTTATCGCTATTGAAAAGCAAAAAAAGTTTTGATATATTATATATTAGCGTTTTGAAGAAACGGAGTGAGCCTTTTGCAGCACGAAATAACGCAGCCCTGTATGGTGTTTGAAAAGAACGGCGAGGTTATGAACGCAGGCTGGTCGCGGAAAGCGGTGTTCTGCTACAACGAGCCGATGAGCAGGCTGAGCGGAAAACACGGCGAGCGGGACTGCTATTTTATCAATAACGGCGAGGTGTCGCTGTATCTCTCAGTTGAGAACCTCGGCTTGGAGTTCGCAATAAAAATCGCTGTAGCCGACCTGAAGCGCGGCGGCGTAATAAGCGACTTCGTCGTCAAAAAAATCAATCTTATAAAATCCAAGCTTCCCGAGTCGGGCACAAACGGAGAATTTCTCTACACCGACAAGCGCGTGCAGCTTCAAATGACGAACACTCCGCAGGGAAGATTTTTAAAATGCGACTTCATCGACTTCGGCGGAATAAAAAACTTATATTTTAATCTGACTCTTAAAAAGATGGTCGGAGAAAGCCTCAACGAGCTTGCGCCGTTTGAGCGAAACCGCAAATACTTTTATCTGAAACGCTTCGCGCCCAAATTCGTCGCCTCGGGTGTTATCCGCGTAGGAGGTATCGAATACAACCTGAACGAAAACACCTCTCGCGTTTATTTTGACTGGACCCGCTTCGCGAAACCGCGCCGCCACAACTATCAGAGATTAAGCGCCGACTGCGTTATCGGCGGCAAGCGCGTGTCGCTCTGCCTTGCAAGCCGCGTCGGTGATAACCGCTACGGCAACGAAAACTGCTTTTTCACTGACGGAAGGCTGCACAAGCTCGGCAACATCAACGTCAAGGGCAACACAGGCAGACTTGACCGCCCGTTTTTCTTCCGCGGGGGCATTTCCGCAGTGGACATAATGTTCAAGCCCTTCAAGGTCGGCGGACAGGCTATGATGTCAAAAATGGACACTACCGTAATCGTTTTCGGCAGGCTCTACGGCGAAATAAACTACGTCGAATTGGACGGACCGCTCACGCTCGACAACGCGCAGGCACATCTTATCTTCTCCGAATTCTGAAATGCGGCATTCCCCAATAACGGCTTCAAAAAAACAGCTTCAAAATAAAACAGCTAAAAAAACAGCGGGACTTGAAAAACTTAAGTCCCGTTCACTTTAATATATCCTGTCTTCTTTTCTGACTTTTTTCTTTTTGGGTTCCTTAACGTCCTCTTCGTCCTTTGAAAGCCTCATAACCATGGCTATCGAAGTCAGGAACATTATAAGAATGTATACCAAAATGGCTAAAACCGCGCCGATAGACATATATCTCACTCTTTCGTTGCCCAGCATAATGGCGATCAGCAGCACGCACGTAAAGCAGCAAAGCACCGAAATGATGTTTTTTAGGTTGCGCTGCTTGTCGAGAGCGCAGAACAAAAATCCGACCATCGGCACAATTATAAGCGCCATACAGATCACGCAAATCGAAATGATCGACGCGTCGAGCGGCGAGGTCACGCCGAAGAGTATCATCAGCATATTAAACGGCGAAGCCATCGTCACGATACCGTCCTCGTTGAACTTTACGTCCTGAAAAAACGGCATTGTGCAAATCACTATCTCCAATAAATAGAGCACGCACATTGTGATTCTCAGCTTTTTTCTTGTTTTTATATCAGGTTTTTTTACCATACTACCCCTCCGTAAAAAATATCGAGTCTATTGTATCACAAAAATTCGATTTGCACAATAGAAAAATTTATGTTATAATAATTTTCCGCGCGTAAAAGCGCAAAGAAAGGAAGAAAAAAATGAGTTTTATTCATGAATCGGTTATATACAATATTTACCCGCTCGGGTACTGCGGTGCTCCCAAGGAGAACGACCATATTCAGAGCTACCGCCTCGACAAGGTGCTCGACAGCATAGAACACTTCAAGCAGCTCGGCGTGAACGCGATTTTGTTCAACCCCGTGTTTGAAAGCAGCCGCCACGGCTACGACACGATCGACTACCGCAGGGTCGACTGCCGCCTTGGTGACAACGAATCCTTTAAGAAAATCTGCGATACTCTCAGAGAAAACGGGATAAGAGTGATTCTTGACGGCGTTTTCAATCACGTCGGCAGAGAGTTCTTCGCCTTTAAAGATGTTCGGGAAAAGAAGTGGGACTCCCCCTACTGCGGCTGGTTCCAAAACCTCAACTTCAACGGCAGCAGTCCCTTCGGCGACCCGTTTTGGTACGAGGGCTGGGCAGGTCATTACGACTTGGTAAAGCTGAATCTGCAAAATCCCGAGGTCGTTAAATATCTGCTCGACTCGGTATGCTTCTGGATAGACGAATTCGGGATAGACGGTCTGAGAATAGACGCGGCGGACGTTATGGACTGTGGATTTTTCAGGCAGCTCCGCAACACCTGCAAGAGCAAAAAGCCCGATTTCTGGCTTTACGGAGAGATGGTCGGCGGCGACTACAACCGCGTAACAAGGGAAGGAATGCTCGATTCCGTGACAAACTACGAGTGCTACAAGGGCATTTATTCCAGCCACAACGACCACAATTATTTTGAGATAGCCCACTCGCTCAACAGGCAGTTCGGCAACGGCGGCATTTACCGCGGCATTTACACCTACAATTTCGTTGACAACCACGACGTCAACCGCGTGGCGAGCGAGCTCCGCGACAAGAACCACCTCTGCAACGTGTACACGCTGCTTTTCACCATGCCCGGAGTGCCTTCGATCTACTACGGCAGCGAATTCGCGGTCGAGGGCAAACGCACGTGGGAGAGCGACTACGCCCTTCGACCCTGCCTTGATTTAAACAACGTGCCGAACGCCGACATGAAGCTCTGCGCGCACATCAGCAAGCTCAGCCGCGTCCGCCTTGCGCTGGAGGCTCTGAAATACGGCAAATTCGAGAACGTCAACATTATGAACGAAAAGCTTGTATACAAGCGCTTTACGGACAATCAGACCGTGTTTGTGATGTTCAACCTCACCGACCGCGGCGAGAACCTCGGCTTTGACTCACGCTGCAGCGCAAAGCTGACCGACGTGCTGAACGGCAACGAGCTGTTCGACTGCAACGGTTGGTGCGAGATTTTCATGCCGCCCTATTCCTCGCGTATACTTGTTGTAAACGACGGCAGCTTTGCGCTCGACCTTGAACCGGAAAAGGTTCAGACTCCCGTTGACAATTCCGATAAGGAATTAAGCGTTGAAGAGGCAATTGAAGCGGAGTCACCCGTAACGGAGTCGATCGAAAAGGGATCAACCGAACCGGATTTGATTGAAGCAGAGCCGGAGGAGATCACCCCGGGCATTTACCGCCATTTCAAGGGAAACGAGTACGAGGTAATAGGCTTCGCGCGTCACAGCGAAACAGAGGAAAAGTTAGTGCTCTACCGCAATATGAAAAATCCCGAAGAAATTTGGGCAAGACCATACGAAATGTTCGCCGAAACGATCCTGCGGGACGGGAAAGAGATAAAGCGCTTTGAAAGGATAGAGTAAAATGCGCGGAACAAAACGTCGGTTCAAGTGTGACCAATGGTCGCCTATACAACCATGTTTAACCGTACAACAGTCGTTTAAAATCAATTCGTAGGGGGCTGACTCAAAACTCGATCGAGTTTTGAGCCGGCCCCCGCGGTTTTTACTATTTATTTTTATACTATTTCTTTATTGCTTATACTATTGATTTCCCAAAGCGACGTTATACTCCGCAAGGTACATTTGCAGGAGCGTCGCGTCCAGCACGGTTATGTTGCCGTCGCCTGTTGTGTCGGCGGCTTTCAATTGCTTTGCGGTCAGTTCCCGGTATTCGCAGAGGTGGCGCTGGATCGGCGTCACGTCGCGGACGTCAATTATACCGTCAAAGTTGACGTCGCCCAAGGTGATCTGAATCGGTGCGGTATAGTTTGAGTAGGTCACGCCGTCGTCAAGCAGGTAGATCGTGCCGTGAGCCTTGTCGGGAAGCGGATACCAGTCGCGCAGTCCGTCGTTGTCGATATTCTGATACCACGCCTGAGTGCCGTCGGTCACTGCGCTGTTCAGCAGATATCCCACCTCGCCCGAGGCAAACTGCGCAGCCGTTTTGGGCGTAGCATATTCAGAGGAGCCGCAGGTGTCGAGATAATAGCAGTTTTCGATCGCGTTTGTAAATGAGGATACAGCGATCGCGTCTGCGTCGTCCTGCGAAGCCGCGGTGACCGTTCCGATGTTGCAGCAGTTTATGATCTGACAACTCGCTGTTTCCGTTATGCCGACGATACCACCCGCTAAACCTTGTAACGATGTGACATTTCCTAAATTCGCGCAGTCGCGGAGCACGCAGTACATTCCAATTTCGGCAGATAAGCCTCCCACCTCGCAATTGGTATCATCAATATTGATATCGCCAAGGCTGACACAGCGCGTCATGTTAAGCTGGGAAAGCGCTATTGCGACTATGCCTGCCGCACTGCCTATTTTTTGATTTTCTCCGCCTGTGATATCTATATCAGCGGTCACATCGGTAACATTGACATTTAATGCGGTGTAGGCGATCAGCGAAAGAAGCGTATCGTCGTCGGTAACGGAATTTGTCGCGTCGATCGTTCCCTTCACGGTGAGGTTCTTAATGGTGGAGCCTGACACGACGCCGAACATACCGAGACGGTTAAACGAGCCGTCGGCGAAGAAGTTGCTTATGGTGTGTCCCTGACCGTCAAAGTCGCCCTTATACTTGTCCTCGTCGTCTGCCTGCAATGCCGATTTGAATTTTCCTATGTTTGTGAACGGGCGGTTCTCAAGGTCGATGTCGTTCATCAGAACGGCGTCGGCTCCGCTGTCGCGCTGTTCAAAATCGGCGTGCTCGTGCTCGTCGTTTACAAGCGCGGCGAACCAGAGGAAGTTGCCTGCGTTTTTGATTTCATAACAGCCGTCGCTGTTTTTAGAGGCGGCTTCGTACCAACCGCAGCAATCGCAAACGCCGTTGACAAAATCGTGGATAGAGGCGGGCTCTATATAGACATAATGACTCGGCATGGTAAATCTGATTTCGTTGTTTTGCCTGTCATAAACAAGGTCGGCGCTGTTTGTGATGTCGCCGTATATTTCTTCCGTAAGGCGGATTCCCTTGTCAAAAACCTCGGCGTTGCCGACAGAAAGCTTTACGGTGTCTCCGGGGTTATAGTAGCAGTTGAATTCGTCGATCAGACCGTCGGAAGCGTATTCCTTGAAGGTAAGATGAGCGCCGTCACAGCCCTCGTACTGTATTCTCGCGACGGGGCGCGGGTCGGGATCCTTTTCCAGCCCGACTATGTCGGAGCGGACGGAATAGTTGCCGCAGGTCGCAATGCACCGCACGCCCGATTCATCGTAGCGGTTCTTCTTGTCGCCCGGCACGGTAAAGCTGCACTCGCTTCTGTAGTTGCCGTTGCTGTCCGGCAAAACGGCGACGTCGGTCTCTATTTCTTTCCAGCTGCCGCGCGATTTGTTATACAGCTCCCATCTGAAATAAACGGGTTTTCCGCTTTCGTATTTTTTGCTCACCTCAATATCATAGACAGCGGTCTCGTCGGCGTAATTGTTCTTCATGTAAAAGGTCTCGGGCTGCTCGGTGATCAACAGATTTCCGTTGACCGCTTCCTCAACGTTGCCCAAAACGGCTTTGCTGCCGACGTTGCCCTCATAAACGATATATACGCCGCCCGAGTTCAGCTCGGCATATGCGGAAGCGATGTAGAAGGTGAGAGAATTGTCGTGCTCGGTTTCTTCAAGGTGTATGGTGTAGGTGGTGTAGTCCGCGTTTGCTTTCGGCGGAATCAAGCCCTCGTGGTTTTGCAGATGCAGCTCCTTTTGGCTGTCGTTCATATCCAGCATATAGATGTTGTATCCGTCCGCCTTGCGTTCATGATCATACAACGCGCTGTTCCACATCAGTGTAACGTCCACAGAGCCGTCGGTGTTTTCTATTACAGACTGAATCGAAAACTCCCTCGGCGCTTCCGGCGGGTTGTCGTAAGGCTCGGTGTAATAGCCCGAAACAATAACATCGTTTCCGTCAGCCTGCATTCCGCCGAACGGATAGCAAACAGAGACCGTTTTGTAAGCGTAGGTCAGACCGCCGGGAGAATAGTGGCGTATATCGCTGTCGAGCGGAACGCTTCCGCTGACATACTCGCTGAGCATACTGTAACGGCTTGAGTTGGACGAGAAGCCGACGCCGTCTGGCAGAGTGGTTGGCACACCCGTATAGGTCGTCAGGAAGCTTACGCCGCTTGAGGTCGTGCGTCCGCCGGTGTAGCCGATCGACCCGGAAAGCACAAGGCTGGTGGAGCCTTTGACCGACGCCAAGGGTATGGGACACTTGGTGGTCGCGCCCACGGTAAATGTGAGCGAGGCTTTGAGCGCTACGCCTCCGGAGTTATCGTTTGAGGAGGAGAAGGAGACCGAGGTTTCGGCTTTGTCGATAGTGGAATTGATATCCGATTCGACTATGCCTTTGTTGCCGCTGTAATTGCCTATGGCATCGTCTAGGGTATGGGCGTAAGCTATGGGATCGCCCGCCGATGAAGGCGGCAGCTCGCTTTTGTGAATGATAGGAGTATTGGTGTCGGGTGAAAGCACCTCGGGGTCTGAGGTGTATGAATCGAGCGCGTCCGTAATGGCGTCGTTGTAATCGTCAATTGTCAGCGCGACGAACATCGGCTCCATCGGTTCTGTCACCTGCGCCATTTGGGGCTCCTCTTCCGGATCCTTGGTTCTCACGACCTCGTAGTTGTTTACAACCATTGGAACCGCGTAGCAAACCGCATAGTCGTCGTTTGATTTGACATAAATACTCTTTGTAATGGTCTTTTGCTTTGTCCATGTATGGTTATAGGCAAAATCCGCTCCTATCGACGTGCCTATGCCAAGGGATATTCCCATATCTGCAAAGGATTCCTCGTAGGTCGCCGATTCGCTGACGGCTCCGCCTAAGCCGAGGCTCAGCTTGTCGTAGTCCGAAATTCCCGATGTGATGGTAAACTTGTTTGTCGCAACGGAATTTGCCTCTCTGTAATAGGGCGGAGACTGCATGACCGCGTACAGCACAGGCGCGGAATAAGTGGTATAGGTTCCCGCGTAACGGTAGTAGTAGGAGTCCTCTTCGCTGTTTATAAAGGCGAGGAACATCGAGGTTCCGTCGTCGTCCTCGTCCTTGTCGTTTATGTAGTCGTTAAACGCCTTATAAGTCCATTGCGGGTCGTGCTCGACGTCCAAGCGGTAGTGAGATATTATGGAGAAATCCATATAGATTTTATCGTCGATCACATTCTCGGGGTCGCTTGACAGGATAGCGATCTGGTCAACGTCGGTTCCGTCAAGAAAATGTCCCGATACGCACTGGTCTACCCAAGGGTCGCCCGACGCGTGAACGGTGCTTTCTTTCGTGATGTCATATACATACTCATTGCTGAAGCTCACGCCCGAGCCGAAGTTTTCCTTGTCGTAATGCGGCTGAGAGTCAACGATGATGTTTATGGTCTCGCCCTTGCCGTTTTGTCCGGAACGGATTGGAGCGCCCGTCACCTTTGCGCCCTGACAGTCTAAAATAACGCCCTGAATACAGAGCTGGTCTTTTGTGCCAGGGGTGTTATACATAAAGTGACCCGCACAAAGAGCGATGGGCTCAATGGAAACGTAGTGCTCGGGGCTGAGGTTGCCCGGAGCTTCGACCTCAACGGGAGTATCCCACACCATTTCGTATTTTGTGCCGTTGTGCGTGATGATGTTAACAAGATTCTTTTTGTTTGAGATAGTGCCGAAATTGCGGTTTGTGTCGTCCGCGTTGCCCGGTTTGGTCATATTCTGCTCCAGCATACCGGCTACAACTAACTCCTTAAAACCGTCGCCGTTGAGGTCGGCGTCGCAGGTGTTCGGATAATTCATTCGCTTTGTATAATTGTCATAGGGAAGATGCTCGTAGCGGAACAGCTCTTGCGCGCTTCCGCCTTCAAACGTGAATATCTTTGTGATAGAATTCAGATACAGATTATGGGTTCTTTCACTTGTGGGAACCGAAACGGTCATTACAAGGTCGTCGTGCGTTTCGTACTGCTTCGCGCCGACGGAAGCGCTTTTCTCATTTCCCAGACGGGTGGAGGTGGTTGACAGCGCAACGGTTGGGAGCCGTCCGTCCAAGCCCATCTTCCTGTAATCGGCTGTGAAATCCTTTACGTATACAGAGCCGAGTGCGCTGTGCGAATAGCTGCCGTTGTTCTCGTCGATATTCATAACAACGACACGCGCGTCGTCAGAGGTGGCGTCGCCGCTTTTGTCGGGCATATAATACGCCAACTCTTCCTTGCCGTCGCCGTCGTAGTCGCCCGCCGCGAGCGAAACATATCCCTTCGTTTCGGCGGCTTCAAAGTCCAAAACATAATTGTCCTCACGCATAAAATCGTGGAAGCTGTGCACAGCCTGCCACTTGCAGCTGTCGCCGTCGGGAACCCTTTTGAAAATATCGACCCAAACGGAGCTTCCTTTTTGACCAATGCTTTCGTTGGAATTATAAAACAGGCTGTAATACGCCAACTCTTCTATACCGTCGCCGTCGATGTCTATCCCGACGCCGTTATGGGTCTGATTGTTCGAGTCTTCCGTAAATGCGTAGTCGTTTGTATTTTTTGCCATTTCGCTCAAGCCGGGCAGATCGGACGCGCTCGTCTTGTTCACGTTGTCAAAGGTCTCAAACAGCACCTCATGGCTGCCCGTGTGGTTTACCGAGCCGACGAGCAGCTCGTTCGGGTCAACAAACGTATAGCCCGCCAACGGGTTTTGATAAGCGGGATCCTTTGCCGTTGCGCGCATATCCTGCTTCATCATTTCGGAATTAAAGCCGAGCGAATCGTACAGCTCGCTGCTGCATGAAAGGCTGATGAAGTTGTCGTCGTCAGCGCTGTTGACGACCTCAGCGGCAGGCGAGTTTTCAAGCTCGCTCGATTTGCCCGTGTGCGAAACGAGCAGATCGACCGCGACCTCATCGGCGCTGTACTGGCTGACTACATCGGTACCCGACGCGTCCGCTTCTTCATCATAGGTGACGTCATCAGTGTCTTCCGGGGTCTCTGTGACACTGCTTTGCACTTCCGCCGCGGAAGCCGCCGCGGGAAACGCAAGCGCCGGCGTTATGATAGCCGCCGACAGAAATGCAGCAAGTAATTTTTTCCCGAACCTTAACATCTGCATACTCTCCTTGTCAATAAAAGTTTTAATATGTCTATTACAACAAGTATATCACATTTAGCGGATATTTTTCAAGGTATGTTAAGAAGAATTAACTAAAGAGAACCTATAAAAACTCCCTTCCGCACTTCTGCATGAAATTGAATTATTAGAGATTCCCTAAATTCAATTCGCATGGACAGGGAGCACCCCAACAACCATGCTAAAATGGATAATAAACGTTTCAAATCAATTTGCAGGGACAGCAGGACGGGATAATTCCGTTGGTTCCCATCGGAAAATGTGCTGTTTCACCATGATTATCAAATTATCACATCTTTTAGGGGCGATGTGATAATATGAAAGAGGACGGAAAAATTCCGACCTCTTTCACTCTGCGTTATTTTATTATTATCCTAATTATTAGCCTAAGACAACGTTATACTCCGCAAGATACATTTGCAGGAGCGTTGCATCGGATACGGTCACGTTGCCGCTGTTGTCCACGTCTGCCGCGGCAAACTGTTTTACGGTCAATTCGTTATACTCAGAAATATAGCGTTGTATCGCGGTAATATCGCGCACATCGACCACTCCGTCAAGGTTAACGTCTCCCAACAGGAATTCGGGGTTGTTGGAGAAGTAGCTGCTGCTTCCGAGCCGGTAAACCGTGCCGTGCGCGCTGCGGGGCAAGGGATATTGATCGGGCTCGGCGTTGTTGTCGATGTTCTGATACCACGCCTGTGTGCCGTCGGTCACTCCGTTGTTGAGCAGGAATCCGACCTCTCCGGAGGCAAACTCCTCAGACGTCTTGACGGTAACTTCCTCCGGATAAATCTGTTCGGGAGCGGTCCCGTCAAGTCGATAGCAGTTTTGAATGCTGCAATAGTCCGCACGGGAAAGCGTTATAGCCGAGGCTCTTGATTCGATGTCGCCTGTGAGTATGCCGCTGTTGAAGCAGTTATTTATTTTATTGTTCGAGCCTTCGGTGCAGGTCAATATGCCGGCAGCGTCGCCTTCTTCGCAGGTGATCGCGCCAAAATTGGCGCAGTCCTTGACCTCGGCGTTGCCCCATACGTCGGCGATAATTCCGGAAGCCATACTGTTGAAGCCGCCGAGTGTGATGCCGCCGAGATTCACACAGCGCGTTATGCTCACTTTGCTGTTTGCAGAGGCGGCAATTCCGCCCGCCATCTGCTTGGTCGCGCTGCTTGTGCTGCAAATGTCAATACAGCTTGTGATGTCGTGGATATTGCAGGAGCTTGCCGTGCAGATAAAGCCTAACAGTGTGGCGTAGCTGTCAAGCTCGAACTTCGTCGCGTCGATCTCACCGGTCACGGTCAGATTTCCGATCTCCGCGTCGCAGATGTTGCCGAATACGCCGCGCTGATTGTAAGCGCCGTTTGTGTAGAAATTGCTGAGCGTGTGTCCCTGTCCGTTGAAAGAGCCGGTAAAGATTTCGTCAACGTTGGAGTATATGCTCGTTGAAAACTTACCGATATTGTTGAAGGTTCGTTTTTCAAGATCGATATCTGCCGTCATTACCGCAAAGGCTTCGGTGTTGCGCTCGTCAAATTCGGCGTGCTCGTGATCGTCGTTTACAAGCGCAGCAAACCAGAAGAAGTTGCCCGCGTTTGCAAGCTCATAGCAGCCGCCGCTGTTTTGAGACGGAGCCTCATACAAACCGCAGTGGCCGCAAATTCCATTGACGTAACGGTGAATGGAGGGCACCGAGATATAGACATACTGATCAGGCATGGTAAATCTGATTTCGCTGTTCGCGCGGTCATAAACGATATTTACATTACTTGTGATGTCGTTGTCCGTTTCTCCGAAAATGTGAACGCCCTTGTCAAACAATTCGGCGTTGTCAACGGAGAGCTTCACCGTATCATTCGCGCTGTAATGACAGGAGGAATTGCTTATAAGCGAGCAGTTTTCATAATCTTTGAACGCGAGGTGAGCGCCGTCGCAGCCCTCATACCTGACAGTCGCAAGTGGACGCGGGTCATCGTCGAGGATAACCGCAACGATATCGGAATGAACCGTGTAATTTCCGCAGCCTACAAGACAGCGCACGCCTCTTTCATCGTAGTCTTCTTTTTCACCCGCAGGAACCGTAAAGCTGTATACGTTTCTGTATATGCCGTTGTTCGGTACGGTGACGGTCTCGGTTTTCTTGTCTATCCACTTTTCGACCGTATTGTCGAACTGCTGCCATGTAAAAGTAACGGGGCCTATAACCGGTGCTTGTTTGTTTTTGCCTGCCTCTATTTCAAACGAAACGGTTTCGTTTGTCTCAGATCTTGTTATCCGCTGATTTTCGGGCTGCTTTGTAATGATAACGTTGCCGTCGGTGGCTTGACTGACGCTTCCGATAACGGCTTTGTTGCCGATGTTGCCCTCGGTGACCACCAATACGCCGCTGGTGTTCAGATTCATGTAAACGGGCGCGATGTAGAAGGTGACCTTGTCCCCGTAATCGTTATTTCTCAGGTGAACGTTGTACTCGGTATAGTCGCCGCTGCCCGGGAAAACGGGTCCCTCCGTATTTTGCAGGTGCAGATACGGTTCATTCGGGTTTTTGTCCAAAAGGTAAATATTGTAGCCGTCCGCCCTGCGGTCCTGATTGCGGGTAGCGCTGTTCCATATCAGGTTCACATCAAGCGCGCCGTTGGAGTTTGTTTTTGTAATCGACTGAACGGCAAACTCCTTCGGGGGTTCGGGAGGTCTCGGGGTCAGCTCGGTGTAAAAGCCGTTAATGATGATCGCGTTGTCCTCAACCTCATAATCGCCGAACGGATAGCAAACCGCAACGGACTTGTACGCGTAGGTGGAGTCGCCGGGGGAATAGTGCTGTATGTTGCTGTCAAGGGGAACGCTTCCGCTGATAATCGCGTTGAGCTTGCTGTATTTATTCGCTTCGCTTGCAAAGCTGATGTCATCCGGCAGGGACTTGGACAGACCCGTATAGGTCGTTGTAAAGCTTACGCCGGAGGAGTTGGTGCGTCCGCCCGTGTAGCCGATCGAACCGTTGAGCGTCAGGTTTACATTGCCCTTCATTGTGACCGGGAAAAATCCCATGGCAACCTTTGCGGATATGCCCACGATAAATGACACCGAGGATTTGAGCGTTACGCTTCCGGAGTTATCGTTTGACGAGGTAAATGAGATCGAGGTTTCCGCCTTGTCTATCGTGGAATTGATATCCGCGTCAAGCATACCGCGGCTGGTATCGGTTCTGCCGATAGTCTCCTCACCGATAGCGTCCTTTAGTGAGTGGGCATAAGCGACGGGGTCACCGGCTGATGATGGCGGCAGATCGCTTTTGTCGATCACAGGGGTATCCTTGTCGGGTGAATATTCTTCGGGGTCATCGGTGTAATTATCGAGCGCGCCCGTAACGGCGGCGTTGTATTCGTCAACGGTAAGCGCGACGAACATGGGCTCCAAAGGCTCGGTTATCTGCACCATTTCGGGCTCTTCGTTCGGGTCCTTGGTTCTTACTACCTCGTAGTTATTCACAAGCATGGGTACCGCGTAACAAACCGCGTAGTCGGCGTCGGATTTAAGATAAATGCTCTTTGTTACGGTCTTTTGCCTTGTCCATGTATGGTTATAGGCAAAATCCACTCCTATCGAAGTGCTGACTCCCAAGGAGATACCGTAACCCGCGAACGAAATATCTGCGGTTGTTTGTTCGGATACCGAACCGCCCAATCCGATGCTCAGCTTGTCGTAGTTTGAAACGCCCGTTGTAATGCTGAACTTGGAAACCGAAACGGAGTTCGCCTCTCTGTAATAGGGCGGAGCCTGTACGACCGAATACAGCACAGGCGCGGAATAGGTGGTGTAGGTGCCCGCGTAACGGTAGTAGTAGGAATCCTCCTCGCAATTTACAAAGGCAAGGAACATTGTGGTGCCTTCGTCGTCCTCGTTCTTCTTGCTTAAGTAGTCGTTAAACGGCTTGAAAGTCCATTCGGGGTCGGAATTCTCATCGACGCGGCTGTGAGAAATAATGGAGAAATCCATATAGAGATTGTCGTCGTTCGCGTTTACGGGGTCGCTGGACATAAGCGCGATCTGATCGACATCGGTCCCGTCAAGAAAACGTCCCGATACGCACTGGTCTACCCAAGGGTAGCCCGACGCGTTAACTGTATCATCACGGGTGATGTCATATATGTATTCATTGCTGAAGCTCACGTCCGAGCCGAAGTTATCCTTGTCGTAATGCGGCTTTGTGTCGGTGATGATATTAACGGTTTTGCCCTTGCTGTTTTGTCCGGAATGCACGGGGGCGCCCGTCACCTTCGATCCGTTGCAGTCCAGAATAACGCCCTGAACGCAGAGCTGGTCTTTTGTGCCGGGAGTGTCGTACATAAAGTGGCCCGCGCAAAGGGCGATAGGCTCAACGGAAATGTAGTGCTCGGGTCTGAGGTTGCCGGGAGCTTTGACCTCCATCGGGGTTTCCCATACCATTTCATATTTTGAGCCGTTGTGCGTGATGATATTCACATAATTCGTTTTGTTTGAGATCGGACCCCAGTTGCGGTTTGTATCGTTTGATCCCGAGGGGGTATTCATTTCATACTCCATCATACCTGCTACAACAAGCTCCTTGAAGCCGTCGCCGTTCAGGTCGGCGTCGCAGGTGTTCGGGTAATTCATACGCTTTTTGTTTTTGTCAAAGGGAGTGTATTCATAGCGGAAAAGCTGCTGTGCGCTTCCGCCTTCAAATGTGAATATCTTGGTGATAGAGTTCAGATCGAGGTTGTCGTCTCTGTACTCGGTGGGAACCGAGACGGTCATAACAAGGTCGTCGTGCGTTTCGTACTGCTTCGCGCCTACGGAAGCGCTTTTCTCATTGCCCAGACGGGTAGAGGTGGTGGACAGCGCCACGGTGGGAAGCCTCCAGCCCACGCCCATTTTTCCGTAATCGGAGGTAAAGTCCTTTACGTATAAGGCGCCGAGCTGACTGTGCGAATAGCTGCCGTTGTTTACGTCTATGTTCATAACGATCACGCGCGCGTCGTTGGCGTCGCCGTCGTTCTTTTTATCGGGCATATAATACGCCAACTCTTCCTTGCCGTCGCCGTCGTAGTCACCCATAATCTCATGAAAATATTTCTGCACGTTAAGCGAAATACAGAATCGTTTCTTTTTTAGGGACATTTTCTTTTTGCCGATTTCAAACAGCTTTATCTGTCAACAAAGTCCTTGTCGGTACGGCAAAGAAAAGACCTCTTGGCGGACTCTGTCAAACACATAGTGTTCATGTTGTTCATATTGTCACGTGCCTTAAGGAACATATGAGCCTTTTGGTTCACCGACGTTTGTTCCCCGTCCGGTCGGCTGAGGCAGCTTGAAGCTGCACCCGGTCCGCGGTCGGCTGAGCCGACAATCAGTCCGCGCTCCTTAACGTCGATTTGTTCATGGGTTTTGCGCACTATTCCGGTGCTTTTATATTTCATCTTCTAAATCATTCATCACAATTTTTTCATGCGTTTGTCGTGGGGAAAAAGCCACTCATTCATTTATTTAATTGGAAATGATCAAAACCGGCGGTTGTATTCTTACACATTCAATTTGCATATTCCGTTAAGCTAAGTAGGACTTCGGCAGATTGTCTCCGGTCGTTTTCGCTGCTTGATGAATTCGACCTTCCGCATTAACGATCAGTCAGCTTGTTATTCAAAATTCCAAAAAAGCAATACACAAAAATCACCTTTCAAATTTGTTATAAATAACGAAGTTTTGCGTCAAATGTACAAAATTGAATAAAAATATTTACATAAAAATCAAAAAAAACTCTTGTAAATTTGGGTAAAAATGGGTATAATATAATAAATAGTTGTAATAGTATATGTGTTATTATGACGTATTTACAAAAGAAACAATATCTTTTTAGAAATGAGGTATACTATGGCATTTTCAATTAACGACAGCAGACCCCCTCTCGAACAGTTTTTGCAGGGAGAGGCAGCCAGAGCCTACCATTTTTTAGGTTCACATTTTGAGAACTGGGACGGCCGTCAGGGCGCGGTTTTCAGAGTTTGGGCGCCAAACGCAAAATCTGTTTCCGTAGTGGGCGACTTTAACAATTGGAACCCCGACGCTCATTATATGTACCGTATTTCCGATTCGGGAGTATGGGAGCTGTTTATCGAAGGCGTTTGGGAGTTTGCGTGCTATAAGTATTGCGTTGAGACCCCGTGGAATGAGCGCATTCTTAAAACCGACCCCTATGCTTTCCATTGCCAGACCCGTCCCGACAACGCCTCGCGCACTTATCATATTTATGATTATCAGTGGAACGACGGCGCTTGGATACAGTACAAAAAGGATCACCCCCACAAGTCGCAGGCGATCAATGTTTATGAGGTCAACGCGGGCTCATGGAAGAAGTTTGACGACGGCAATTTCTACAGCTACCGCAATCTTGCCGATGAGCTTATTCCTTATGTTAAAAAGATGGGCTACACTCACATTGAGTTCATGCCTCTCACCGAATTCCCCTTCGACGGAAGCTGGGGATATCAGGTAACCGGCTACTACGCCGCTACCTCACGTTACGGCGAGCCGAAGGATCTTATGTATTTCGTAGACCGCGCCCATCAGGAGGGTATCGGCATTATCCTCGACTGGGTTCCCGCTCACTTCCCCAAGGACGCTCACGGCCTTGCCCGCTTTGACGGCACAGGCTGCTATGAGTATGAGGACTGGAGAATAGGCGAGCACAAGGAATGGGGCACATATATATTCAACTACGGCAGATATGAGGTTACAAGCTTCCTCATTTCGTCTGCAATGTTCTGGCTCGATATGTTCCATATCGACGGTATCCGCGTTGACGCCGTTGCTTCAATGCTCTATCTCGACTACAACCGCAAGGACGGCGAGTGGATCGCCAATGCCTACGGCGGCAGAGAGAACCTTGTAGCTGTTGACTTCCTCCAGAAGCTCAACAACGTTGTTCATATGTTCTACCCCGAGGTAATGATGATCGCCGAGGAGAGCACCGCATGGCCGAACGTTACCCGTTATCCGATCGAGGGACTGGGTCTCGGCTTCGACTACAAGTGGAACATGGGCTGGATGAACGATATGCTTTCCTACATTTCGCTCGATCCCCTGTGGAGAAATTATCATCACGACACCCTTACCTTCAGCATGGTTTACGCGTTCTCCGAGAACTTCATGCTGCCCATCTCGCACGACGAGGTCGTTTACGGCAAGGGTTCGCTCATCAATAAAATGCCCGGCGGCTACGACCAGAAGTTCCAGGGCGTCCGTGGCTTTGTATCCTATATGATCGCTCATCCCGGCAAGAAGCTGATGTTCATGGGCAGTGAGATCGGTCAGTTCGACGAGTGGAACGCCAACACCCAGCTTGAGTGGAACCTGCTTGATTATCCCAAGCACCAGCAGCTCCAGCACTTCTTCGCGACCGTTAACAAGTTCTATATCGACACTCCCGCCATGCACGAGAATGATTACGACTGGAACGGCTTCCGTTGGGTTGCTCTTGACGACTATCAGAACAGCGTTATCGCGTTCCGCAGGATCGCGCTCGACAGCAACGAGATTTTGGTTGTCTGCAACTTCCAGCCCGTCACCCGCGAAAACTACCGCGTTGCCGTACCCGTTTACGGTATTTATGAGGAAGTATTCAACTCAGAGGCTGAGGAATTCGGCGGCTGCGGAATCAAGAACGAGGGCGACATTTTAGCTATCAACGAGAAAGAGCATGATCTTGATTACTGCATTTCCATCACCCTGCCGCCTCTCGGCGTGACCTACTACAAGCTCAAGGAGGAGCTTCCCGCTCCCCCAAAGGAGGAACCCAAAGAAGAAGCCGAAGAGGACGAAACGGTAGAAGCAGCTGTTGAAGAGACAGTTGAAGAGGCTGTTGAAGCGGAGACTAAGGAAGAAGCTGAGGAAGAGGTCAAGGCAGCTCCCAAGGCAGAGGTCAAGGAAGAAGTCAAAGCAGCTCCCAAGGCAGAGGTTAAGGAAGAAGTCAAAGCCGCTCCCAAGGCAGAGGTCAAGGAAGAGGTCAAAGCCGCTCCCAAGGCAGAGGTCAAGGAAGAGGTCAAAGCTGCTCCCAAGGCAGAGGTCAAGGAAGAAGTCAAAGCTGCTCCCAAGGCAGAGGTCAAGGAAGAAGTCAAAGCAGCTCCCAAGGCAGAGGTCAAGGAAGAAGTCAAAGCAGCTCCCAAGGCAGAGGTCAAGGAAGAAGTCAAAGCTGCTCCCAAGGCAGAGGTCAAGGAAGAAGTCAAAGCCGCTCCCAAGGCAGAGGTCAAGGAAGAGCCGAAAGCCGCTCCCAAGGCAGAGGTCAAGGAAGAAGTCAAAGCTGCTCCCAAGGCAGAGGTCAAGGAAGAGGTCAAGGCTGCTCCCGAGGCAGAGGTAAAGGAAGAGCCGAAAGCCGCTCCCAAAACCAAGGCAAAGGTAAAAGCCAAAGCAGCTCCGAAAGCTAAGGCAAAGGCTGCTCCCAAAGCAGAGGTAAAGGAAGAAGCAAAAGAGGAGCCGAAGGCAGAAGCAAAGACAGAGCCGGAGGCAAAGGAAGAAAAGCCCGCCGCCAAGAAAAAAGCTCCCGCCAAGAAAAAGGCTGCTCCCAAAAAATAAATAAAAACGCGGTTTAAGCGTACTTTTAATAATTAATAAATTACGGCTGTTTGGAGAGCTTTCGCTTTCCGGACAGCCGAATTTTTATACTGTTAGCCGAGCACCGGCAACGTTAAAAACAGCCGCTCCCAAAACGGAAACGGCTGTTTTAATAATTGTTTAAGGAAATAGTTTAATGAAAGGGTTATGACTGCCTTGCTTTATTTCTCGTCCTTCCAAATCTCTTTGACCGCTGCCACCGAGCCGGCGAGCCCTTGGATATCGGAGGGAATGATGATTTTTGTCGCCTTGCCGTCG
Source organism: uncultured Ruminococcus sp. (assembly GCA_902777275.1). Taxonomy (GTDB): domain Bacteria; phylum Bacillota; class Clostridia; order Oscillospirales; family Acutalibacteraceae; genus Ruminococcoides. The sequence goes on along the minus strand of CACYTI010000017.1, from coordinate 17,967 downwards.
GCAGCCTTCGCAAAGGCTTCGAGGCTTCTGAGCTGGATAACTCTGTCGTTCGGGGCGGCTTCATTGAGCATTCTCAGAGCGTCGGCGTTAGCCCTCTGAACCGTGAGGATAGCCTCGGCTTCACCCTGCGCCTCGCGTATCTTCTGCTCCTTGACGGCGTCGGCTTTGAGGATAGCGGATTCCTTAAGACCCTCGGCAACGAGAATCTGACTGCGCTTTTCGCCCTCGGCATCGAGAATTCTTGCGCGGCGTTCGCGCTCCGCCTTCATCTGCTTCTCCATGGCGTCCTGAATCTCGCGCGGGGGAAGAATGTTTTTCAGCTCTACGCGGATTACCCTTATGCCCCAAGCGTCGGTCGCTTCGTCAAGGATAATGCGTATCTTATCATTGATAGTGTCGCGCGAGGTAAGTGTGTTGTCAAGCTCCAAATCGCCGATAATGTTTCTCAGCGTTGTGGCGGTGAGGTTCTCAATGGCGCTGAGAGGACGCTCTACGCCGTAGGTGTACAGCTTGGGGTCGGTTATCTCAAAGTATACGACCGTGTCGATCTGCATTGTTACGTTGTCGCGCGTGATAACGGGCTGAGGCGGGAAGTCAACGACCTGCTCTTTGAGGGACACCTTCTTTGAGATCTTGTCAACAAACGGCACCTTCAGGTGAAGACCCGTGTCCCATGTTGTCTGATATGCTCCGAGGCGCTCGATTACAAAGGCGTGCGCCTGCGGAACGATTTTGATGTTGCGGATGATCAGCAGCAACACGATAAAGACTATTACACAAATTAAAACAATACCAAAAGCTCCCATAATTTTTCTCCTTTACTCCGTTTTTTCAACGATCAGCTTTACGCCGTCAATCGCTAACACCTTTACCTTGTCGCCCTCTTTGATAGGCGGAAAGTCGGTTCTGGCGCTCCACACGCCGTTCTGCATTTTGACCTGTCCTATTTCCTCGGAGTCGGACAGGTCGGTGCGCATTACTCCGATCGAACCGATAAGGCGGTCGGCATTTGTGCTGACCTTGACGCTTTTTTCTTTGAATTTTTTTACAAGGGGACGCGTGGCTATCAGCGTAACAACCGACACCGAAACAAACACGACAAGCTGAATGACAATGCTGTCGGTAAACAGAGTGGTTATCGCGGCGCACAACGCTCCTATGAAAAACCACACCGTAACAAGCTGGACAGTAACCACCTCGTATACCGCCATGATCAACGCCACTGCAATCCACACATACGCCATATAAGACTCCATGCAATCACTCCCTTTAAGCAAGTTATATCATATTTCAAGATAAAATTCAACTCTTTTGGTAAAATTTTATTATTTAATTTTTTCTACACATTTTTAATATTATATGATATAATAGAAAAAGTATATATGATAAAATTTTACTGCGGGTGATAAATATGGCATTTGACACTTTCGACGAGGGGATAGCTCCCGGCGGACTGAGGAGTAAAAACGAAATCAAAATTCTGATTTGCTATCTGTTTGACACGGTGAAGGACGATATGAGCCAAAGCCTGGTTATTGAGGCTATCCGCGCCGACGAGCTCGCTAATTTTTTTGAGATCGCCGTGGCGTTTGAGGAGCTTGTGCGGGACGGTAATCTCAAAGCGACCGGAACCGCCGATAACGAGACGATATACTCTCTTACTCCAAACGGCAAGGTAATAGCGAATCAGCTTGAAACGACGCTTGCGCACATGGTCAAGCAGAAGTCGTACAACTGCGCCCTGCGCCTGCTCGGAGAGCGCAAGGTCGCGCGGGAAAACAAGGTAAGTATAATAAAACACGACAACGGCTATGAGGTCAAGTGCGTCGTTTCGGGAGGCGAAATGACGCTGTTGGAGTTTTCGCTGTACGCGCCTGTTTTTGAGCAGGCGGAGATAATAAAAAGAAACTTTTTGAGCTATCCCCAAGCCGTCTACAAGACAATGTTGGGGCTGATGACGCGCGACATTGAGCACGTGGGAGAGGCGCTTGAAGATGTTTACGGCTCTCTGCGCGAGGGCGAGTGAGCGACGGCCGGCTGTGCCGTGAGCGTGACGCTTGAGAAACCGGATAATATCATTACGCGATTATTCATTTTCTCAGAATAATTTCAAGCAAGATTTTTTATAATAACAGACCTCCTGCGGCATCATTTTTTCGCAAATGACGCAGGAGGTCAAAACAGCCGGGCCGATCCGCCGTATCATTTGGAAAATATGCCGCTTTCGTGACAGGATTTCGCTTTGGCGGAGAATGCTTATGTTCTGTTTCCGGAAAGCACGCCTCGCTTTGTCGTTTTGCTCAGCGAGGTTTTATTAGTCCTTAAGGCAGCATGATGGATTTGTCGGAGCTTGCCGGGATCTGCGGTTTTAGCAGAACAACGGCGGACGTGGAAACAGAAACATTTCTACTTGATTATAGCAACCGAATGTGTTATAATGTTTTAGAATGTATCTTTATGCCATTTTGACGGAGGAATTGTTTTGGTTGTGTTTGGAATTGACCCCGGCTACGCTATCGTCGGTTGGGGCGCCGTAAGCTATAAAGCCAACGCTTTCAAGGCTTTGGGCTTCGGCGCGGTTGAAACTCAGGCGCACACCGACTTTAACCGGCGTTTAGAGATAATTTACGACGAACTTTATTCGATTTTGCAGCGCTGCCGCCCCGACGCCGTTTCGATCGAGAAGCTCTATTTTCAGACGAACAAGACAACGGCTATAAAGGTCGCTCAGGCGAGGGGAGTCACCCTTTTGGCGGCGCAAAAGCTTAAAATACCGGTTTACGAGTACACTCCGCTTCAGGTGAAAACGGCTGTAACGGGCTACGGCAAGGCAAAAAAGCCCCAGGTCATGGAGATGACCCGCCGTCTGCTCAAGCTCAGCGAGGTTCCCAAGCCCGACGATACCGCCGACGCCCTTGCCGTCGCGATCTGTCACGCTCAGGCGGCAGGCTCGGAGCTGCGCAGGGCTATCCGCGAAAAACAGAGCTTAAATCTATAACACTTTAAGGAGCGCGCTATGCTATATTCCGTCAGAGGAAAAGTAATTCATACAACATCGACCTGCGCTGTGGTTGAATGCGGCGGCGTTGGTTTCCGCTGTCAGACTACGATCAATACCCTTAAAAATCTGAGAGTCGGCAGCGAGGCGACGCTTTACACATATTTAAACGTGCGCGAGGACGCTATGGAGCTGTTCGGCTTTGCGACCAAGACCGAGCACGATACCTTTAAAACCCTGATAAGCGTCAGCGGAGTCGGTCCCAAGGCGGGGCTTGCCGTGCTTTCGGAGCTCACTCCCGAACAGGTCGCAATGGCTATAGCCACCGATGACATAAAAACGATCACCCGCGCTCAGGGGATCGGAAAGAAGATCGCCCAGCGCATAGTGCTTGAGCTAAAGGACAAGCTTGCAAAAGAGATGTCATCAGGCAGCGGCTTTGCGGCTGTTTCAACCGGAGCGGTTAACGCCTCGGGCGGCAATATCCCCAAGGCGGTCGAGGCTCTCGGCGTGCTGGGCTACACACCCGCAGAGGTCGGACCCGTGCTCGCGGCGTTCGACGCAAGCCTGCCCGTTGAGCAGCTTATAGCGCAGACATTAAAGCAGATGGGAAGACAGTAAATGGCAAATATGCAATTTTCAGACGAATTTGATTTTGAAAACCGGATGATGGACGCCAACGAGCTTCCCGAGGACGCGGCGGAGGGCGAAAATCCGCTGCGCCCGAAAAACTTAGATGAATACACGGGACAGGAAAAGGCAAAGGAAAATCTCAGAATATATATAGAGGCGGCGAAAATCCGTCACGAAACGCTCGACCATGTTTTGCTCTACGGTCCTCCCGGACTGGGCAAAACGACCCTGGCGGGGATAATCGCGAATGAGCTTGGCGTTAATATAAGGATAACCTCGGGACCTGCGATCGAAAAGCCCGGGGATTTAGCGGCGATACTCACAAACCTCAACGAGGGCGACGTGCTGTTCATCGACGAGATACACCGTCTCAGCCGCGCTGTCGAGGAGGTTCTGTACCCCTCGATGGAGGACTTCGCGATAGATATAATCACGGGCAAGGGACAGATGGCGGCGTCATATCACCTGCCGCTGCCGCGCTTCACTTTGGTGGGAGCCACTACCCGCGCAGGTCAGCTAACCGCGCCGCTCCGCGACCGATTCGGCGTTTTGCTGCGGCTGGAGCTGTACACTCCCGAGGAGCTTGCGAAAATCATAATCCGCAGCGCCGGGATACTCGGAATAAAAATCGAATATGAGGGCGCGATAGAAATAGCCTCGCGCTCACGCGGAACGCCGAGAATAGCCAACCGTATGCTAAAGCGCGTCCGCGACTTCGCGCAGGTCATGAGCGACGGGGTCATCACTCTGCAAACCGCTCAGACCGCGCTGGACAGGCTTGAAATAGACGAGTTAGGACTCGATAACAACGACCGCCGTATGTTAGAGGCGATAATCAGGTTCTACAACGGAGGTCCCGTGGGGCTTGAGACCCTTGCCGCCGCAATAGGCGAGGAGGCCGTCACGATAGAGGACGTTTACGAGCCTTACCTTTTGCAAATCGGCTTTTTGAGCCGCACTCCGCGCGGACGGTGCATAACCGCCGAGGGCTGCCGTCATTTGGGCTACGATTTCCCGAAGGGCGCGGTCTACGGAGCGGCGACCCAGCCGAATCTGTTTCAGAATAACGGGTGATATTAATATATGCGTTTATCGGACAAATGGCATGACTATGAGCTTATCGACGCATCAGGCGGAGAGCGTCTGGAGCGGTGGGGCGACATAATTTTGATACGTCCCGACCCGCAGATAATCTGGACTACCGAGAAGAAAAATCCGCTGTGGCGTTCGGCTCACGCTCGCTACCACCGCTCGAACAAAGGCGGCGGAAGCTGGGAGCAGTATAAAAAGGCGCCCGACCGCTGGACTGTGGGCTACGGCGGGCTGACCTTCAACATAAAGCCGATGGGCTTTAAGCACACGGGAGTTTTTCCCGAGCAGGCGGTGAACTGGGATTTTGCCGCCGAAAAAATAAAAAACGAAAACAGAGAGCTGAAGATCCTGAATCTTTTCGGCTACACGGGCTGCGCAACGCTCGCCTGTATGCGTGCGGGAGCGTCGGTCTGCCATGTCGACGCCTCAAAGGGCATGGTTCAGTGGGCGAAGGAGAACGCCGTTTCAAGCGGCATAGCCGACAGACCCGTGCGCTGGCTGGTGGACGACTGCGTCAAATTCGTTCAGCGCGAAATAAGGCGCGGCAACCGCTACGACGGTATAATTATGGACCCGCCCTCCTACGGCAGAGGTCCCGGCGGAGAGGTCTGGAAGCTTGAAGAGCAATTGTATTCGCTTGTGAGTCTGTGCGTGCAGGTTTTGAGCGACGACCCTGTTTTCTTCATTCTAAACTCCTACACCACGGGGCTTTCACCCGCGGTAATGGAATATTTGTTAGGAGTCCTGCTGCAAAGGAAATTCGGCGGCAGGGTCTCGGGCGATGAAATCGGTCTGCGTGTCAGCGAGACGGGGCTTGTGCTGCCCTGCGGCTCGACGGCGATCTGGGAGAAGATTTGATGAGTTTTATTTCGATACGCAACGTGTTTTTCTCTTACGACGAGGTTGAGGAAGGCAAGGTCGTTCAGAACGCTGTAGACGGCGTGAGCCTCGACATTGAGAGCGGCGAGTTTGTGGCGGTCATCGGTCACAACGGCTGCGGAAAGTCAACGCTTGCCAAGCACCTCAACGCCATGCTGCTGCCAGACAGCGGCAGTGTGATGATCGACGGGGACGACACTTCGGTTGAGGAAAAAACATTTGATATACGCGAAAAGGTGGGGCTTGTGCTGCAAAATCCCGACAACCAGCTTGTGGCGGGCATCGTCGAGGAGGACGTGGCTTTCGGTCCCGAAAACCTCGGGGTAGAGCCCGCGGAAATACGCAGGCGCGTTGACAAGGCTCTTAAAGCGGTGGATATGTACGAATACCGCGGGCACGCGCCGCACAAGCTCTCGGGCGGTCAAAAGCAGCGAGTGGCGATAGCGGGCATTTTGGCTATCCAGCCTCAGTGCATTGTGCTTGACGAGCCGACCGCCATGCTCGACCCGAGCGGCAGGGAAGAGGTAATTTCCACCCTGTTGAAGCTCAACCGCGAAAGGAAGCTTACTGTTGTGCTGATAACCCATTTTATGGATGAGGCGGTGCTTGCCGACCGCGTTGTGGTTATGGACGGCGGAAAGATCCTTACTCAGGGAACGCCGCAGGAGGTTTTTTCGCAGGTGGAGCTGCTTAAAGCACACCGTTTGGACGTGCCGCAGTCAGCCGACTTAGCTTACAGGTTGAGGGGCTGCGGATTGAAAATAGATAAAATTCCGCTGACGCAGGAGGAATGCGTGGCGATGCTTGAGGAGGCAATGCGGTGAGCTGTGTTCTTGAGCTAAAAAATATCAGCTTTGTGTACGGCAAGGGTACGCCGTTTGAAAAGCGCGCCGTTGACAATGTAAGCTTTAAGATCAACAAGGGCGAGTTTATCGGCGTCATGGGACACACGGGCTCGGGCAAAAGCACCCTTATGCAAATGCTGAACGGACTTATTCGCCCGTCGGAGGGACAGGTTCTGCTCGACGGAAAGGATATCTGGGCTGAGCCGAAAAAAATCCGATCCGTGCGCTTCAAGGTCGGCATGGTGTTCCAGTATCCCGAGTACCAGCTTTTTGAGGAAACGGTATATAAGGATATAGCCTTCGGTCCCCAAAACAAGGGGCTCGAGGGGGACGAGCTTGACAAGGCGGTGCGCGAGGCTGCCGATTTTACGGGCTTGAAGCCCGCTTTGCTTGAAAAATCTCCGTTTGATTTGTCAGGCGGTGAAAAGCGCCGCGCTGCGATAGCCGGAGTAATAGCCATGGATCCCGAAATCCTCGTTTTAGACGAGCCGACGGCGGGTCTTGACCCGATGGGGCGCGAGGTTTTGCTCAGCCAGATAACGCGTTACCACTCCGAGAGGCGCAACACCGTGCTGCTTGTCAGCCACACCATGGAGGATATAGCGCGCGTAGCCGACAGAATAATCGTTATGAACAAGGGCAAGCTCGCCATGCTTGAACCGACTGCCGAGGTGTTCAGGCGCGGCGACGAGCTTGCACGATACGGTTTAAAGGTGCCGCAGATAACAAAAATAATGAGCGAGCTGCGCAAAAAGGGAATAGACGTTCCCGAGGGAGTTCTTACGGTTGACGACGCGTTCAGGGCGCTGCTGCCGCTGCTGAAAAAGGGGGGAAAGCTGTGGTAAGAGATGTTGCCTTCGGTCAGTATTTTCCCGGAAAAAGCCTTGTTCACAGGCTGGACCCGCGCGCGAAGATACTGATGTTTATCGCATATATCGTCATAATTTTCTGCACCTTCAATTATGCGGCTTTGGCGATAACCTCTGCGTTTACGGCGCTGTTTCTTATTCTAAGTGAAATATCGCCTAAGTTTTATTTTAAAAGCTTAAAGGTTATAATATTTATAGTTTTGTTTACATCGCTGCTCAATTTGTTCTACGGCTCCGGAGATCCGATTTGGCAGTGGTGGGTTTTCAAAATAACCTACAACGGGATACACCGCGCGGTGTTTGTAACGGTGCGGATAATCTCACTGATTTTGGCAAGCTCCTGCCTGACCTTCACCACCTCGCCCACAGAGCTTACGGACGCTATCGAGCGCCTTATGCGGCCGCTCAAGCTCATAAGGTTCCCGGTGCACGAGGTCGCGATGATGATGTCGCTCGCGCTGCGCTTTGTTCCGACTCTGCTTGAGGAAACCGACAAAATCATGCAGGCGCAGAAGGCGAGGGGCGCGGACATGGAATCGGGCAACCTGTTTAAAAGGGTAAAGGCGCTCATTCCCGTGCTTATCCCGCTGTTCGTATCCGCATTCAGGCGCGCCTACGACGTTGCGACGGCTATGGAGTGCCGCTGCTACAGGGGCGGAGCGGGCAGGACCCGCATGAAACAAATTCACATGACAAGGCGCGATGTTATTTCGTTCATCGTTCTCGCGCTTGTCATCGGCGGAGTAATATTATGCAACATATTTGTGAATTGGTCGATTTAAGGAACCTCCTTCTCACAATTACATATGACGGCAAGTGCTTTCACGGCTGGCAGATACAGCAGAACGCCTATACGGTTCAGGAGGCGTTCCAGACCGCGCTTGAAAAAATCACGGGCGAGCGCATGGACGTAAAGGGCTGCAGTCGCACCGACAGCGGCGTTCACGCAAACCGCTACTGCGTCAGCGTGAAGCTTTCGCACCCGATACCCCCGGAAAGGCTTAAGGCGGCTATGAACCGCTGGCTGCCGCGCTCGGTGGCTGTGTTGGACTGCGTTGAGGTCAGCGCGGATTTTCACGCGCGCTACAGCTGCAAAAGCAAGGAATATATATATAAAATCTGGAACAGCGAGGTGCGGGACCCGTTTTTGGAGGGCTACGCCCTTCACTACCGCTATCCGCTCAATGTCGAAACGCTCAACGCGGCGGCGCAGGCTTATGTCGGCAGGCACGATTTCACATCTTTCTGCACCCCCGACAACCGCGAGGCGGGCGACATGACGCGCTGTGTCAAGAGCTTTTCCGTGACGCGCGAGGGCGATCTGGTGCTTATGCGCGTTGAAGCGGACGGCTTTCTGTACAACATGGTGCGGATAATGGTCGGCACCTTGCTTAGGATAGCGCAGGGAAAGATACCGCCCGACGGGATCCCCGCTATTATAGAAAAGAAAAACAGACAGTTCGCGGGTCCGACCGCACAGGCGTGCGGACTGTATCTGAACAGGATATATTACTGATTTATTGAAAGAAGAACGCGGCGGATTATTAAAAACACCATCACAAACTAATGCAAGTTTTCAAACAGTTTGTAGGGACAGGGCTTGCTTCTGTCCGGGGGCATTGCACCAAACGTTTGTATTTCTATCGACAATCGGACGTGGAAACAACCACGGTGCATGGGCGAATACCATGTTACTCTTGACACCACAGCCGTACCTTCACTGCAAGGTCAAAGATAACAATGCTTTTTCTTAAGTTGCAGATTTTGTTATGAAAAGAGGAAAAGATGTTTAAGAAAATAAAGGGACATTACGCCGAACGAATGGCAAACAAGGAGCGCACCGTGATAAGCTACGAGGATGTGCCTCTTGATGATTATGAACAGGAAAAAACCGAAATGTCCGTAACTGCCGTTAAAAAAATCATTTTCGGCGTTGCGGGAGTGCTTCTCCTGACTCTTATCGTGTTTGCTTTTGCCAACAGGGAAAAGCTCACGTGGGATAATATAAGTATGTGGTGGCACTATGAGGTTTTGGGCACCGCAGGACAGGGTTATCCCGTCAATATTGTCGGAAGCGAAGCGGAGCAGGGAAATTTTTCGGTTCATCAGGGCAGGGTCGCCTATGCCTCCGACACCTCGTTTGTCACTTTGAATAACACGGGACGCGAGGTTTGCAATCTACAGCTCAGATATACAAAGCCCGTTATGAAGTCGAAGGAGAACCGTTACTTTCTTTTCGGCTTGGGTGAAAAGGATTATCAGATAGCGAGCTTTGACAGCAAGCTCTACAGCGGAACAGCCGACGGCGGAATACTCGCCGCGGATATTGCCGCCAACGGAAAATATTGCTATGTGATAGAGGGAAACGGCTATTACAGCCAGCTTTACGCCTTTGACGCTAATAACAACCGTATGTTTAAATATTCTTTTGCAGAATATTACATAAACTCGGTGACGATCAATTCGAGCGGCACGGGCTGTGTAGCCTGCGGCATAAGCAACAGTGAGGGCGAGATAAAAACGTGTGTTTACGTGCTCGATTTTGCAAGGGATGAACCCTTAGCCAAGCATGAGATCGAGGGCGATTACATTATAGACAGCAAATATCTGAGCGGAGCCCGCGCCGCGCTTGTCGGCGGCAACGCTTCCTACGTTGTTCTGACCGACGGCGACGAGCTGAGAAGGATAGATTATGAGGGCAAGCCACTGGCGAATTACTGCTTCTGCCCGGAATCGGGAACCTTTTCGCTCGCGCTTTCAAAAAGCGGTGACGGAAGAAGCTGCGATCTCATAACCTATAACGACGGGGGCGATTTGATCTATTCAGCCGACACCTCGTTCAGCTCGGAATCGCTTTCGTCATTTCGCGGCGTGACAGCCACGCTCGACGGAAACATGGTATATGTTTTCAACAGCGACGGCTCGCAGCGGTATTCCTGCTACGCCGGAACAGGCTCCGAAAGAATAATTCTGACGTCTGAATCCGAAGCCTATGTTCTCAGCGTAAATCAGATAAGAAAACTCGACCTTACTCACCAGTCCTCGCCGGACTCGGCTTATTGATATTATTGTAATTATGATTTCTTCTGTTGTTATTATTGTTCTTATTATAGTTTTCATCGTGTTGGGCTTCTTCCGGGGCGCGGCGCGGACGCTGCTCAATTTAGCGGCTATGGCTGCAAGCGCAGTTATTTCGCATTTTTTGGGGTCGTATCTTGCTCAGGCTGCTTACGACACTTTTCTGAAAAACAACATAATCGCTCATTTGCAGAGCAATGCGGGTGAGTACGGAGTTGACTACACCGCTCATAACAGCATTAGCGCGCTGCCGAGCGGAGTGCAAAATCTGCTGAACGGCTTTACGCGGCTGTTCGGGGTATCCTCCGGAGATTTGCAGGGAAGGTTCGTGGTGCAGGCAAATACTCCCGCAGAGCTTGCCCGCGCCGTTGAGAAGCCTATCGGCGATTTGACCGTGTTTATAATGTCAACGCTGTTTACGTGTCTGGTCTTTATTCTTCTCTGGGTCGTTTTCAAGCTGTTGATAAGAAAAGCGCTCCTCGTTTTCCGCATTCCGGTCGTCCGCCAGCTCAATATGATCTTAGGCGGATTTCTCGGACTGCTTGAGGGCGTCATCTTCGTTTTCTTCGTGGCAAACATTTTATACGTTGCCGTAAGCTGCGCCAATCCGCAGCTTGCCGAAAACGCCTCGATTTTCGGCGGCTTGTTTAACGCGCTGCTGATTTTTAAATAAAGGGAATTTCTGAATGTTCCCAAAAAATTCCGCGCTGCCCGCGCGTTGTAAGGGCTAAAGGATGGGTGGTTAAAAATGGAAGGTTGGAGCTTTAAACCGAGGGATTTGGTGACCGTGCCGAATCTGATAACCTATGTCAGATTTTTGCTGGTGCCGCCGTTTATTTACTTTTTTCTAAAAGGGAATTATATCGCCGCAGGCATAATGATAGGCCTGTCGGGACTGAGCGATTGCTTCGACGGCTTTTTTGCAAGAAAGTTCAATCAGGTCACCTCATTGGGAAAAATACTGGATCCGATAGCGGATAAGGTGACGCTGATTTCCGTGGCGGTCTGCATGGTTATTTATATGCCCTCGATTTTGCCGATAATGCTTGTGTTGGTGTTCAAGGAGTTTTTGATGCTGCTCGGCGGTTTTATTCTGATGCTTAACAAGATGTCGCCGCCGCCCGCGAATATTTTCGGAAAAATCGCTACATTGGTGTTTTATGTGGTTATATGCCTCATTATATTTGTCAATATAATCACGGGAAAAGAAAACATGGCGCTTGTTGTCGGCGGACTTATCATTGTGACTGTGGTCATGCTGATAGCTCTGGCGCAGTATGCAGTGGTGTTCGTAAAAATGAATAAAGAAAAAAACAGTAAAAGCGTCGGTTAATACGTTTAATTGCCGTGAAGGAGTATTGCCGAAAATTAGTAATAACGGCGATTTGTTTTAAATTAAGTTAAGATTGTGTGAATACGCTTGATTTCACGGGCGGAATAATTTATACTGTTATCAGTAACCATTACAAAAAAGGAGATTATTATGCTTTGTACCAGATGCGGAAAACGTCCCGCAGTTGTGTTTGTTTCCAACAGCAATTCAAAAGACGCTCCAACGGTGGGCTACTGCCTGAGCTGCGCCAAGGAGCTCGGCATAAAGCCCGTTGAGGATCTTATTCAAAAAATGGGTATTTCCGACGAGGACCTTGAAACCGTTCAGGATCAGATGAATACGCTGATGCAGGGCGGCGATATGGCTCAGCTCATGGAACAGTTGGGAGCTGACAACCTCGCGGAGCAGATGGATCAGTTCGCAGTGGAGAACGGCGGCAGCGAGGACGATGATTTTTCTCACGGCGCGCCCGCTTTTCCCGCGTTTTTCAATAATATATTCGGCGGCAGCCAGTCAGACAGCAAAGCCCAGGACAGAAACGCCCCGAAAAAAGAAAAGAAAGAAAAAAAGAGAAAGCACATCAACCTCTATTGCGAGGACCTCACCCGCAAGGCAAGAGAGGGAAAGATCGACAATATAGTCGGCAGGGACGTTGAGATCGAGCGCGTCATCCAGATTTTGTCGCGCCGCACCAAGAACAACCCCTGTCTTATCGGCGAGCCCGGCGTCGGTAAAACCGCTATCGCCGAGGGTCTTGCTCTGCGCATAGCTCAGGGCAACGTGCCCCAGCGTTTAAAGAACAAGGAGATACAGCTTCTTGACCTCACTTCGCTCGTTGCGGGAACCCAGTTCCGCGGACAGTTTGAAAGCAGAATTAAAGGGCTTGTCAGCGAGGTCAAGGAGAGCGGCAACGTTATCCTTTTCATCGACGAGGTGCACTCTTTGGTCGGCACGGGCGACAACGAGGGCACAATGAACGCCGCGAATATCCTAAAGCCCGCGCTCTCACGCGGCGAGGTTCAGGTTATCGGCGCAACGACCTTTAACGAATACAGAAAATATATAGAAAAAGACTCCGCTCTTGAACGCCGCTTCCAGCCCGTCAAGGTAGGCGAGCCGACGATAGCTCAGACGATCGAGGTCATAGCCGGCGTAAAGAGCTATTATGAAGCACACCATAACGTTATTGTGGACGACGATATCGTGCGCAAGACAGTCGTTCTGTCGGAGCGCTACATAACAGACAGATTTCTTCCCGACAAGGCTATCGACCTTCTTGACGAAAGCTGCGCCTGCGCCGCTCTGCGCAACAAGGAGCTTGAGCGCTACGACAGGCTCAGCGACGAGCGCGGCTCGCTTGTGCAGACCAAGGACGAGCTGACCTCGATGGACGAAATAGATTACAAGGCTCTCGCCGAGGTCAACACCTCTATCGCCCGCATCGACAAGGAGCTTGAGGGCATCAACTCCGATGAGCTTATAGCTAAGGTGACTGAGGAGGATATCGCCAAGGTCATCGAGCTTTGGACGGGCATTCCCGCCTCACGTATCCGCGAGAACGAGCTTGCCAAGCTTGCCGATTTGGAAAGCGAAATGAAAAAGAAGATCATCGGTCAGGACGAGGCTGTCGAGGTGCTCGCTTCCGCAATAAAGCGCAGCCGCTGCCAGATATCGCCCCGCCGCCGACCCGCTTCATTCATCTTTGTTGGTCCCACGGGCGTCGGCAAAACCGAGCTTGTTAAGGTGCTCAGCAGACAGCTTTTCGACACGCCCGAAACGCTTATCCGCCTCGATATGTCCGAGTTCATGGAGAAGCACTCGGTTTCCAAGATCATCGGCTCACCGCCCGGATATGTCGGTTACGACGAGGCGGGACAGGTGACCGAGAAGGTTCGCCGCCGTCCTTACTCGGTGCTGCTTTTTGACGAGATCGAAAAGGCGCACCCCGACGTTCTCAATATCCTTCTCCAGATACTCGACGAAGGAAAGGTGACCGACGCGCACGGCAGAGCCGTAAACTTTGAGAACACCGTTATCGTTATGACCTCAAACGCAGGCTCAGCCGGAAGAGATACGGCCCTTGGCTTTGCCAAAACCTCAGAGGAGGCGTCAAAGGAAAAGATAATGAAGGCGCTTCAGGACTTTTTGCGCCCCGAGTTTATTGCCCGCGTAGACGAGATCATCGTTTTCAACAGCCTGAGCGAGGCTGACTTTGTGGAAATAGCCCGCCTTATGCTTGAGGAATATATCCCCACGCTCGATGAAAAGCGCATCAAATTTACCTTTGACGACAATGCGTGCGCGTACCTTGCCAAGAAATCCTGCAACGGCAAGAGCGGAGCGCGCGACCTTCGCAGCACTATCCGCCGTGAGGTAGAGGAAAAAATCGCCGAGGCGATGATTCAGTCGCAAAGCGGCGGTCTTTCAGCTATCCACGTCACATCCGACGGAGAATCAATTCAAATTCAATGCTTGTAAGCCCTTTCGGGCTTTCCGTCCTAAATTTGTTTATATAAACGACTGCGGGACGGTCAAGCGTATCATAAAGAAAAAAAACACAGGCGGAAGGCTTTTTGCCCTCTGCCTGAACAACTATGAGGAACTATTATGGCGATTTGTAAAAACTGCGGATGCTTCACAAAGGATGTCATGGAGGTCTGCCCAAAATGCGGTTATTCCGCGAAGAAGGCTGCAAGCTCCGCTGCCAAACAGACTGAAAAAAATAAAAAGCCCATTGAGCAAAAGCAACGCGCAAGGCAGGTACAACCCGAGAAGCCCAATGAAAAAAAGCAGCAGGCAAAGCACGCGCAGCCGGAAAAGCCCGTTAAGCAGAAGAAACAGGCAAGGCACGCACAAACCGGTAAAAGTCCCGTGAAAAAGCCGCCGAAAAAGAAAAAGAGCAAGGCGCCGCTCATTGTTCTGATTTCTCTGCTTGTTATAATGCTTATCATAGGCGGACTGGCGTATTATTTGTTTACAAGGAACAACGTAGATAAGGACGACCTGACCTTTGACCTGACCTGCGCCGAATTTACGACAAAATTGAACCGGAACCGCTCCGCGACGCCTGACGAGGTGACGGCAGCCGGTCTTGACGTTGATAAATGGATCCTTAATCAGTCCCGCACCGCTCTCGAATATGTAGGCGGCGGCTTCACCATGAAAGCAAAGACCGTAAAGAGCGGCGACGTCAACTCCGAGATGAAGGAGCTGCGCGTCGGTCCCACCGACACCGAAACGGGCGTCAATATGGTCGCGCTGAGCATTGTGACCTTGGAGGATTCGCTTGAGCGCGACGCTGCGATGCGGGCGATGAGCGACGTGAAAAACAAGGTTAAGGACAAAATTTCCTATGAAACGGTCGCGTTTACCTACGACCGCGATAAGGACGAGTTTGTAATGATCCCCAGTAAGGGCGCGAAGTCGGTCGCAAACAAAAGCGCGACCTCGGACGAAGCTGCCTTTCCCGCAGTGAGCGAGACCCCCGTTTCGGGCAGCGGCATCATCATAGCGGGCGGTCAGTATTTTATAGCAGATGGAGAGGGAATAAAAAGCCGTCAGTCAATAACGGACAAAAACAACGTTATCATAGCCGATAAAAACGACGGACAGCTCCTTTCAAACGGTGAAATAATTTTTTATGTCAGGGAAGAAAAGAATAAGAATCATGTCTGCTCCGTAAAATCGGACGGAACTCAGAATCAGGTTTTGTTTTCTTCGGATGAAAAAATCACGCCGGTTCATCTGTACAACGACTGCCTTTACTATGTCAGGGAGAACAAAAGCACCGGCGGTTATGACTTCTGCCGCTACAGCCTTGCCACGAAGGAAACAAAGCAGTATAAGGACGTCAGCTTCACTCCGGAAAAAGCGGTGGTCTGCGGCGATATAATGTACTGCTCAAAAGCGCCAGCCGCTAACGATGAAAACAAGAAAAATATTGTCTGCAAATTCGATTTTGCTACGGGAAAATTCACCGATGAGATCGAGAACTGTTCGGTTTCACCTCACGGCTATTTCAACGGCTCGGGCAATCCGTGCTTCGATTCATATAGCGTCAACGGCGAGGACGAAACATTAAGCGAGCACTTTCTTTATACGGCTGTTGACGGAGAGCTGAAAAAATCTCCTGAAATCGAAGTGACCGCAACGCTTATAATAGCTTCTCCCGCCACGGACAAAGCGATACTCAAGGATACTTATACGGGAGAAAAATACTATATCTTTGACAGAAAAACGGGAGCTTGCAAGCCTCTTGACCTTCCGAAGGCTGAGGACGGTTACTATACCTTTACCTTTGATAAAGCTAAGCCCGAAAATTTGTACGCGGTCTATCAGCAGGGCAGTGGGGATAATTGTAAAATTAAAAAGTTATGGCTTGTTTCGGGCGACGAGCTGACGCCCTGCGCGGTGGACAGCTCGATAAACTGCAGGGTTGACTGCGTGATAACCGACGGATATGTTATCGACGCTTATTATGATTCGTATCCGATCAAAGTCATCAATCAGAACCGAACGGTTCCGCAAACCACTTCGGCAGACGATTATGAGAAATATTTGGGAACATGGTCAGACAACGCTCAGGGAAATGTCGGACATCAGGTGAAAATCACCTCGGTCAGCGGAAATCGCGTAACCTTAAGCGTAACGGCGAATTATATTATGGTTTCGCGCGAGGAAACCGCCGAAAACATCGAGGTCGAGATGAACAACGGCAAAGGAGATTTCGATTATACCGACACTTCCGGCAATTCGGGCACGGGAACGCTCATGCTCGACGGCGGTGCGGTCCACATGAGAATAAGCTCCGACAACGCGGGCGACGGTATGGGGATCGACTTTGAAGCTGATTTGACAGACTATGCCCCTCTGAGCGAATGACAGTGAATTCAGGAGTTATTATGACAGTAACCGAACAAAACCACAGCCGCGCCGCAGCGGTCGAGCAGTCGCTCACGGGGCGCAGGCGCTTCAAAGAGAAGCTTGTCCACCGTTTTGCAAGGGCGGTAGCGGATTTTTCGCTTGTTGAGCCTGATGACAAAATTGCCGTCTGCATTTCGGGCGGAAAGGATTCAATGCTTATGGCTAAGCTTTTTCAGGAGCTTAAGCGGCGGAACAAATTCCCTTTTGAGCTTGTGTTTTTGGTT
Organism: uncultured Ruminococcus sp.; assembly: GCA_902777275.1. Classification (GTDB taxonomy): domain Bacteria; phylum Bacillota; class Clostridia; order Oscillospirales; family Acutalibacteraceae; genus Ruminococcoides. Next base: position 1,093 of record CACYTI010000017.1, on the reverse strand, counting down.
ATGGACCCGGGCTACAGCCCCGCGAACCGCCTGCAAATCGAGAGAAACGCGGCAATGCTGAACGTACCCGTGACGATTTTTGAAAGCGACATTTTCGACTCGGTCGTAAATGTAAAGAAATCGCCGTGCTATCTGTGCGCCCGTATGCGGCGCGGACATCTGTACAAAACAGCGCGCGATTTGGGCTGCAACAAAATCGCCTTGGGACATCATTACGACGACGTGATCGAAACCAGCCTTATGAGTATGCTTTGGGGCGGTCAGATACAGACAATGATGCCAAAGCTTCACAGCACAAATTACGAGGGCATGGAGCTTATACGCCCGATGTATTATATCCGCGAGGAGGATATAATCGCATGGCGCGACGCGAATAAATTATGCTTTCTGCGCTGCGCCTGCCGCTTTACCGAGGAGCTTGAAAGCGAGGAGACCGACTCGGGATCCGCTTCAAAGCGAGTGGAGACAAAGCGGCTTATTCAGCAGCTCAAAAAGACCAACCCCGCGGTAGAGGCGAACATTTTCAACAGTATGCACAACGTTGCCCTCGACGCGGTCATCGCGTATAAAACCCATGGTGAGAAACACCATTTCTTAGACAATTACAAGGGGGAAAGCAATGCTGCCGAATGACCCGATGATCCTGCTCAGCTACATCAACACAAAGCTGCGCGATTATTATCCGTCCCTCGACGCCCTGTGCGATGACCTGCAGGAGGACAGGACGGCGATCGAGGAAAAGCTTAATTCAGTAGATTATACTTACAGCGAAGAACTGAACAGATTTTTATAACAAAACCGAGACGGTCATTGCCATGACGGGGCAGTGCGCCTATTAATAAATAGCTATAAATAAACGTTCCTTCAACGTCGGGGCGGAGAAACATCCAATAAAGTAAAAAAGAGCGGAGCAGGAAGCGCAGCCTGTTCCGCTTTATTGAATTAAAGCGAGATACAATATATAGTGGCAGAAAGGGAAAAAACAGGCAAAAAACACAAGCTGAAAATATTCGGAAAAATTTTTTAAAAAATTTTCAAAAAAGGCTTGACATTTGCCGGACTTAGTATTATAATAGCAAATGTTCGGTCGGCA
>CACYTI010000016.1 GCA_902777275.1 uncultured Ruminococcus sp. | reverse complement strand
AAAAGCTGATTGCTGAATAAAAGGAAAAGTGTAATGGATATGGAATTATGGGATTTATACGATAAAGACGGCAACCGCACAGGCGAGATCTGGGAGCGGCGTCACGGAAATTATGTTGCAATACCCGAAGGGCGGTATCATCTTGTAAGCGATATTTTGGTGCAGCACCGTGACGGCTCCTATCTTTTGACAAAACGGCACCAAGGCAAAGACTTATATCCCGGCTATTGGGAGGCGAGCGCGGGCGGCTCCGCGCAGCTCGGCGAAGGCCCCGAAGAGTGCGCCAAACGCGAGCTGTTTGAAGAAACAGGCATTTTGTGCGACAGCTTTGAGCTTGTCAAAATCACCTTCAGCAACCGCAGCCCCAGCCTTATCTATTCCTACGTTGCAAGAGTGGATTGTGATAAAAATTCGGTAGTCCTTCAGGAGGGCGAAACTACAGAATACAAATGGGTCGATGCTGCGGGACTGATAGAATACGCGACTTCGGAGCTTGCCATCAAAACGAGCATTGAGCGGTACAAATCTTTTTACGACAAGGTGAGGGCGCAGATAGGTATGAATATAACCGATATGGAGCTTTCTCATATCGCCGAATACGCCGAATTGTTTGTTTCGGTTTTTAATGCGGAGCCGTGGAATGATTCATGGACAAAAGAAACGGCTCAAATCAGAATTGAAAATATGATGAAAACAGACACGTTCATCGGAAAGGCTCTTTATGCCGGCAACGAGCTGAAAGGACTAATCTGGGGACAGAAAAAGCAGCATTACAACGGAACGCATTTTCATATAGAGGAGTTCTGCGTCAAAACGTCGGAGCAAAACAAGGGCTTCGGAAGCGCGCTGCTGAAAGCATTGGAAAAAGCGTTGTCGGAAATCGGAGTTGACAATATTTATCTGATTACTTCAAAGGGCGCAAAAACGAAGGGTTACTACAGCAAAAGAGGATTTGTCACTTCCGAAAACATGATTTTGATGTCAAAGCACTCTATTGGTGAAACGGAAAGCTAGAACAGACGCCGCAGAAAAGAAAACAGACCGAAAACCCCGTCAAAAAACAGATGACGAGAAATTCGGTCTTAGTCTTCATTAGAGTTGGTGATTTAATATCCACTCTGTTAAATCGTTTAGTTCAGCAGTCCCTGATGCGATATCGAGGATGATCGTATACAATTCTTCTTGCGTGTAGTTGAGCTCTATTCCATTCAGCGCCAACAGAATCAGCATGACGTGCGTTCCGATTCGTTTGTTACCGTCTACAAAAGGGTGATTGTTTATCAATCCGAAAGCAAGCCGCGCTGATTTCTGCTGAATGGTGGGAAATTAATCTTGATTGTCAAATTGCTGAAACGGCGCGTTGTATGCGGAATCAAGCAATCCTTCATCGCGAAGTCCGTGTGAACCGCTTGTTTCTTCAATGAGCTGCTTATGGAGATCAATGATTTGTTCTTTGCTGATAATCATCATTTGGCAAGAACCTCATAAGCTTCTCTGTTTTTGGCAATCAACCGTTTAGAGATTGCCATCACATCTTCGTTAGAGGCGAGCTGTTCCTCTTCGGCTTTGCTGAACTCAACAATCAAATAGCGCGGAACATTGTTTTTTAAGATGACAGCACAGCCGTTTTCATCAACAAGCCGTGCCACTTTAGAAAAGTTTTGATTGGCTTCTGTGATGGATACGAGAGATTTTGTATTTACATTCATAGGATAGCCTCCTTCAATCATTGAAATAGGAGAAATATCTCCTAAAACTAGTATAAGCAATTATTTTAAAAAAGTCAATAGATTTCCGAAAATTGACATCTGTACCTATTCCGCGGCAGAACCGTACGGATAAAACAGCGTTCATACAGTGGTTGTGAGGAACAAACATGGTCATAAAACTCATTAACGCAAAACATGAAGATATAGGCATTATCCTGCAAATGCAAAAAGAAGCGTTTTCCGAGTTGTACGCTAAGTATCAGGATTCAGAAACAAGTCCTGCAACGGAGAAGTATGAGAATATCCTGTTCCGCTTCAACCAACCCGAAACGACATACTATTTCATAACGGCAGACCATGTAAAGGTCGGCGTTATCCGTATTGTAGATTGCAAGGACGTCACTACTCGAAAAAGAATATCTCCGATTTTCATCATGCCCGAATACAGAAATCAAGGCTACGCTCAACAAGCGATAAAAGAAGCAGAACGTATTCACGGCAACCAGAATTGGAAGCTCGACACGATCTTGCAGGAAAAAGGCAACTGCTATCTGTATGAAAAGCTCGGCTATCACCAAACAGGCAAAACCGAGCAAATCAATGACAAAATGACGATCGTATTTTATGAAAAGGAATAACGATTGAATAGTATAACAGATCGGAGAATAAAAAATGACAACTCCTTTTTTGCCCGAAGTAATCCAAAAAGCTGTCGGAACAGAAAAATATACGGTAGATAAAATCGGGGAATCTGGTTCTGAGGTCAGGGTATATGCCAATTATGTATTGAAGATACAACCCCATAGCCCGGAAACAGATAATGAATATCAATTTGTAAGATGGATTAACGGTCGTCTGCCGGTTCCTTCCATACCGGCGTATGAGATCCATAACGGGCTTGCCTATACGCTGATGACCAAAGCCGAGGGCAAAATGCTTTGCGATATGGATTATCTGCAAACGCCGGAGCTTGTGATCAATCTTGCGGCACAGGGACTGAAAATGCTGTGGGAAATGGATGTGTGCGATTGTCCGTGCAGCGTGAGCAGGCTTTCCAACCGCCTAAAAGCAGCTGAATACAATGTTGCTCACGGTCTTGTGGATATAGAAAACACAGAGCCGGAGACCTTCGGAAAAGGCGGATTTAAGAATCCCACTGAGCTTCTTGATTGGCTGAAAAACAACCGTCCGCCGGAGGATATCGTTCTGACGCACGGTGATTACTGCCTGCCTAATATTTTTGCCAATGGAGATCGTATAAGCGGTTTTATCGACCTCGGCAAAGCGGGTTCTGCCGACCGCTGGCAGGATATAGCCATCGCCATCAGAAGTCTGGATCATAATTTTGACGGCAGATATTTTAGCGGTGAACCGATTTTTGATTTCAAACCGCAGATGTTTTTAGACGCTTTAGGTGTGGAAATGAATGAGGAAAAATATCGGTATTATTACTTGCTGGATGAATTGTTTTGACAAAATGTTTTGAATGGAAGCAACTGTTGATCCGCAAATTGAAATTGTATTTCATTAGTTTTTTATCATTACAAACAAACATCGGGCGAAGATGGATTTTTTAATTCACCTTCGCCCGATATATTTTTGCAAGTATTAAGGGAACCCTTTACACTTTTTGAATAACAAGTCCGACCGTTGACAGATACTTTCCGATTCCTTTTTTAAAGAACTCCTCATCATGCAGTGCCAATTCATGTCGGGACAAAAACCAATCCTGCCATGCCTTATTAAAGCTGTCCAACTCAAAATCCATCAAAACCTTAAAGTCACCACTCTGACCTATTTGTTTCAGCCACCAGTCCCTGCTGTGATATAAATGATATTCGCTTTCCTCACCGTCTAACCATTCCAGTATTACTTCCGGTTCCTTGCCGTGTATCTCTTCTTTTAATCCCGGCATTGCTATTATTGCCACGCCTTTCGGTTTCAACAACGGTAAAATCTTTTGCTCAAAGAAATGCGGTTGTTCTGCAAAATAATGAAAGGAATCTATGCTCACTACAGCATCAAAATAGCTCTCGGCAAACGGCAAATCATTCGCATCAGCATGGATCGGGATCACTTTGTCCGAAATCTGCCATTCATTGAATCGAGTATGATTCTCCGTTGCACTGATCCACAAATCGTTTGCAAAAACATTTACATCAGCCTCTTTTGCAAGAAACAAACTTGTCAATCCTTTTCCGCAGCCGAGGTCTAATACGCGCATACCCTTCTCAAGCGGATATTTTTCAAGCATTTCTTCAAGCAACCTCACGCTGTTGGGCCCCATCAAATAATCTTTATTAAAATACATCTTATATGCATCAGCTTTTTTCACTGTAATACCTCCTTCTGTACTCGTATTGCTATCTCAGCGTAAGCATTGATAATCGGTATATTCCACAACCCCCTGAATACGGTCGAGCGCACCGGCAACAAGCTCCTTCACCATCAGGCACTCCGGCGCAGGAAGTCCTACGCTTTTGCCTGCAATGATACCGAAATCCGCCGAGGTCCGAAAGCCGCGGCTTCTGTAATTCTGCGGATTGCCCTCGACGATCACCGCACTGAATCCCATCTGCTTTGCTTTTTCAAAACCATATTCAATGATTTCCTTCGAGATATGCTGCCGCTGCAATTCGGTTTTGACTGCAACAGGGCTAAGCAGCAAAAGCTCATCCTTATATTTACCTCCGAGGTGGAAGCCCGAGAACAAAGCGTATCCGATCACTTCGTCCTCGTCATTCACCATGATCAGCTCCAGTTCGGGAACATAGGTGTCCATTGCCCTGATTTCTTTGATTAGATTGACGACCACCTCCGCTTCCTCTGCGTTTTCATAATCGGTAAAGGTTCTTCTGACCATATCTAATGACGGATTCAGATATTTATCTTCCATTGATTTGATGATTCTTTTCAACTCAATACACATCCTTTCTCTTTTTTCTTTCGCTGATTGCGATACTCTTAAAAAACTGTTCCTTCTGTCTGCGATAATCCGCAGTGCTGCCGCTGTATTTCGCCTCGGCTTTGATCTTTTGATAGCTTTCAAAGCGGCTTGCACGCAACTCGCCGTTTTCAATCGCCCGGCGCACGGCACAGCCGGGCTCATTTTCGTGCCTGCAATTGCGGAATCTGCACATTTTGGCAAGCTTTTCCACGTCGGAAAAAGCGTCGTCTAAGCCCTCGGTAACGTCCCACATACCGAGCTCACGCATACCGGGCGTGTCAATGATCATCACGCCGTTTCGGAGCATGATCAGCTCGCGGTGAGTGGTGGTGTGTCTGCCCTTGCTGTCGTCCTCACGAATACCGTTGACGTCCATGATATTCTCACCGGCAAGCGCGTTGACAAGGCTTGATTTTCCAACTCCCGACGAGCCCAGAAACACCAGCGTTTTTCCTTTTTGCAAATAGGGCGAAAGCTCCTCCATCCCATAGCCTGTTTTAGAACTGACGATACAGGTCGGAACATTCTCCGCTACTCGGCTCGTTTCGATAATGTAGGGCAGATAATCGTCAGTCAGATCCGCCTTTGTCAAAGCGACCACAGGCTCAGCCTTTGACTGCCGGGCGGCTGTCAGATAGCGTTCCAGCCGCTTGGGGTTAAAGTCGTGGTTGAGCGACTGCATAATAAAGACATAGTCAAAATTGGCAGCAACAGCCTGTTCTCCTTTACCTTTGTCTGGATCACGACGCGAAAAGTATGTTCTGCGCTCCAGCGTTTTGATGATGCGGCTGTCGCCGCTGCTGTTGTGATCGATCAGCACAAAATCGCCCACCGTTGGGAAAACCTCGTTCCCGTAATAGTATTCCTTTCCCTTCAACTGAGCGTAGCCCTCGCCGAAGTCAGACACAACGGCAAACCGCCCCTTGTGAACGGCAGTTATACGCGCAGGCGTACCGGTGGTTTCATTTGAGTTGATCTCATAATCAAATCCGTAATCTTTTATATTCAACGTTTATTCCTCCAAATTCAGTTATTTGTTTTATAGTTTAACGAAAATATGCTAACCGAATTTGGACGCAAAAAAACCGCAGCAACGTGACGTTGCACTCAATCTCGCCTTTGGTAACCCTCCTGTTTAACGGAAACGATTCTCAACGGCGAGGTCAAACAGTGCAATAAAAAAGCCGCAGAAAGCAACCCGTTCGGGAATTTTCTGCGGCGTACCGGAAAAATTAGGCAAAAGAAAACACACCCTTTCCGAGTGTGCCGTAAGCAGTCTATAATCACGAAAGGTTACATTAAGCGGCACAGCAAAAACAGGGGCTTTCCGTCCCTAAGCTTAAAGCGTGCCAATATTCCGGAATATACCTCGCTGACAATCATATTCGTTCTCCTTTCGCATTTGCCTATATTTTTTGTTGGCAAATTATTATCGGTATTATATCATTGCTTTTTTGTTTTGTCAATAGGTTTCTGTGTGCTTACACGTCCCACGCATGAAAAATCATAGTCAAAAAATGCGAACAATATTTTTTCAAAAATCAAAGAGCCATAATTTGCTGAAAGTATTTCCTTGTATCAAGCGAAATACAAAATCGTTTCTTTTTCAACGACATTTTCTTTTTGCCGATTTCAAACAGCTTTATCTGTCAACAAAGTCCTTGTCGGTACGGCAAAGAAAAGACATCTTGGCGGACTCTGTCAAACACATAGTGTTCATGTTGTTCATATTGTCACGTGCCTTAAGGAACATATGAACCTTTTGATGAACCGACGTTCGTTTCCCGTCCCTATTGTCGATAGAAAACAAAACGCCTGATTCAGCGCCCCTACACAGTTAAGGAAAAATTAATCGTAAACATCACCTTGACATCGTAGGGACGCATTGGTCGCCCGTGCACCGACGTTGTTTCCACTTCCGGTCGGCTTAGCCGACAATCAGTCCGCGCTCCTTAACGTCGATTTGTTCATGGGTTTTGCGCACCATTCCGGTGCTTTTCTATTTCATCTTCTTAATCATTCATATGTAACAAGCTGATTCAGGGAATCGATCTCATAGTTAGGTATTATCTGTGTGTTATTCTTTTTCTTCTTCCTATTAAACCAACATGAATCGACCCCAAAACGATTTGCTCCGAGAATATCAGATGTCAGTGAATCTCCGACCAAGAGCACCGTGCTTTTGTCTTCAACACCCGCAATCGCTATTGCCTTCTCAAAAAACTCTTCTGACGGTTTGCAGCAATTCAAGTCTTCCGATACAATAATAACCTTTAGGTACGGTTGAAAGTGGATCAGTCTGGATTTTTGAATATCGGATAAGCCATTCGATGCAACATATACGTTTGCAAACTCGGACAATTTCATGCACACTTCTCTCGCAAAAGGGATCTCATCCGTTTGCTGTGCGAGATGCTGACGATAGGATATATCAAATTGTTTTGGCAAAACCGAAAGCTCAAAGCGTTTGACCAATTCACAAAAACGGCTTTCAGAGTAGTCATAATAAAGCGCGTGGAATCGTGATTGTATTTCTTTTTCTGCTGTATTAGACAAGCCAAATCTTTTCCATTCCAAGCTGCAAATATCCGCAAATGTTTTTTCAATTTGATCATTATAATCAAGATGATAAAATCGAAAGGTTTTTTTAATGCCTGCAATTCAGCCTTGTCATAATCGAGCAATGTTCCGTCCGCATCAAACAGATAGGTTTTGTACTTTGTCATATTCATTATTCTCCGGTAATTCCACTGATTTGTTTTATTATAGGCATTTCATCATCAATATCTGAACTTTTCCAAACGATATATCTGTTCCTCGTCGGGACGGTCAACTCCGTTTTTATAATCATATCCTAACTTTCGATAGAAATTAACAGCCGTGATGGACGCAGGAACTTCCACACGTTTTGCTCTGAGGAAATACTCGTCCTGTTCAAGTGTTTCAACTATTTTTCTGCCTATACCTTTGCCTTGATATTCAGGTAAAACAAATATATTAAACAAACTGCTCTCGGTTTCGCTGCCCCAATAAGGACCGATCGCACCGCAGCCGACGATCGTATCATTCTCCTCAGCAACATAAAAATGCGTCCAACCGGCACGCTCTAATATATCCGATGGCTGCGCTCGTGTTTCGAGAGCGTTTATCCATTCTTCAGAATAATCCTTACTGTTTGTTATTTTTTCGGTTCGGATAATCATTGCAGAAACAGTTTCAGCGTCACTATTTCTAAAACTCCTAATAAGCATTTTTCTTTCCTCTCAATACTTTCTATTTAAAGGAATCTCCAAAAATCCCCTACCGTGCTTATGCGCGGTAGAGAATTATTAGAGATTCCCTTAAAATTTTACCCCTAACAGCGCGATAATTATTCCGAGCACAAAGGATGAAGCGTTCAGAATAAGTGAAAGCAGCAGGGGTTTGATTTTACGGTAGAGAAGCAGCTTTTTGAACATCACCGCCTCGCCGAACAGCACCGAAATTTCAAGCGCCGCCAAAACAAGATAGGGAACGACACCGACTCCGCCCCAAAGCGCCCACGCCCACCAATAAGCGTAGTTGACAAGGGGATTTGTCAGGCAGTTCACCAGCCCTATAATCACCAAATCCCAACCGCGCACGCCGAGTATCGCGGCGACGGAAAGCTCCGCCGCCAAAGTGAGCGCCAGCGCCGACAGCAGCGCACAGACAAGACTGCTCATTTACCGCCGCCCTATGTTTCTTTTTATCAAAAGCAGCACCACAACTGCAACTACGGCAGGTATTACAATGAATATAAGCAGCATGGGAAGCCAAAACTCAGACAAAAGCCGCGTTATATATTCGGTCGGCGGCGGATACGCCACGTCTGCCGTCGGAAAAAAACCGCTTAATATTTCACTCACTTTTTATTCTCCTGAATTTATCGTCCGCTAAAATCCGTCGGCGTTCCGTTGTTCGGATCCTGCGGGGGCATTCCGTTGCCCGGATTCTGCGGGGGCATTCCGTTGCCCGGATTCTGCGGGGGCATTCCGTTGCCCGGATTCTGCGGCGGCATTCCGTTGCCCGGATATTGCGGCGGCATTCCGTTGCCCGGATATTGCGGCGGCATTCCGTTATTCGGATTTTGCGGAGGGAGCTTAGGCGCTTTGTTTTTGCGCACGATAAGCACGATCACAAGCGCGATCAGCGCCGCCAACAAAACCGGTATAACGATCAGCAGCACGGTCAGCAGTGTGTCAGTGCCGCTCTGCGAGCCCGAAGAAGGGGTTGTAAAAGGCTGCACGGTGCCCGCCGCGGTCGTCGCTTGAGTTGTTTCCTGAGCAGTTGTCGCCTGAGTCGAAGCCTGAGTCGGCGCTTGAGTTGTCGCCTGAGTCGGAGCCTGAGTTGTTGCCTGAGCGGTTGTAGCCTGAGTCGGTTCCTCTGTCGGCTCTTCGGTAGTTTCCTCGGTCGGCTCAACATACGAGCTTTCGTAGCTTTGTTGGTCGGTGTTGCTTCTCAGATTTTCGGGCGGAATTATAGCGTCCGCCGTCTGCGGAAAAAACATTTGAATATCCATTTATTTTCACTCCTTTTTAGTCTTGCTCTCCCGTTTTGCGCAGATGACGGTTAAAACCAACGCGCACAAAACGGTCAGAATGGAAATCATAACGCAATTTATCCACACGGAGCTGATGCGCAGGAAAAACAGCGGCACTGTTCCCAAAAACAGCCCCAGCGTGGTAAAGCCAAACGCGACTCCGGGCATGGTTTGCAGCCGCGACACGATAAGCGCCAGCGACACAGCCATTGTCATGCTGAAAACGGCTACGCCGATAAGCGACACCCACATAATCTCGGCTCCGAATATCAAAAACGGCAGAGCGCCCAGCGTACTTATAAGCGCCGTTTTGCGGATACCGATGGTATCGCTCAGCACGCCGCCGAGAGCCTTGCCCAGCCCCATGCTGAAATAGAGCGCGACAGTCTGCAAAACGGTTTTGTTCCACGTTGTCGGGATACCGTAGCCCATGTAAGCGCGGACCGTCACAACAACGGTCGCAAGCAGAATGATCGTCGCTGCGTGCAGCCGGGGATTTGAAAAATTGTACTGCTTCAGATTACGGTCGCCGTCGGATTCTCCGAGCCGCTCGGCTATGATGACCGGCACCAACAAGAGCACGTTCAGCGCGAGCACCCACGGCACGGCAACTCCGCCCGAGGACATCAGCTTGCCCGTGATAACGCCGAAGGAGCCGCCCGAAACAAAGACCGCACAGGGGGTTATTCTGCCGGGAGATGCGCGCAGGGTAAGCTCGGCTCCGTGAATATGCACCATGCAGTTGCCGAGCGAGAGGACCGCGATAACCAAAAACGCGTTAAGGTCAAACAGCATAAGCAGCAGCGACAGCGCCGTAAGCACCGAACCCGCCAGCGCGAAATTGACCCGCACGCCGATATCCCGCAGCCAGCCGAAAAAGCCCTGCGGCACAAACGCCGCAAAATCGTAAGCTAAAAACAAAAGCCAGACAAACGGGCTGTCCGTATAGGATGTCAGCACATAAAAAGAAATAACCTCCAGAAAAAAATGAATTAGGAAGTATAAGCCTCCTACGGTATTTGCTCTCTTCATATCGACCCACGCCTCTTTTTTGATAATATCATAGCATAAAGTATACTAAAATACAATATCACAATAAAAATTTTAGTAGGTTTCCGATAAATTTTGAATAAATCGAAAAAGTTTTTAAAATCTTTTGAAATTTGTCACAATCTTGTCACTGTTGTTATGTTATAATTGCCTCAGAAAAAACGCAAAGGAGAAATCGAAAATGATAAAGCTTGTACTTTTAGCCGTTGCGGCGGCAGGAGCATTTGCTGCGGCAAAGGCTTCCACCGAAGAAAAGAAGCTCGAAAAAAGACTCCGCACCGAGCAGCGTGACAAAGCGGCACTCAACGACCCCACAGCGAAAGAATACGACATGGATTATATGTACGTTTGATAGCAACAGCGCCTCGCTCCGGCAATATAAAGAAAAGGAGATTTTGTTATGAAGAAGAGAATTGCGAAAATATCGGTAAAGCTTTCTTTTGCTATATTGATTTACGCGGTTTATGACCTGATGTACTGTGCTTACATCAGCTGCTCCGATTTTGAGTTTGACTGGCTGAATATAGTTGTTCCGGTCGCGATCATAGCTGCTGCCGAGTTTGCCGAAGAGCTGTACCACACTTATGTAAAAAAACACGCTTCACTTTGATAAGATATTTTATTTAATAAAAAAATTCAGGCTTTATGCCTTTTACATAGATTTAGCTTTTTTTCGGGGTAATCCCCTGTTTAAATATTCCTCCTCTTTGATACTCTCTTTAAAATTATTAGAAAGATACGCCGCCAGATCCCTCCGTGAAAGGATCAGGCGGCGATATCTTTGTCGGCGCGGTCGTTGCCACGACGGGGCAGGGCGCCTATTAAAAAATCGCTAAAAAGAAAACCTTCCTTCAACGGCGCGTTTTAACGCGTGCAAAGAAGGAAGGTTTTTTATGTTGTTACGAAGCGCGGATTGATTGTCGGCTCAGCCGACCGCGGACTGCCCTCCCGTGGCAACGGGTTAAAATTTCAAATCGTACCAGAGCAGGAAGGCGTAAACGGCGTATACTCTGTTCCAGAGCAAAGCTTCTCCGTTAATAAAGCTCTCCCACATCTTTTTGATTTCGTTCTGATCAAAGAAGAGCCTTGAGGACTCTCCGAAAAGCTTTTCCTCAACGGGGCGGTTATAGCGTTCGTCGGCAAGCCACTTGCGAACGGGCACGGGGAAGCCGACCTTTTTGCGGAACGCGACCTCATGCGGAAGCTTGCTCTCGGCGGCGGTTCGGAACACTATCTTGTTCTGATCGCCCTCAAACTGATATTCCGCAGGGATCCTGCGCGCCACTTTGAACAGTCTTAAATCGCTGAACGGAGTGTGAAGCTCAACTCCGCAGGCGGTGCTTGTGCGGTCGGTGTTGAGGTAGATATCGCCCTCAAGCCAGAGCGAAATGTCAATTGTGAGCTTCTGCGCAAGAGCGTTCTGACCCTTGACCTCCTCCCACAGCGGAGCAACGGGGTCAACCGCCTTTACCGAGCTGTCATAATCCTTCATAAGCGACTTGACGACTTCCTCGGACATGATATGAGAACAGGTGAGATACGTCCACTCGGGCGGCAGAACGCGCTTGTGGGCGTTGTAGCCGCCGAAAAACTCGTCTATGCCCTCGCCCGAATACACCACTTCGGCGTGCTCGCGCACAGCGGCGCAGCCCAATGAAAAAGCAACTGCCGAGGCGTCGCCCAAGGGCTGACCCAGCTTGTCGATAACGGTCGGTATGCGGTCAAAGTATTCCTCGGGAGTGATCATCTTAACGTTGAAGCCCCTGCCCAAAATCTCGGCGGTGCGCTTTGCAAGAGCGGATTCGTCAAAGCCCGCTTCCTCATAGCCCACGGTGTTCGCCGCCTGAGCGTCGCTCGCTGCGAGCAGATAAGAGGAATCGACGCCGCCCGACAAAAACGACTCCTTGTAGGGAAGCTCGGCGTCGCCGCGCTCTTCGCTTAAAATCTCCTCGACGACGGCTTTGATCTCCCCGGCAAACTCGTCAACGGTCTTGCTGTTATCAGGCTCAAAAACAGGCTTGAAATAGCGGTGAACCGAAACGGTCTTTCCGTCCCACTCGGCATAGTGACCGGGTCTGAGCTTGTACACGCCCTCGTAAAAGGTCTCCTCGCCGATGGGATAGCCGTAGAACAAATACTGCTGCAGCATACGCTTGTTAAGGCGCTTTTCAAGGCGCGGGTCAGCCGCTATCTCGTTTATGTCGCCCGAATAAAGCAGCTCGCCGCCCGCGACGGCGTAGAACATCTGCTTTTGACCCACCTGATCGCGGATAATATAAAGCTTTTGAGAAGCATCGTCCCACACACCTATCGCGAACATACCATATATATGGTCGGTCATCTCAAGCCCCCACTCTATATAAGAAGCCTTTAAGATAGCTTCCTCGCGCTCAGTGCGGCTGAGAGTCGGGTCAATGCCCAACTCGGCGCAAAGAGCCTTGTAATTGCGTATATAGCCGCTGAAATAGCGGATCTGAACAGATTCGGTTTTGTTTGTCATAAAAAATTACCTCCGTCTGATAATGCCAAAAAATGTCATAAAAAGATATTATTTGTCGAATTTCGTTAAGATTATAGCATTTTGACGGAAAGTAGTCAAGTATTCGTCGTTGCCACGACGGGGCAGGGCGGCGACTGAGTCGCATGCAGTGCGACTATTAAAAATATAAAAAACAAGCCTTCCTTCAAAGGCGCGTTTTAACGCGTGCAGAGAAGGAAGGGCTTTTTATGTTGTTACGAAGCGCGGACTGATTGTCGGCTCAGCCGACCGGCGCGTTTTAACGCGTGCAGAGAAGGAAGGGCTTTTTATGTTGTTACGAAGCGCGGATTGATTGTCGGCTCAGCCGACCGGCGCGTTCAAACGCGTGCAAAGAAGGAAGGTCTTTTATATTGTTTTATTCTTTATATGTCGCGTCAAGAACAGCGAGCGCACCGTAATTTTCCGCACCGGCAACCCAGTAATAGCGGTAACAGGCGCAGAGCTTTCCGTCGCCGTTGAGGAAGAAATCGGATTTTGTAACGTTCTCAGATGCGAGGGTCCTGCTCTGTACAGTCTCGATCTGCGATTCCAACGTTGGATTCGAGGCTTTGCCCTCAAGCTCCTTAAAGCGCGGCAGCATATCGCCCTTTACCATTTTATAAGCTTCGGCTTCGTTTACCCCTGCGGCGCTCATTATATCGGAGTTGCTCAGCAGCTCACCGGTTTCCACGTTGAAGTTGTAAACCAAAAATGAGCTGTTCGGTGTATCGGTCGAGCGAAATTCATTAACAAGGCTTAGAATATTTCCGTTGATATAGCAAACGTAGTCGTTTCTACCCATCGGATAATCCGGGTTTTTGCTGTACCCATCAAAAAATTGGTCGGTATTTGCTTTGATTTCGCTGTTAACTGCTTTCGCGTCGGCGCTGTCTATTGTGAGCTGAGGCTGACGGCACCTTGCGGTTTTGCTTCCGCCGACTTCCTCGCCCGTTATGAGAAAAGATCCGCCGTATTTGACTTCGCACTCTTTTTCGGTGCGGACATAGTCCTCTGCTTTGTATTCGGGCTTTTGGGTAGTCGGCTCGACGGTTGTTGCAGGCAAGGTTGTTTCGATTTGAGAAGTCTTGGTTTTGTCTGTTGCCTCAGTCACCGCAGTCAGCGCAGTCTGAGGCTCGCGGTCGTCGGGCTTAGGCTCGATTATATATTCCTTTTCGGTTTTGTCAATGTAAACCAGAGTTTTCTCTTTGATGATCTCCTTCTGCGAGCCTTCCTTAAGCTCGGCAAGCATGATAAGCGCCGATCTCTGATCAGCCGCAGGCTCCACGATCATCAGGCTTGCCGCCGCAATTTTCGCAGCGTCCTCGCTGTCGGAGGGACCCACCTTTATGCTCTTTATTTTTTCGCTTTTCTTGTCCAGATCAAGATTTATATTAAAGCTGTCGTCAATGTAAACGGCGTTCGCTTCGGTTATATTCCACTTGTCCTCTTTGAGCTTGTCATCGCCCATAATGCGGTTCATTTCCGCATTATACTGCGAACAGGTAAAGTCGAAGGTTTTTGCTTCTGCGGTGTTTTTGCTGAAAAGAATGATCGCGATCACCACGCCGAGCGCGACGATCACACCGATCAGAACAAACAGCATGATCATCAGGGGCTTTCGGGAGTCCTTCTGCGGCTGCTGAGGTGACGGTGCATAGGGCTGCTGCGGTGTGACAGGGGGCTGCTGAGGCGGCATTTGCCGGGGCGGGCCCTGCGGAGGTTGACATGCTCTGAGCCTTGCTCCGCAGTTTTTGCAGAACGCGGCGCCGTCGTCACACTTACTCCCGCATTTTTCACAGTAACTCATTTGACATTCTCCTTTGAATAATAATACAAAACAAGTATAACGCAATTCAACTAAAATGTCTACCATATAATAAAATTTTTATTGAAATCCGCAACAGGAGCGACTGAAATCCCGCACTCCGAAATAAAAATATCCCCAAGTGGCTTCTAATTCCTTTTCAACTTAAGCGAGAACACCGTCACAGCGGCGGCGAGTATAACAACGGCGTAGCCGATGACCCACCACAGGTCGGGAAAAATCGCGTCGAAGTTTCCTGCAGCTGCTGCTCTTGCGGCGTTGACCGCGTGCGAGAAAGGGAGGATATCGGCGACCGCCTTAAACGCTCCTCCCACCATTGAAGTGTCGAACCAAATGTTTGAGAACCACGCGCTCAGGTTTGTTAGCAGCGCTCCGCAAACTCCGCCAACAGCCTTTTCATTGAGCACCGAGCCAAACAGAAGCCCGAGCGCAATGAACACGACTGCCACGGGAATGTTGACCGCTATCGCGACAAGCAGGCTTGCGCTGAATTTCAAGCCCAAAATCAGGGCGCACGCGTAGCAGATAGCGGTTTGAATGATCGCCATAGGCAGCAGCGGAAGGGTGTAGCCCAAAATGAATTCACGGGGCTTTATCGGCGAGGTAAACAGTCTGAGCACAAAGCTTGTTGTGCGATCCTTGGCTATTATCATGGAAGAAAACAGCGACAGAAAGCTGAGTCCGAACACGGTGATGCCCGGTGCGAGGTTTTCTATATTGAACATTGTCGGTCCCGCGCCCTTTGGAATGCTGTTGTTGATCGCCGACAAAAGCAGCAGAAGCACCAGCGGAAACGCTATGCCGAACAGCATCGTAAGTAAATCTCTTGTAAGCTCCTTTGTGTTGCGTGAAGCAAATGTAAGCGCTCTCATTTTACAGCCTCCCCTGCCAGTCTTATAAATGTTTCCTCAAAATCATCGGTGCCCGCCTTGGCTTTAAGCTCCGCAGCGGTGCCCTCGGCGCAGAGTACGCCGCGCGACATTATTCCGACGCGGTCGGAAAGGCTCTCCGCCTCTTCAAGATAATGAGTTGTCAAAATAATCGTCATTTTACCCTTGAGCTTTTCGATCACTCTCCACAGCTCGCGCCTTGCCAGCACGTCGAGTCCGAGAGTAGGCTCGTCCAAAAACAGGATCTCGGGTTCGGATATAAGCGCCATGGCTATGCTCAGCCGGCGCTGCCAGCCGCCCGATAGAGTTGACGCCTTGCTTTTTACTATTTCCTCCATCGAGAAATCCTCGATCATTTTATCGGCTTTTTCCTTAGCCTGCTTTTTATCGGCGCCGTATATGCGCGCGATAAATTCAAGGTTTTCTCTGACGCTCAGCTTTGCCGCTACGGCGGTTTCCTGCGGAGAAACGTTTATTATCGCCTTTACCCTGTCGGGATCCGAAACGACACTGTGCCCCATAAGAACGGCGTCACCCGAGGTGGGGCGTGTAAGACAGGACAGCATTTTTATCGTTGTGGACTTTCCCGCGCCGTTTACGCCGAGCAGAGCGTAAAGCTCGCCCTTGCGGACCGTGAGGTTCAGTTTGTTAACAGCGGTTTTATCCTTGTATTTTTTTGTGAGATTATTTGTTTTGATTGCTTCCATAGCTGTCAGTCCTTTCCGAACATATTGCCGAACGACACCTTTGCAAATGCTATTCCGCCCTTGTTTGTGTCGCCCATCACCATAAGGCGGTCGCCCGGCTTTATGCCGAACACCTCACGGGCGTGCTTGGGGATAACGACCTGTCCCCTGTCGCCCACCTTTACCATACCGAAAATGTATTTGCCGTCGGTGGTTTCTATTTTTGTATCCTCTTCCTCAACAGGCACGTTCATCAGCTCGTCTATCGAGATATCATAGTAATCCGCGATTTCGCGGCACTTGAAAACATCGGGAGCGCTTTCGCCGTTTTCCCATTTTGCCACGCTCTGCCGCGATACGCCGAAGCGCTCGGCAAATTCCTCCTGACTGAGGGATTCTTTTTTTCTCAGATATTTGATATTTGACGCTATCACAACTAAACACCGCCTTACGGATTGATTTGAATAAGTATGAAAAATCATACCATTTCATACCCTTCAAACTGATTATATCACGTTGTAATGCGGTTTTCAATCAATCGCATTTAACATTTTATGTTAAAAAAAGTAGCGAGCGGTCGGCTGAGCCGACGGTCAGTCCGCGCTTCAAACGTTTATCAAAATCTTTACCGTCATTCCCGCGTTATGACGCGGCGTTTAAGAAAGGTTTTCTTCTAACGACGCTGTCCAAAGCCGCCCTGCCCCGTCGTGGCAACGACCGCACTCCAAACGTTTGCAAAATCTTTACCGTCACTCCCGCGTTATGACGCGGCGTTTAAGAAAGGTTATCTTCTAACGACGCTGTCCAAAGCCGCCCTGCCCCGTCGCGGCAACGACCGCGCTTCAAACGTTTGACAAAAACTTTAACGCTATTCACGCGTTATGACGCGGCGTTAACAGAAGGTTATTTCTATATGGCGCTGTCCAAAGCCGCCATGGGTGCAGCGTCACGCTGCCAATGTGATAATTTAATGAAATTTTACAAAAAGTGCTACCAAAATCAAAATGTTTGTGTTACAATGTATTTTGGAATAAAATGCAGGATTACCTGCCAAGGAGTGAAACAGATGATAGAGGTAAAAAACCTCACCAAACGCTACGGCAAAATCAAGGCGGTAGACGATATCAGCTTTACGGTTGACACGGGCGAGGTGCTGGGCTTCCTCGGACCCAACGGAGCGGGAAAATCCACCACCATGAACATCATCACCGGCTATATTTCTTCCTCCTCCGGAACCGTTACGGTAGACGGTTGCGAGATTTTGGCGGAGCCTAAAAAAACCAAGCAGAAAATCGGATATCTTCCCGAGATACCGCCGCTCTACGTTGAAATGACAGTGCGCAAGTATCTTGAGTTTATGTTCGACATCAAGCGCGTAAAGCTTCCGAAAAAAGAGCACATCGACGAGGTAATGCACCTCGTGGGGCTTGACAATCACGGAAAGCGTATTATCAAGAACCTGTCAAAGGGCTACCGTCAGCGCGTCGGCTTTGCTCAGGCGCTGCTCGGCAATCCGCCCGTGATCATTCTTGACGAGCCGACCGTCGGTCTTGACCCCAAGCAGATAATCGAGATACGCAAGCTTATTAAGAACCTCGGCAGAAAGCACACGGTTATTTTTTCATCGCACGTGCTGAGCGAGATTTCCGCCACCTGCGACCGCATTATCATTATCGCCGACGGAAAGATCATAGCCGACGCCAAAGCCGACGAACTGTCGAGCGCTCTGTCAAACGAGCGCAGGCTGGTAGTCACTGCCGAGGGCAAAGCCTCGGATATCGCCGCCGAAATCAAAAAAATACCGGGCGTGCTGAAGGTCAAGAGAAACGGAGCCTCGTCCGACAAGGCGACCACGTTCGATGTTGAATACAAGCCCGGCGCCGACATCAGGCGCGACGTGTTCAACGCGATGGCGCGCATAGGCTGCCCTATCCTTGAAATGAAGTCGGGCGGCGAGAGCCTTGAAGAAATGTATCTGAGACTCACCGAAAACTCGAAAGGAGGAGAGGAATAATGGGAGCGATTTACAAACGCGAGCTGTCGGGATATTTCAACTCGGCAATAGCATATGTTGTGTTGGCAGTGTTCTTCTTTTTCTCGGGATTTTTCTTCTATAACTACTGCTTTATGAGGGACTCAAACAGCCTTTCATACGTATTCGGCAATATGTTCTACATCATTATGTTTATAATCCCGGTGCTGACCATGAAAACCTTTTCGGAGGAAAAGCGCCAGAAAACCGATCAGGCGCTGCTCACCTCTCCCGTGAGCCTGACCGAAATTGTGCTCGGCAAGTTTCTCGGAGCGTTTACCGTTTTTGCCATGTGCTGCGGTATCTTCCTTGTTTACGCCGTGATCATCTCGTTCTTCGCGCAGCCGCAGTGGAGCGTTGTGCTTTGCACGCTGCTCGGTATTCTTTTGCTTGGAGCCGCGATGATAGCCATCAACGTTTTCATCTCCTCGCTCACCGAGAGCATGGTAGTTGCGGCGGTAGTCGGCATGGCGGCAGGTCTGGTGATTGAAACCGTTGGCTATTTTGTCAGCCTTATTTCGGTTGAATGGATCTCGACCGCGCTCAGCAAGCTTGATTTTACAACTTATTACACGAATTTCACCTACGGCATTTTGTCTGCCACAGACGTAGTGTTTTACCTGAGCGTGACGGGGCTGTTCCTGTTCTTCACCGTCCGCGTTCTTGAAAGACGCCGCTGGAGCTAAGGAGGGGGATAGTATGGCTGAAAACAAAGAAAAAACCTCCGTTCAAGAGAACGACGCGGAGCTTGAAAACACTTCCGCAATTGAAAACACGGCGGAAGAGGAAAGCACCGAAGCAACAGAAAGCGCTTCCGGCAAGGACAAAAAAGATAAAAAGGATAAAACCGAAAAGGCTTCCGGAGACGGCTCCAAAAGCAAAAGCGGCGGCTTGAAGGCGCTGCTCAAAAGCCGCAAAATGCGCCACGGCTCGCTTTCGGTGATCCTTACGGCGATGGGAATAGCTATTGTCATTTTGATAAACGTTATAACCGCGCTGCTTATCGACCGTTTCCCCGAGTTGAAGGTTGACTTCACCGCCAACAACGCCTACGCGCTGTCGGCTGACACCGAGGAATATATGAGCCACCTTGACGAGGACGTTACGCTTTATATCGTGGCGAACGAAAAAGAGTTTGAGGCGACCGGAAAGTATTTTGTTCAGGCTAAGAACCTGCTTGACAAGATGGTCTCAAAATCGAACGGCAAATTCAAGGTGGAGTTTGTGGACACAACCGAGAACCCCAACTTCACCCAGAAATATCCGAATATTGACTGGAAAACAAAGGCGAACGTCGGCGTTATCGTGTGCGGCGACCAGTACAAGGGTCTGACCGTTGAGGACTGCTTCACCTATGACGAGGACTATTACAACTATTACGGAACGTACGAGTGGACAGGCACCACCATTGAGCAGGCTACTGTAAAGGGCGCGCTCAACGTGACAACCAAGGATAAGGTAGTAGTGGACGTTCTGACGGGCGAGGGCGAGAGCGACTATGACGGCATAAGCTCTCTGCTCACCGACAACGCCTATCAGGTTAACGAGGTTTCGCTGCTCACGGGCGAGCTTGACAAGGACGCGCGCGTGGTCATCATATACGCTCCGCAGGCTGACCTCAGCGACAAGTCAGCCGAAACTCTGAGCAAATGGCTTGAAAACGGCGGAAAGTACGGCAAAACGCTTATTTACGTTCCGAACGCCGACCCGCGCGTTACCGAGCTGAAAACGCCGAATATCGACGACCTGATCTCGAAATGGGGCATGGAGCTAAACAAGGGATTTGTATATGAAACCGACGTCAACCACAGGCTGAACGGTTCCCCGATGTTCGCGTTTATCACCGACTACACCGAAAATTATATGGAAAACCTCAAAAATTCCAACCTGCCTGTCGTTACAGAGTACGCCAACGGCATTACGATAAAGGACGAAAGCACCGCTCACGCTCTGCTGCAATCCTCTGACAAGTCGGGAGTTTATCCGATAGACGCCGACGAAAGCTTTGACCCCGAGGCGGGCATAACCGGCGAGCCGATAGCGATCGCCGCCGAGGGCAAAAAAGCGGGAACGGAAGAGTATTCAAACGTCATCGTGTTCAGCTCAAAGGCAATGCTGAGCGCGTCGGATATGTCGTATCCCAGCTTTAACAACGCCGCGTACTTTATGAATATTATGAATACCATAACCGAAAAAGAGGACGACACCGTTGTTATCGAGGCAAAGACAATGGAGGATTCAACCTTGGGCGAGCCGGTCGAGACGACCTCCAACGCCATACTCGTTATCTTTGTGTTTATTATCCCCGCAGCCATTTTGATTACGGGTATCGTGCTCTGGGTCCGCAGGAGGAATCGCTGATGAATAAGAAAAAGGGTATTATTATAGGCGCCGCCGCTGCTGTTGTGCTTGTCGCGGTGCTGCTGATTCTGATTTTCGTTCCGAAGGGCGGCTCCGACGAAGACAGCGCAAGCATTGACGAGCCGGCAAAGCTTTCGGTCTCGACCGACAAAGACGGACTCCACCAAGCAAACGTGCAGACCGACAAGGACGGCAAAATAACCGCCAACGGCTACGGCACGCTTCTGGAGTATTATCCCGCCGACATCAAAGCAATTCACATCGAAAACAGCAAAGGCACTATAGACGTCACCTCTGAGACGCCCGAGGGCGAGGCCACGGTATACACGCTCAAGGGCTACGAGGACTTTGATTTGCAGGGCGGCAACCCCGACCTCATAGCCTCAGCCGCCGCCGAGCTTAAATTCACAAAAATCGCCACGCTCGACAAGAGCAAGGAGGGTGATTTCGGCTTTGACAAGCCCCGCTCGGTTGTGACGGTCACCTTTGACGACGGCACAAAGGCGGTCATCACGGTGGGCGACGACGCTCCGCAGCAGGCGGGAACCTACATTAAATTCGGCACGGGCGACGCGGTTTACGTCGCCGACACCGAAACCGTTTCGGCGTTTGACTACGGCGTGACCGACCTGATAAGCATTACGATTAACGACGCCGCCGAAAACACCGACAACAACACCGCAAGCTCGATAACCATTTCGGGAAGCGCGTTTGAAAAGGACATCGTTCTCGAACCGAACGACAACGAAAACTACTCGGCTTCCTACAAAATGACGGCTCCCGTGAACAGATACGCCAACGAAAACGAGAGCAGTCTTGTGGCGGGCGGAATAAGAGGCCTTCTCGCAAACGCTGTGACAATGGTCAAGCCCTCAGATGCGCAGCTCAAGGAGCTGGGGCTCTCAAAGCCCTACGCTGCGCTGAAGGCGGTATATCCCGACGAAACCGTTGAGCTTATCGCCGCCAAGCCCGACAGCGACGGAAATGTGAACATCATGGTAAGCGGCAGACCCGTCGTTTACAGCATAAGCGCAGATAAGGTTCCGTGGACGCAGACCGATTACGCCAAGCTCTGCTCCGAGTATGTCTGCTACCCCAAAATGACAAAGCTCACCAAGATGAGCGTAAAGGCAAACGGCAAGACATATGACTTTGAATTGAGCTCGCGCGAATCGGTTACAACCGACGAAAGCGGCGTTGAATCCACCTCGACCGTCACCACGGTGAAATACGGCGGCAAGGAGATCCCGATCGGCGATTTCACGACCTTCTACAACGATATTTCGCTGATTGGTTTGGCTGACGTAAAAGACGACAGCGGAAGCGGCAGCGAGGCGCTTTCCGTGACCTACACCTTCACCGACGAAAGCTCCGACACTGCTCAGTTCTACGCGTCGGGCGACAAATACATTGCTAAGCTTAACGGAAAATACGCGGGACACAGCACCAAGGGCGACGTCACCCGCGCTGTAAAAGGAGTTGCCGAGGTAACGAAATAATATGAAATTTAAAACCGTTTTAACCTGCGCGGCGGGGCTGCTTGCTTTATCGCTCACGGCGTCGGGCTGTTCGGCTTTTATAAACGAAAGCGGAAAAAGGAGCCCGTCGGACACGCGCGAGCTTCCCGCTTCTCAGCAAACCGCTGACGAGCTCAGCAAAAAATACAACGGCTACGGCTTCAAGGCTCTGCAAAACTCCGCCGAGCAAAAGCTGTACGCCTGCATTGACGAAACGATAAACGAGCCCGAGAGCCGCGAGATCTACACCGAGCGGTTTGAGGATCCAAAGAGGATCAGCGACGTGATAGAGTTCTACAAGGACGACCACCCCGAGGTGTTCTGGATCGACGAAGCCAAGCCCTACTACTACGCCAACGAGATAGACGGGCTGACGCTTGAGCTCAACTTCAAGTACGAGGGCGACCTGCTAAACGAGGTCAAAACCAAGCTGGACAAAGCGATCGCTTCGGCGCTTGCAAACGCCCCGGTTCACGGCTCCGATTACGAAAAAGAGCTTTATATCCACAATTATCTGATCGACCACTGCGCCTATGACACCGAGGCGGTTGATTATCACAAAAGCGAAAACGAGGTGCGCGCCAACGAGCAAAACGCCTTCGGCGCGCTCGCCGAGGGAAGGGCGGTCTGCGAGGGCTACACAAGGGCGTTCCAGATACTCTGCAACAGGCTGAACGTTCCCTGTTGGGTGATACAAGGGCAGGCAGAGGGCTTTGACAATCAGGAAATAACGAACCACATCTGGAACTGCGTCAAGCTTGACAACGATTGGTACCACGTTGACGTTACCTGGGACGACTACGACGACCTTGTACCGGCTGACGTGAACCGCTATCTGTACTTTAATCTGACGACAGAGGAGATAAAAAAGGATCACAGGATATCGCCTCTGTACAGCGATTACTCTGATTCCGACGTGTGGTACAACGGGTTCGTTCCCGAATGCGACGGCACTGATTACTGCTATCTCACGCTGAATTCGCTGTATATTTCCGATCTGTACGACGACGCCTGCGGAAAGTATGTGGCTGAGCACGCAAAAAACAACGCGTCCTGCTGCAGCTTCATTCTCGACGAAAAGCTTGATTTTGAGGAAGCCTTCGGCGAGATGGTCAAGCGACGCGCGTTCGACTGGGTGTCGGCGGCAAACAGGATCAACTCGGATCAGCCTGAAATAAGCAACAACTGCAAGCTCTCGTCTGTAGCCGACCGCAGACTTGTTACTTTGATTCTCGATTATGAGTAGGCTATACCGCATAATTACGGTGTTGCCCTAAGGAGTGTATGACAATGAAGTATGACGTAAGACAGCTTCCGCTGATTTCCAATGAGGAGATCGCGCGCGGGATCTTTGATATGCGGCTCAGATACGAACAGGACGATCTGCCCGCGGAGTGCGGTCAGTTTGCCCATGTTTATGTGCCGGGCAAGACGCTTCGCCGTCCGATATCGGTGTGCGACGCGTCGGACGGCGTGCTGCGGCTCGTATATCAGGTAAAGGGCGGAGGCACAAAGCTGATGTCCGAAATGAAAGCGGGCGGCACCGTGGACGTGCTCGTTCCTCTCGGACACGGCTTTGAAATAAAAAAAGACAGGCGCTACTGTCTTGTCGGCGGCGGAATAGGCGTGCCCCCCATGCTTTACACCGCCAAGCAGTGCGATAAGCCCGTAATCATCACGGGCTTCCGCGACAAATCGCTTGTTATTTTACAGGAGGAGCTTGCCGCCGAGGGCGAGACCCTGCTTTGCACCGACGACGGAAGCGCAGGCAGAAAAGGCTTTGTTACCGACCTTCTGCGCGAGAAAATCGCGGATACGGACGAGGTATGCGCCTGCGGTCCGACTCCCATGCTGAAAGCGGTCGCCGCAGTTTGCAGTGAGTTCAGCAAGCCCTGTCAGGTGTCGCTCGAAGAGCGGATGGGCTGCGGCGTCGGAGCGTGTTTAGTGTGCGCGGTAAAGGTGCGCAAAAACGGGGAGGAAATAATGCAGCACGTATGCAAAAACGGTCCCGTATTCAATGCTGAGGAGGTGTTCTTCTGATGTCTGATCTATCTGTAAGAGTCGCGGGCGTTGATTTCGCGAATCCGCTCATAGCCGCTTCGGGCACCTTCGGCTTCGGAAGGGAGTACGGAGAATTCTACCCGCTCTCCGCGCTCGGCGGAATATCCTGCAAGGGAATCACCCTGAAAAGACGCGACGGCAACCCGCCGCCGAGGATCGCCGAAACGCCCTCGGGCATTTTAAACGCGGTCGGTCTGCAAAACCCCGGAGTTGACGCTTTCATAAGCGACGATTTGCCGTGGCTAAAGCAGCAGAACACCGTTATTATCGCGAATATCGCGGGCAACACCGTTGAGGAATACTGCCAAATGGCCGAGAAGCTCAGCGAGACCGACGTCGATATGATAGAGCTTAACATCTCCTGCCCCAACGTAAAAAGCGGCGGCGTGCAGTTCGGTACAAGCTGCGAGTCGGTGGGCAATATTACGGGCGAGGTTCGCCGCTTCTGCAAAAAGCCTCTCATCGTAAAGCTCAGCCCCAACGTGACCGACATAGCCTCGATAGCTCAGTCCGCCGAAGCGGCGGGAGCCGACGCGGTATCGCTTATCAACACGCTGACCGGCATGAGGATAGACATCAACTCGCGCCGTCCGATAATCCGCAACAACACGGGCGGACTAAGCGGAGCGGCGGTGTTCCCCGTAGCGGTCAGAATGGTTTGGCAGGTATCCAACGCCGTAAAGATCCCCGTTATTGGAATGGGCGGCATTTCAACATGGGAGGACGCGGTCGAAATGCTCATAGCCGGAGCGACAGCCCTGCAAATCGGCACGGTTCTGTTCTCCGACCCCTACGCGCCCGTTAAAATCAACGAGGGCATAAACAGGTTCCTAGATGACAACGGCATTAAAAGCGTGACCGAGCTTACGGGCACGGTAAAGCCGTGGTGATGAGCCGGCGGGCGTTCCGCCTTAAAATGTTCACCAACGCCAAAACCGAAAAAACAGGATAAAAACAACTCCGGACGGAAAAGCTTGCGCAAGCCTTTCCGTCCGGTTTTTATGTAATTCATCTGTGAGTTTTTCCGTGTATTTTTTATTCCTCCGAATCGCCTTCCTCTTCGGGCTGAGAAGTCTCTTGGCTTGCAGCCTGCGTCGCAGCCTGAGTAGTCTCCCGAGCCGCTTCGGAAGCGGACTCCTTGAGGTTCGTTACCTTTCCCTTATAGATGAAATCATTCATTGCGGCAACGGTTTTCTTTGCGGTCTCGCCCGGGCGTGAGAAGCATGAAAGCGGAACACGCATTATCTTGTTGCCTTTGACCGCGTCGATTTTTGAAAGCGCCGCGTCCTTCTTGATCATTCTGAGCGTCGGTTCGTCGTTGTAGAAAACAAACGACGGATTTGCGCCTGCCACGACCTTGGAGATATCGGTCAATTCGGTGCCGCCCGCCGAGAAGATGTTGACGCAGTTGGTATAACCGAGCAGAACATTTCCGTAGCTGTCTCCGGAAAGCCTGCTGAGCTTGTTATTTTTGAGATTCAGATAGCAGACCGTTTTCATCGCGCCGTTTCCGCTCTGACCCGCAACACTGTTTTTAAGCTCTTCAAGCTCGCTTACAAGCCTGTCATAGGCGCCAATGCCCTCGCTCTTGCCGGTGTTGTTGCCTTTGAGTATCTTTCCGATGGTTATATAGTTGGTCTTGATCTCGGTTTCGGTGTTTGGCTCCTGCAGTGAAACCACCTGAATTCCCTTTTGAATAAGGTTCTCTTTTGAACCATCGCTCAGGGTGGGATCACATAACACCAAATCGGCATTGAGCTTTATTATATTGTCGATATTTGGCGTGACCTTGCCGCCGACGCTGGGAGCCGCCGCAAGCTCGGGCTGATCCACAGACTCGCTTCTGCCCGCGATTTTTCCTGCATAGCCCATATAATTTATGATATCGGCTGTCGCGGCGTCGAGCACAACGATGCGCTCGGGCTCTTTTTCGATTTTAATGTTGGCGATTTTTACGGGGTATTCGCTGTCACCGCAGCCGGTGAACAACGCGGCAAGAGAAAACATCATTGCCGCCGCCAAAATGACGGAAACAAACTTTTTCATTGATATCCTCCTTAAATTAATTGAAGCATTCAGCAAAACAGCGACTCAACATACTGCTTGGCGCAGCGCGGCGAGCGACCGCCCCTCGCAAGCGCAAAACGCTCGGCTCCGGCGCACAGCTCC
This sequence comes from uncultured Ruminococcus sp., assembly GCA_902777275.1. GTDB lineage: Bacteria > Bacillota > Clostridia > Oscillospirales > Acutalibacteraceae > Ruminococcoides. The sequence goes on along the minus strand of CACYTI010000016.1, from coordinate 117,993 downwards.
TCGTCGGACAGGTCTACCCCACGCTGACGCGCCATAGAGATAACAATGCGCAAAAACTCCTTTTTGCCGGGAGCCGTAAAGCACACGGCAAGCCCGAAGCGGTCCGAAAGCGACAGGGTTTCCTGCATATTGTCGCGTGTGTTTATATCGTCAACCTCCATTGCGCGGTCGGAAAGCCTTTCCTTTACAATGTGGCGCCTGTTAGAGGTGGCGTAGATAATCGCGTTTGACGGCCGAGCCGCCAAACCGCCCTCCAGCACAGCCTTCAGCGCCGTGTAGCTCGGGTCCTGATGCTGAAAAGAGAGGTCGTCTATAAAAATGATGAACTTCATGGGCAGCCGCGCTATTTTATCGACAAGCTGCGGAAATTCCCTGAGCTGCTCCTTCGGCATCTCCACAATGCGAAGACCGCGATTGCGGAAGGCGTTCGCCATAGCCTTGACTGTAGAGCTTTTTCCCGTGCCCATATCGCCGTAGAGAAGGCAGTTGTTGCAGGATTTGCCGTCGAGAAAAGCAAGGGTGTTTTCCGTGACAAGCCTGCGCTGACGCTCGTAGCCCGTGAAATCATCCAAATCTACGCTGTCGCTGTTCAGAACGGGCTGAATACCGCCGCCGCGCCAGATAAACGCGTTGTACTGCGCAAAAATCCCGCAGCCGTTTTCGCTGTACCAGCGCTTGAGACTCTCGGCGGAGCCGTCGTATGTCCTAAAGCCCAAAGCAGGCTCACCCGTTTTCCAGCGCGGCAAAAACGGAACCACTTCCGAAATTTCGTCATAACGCGGATAAGAGCGCAGAACCGCCTCGCTGTCGAGCGAGGAAGCCTCGATGACCGTGTTGCAGTCGCCGAGCGCGGCATTTATCACCTCGTCGGAGAGCTGACTGAGCGTGCCGCCCGCTGCGGCGCGGGTAAAGACATTATCGTCAAAAAGCGCAGCCTCGGTAAACGCCTCCGCCACGCTGTCGGCGCAGCCGCGTTCGCTTATAAGCGAGAAGAATTCCCCGTAGCAGCGCAGAAAGGTTTCGGGCTTTTCGTCCGACGCGCACAGCAGACGGTAAAAGGCGCGGGGCACGCTTCTGCCGAGAACGCCCCTGAAAACGCTCAGCGCGGAAAGTTTAAATTTTAATGCGGTAACTTCATTCATCATAATCATTCCAATCTATAATATTGTACGCTTTTTTTTACAAATAGTCAATATAATTTAAGCCTGTTTTTCTATGTTTTTGTGATTTTCAGGGAAGTTGAAAATGCCGGATCGCAAATAATACTATATCGTGATTATAAAAAGGACAAAAGTTTTAAAATGAGGTAGTATTTAAATCGGAACCGTGATATAATTATATAAATAGGCAGGTTTTATATTCTCAAATATAAATGTTCAAAAAATTTATTCAAAATATAATATTTGCGGAGGAGTATTTATGACTAAAAAATTTTTAAATTCAATTGCTGTTCTGCTTTCGGCGGTTATGTTTTTTTCTGTAATACCGTTTGCGGCCTCGGCGGCGAAAACAGAGCAAAACGTAGGCGCTTCGAGCGGCACAACGGGCGATTGCACATGGACTCTTGACGGCAGCGGAGCTCTGACTATAAGCGGCAACGGACAGATGGCTGATTATTGGCTTTATTATGATGATTCCGGCGAAGAATATGTTAATTATCCGTGGGGAAACGACATTACAAGCGTGACAATAGAAAGCGGAGTGACAAATATAGGCGCTTTCGCGTTTTACGATTGCTACGGACTGACCGACGTCACCATTTCCGACAGCGTTACCGTTATCGATCCGTCCGCGTTTGAGGACTGCATCAGACTGACCGCCATAGACATTCCCGACAGTGTGACTGTTATCGGCGACGGCGCGTTTCGCGACTGCTCGCGCCTGATAAGCGTAAAAACTCCCGAAAGCTTGACCACTATCGGCGTCGAGGCGTTTCGCGGCTGTGAAAAGCTGACAAGCATAACAATTCCCGCCGGCGTGACGAGTATCGGCGACGAGGCGTTTTACAACTGCTTTGGGCTGACAAGCGTTTATATATACGATCTGACCGCCTGGTGCAGGCTTTCTTTTATGGTTTACCTGAATATTTACGGCAGCAGCAATCCCGTTTTCTACACACATAATTTTTACGTTAACAACGAGCTTGTCACCGATATGGTAATTCCCGACGGCGTGGAAAGCATCGGGAAAGCAGCTTTTTGCGGATACAGAAAGCTGACAAGTGTTACCATTCCCGACAGCGTGACAAAAATCAACGCCGCCGCATTTTTCTGCTGCGGCAGGCTGAAAAACGCCGGCATTGCCGACAGCGTAACGAGTATAGAAGCATACGCGTTTTACGGCTGCGAAAGCATGAAAAGCGTCACGATACCCGAGAGTGTAACGGAGATAGGCGCGTTCGCGTTCGGATATTTGAACCGGTATGAAAAAATTGAAGACTTCACTATTTACGGTAAAGCGGGCACCGATGCCGAGAGATACGCAAACGAGAACGGATTCAAATTCGTTGTCGGAGAAGAACCCGCCATAAAAACGGGCGACGTGAACCTCGACGGCAGCGTTGACATTAAAGACGTGACCGAGATACAAAGCGCCCTCGCGGATTTCATAAGCCTGACCGCCGAACAGCGCACCGCCGCAGACATAAACGGCAGCGGAGACGTATCAATAACCGACGCGACTCTACTGCAAATGTATTTGGCGGAGTTTGATGTTGTGTTAGGGTGACGGACAAATCATAATAAATATCTTTTTAGAACGAGGAGGAGTATTTATGACGAAAAAATTTATGAAATCAATAGCCGTTCTGCTTGCGGCTGTCGTGCTGCTTTCGGCTTTACCGTTCACGGCTTCGGCGGCGGAGACAGAGCAAAACGTAGGCGCTTCAAGCGGCACAACGGGCGACTGTACATGGACGCTCGACGATGACGGCACACTGACGATCAGCGGAAACGGGGCGATGGGGGATTATAACCCACTCTCATCACCGTGGTGGAACACAAGTATTAGCAAAGTTATTATTGAAAACGGCGTCACAAATATCGGCGATTCTGCTTTTTACGCCTACTCAAGTCTAACAAGCGTTACAATTTCTGACAGCGTTACGAGTATAGGCGCTTCTGCGTTTGAATACTGCAATAGCCTGACAAGCATAATTATACCCAACAGTGTAACGAGCATAGGTGAGAGTGCGTTTGAAGGCGCAGGCCTGACAAGCATAACTATTCCCGACAGCGTGACGAGTATTGCTTATAAAGCGTTTTACAACTGTACGAGCCTGATAAGCGTAAGCGTTCCCGAAGGTGTGACAATTATAGGCAATTCTGCGTTTTACAGCTGTACAAGCCTAAAAAGCATAATCATTCCCGATAGCGTTACAAGTATAGAAAGCTCTGCGTTTTACAACTGCAGGAGCCTGACATGCGTTTTCCTTGGCAACAGTGTGACAGAAATCGGATATGATGCATTTTACTGCTGCACCGGCTTAACAAGCGTAACGATTCCCGACAGCGTGACAAGTATCAGCGGTAGCGCGTTTTACAGATGCAGTACCGATCTTACGATTTACGGCAACACTGGTTCGGAAGCGGAAGCTTATTGCACGAGAGACGGAGTGAGGTTTCGTGCTATATATGAGTACACGATACTTTCCGATGATTCGATAAAGCTGATAAAATGTAATTTGGTTGATAATCAGCTTGTCATTCCGCATGCTATCGGCGGAAAAGCCGTAACACAGCTCGGCAATTGGCTGTTTGCGTACAATACCGACATTCAGAGCGTTTCTATTCCCGAATCAGTCACAGTTATTGGCAGAGGTGTGTTTTTCGGGTGCACCGAAATAAAAACCGTCTCAATGGGCAACAATGTGACGGAAATCAGCGAAAGCGCATTTGAAAAATGCCTGTTCCTTGAAAGCATAAACCTCAGCACAAGCCTTGAAACGATAGGCGACGAGGCTTTTTATGACTGCCGCAGACTTAAAACTCTCGAAATTCCTGCCACAGTCACTCACATCGGTGAGGAAGCCTTCACCAACTGCCGCAGCCTGCAAAGCCTTGTTATCCCCAACGGTGTGCAGACACTCGGCGGCGAAAGCAGCTACGGCTTCGGAATGTTTGAGAACTGCAAGAGTCTTGAAGAAATAATAATTCCTGATTCGGTTACTTTTATTCAGAATAACGCCTTTGCAGGCTGCGATAAAGTAACGATCCTCGCCCCTGCCGGTTCCTGCGCGGAAGAATTTGCCCGCAAAAGCGGTTTGCCGTTCAGAGCTTACATTGATAATCCTTCCGTGGGAGATGTAAGCATGGACGGAGCGATAACCGTTTCCGATGTGACGATCATTCAGCAAAGCCTCGCGGAGTTCAAAGCCCTGACCGACAAACAGATTGCTACCGCTGACGTTGACGGCAACGGAGAGGTGACCGTAGCCGACGCGACAAGACTTCAAATGTATTTGGCGGAGTTTGATGTTGAGCTGGGATAATAAAATATAATTCAAAGGGCTGTCCGATTGATTTGGGCAGCCTTTTAAATATATTTAAATATATTATAAAAACAGCCTTCCTTCAACGGCGCGGTCTGACGCGGGAATTGGAGGAAGGTTTTTTATGATTTTGAGAAGCGCGGATCGGGTGCAGCTTCAAGCTGCCGGCTCAGCCGACCGCAGATTGATTGCAGCTTCAAGCTGCCGGCTCAGCCGACGAGTATAGCAGCTTTAAGATGATCGGGGTCAGAATACTTGAAATTATGATAAGCAAAATTACCGAGGTAAAATATTCCGAGCTTATCATACCCTCGGCAAGACCTCTCTGCGCCACTATAAGCGCGACCTCGCCGCGCGTCATCATGCCAACGCCCACCTTGAGCGTGTCCGTTCCCCTGAATCCGCACAGGCGCGCCGCAGCGCCGCAGCCGATGACTTTTGTTCCTAAAGCCACGGCGACAAACGCCGCCGAGAACAGCACAAGCTCCCACGAAATGCCGTTGATTTGCGTCTTTAAGCCGATACTCGCAAAAAATATGGGACCGAAAATCATATAGGAATTGATATCTAACTTTTGCTCAATATAAGTTGAATCATGCAGCTTGGAGAGTATTATTCCCGCAACGTAAGCGCCCGTTATATCCGCTATGCCGAAGTATTTTTCGGCGACGTAGCTCAGCCCGAAGCAGAGCGCCAGCGCCAAAATCGGGATCCTGCGCGTGTGCGGCCAGCGCTTGTCTATCACCTTGAAAATTTTGTAGGTGACAAAGCCGAGCACGATCGAGAGAGCGAAGAACGCGAGAGCGCGCAGCGCCATCCACCCGGGACTGCTGTCGGGATCCTTAAAGCCGATCACAAACGTAAGCACTAAAATTCCGATAACATCGTCGATGATCGCCGCGCTCAAAATAGTCGTGCCCAGCTCTGTTTTAAGCTTGCCCATCTCGCGCAGAGTCTCAACGGTGATCGAAACGCTCGTCGCGGTCATGATCACACCGATAAACACCGCAGTGAAAAACTTGGGCGTGCCAATTTCCGAAAAGCCGTAAAAGCCCATATAAAGCAGAGTGCCCCCGACAAGCGGAACAAAAACTCCCGAGCAGGCGATGACCAACGCCTTGACGCCCGTGTGCATGAGCTGCTTTAGGTTGGTGCCTATCCCCGCAGAGAACATAAGAAGCACAACGCCTATGCCCGCGCAGATTTCAAGAAAGTCGTTCAGCTTAACAATGCCCAGCACGCTGGGACCGACGACCAGCCCCGCCACGATCTCACCGACGACCTGCGGAGCCTTGAGCTTTCGAGCAAGCAGACCGAAAGCCTTGGCGAATACAACAATTATCGCCAAATCCTTTAATACAGACAAAATATCCAATTTTATCATACTCCTTGAAAATGAGCGCGACAGCGCCCACCGGTGCCAATTATATATCCAGTCCCTCGGTTGTTTTCAGGAACTCCGTCAATTTAGCGTAAATAACATCAGTGCCGCCCTTGCTGTCGCTTTCTATATTGAGCGGCATTATCGGGTCGTGAACCGATAGGCGGAGCAGAAACCAGCCGTCGCCGTTTTCCTTGTCAAACGAAACGCGCACGCCCTCGCGGTTGTCGTCGGCAAGCTTCCAGCCGGGTCGAGCCTCGGCATACTTTGTCAAATCAGCGATTATCCGCTCTCCGCAGGCGCGGAAATCCTTTTCGGTTATTTTAAATCGCACCTCAACGCTCTCAAGCGGCTCCTTCAGGTCAGCCGTTAGGTCGCTTAAATCGCGTCCCTGCGTCCTGAGCTGTGCCGCTTTGATTATGATTTTGGTGCAGAGGTAAGCTCCGTCGTCGAGGAAATAGTTCTCGCGCATTGCGGCGTGACCCGAGGTTTCGATCGCGAGCGGGCAGTTGATTCCCGCGGCGTTCAGCTCGACCGCCTTGTCAATAACATTTTTGTAGCCTCTGCGGTAGCGGTAATGCTTGCCGCCGAGCTTGTTTTCAATAAACTCCTTCAAGCCGCTCGAAGTGATCGAGTCGGTGACGATCGTTCCGCCGTCGTTGCCCTCCAGAGCGATAGCCGCCGCCACAGCCACAAGGCGGTTGCGGTTTATCTCGTTGCCCTTGCTGTCAACCGCGCCGCCGCGGTCAACGTCGGTGTCAAAAATCACGCCCAAATCGGCGTTGTTCTCGCGCACCGCTTCGCAGACGGATGCCATAGCCACGGCGTCCTCGGGATTCGGCACGTGATTCGGGAACATTCCGTCGGGTTCAAGATAACGGCTGCCGCTTGTGTCCGCGCCCAAAACGGACAGCACCTTGTCGGCGTAAAAGCCGCCCGCGCCGTTGCCGGCGTCAACAACGATATGAAAGCCCTTGAGCGGGTGATCATAGTCGTCGGCGTTGACTTCTTTTTTTATCTTTTCGCAAAGCCCCTTCGCGTAGTCGCTCATATAATCGATGTCGGTGATGCTGCCGCCGTCCTTCGGCTCGGGAGCCTCGCCGTTTTGGGCGTATTCGAGGATAGCCTCGATATCGCTGCCCTCAAGCCCGCCGCCGCGTGTGAAGAATTTCAGCCCGTTTCTGTTGAAAGGATGATGGCTCGCGGTGATTTGCAGCGCGCCGTCGCAGCCGAGCTCCACCGTAGTCATAAACATAGACGGAGTAGAAGCGAGTCCGCAGCAAATGACCTCGGCGCCCGCCGCCTTAAAGCGCTCCGTCGTAAGCTCCATGATATGCGGTCCCGAAATGCGGCTGTCTCGTCCCACCGAAATTTTCAGCTTGTCGGGAGCCTTGCCGAGCTTTTTACTCAGCCATAGAACAAAACCGTCAGCCATTTTTTGTATTACCTCGTCGGTCAGGTTGACGCTTTGACCCTCAACGCCCTCCACGGCGACTCCGCGGATATCGGTACCGCTTTTGAACTGCTTATATTTCTCGTTCAGCATAAAAAAACCCCTTTTCCATATATTGTGGTCCGTCCCTTTTATTATAGCCCCAAACCCCAAAATCGTCAATAGACCCGTCCCCGAATGCCCGGATCTGCCGTTTTCGGCGTCAGGGCGTTTGTCAAATTCGTCAAAAGGGCACGCAGTTTTTTTCTTAAAAGGAATGAAATTGGGCGAACCTTACAAAAAGATTGTTAAAAAATTAACTATCTAAATTCCTTTAAAGCAATAACCTGTGCAATTTATACAATGAGTACCCCTGAGTGTTGGCAAATATTGATGTTCAAATGACACTATGCACAAATATTCCTTTAAAGAATTGTTGACTTTTCCGAAAAGCTGAGTATAATATTGAGTGTCAAGTCATTAGTCCGCTTGACGATCGGCTTATTCAAAAAAGCAACTGCAGTTACAATTGAATAACAAAAGAGTCGATATTAAATCATGATTTGCCAAATGGTAAATGGCGCACGCAATATTTATCGGCAGGCTCCGGAGGATATCCGCAGCCTGTCAAATGAATTAAAGGAGGACACTATTATGAAACCCATCATGGATTTACACAACATTGATGTGACAGAGTTCCTCGCCGTGCTTGATACCTGCGAGGGCAACGTGTATCTTGTTTCCGACGAAGGCGACAAACTCAACCTCAGATCAAAGCTTTGCCAGCTTGTAGGCTTGACCAAGCTTATCGAAGGCGGCAAGATCGCCGAGGCGAGCATTTACTGCGACAACAAGAATGACGAGAGCAAGCTTTTCAGATTCAACTTCTTCGGCGACACTGCTGACGCGAAGGTTGGATAAGGAACGCGATTTTTGGAAAGTATATTGAAAAAGATTTTGTCAATTAATTAATTACACTTATCACGTTTATACGTACAATTTCAAAACATCTAAATCCCGGAAGGAGCCGCCAAACCGCGGCTCCTTTTCGGCGTCAGTGGACGCTTTTGGCGGCTTTGGACAGCACCATTTAAAGGCACCCTTCCGTTAACGCCGCAGCAAACCGTGTGTATAAATTGAGAGTTGCTAAATGGTGTTTTGAAACGCCTAATTTTACATTAATTGTCCATTGTCAATTGTCAATTTTTCATTGAAAAAACCTTCCTTCTTCGCACGCGTCAGACCGCGCCGTTGAAGGAAGGTTTAAATTATATCATAAATTATATCAATTGTTTATGCCCGGTCGCGGTAACGGGCGCACTGTCAGTCGAGGTATGCTGCGCCGATGATTCCCGCGTCGTTGCCGAGGGTCGCTTTGCAAATGACCGTCTGCTTGTCGTTGTGCTTTGTGTAGCGCTCAGCCTCAACGATAGCGCGAACGGGACCGAGAAGGTTCTCGCCCTGATTTGACACGCCGCCGCCAACGCAGAGAACGTCGGGCTGGAAGATGTTGATGATGTTTACCAAGCCGGTCGCGAGGTAGCTTACATACTCGTCAACGACCTCTTTAGCGGCGGGATCGCCGTCAGCCATCGCGTCGAACGCGGTTTTGCCGTTGACCTTTCTGATGTCGCCGTCGCACAGCTTGAGCATATAGCTGAAATCGAGCTTTTCGGAGAGTATCTTCTGCCTTGTCATGTTGATAAGTCCGGTGGCGGAAGCGTAGGTTTCCCAGCAGCCTTTTCTGCCGCAGGCGCACTCCTTGCCGTCCTTGACGATAACCATGTGGCCGAGCTCGGCTCCCGCATAGTTAGAGCCGCTGTAAATCTTTCCGTTGATGATGATTCCGCCGCCTACGCCTGTTCCGAGCGTAATGGCGACCGCGTTCTTTGAGCCCTTTGCGCTGCCCGCCAAGTACTCGCCCAAAGCCGCAGCGTTGGCGTCGTTTTCGATGATAACCTTTTTGTCAAGGCGTTCCTGCATCATCTTGACGACCTCCCAGTTGTGGAAAAACAGGTTGGCTGAATACTCAATAACGCCTGTTTTGGGGTTAACAGCACCGGGAACGCCGATGCCGATGCTCTCAACATCATCCATTGTGATTTTCGCCTTTTCAACAGCCTTAAGCGCAACCTCCGCCATGCTGTCGCAAATTTCGCTTTCGGGACGGGGTACCGCAGTTTTGCAGGACGCGCGCGCGACAATTTTATATTTTTCGTCAACAACGCCCGCAACGATGTTGGTGCCGCCCAAGTCAATTCCAAGTCTGAACATAGTAAAAAACTCCTTACTTCACGTCGATGACGTTTATATTCAACTTAATAATACCATAAACTTTGCCAGATTGCAATATAATTGTGATTGAAATTTTATATAAAATTAACCATTTGGTATTTACTTGCGCGGAATTATTTGATACAATAAAACCAACAATAATAACCTGACAGAAAGGACAGTGATATTATGGCAAATTTAAAAAGAAAAGTCGTGCTTATCGGCACGGGAATGGTGGGAATGAGCTTTGCTTACGCCGCGCTGAACCAGAGCATATGCGACGAGCTGGTGCTTATTGATCTTAACGAGGTGCGCGCACGCGGCGAGGCAATGGACCTCAACCACGGACTCGCGTTCTCAAACTCCAGTATGCAGATTTACTTCGGTAATTACTCTGACTGCTCCGACGCAGACGTCGCGGTCATCTGCGCGGGAGTTAACCAGAAGGAGGGCGAGACCCGTTTGCAGCTTTTGCAGCGCAACTACAAGGTATTCGAGTCGATTGTGCCCAGAGTGGTGTCGTCGGGCTTTGACGGCATCTTCCTTGTCGCCACCAACCCCGTTGATATTATGACGCGCATAACATATGAGCTGAGCGGCTTTAACGCCTCAAAGGTAATAGGCTCGGGCACCACACTCGACACAGCCCGACTGCGCTATCTTTTGGGAAATTACTTTGAGGTCGATCCCCGCCATATGCACGCCTATGTTATCGGCGAGCACGGCGACAGCGAGTTTGTGGCGTGGAGTCAGGCGATAATGGCGGTCAAGCCCGTTTACGATATGATTGACAAGTATCCCGACCGCTACAACAAGGAAGATTTGAAAAAAATCGAGAACGAAGTGCGCACCGCAGCCTATGAGATAATCAAGGCAAAGGGCAGCACCTATTACGGCATAGGAATGGCGATTTGCCGCATTGTCCGCGCGATTTTCCACAACGAGAACAGCGTGTTCACCACCTCGGTCAGACTTCGCGGTCAGTACGGGCTGCGCGGCGAAGTGTTCATCGGCAATCCGTGCATAATCAACAGCGGCGGCGCGAACCGTATTCTTGAGTTGAAGCTCTCCGAAGAGGAGTTGGACAAGCTCCGCAGCTCATACGAGATTTTAGACGAAAGCTTTAGGTCGATTGCAATCAGTTAATGCACAGACGTTTTGTTCGGCATTTTTATCAATATGATCAGTTTCCTCTGTACCGACGTTGTTTCCAAGTCTGATTGTTGATAGGAAACAAAACGTTTGATTAAGCGCACAAGGACAGGGGCAAGCCCTGTTCCAACAACGTTAAGGACAACACCATATTTATCCGACAGGCGCACAAGGGCGCGTTCATATCCCACAGCATAATAAATTCGGCGCGAAGCGCCCATTTACTCCACATTCCACACTAAAAAAACCTTCCTTCAATTCACGCGTTAAACCGCGCCGTTGAAGGAAGGTGTTTATTATATCATTTGTTTAACAGGCGTCATGGATGCAGCGTCACGCTGCTGCTCAATGGTTGCGCAGAACAAATTTATATAGCGTGTCGGCTATGCCGTCCTCGTCATTTGAAGCGCAGACATAGTTTGCTATTTTGCGGATCTCGGGCTCGCCGTTGCCCATGGCAACGCCCATTCCGGCGTAGCCTATCATTGTCATGTCGTTGTAGTTGTCGCCGAAGGCGATCAGCTCCTCGCGGCTTATCCCTAACTTTTCGAGCAGGAGAGGAAGCATTGAGCCTTTTGATATGCCGAACGGCATAAGCTCAAGAAAATACGGTGCGCTGTTGTAAATCGAAAGCAGACCGTCATAGCGCTCAACAAGAGCTTTCCGGTACTCTTCAAGCTCATACGGTTCGCCCGTCAGCACTATTTTGTTTATCGGGAATTTTGTTTCAGCCACAAAATCCGACACAGTGACCATTTCGGTTTTAAGCACTTCTTTTTCGATGTAGGTGTAGTCGTTCACCTTGCTGTCGGCGTAAATACGCCTGTCGTCAAAGGTTATCATTGTGATGTTTGAATCCTTCAGCACGCTGACGATGTCGGGCAGATATTCGCGCGGGAAAAACTTGCTGACGATCGTGCGGTCGGTAGAGCAGTCAATTATTTTTCCCCCGTTAAAAGACATGATGTAGCCGCCGTAGCGTTCAAGCTGCAGATCCGCCGCTATGGGGTATACCCCGAGCGGATGTCTGCCCGAAGCCAAAACGATCTTTTTGCCCTGCGCCTGCGCCTCCAAAAGCGCGTAACGCGTGCGAGGCGTCATTTCCTTGCGTGAATTGGTGAGTGTGCCGTCAATGTCAAGTGCGATCAATTTGTAATCCATATTATCTCTCCGAAATAGTATTTACACATCAATCACATATATTATAACACATCTTTTCAAAAAATGCAAATTTGTAGAATTTTGCCAATTAATAATACTTTTTCAACGATTTTGTTCTAAATAAAAATAGCCTTCCTCCAAATCATACCATTTGAAGAAAGGCTAATTTTTGCTGTTTTAAAAGGCTAAGAAAATCGGGAACTTCGCTTCAGCCCTTTCTGTAGGCGGAAGGGGTTTTGCCGAAGTGCATTTTAAATGCCCTGTTAAAGTTAGAGAGATTATTGAAGCCCGACTTGGAAGCGATCTCAATGATCGGGCTGTCGGTCGTCACCAACAGAAGCGCGGCGTGGTTCAGCCTAAGCTCGTTGACATAGCCGACAAATGTGTTGTTCATAAGCTCCTTGAACAGATGAGAAACATAATAGCGGCTTATTCCGGTCGCCTCGGCAACCTCTTCAAGAGAAACACCGTCGCAGTAATGCTTGTCGATGTAGTTTGTCACTCTTAAAAGTGCCCGATACTTTTTGCTCCTCATCTCAACATCAAGGATCCTAATGTGCTTGTTCGCGAAAAGCTCGTAGAACAATCCGTACATTTTGCTGTAGACCTGAAGCTGGAAGAAATCCTGCTTTTCGGTTTCAGCTCTTTTAATATCCGCAAATGCGCTCTGCATAAACGAATAGCTGCTCTCGCCGGGGGATACTATTGCAAACGACGAACAGTTACCGTTCACAAGTGCGCGAATGATGCTTTGCGGAATGTAGTCCTGACTTACCGCCGAAGCGTTTGAAAAGTTGAGACTGATGATATCAACCGACGCGTCACGGTTTTCCGTAAAACGATAGCGGCGGTTTGGGGATATAAAGTAAATATCGTTTTCGCTGAGAACCTCAGACTGGTCGTCAATGTTGATGCCGAGACTGCCTGCGCGCACATACCCAAACACCGCTTCGTTGTGGAGATTCTGATTACCGTTTATAACCATTTCGCCGCAGACAACGCGGAAAACCGAGTTTGACGCAGAAGTAGAATTGCTTAATTCCAAGCCCATTTTTACACCCCTTTTCGTAAAAAACTATAACCAAAGTTACCCCAAAACCTAAGATAAGTACAATTATCCTATCTTACTTTAGAATATTACTATAATAATAACATTTTGTCAATATTTTTTTGCTGATTTTTTACCAAATCAACAAAAAAATCACAACAAACGCCAAAAATCAGCACTAAAAAGCCGCGCTTAATTCCTGAATTTTTGTTTTATACTCATAAACAGCCTTTTCAGGTGATACTATTCTCACTTTGGTTCCCAAGCCGAAAAGCCACGCGTAAAACTGCGGGCTGAGCACCACGCTGACGGTGACGAAAAAGCTCGTTTCCGACTCCCTGATGATGTAAACATCGGAGCCGAAGCGATCGACTATCACGCCGACAAGGTCGTTGTCAACGCTGAGCTTTACGTTGCATTCCTCGCCGCCGAACATAGAAAAAACGCTTTTGGCATAATGGGCAAGATTAAATTTTTCAAACCTGTCCGAGCCATCGCGTTCCATATCAATTATACTGATTTTTTCCATCTTGTCAACCCGAAAATGTTTAATTTTTTCAACATCCGAATCGTAAGCCACAAGATAGTAATTTTCATCATCCCAGCACAGCGCAAAGGGCGAAACGACGTAGATCTTTCCCGGGTGGCGCTCGGTTTTAATGATTTTTTGCCTGCCCGTGAAATCGACCTCCCATTTCATATATTTGAATGAAATCCTGTTGTTTTGCGATATCGCGCTGTGGATAACGTCCACGTTGTAATATATTTGCTCGTTCGGGGTTTTTACGCGGTTTGTAACATAAACCTCGCGCTGCAAAAGCCTGCCGTCGTTCTCGCTCACAAGCCCTTCAAGCTTTTTTATAAGCCTGAGGCTTTTACTGCGGGTGATGAACTTTGAACTTTGTATCGCGTCCACAAGCAGCTTTAGCTCGGCAACCTCAAAATCACGGCTGCCGACAAAATATTTCACCGTTGAGGTTCGCGTGCGGCAGATGTCCAGCCCGAACCTTTCCAGAATTTGCAGGTCGTCATACAGCGCCTTGCGCTCGGTTTGTATTCCGTATGCCGCGAGCGCATCCTTGATTTCGCCGACGGTGAGCGCGTGGTTCTCGTCGGTCTTTTCAAGCATGATTTTTTGAAGATAAAGCAGTTTTTCCTTTTGTCTTGAGCTTCTTGCCATAACAACCTCCTTTTACGCGGGACAAACAGTGAACGCCAGCGAAACCGCAAGCGGCATTGTGACTATCGACAACAGCGTTGACGCGGCAACAACGCCGACGGAAAGCTTAACGTCGCGGTCGAACTTTGCCGCGAACATTGTAGTAGTCGCCGCCGTGGGCGCCGAGCAGGCTATGACGAACGCTATTACCATGCTGCGGTCAAGCCCGAACGGAGCCATGGCGAACAGCGCGGCAACGGGTATAACGGCGAGCCGTAAAAACATAGCTAAGTATCCCGCCGCGTCGGTGAACGCCTGCTTCAGCTTTGCGGTCGTTAGATAATATCCGATAATAAGCATGGGGAGCGGCGTGTTGAGGTTCGCAAGGTGCATTATCGGCTGTGATATGAACACCGGTAGCTTTACGCCCGTTACAAACACGATAAGCCCCAAAACAAAGCCGATTATTCCCGGGTTGAGCGCTATCTTTTTTATTGAGAGCGCCTTTCTGCTGCCGCTCATGTCAACCAAGCCGTAGGTCCACACGACCACGTTGAAAATCGCCACGAACACCGAGCCGAAGAACATTCCCTCGTCGCCGAGCAGCGCCTTTTGAAGCGGAAGCGACATAAAGCCGCAGTTCGAGAAAACGACGGAGAATTGCAGCACCTTGCGCCGCGCGATATCCCTGTCGTGAAAAATCAGCTTTACGAGCAAAATTGAACACACAAGAATGGCAAGCGAGATGCCCGCCGACAAAAACACCTTGCCCAACAGCTCAAATGTAAATTCACGCTGAAAGGCGTTTATCATTACGCAGGGCGTGACGACATACAGCACGATATCCGTCATTTTTTTAGCGGCGTGCTCGGTGATAGCGCCCGCCTTGCCGCAGGCAAAGCCCACGCCGATCAGCACAAACAGCACAAGCACCTGACCGCCGATAAGCAACAGGTTTTCAACAAACAAGCCAATCATCTCCTTTACAAAATCATTCTATCATAACGCGCGCTTAATTTCAATTACGAAAACCGCAGCAGCCTGTCAATACTGTATTATCTACAAAAAGCGAGTTTGTTTATTGTGAAAATTAACCAAGTCAAAATGATTATTTTTTTAAATCTGTATTAACCGACAAAAATAATTTGTGATTATTGACAATTATTTTGAGTCTATGTATAATAACTCTTGCAGGCAAAAAATGCACAAAATAACAACAAATCAACAACGACTGAAAAGAGGGATTTTTGATGTCAAGAACAAAAAAAGCTGCTGCCGCAGCAGAGAAAGAAACAAAGCCCGCAGAGAAAAAGGTTACCAAAGCCGCCGAGAAAGCAGCAGAGGTAAAGGCTGCCGTTGAGACCACCGTTGAGACCACCGTTGAGAAGGCTGCCGCAAAGAAAGCCGCTCCCAAGAAGGCTGCCCCCAAGAAGGTTGCTCCCAAGAAGCCCGAACCCACCAAGGTCAACTTCTTCGTAGAGTACGGCGGAGTACAGGTTTCCGTTGACGATGTTGTCGCCAATGTTAAGGCTACCTATGGCAAGGACGCTAAGGAAATCGCAGTTTACCTCAAGCCCAATGAAAGCAAGGCTTATTTCGTAGCCGACGGCACAGAGGGCGAAATGGACGTTTTCTTCTGCTAATCAAATAAGTTAACCAATTATTTTACAATCGACACAATTTCACAGAAAGCGTGCGCACCCTGTGCGTGCGCTTTTTTAACCTTCGCTCGTGCTCATGCAGTGTGCAACCGGGCAGGCAATAAAAAATTCTTCCTTCATTTTTCGCGCCGAAACGCGGTGCTGAAGGAAGAATTTTTTGTGCGGAGTTTGGTTTATTATCCCGCGATTCTAATTCCGGTTTTTTTAAAAGAGTTCATCAATCGGCGATTCATCGTCTATAATCTCGTCCGCGATTTCCTCAACCAAATCCTTTTTTTCTTCGTTCTTTTCAAACGGGCTTGAATCGTACTCGTTTTCGTTGGAACAGGCTACGGTGATATCAACAACGTCCTTTTTCTCAAAATGCTCCTCCTGCTTATCCGTGTCTGAGACAAACAAAGCCTCCGCGCGGCTCTCTAAAATTTTTCTGTAGCAGTCGCGGGCTTTTGCTATTCTCGCCTTGCAGTTGTCGATAAGCTTAACTAACTTTTCCTCGCGTTCGGTGTTGGGCTTTGCGCCTTTTTTTATCTGCTCATAATATCCCTTGCCCAGCGCGATGTAGGCGCGGTTCATCAGCTCGCTTTCGCTCTTCATAAATTCTCTGATACGGTCGAGCTTCACATCAGTGCGTTTTTTCTCAACAATATTCTGCGCAGCGGTGCCTATTGCGTCCACAGCCGCGGCAAGGCTGCCCATCAGTGTGTTTATAAACGACATTTTCATTCTCCCTTTGCGGCATTACCGTTAAAATTGCGGCGCCGATAATATTGATACGGTATTATTATGACAGATTTTTTTTATAAAATCAACATTTTTTTAAAATTTACTTGTTAAAACCGCCGATGATTGGTATAATTAAAAATTATAAGTGATAAACCAAAAAGGAGATGGTGCACCGTGTCCGAGGGCAAAACAAAAAAAGCCGTGGTATGTCCCATGTGCAGCGAGCTTGGAAGAGCTGAAATATTCACAAGCATCAACGTTACCCTGAACCCCGAATTGCGAAAAGCCGTGCTCGACGGCTCTGTTTTCGAGTGGGTGTGCGATAACTGCGGTCATCAGGCACGTCTTAACTACCCGATTTTATATAACGACATGAATAACAGCTTCATGGTCTACCTGATCCCTAAAATAGAACGCTTTCAGCTCTGCGACAGGGATTTAGAGAAAAAATTCAGCAATCTGCGCAATATCAACAAACGCATCGTGCCCGACTTCAATGCGTTCAAGGAAAAGATTTTCATTTTTGAGTCGCGCCTTGACGACATGGCGGTCGAGCTTACCAAAGCGGCAATACGCCAGACAGTGTCAAACAAGCTGGGCGGCGTAAAGATCGCCGAGGGATATCTGTCGATGTATGACCGCGAGAGCAACACAATGGGCTTCACCTACTTCACGGGAGATGACCTCAAGCCATATGTGCAGACGGCGCGGCTTGAGATTTACGCGAAGTCAAAGGACATAATCGAAAAATTCGCTGTCAAGGATAAAAAGCTCAAGGGCTTTGTTAAAATCGACGGCGAATGGGCGGAAAATATCCTATACCGCTACAAGCGCGCCAAGCACATAGAAAAGCTCAACAAGCTGAAAGAATAACCCGTTGCCACGGGATGGATGGCAATCCGTGCAAGCGTGATGCTTGACCCAATCCGCGCAAGCGTGACGCTTGACCCAATCCGCGCTTCAAACGGTTTTATTTTAACCTTACCATTATTCCCGCGTTATAATACAGATTTTACGGAAATGTTTTCACAGGGGCAAGCCCTGTCACTACGGCAGTAAAGGTAAAAATGACAGTAAACATTACCTTGACACCGTAGGGGACCCCTTGCGGGCTCCCTTGCACCGACGTTGTTTTTACGTCCGCCGGTTGTTACGAACACAAAACGTTTTGTTCAACGCCCCGGGCGACACAATGGTCGCCCCTACAATCACAAGGTGACCTCTATATCCATTTTTTACAGGCGCACAAAGGCAGCCGTAATATCCCACAGCATTACAAATCGGAGCGGAGCGACAACCGAAATTCCAAATTTCACATTCCACATTCCACTTTCCACATTCCCATTCCACACTAAGTAAAATCCTTCCTTCAATTCCCGCGTCAAACCGCGCAGTTGAAGGAAGGTTTATTTTTATAAATCGTTCAACAGATGCCAAAAGTGCTCATCGGCGCTTTCTAACGTTTAATTTACACTTGCGCCGGACGCGGCTGCGTGCTATAATAGTCACTGAATTATTTCAAATCACGGAGGTTAGTATGCCGGTTTACAGAATTGCCGCTCTTGATATTAAAATTGACCCGATCTACGAAATGACAAAAACAGCGCTTGAGCCTTATCTCACCGACGGTGAGGCTTACGATTTTGAGGTTTCAGCCCGCGAGGAAGGCTTTGAAGGCTTTTGCAAGGCGTCTTTTTTTCCGAATAATCCCGACGTCAACGAGGGACCATATCTATACACCCAAATCTGCAAAAAGGTTCTGAGCGATCACAACGGCTTTTTCTTTCACTCGTCAAGCCTTGCGATCGACGGCGAGGGATATCTTTTCACCGCCGTGAGCGGCACAGGAAAATCCACCCACACCCGCAACTGGCGCAAGCTTTTCGGCGACAGGGTAACGATGATAAATGACGACAAGCCGCTTATAAGAAAAATAGACGGAAAATATTACGTCTGCGGCACTCCGTGGATGGGCAAAAGCAACATCGGCTGCAATATGTCCGCTCCGATTAAAGCTGTTTACGTTTTGCGCCGCGGAGAGGAAAACCGCGCCGAGAAAATCAGCCCCGGCGTTGTGTTCAACCATTTGTTAGAGGCGACGCTGATCCCGAAAACGAGAGAGAACATGACAAAGCTGCTCGAAATGTTCAACGAGCTTTTCAGTCAGGCTGAACTGTTCCTGCTGACCTGCAACAAGGACGTTGACTCGGCGAGGGTCGCTTACGAGGCAGCTCAGAAAAAGTGTGAGGATTGATTTTATGACACTTCCAAATGTTATCACGGTTCAGAATATGCGCGAAAGCGATTCGGCGACTATCGAGGGAGGAGTTCCCTCCGCCGAGCTGATGTACCGCGCCGCGCTCGGGATCTTCAACGCCGTCCGCTTCACGGGAAAGGTCGCTATCGTGTGCGGCTCGGGCAACAACGGCGGCGACGGCTACGCTCTCGCCTGCATTCTGCTTGAAAACGGCATTACGCCGACGATTTTCCGTCTGAATGAAAAGTTCTCCAAGGACGGGCTATACTACTATCAAAAAGCCGTGTCGATGGGCGCGGAGGAAGGAAATCTGCGCGTCCCCTCCCCCTTTACGGGTTATGACATAGTTGTTGACTGCCTTTTGGGAACGGGCTTCAAGGGAGAGGTCAAGGGCGAAATGCGCGAAGCCGTAGAGCTTATCAACGCCTGCCCCGCCTACATTATAAGCGCCGACATCAACAGCGGCATAAACGGCGACACCGGAGAGGCGGCGATAGCCGTAAATTCCGACCTGACGGTTTCGATTGGCTTTTACAAAACGGGAATGTTTTTGGGCGACGCGCCCTACTATATCGGAGGGCTGAGAAACGCCGACATCGGCATCACCCTTTTGCGGCAGGAGTATTATCTGATTGATATGGAGCAGCTTTATCTGTTTGAGGGCTATAATTCGGTCGTTATGAGCATGGAGGAGTTCTGCGAACGCTTCGGAGCGGAGGAAGACTTTGACATTCCCGACCGCGCTTCTCGCCTGAGTCTGGAAACTGGAAAGATAATCGTAATCAAAACCGAACACTCGGCGGTGGCGGCAGACCGTCAGTTTTTGTATTTTGCCGCTGATTATTTGATTTAAGGAGCCGTTAATATGCGATTTTTTGAAAAAATATCCGCTTTTATGCAGGGCAGATACGGAATGGACAGCCTTAACATCTTTTTGCTCGTCGTTCAGCTCACACTGTGGTTCGCGCATATTTTTGTATGGAATTATATAGCGCGGATAGTGATTTGGTGCGTAGAAATGGCTCTGCTGGGACTGGTCATTTTCCGCGCCCTGTCAAAGAATATAAATATGCGCAGCCTTGAAAACAGACGGTTCAAGAAAATTTGGGATCCCGTGAAGAATTGGTTCATGTTCCAAATCAAAAAATTCAGGGAGCGCAAGGAATATAAATACCTCAAATGCCCGCACTGCAAGGCGCAGCTCCGCGTCCGCAACCAAAAAGGAGAGCACGGCGTGCGCTGCCCCAAATGCCGCAGCGAATTCAAGGTCAAAATATAGGTCGTTGCCACGACGGGGCAGGGCGGCTTTGGACAGCGTCATTCAAAGGCACACTTCCATTAACGCCGCGTTTAAACGCGGGCGCCGGTGGGCGCTTTCGGCGCCTATTAAAACATTATAGAATAGAAAAGCTTTCCTTCAACGGCGCATTTAAACGCGGGAATAACGGTAAAGTTTATGTCAAACGTTTGAATCGCGGACTGCCCTCCCGTGGCAACGGGCACGCTTGTATTGACAAAAGCCTTAATTTAAAGTAAAATACTGAAAGCACGCTTAACGGATATAATTAAGCGGAATATTATATGAAGAGAACGGTTTATTATGGATAATAACGAAGCAAAAAAAGCGGCGGCTGATTTGATTTACCTTGTATCCTGCGCGGTGAACGGCGAAAAAGCCGATCCGGAAAAATGTGCCGCAATGAACTTAAAACACATATATAAGCTCGCACTGTACCACGGGCTGACTATCGCGGCGTGCAACGCGCTTGAACAGTCGGTCAAGCTGCCCGAGTATTTATTTCAGTCAAAGTACCAAATAATCCGCAGGCTCTCGCTGTTTAATATCGAGCGCAAAAAGGTGATGAACAAGCTTGAGGAAAACGGGATTTGGTACCTTCCGCTGAAGGGCGCGGTCATCCGCGAAATGTACGACAACCCCGCCTTGCGCGAGATGTCCGACAACGACATTCTTTTCGACAGCGAAAGAGCGGATGACGTTAAGCGCATTATGACCGAGCTCGGCTTTAAGTGCACCAAATTCGGCGCGTCAAACCACGACGTTTATTCCAAAAGTCAAAACGTCCTTTTCGAAATGCACCGCTCGCTCTTTTCGCAGTACAAGCGCCCCGAGCTTTACGCGCTCTACGCGGATATAAAGGACAGGCTTGTTTTGGACGAGAACCGCAAATACGGCTATCACATGACTCCCGAGGATTTTTACGCCTATCTGCTCTGTCATATGTACAAGCACTATTCGCAGGGCGGAGTCGGCTTGAGATCGCTGCTTGATATTTATATTTTCAACAAAAAGCAGGGTGCTTCCCTCAATTGGGATTATCTCGGCGCGGAGCTTGAAAAGCAAAAGCTTACGGAGTACGAGAAAAGCGTGCGTGAGCTTTCAAAAAAGGCGTTCACGGGACAGCCGCTCAGCGAGGAAGAACAGCGCGAGCTTGATTTTTATTCCGATTCTAACTGCTTCGGCTCGGATGAAAATGTCCTCGCCCAAAAGCTCAACAACGACGACAGCGGAAGCGCAAAGCGCTCCTATGTCAAGAGCCGTATTTTTCAATCCGACACCGTAATGCAGGAGGCTCACCCGTTTATATACCAACACAAAGTCCTGTATCCGTTCTGGGTCGTATTCCGGCTGGGCAAGGCGATGGTCACCAAGCCGAAAAAGGTCATCAGAGAATATAAAAGGGTTAAGAACTTTAAAAAGAAAGACAACCTCGGCGCGCATAACCAAACAGCCGAAACCGACTCGAAGGCGTAAAAGCTCAGAGCCGGTTTTTTTACTCATAAACCGTCGCGGAAAGCCTTGCAAATTGCACGGTTTCCTATTATAATGAAAGCATAATGAAACAACAATCAAAACCTATTACGGAGAACGTTTATGAAAAAGTTTTTTACAATTTTGATCTGCAAGCTGCTTCGCTTTGCGGGAAAGCTTATCGGCAAGGGCAGCAGCAAGCCCGGTCAGGTCGCGCTGAAGCTGTGCCCCGACATTCTCAGCCGCGTTCAGCTTCCAAAGTATATTATCGCCGTGACCGGAAGCAACGGCAAAACCTCCACCGTGGAGATGATCGCCCACATTCTCACACAAAACGGAAAAAGCGTGGCGTGGAACAAGGAGGGCTCCAACCAGATAGAGGGCGTTACCACTCTTGTTCTTGACAGCTCCACACTCGGCGGCAAGGTCAAAAGCGATATACTGCTTATCGAGAGCGACGAGCGTTTCGCGCGATATACATTCAAATACATCAAGCCGACTCACTATGTCATCACCAATTTGTACCGCGACCAGCTTACGCGCAACGGTCATCCCGAATGGGTGTATGAGGCGCTGCTCGACAGCATAACCGACGGAACTCAGCTTATTCTCAACGCCGACGATCCGCTTGTTTCATCCTTTGCCGAGGGACGCAAGGACGTGGTTTGGTTCGGCGCGGACAAGCTTTCCTCCGACACGCCGACTCTCGAAAGCGTTTACAACGACGGCGCTTACTGCCCCGTATGCAAAGCGCCCATGACCTACTCCACACACCATTACAACCATATCGGTCACTACCGCTGCACCGCCTGCGGCTATCACCGCCATGACACGCAATACACGATCACCTCGGTCGATTTGGACAAGGGCGAAATGACGATCGACGGAAAGCACACGATCACGCTCGCGCTCAAATCGCTGTACAACATTTACAACATTCTGTCCGCCTACACGGTCGCGTCCATCGTCGGAGTTGACGGCGCGAAAATCGCCGCCGACATGAACAACTATGTGCTGAAAAACGGCAGAGTCATCACCTTCACGCTCGGCAGCCGCAAGGGAACGCTTCTCACCTCAAAGCACGAAAACTCAATTTCCTACGACCAGTCGCTCCGCGTCGCCTCGGCGTATAAACAAGGCTGCGATGTTTTGATAATCGTTGACGCGGTGAGCCGCAAATATTTCACGAGCGACGTTTCGTGGCTTTACGACATCGACTTCGATATGCTTAACAACAAAAACGTTCATCAAATCGTCCTCGCGGGAAAATACGTCAACGACCTCGCGGTTCGTTTTTCCTACACCGATATCCCGAACGACAGAATAAAGCTGTTTGAGGACATCGGCGAGGCGGCGGATCATCTCAACAGCGACCGCAAGGAATACATATACGCGATAACCTGCTTCTCCGACAAGGGCAAGCTTTTGGCAAAGGTAAAGGGGGAATAAGATGAAAATCCTGCATTTGTACCACGACCTTATGAATCTCTACGGCGACTACGCGAATGTTTCCGCCATGAAGCGCATTCTTGAAAAAAGCGGAGAACGCGTTGAGCTTGACAGGCTCAGCCTCGGCGATAACGCCGACTTTAAAAACTGCGACTTCATTTTCATCGGCTCGGGCACCGAAAAGAATCAGCGCGTCGCGCTAAAGGATTTCAAAAAATACGGCAAAGCGTTAAAGGATTATATCGACAGCGGAAAAGTCATACTTATGACGGGCAACTCGTTTGAAATGCTCGGAAAAACCATCACCGACGCTCACGGACAGAGCTTTGACGGCTTGGGGCTGCTTGATTTCGGTGTAACGGAGCAGAACAAGACGCGCCTGACCGCCGACGTTATCTTTGACTGTGATTTTCTGACTCAGCCCGTTGTCGGCTTTGTAAACAAGTGCAGCGAGATCACGGGAGCAGACAAAACGCTTTTCTCAGTGAGAATGGGGCTCGGCAACAAAGACGGCGACAAGCGCGAGGGCGTAAGGCTGAACAACTGCTTCGGCACCCATGTGACGGGTCCCGTGCTTATCAAGAACCCGCACTTTTTGTGTTATCTCGCTGAAACGATTCTCGGAAGAAAGCCCGAGAGCGATTGGATGACTTACGAAAGAGCGGGCTACGAGGTCACCCTGCGCGAGCTGAGCGGTCGCCTGAACGCAGAATAAAGCGGAATAATGTGCATAATGAACAAAGAACGGCTTATATTTTTGGATTGCGAACAGACGGTTTTTATTATATAATATTGTTTAATAATCTTATTCATATTATTTTTTATCACTCAGGAGGTCAGTTTATGAAATTCAAGGCCCGCAAAACTTTGGCGGTAGTTTTATCGCTCCTCACGGCGCTCGCTGCCATTCCCGCATTTTCAATTTCCGCCTCTGCGGACTCACCCGAACCGGCTTTTACGCTTAAAGCCACCTCAAACTATTTCGCCGCAGCTTCAGCGGATTACTACACCCTGTCCTCTATGGAGGACGAAAACGGCGACATTTTTCTCACTGTTGAATACAGGATGTACGCAGACTCGGAGTTTCTTATCAACATCGATATTGACGAGCTGACCTACGACCCCAACGTTCTCGAATGGAGCACGGAATACAACTCCGTAAAAATCGGCAGAAACACAGTCCCGACATTTTTCAGCTTCGCGGTAGAAAACGGCTTTGGTCCCGGAACCGTTCACCAAACAGAAGACGGCAGGATCGTCGGCAACTTTGCCTCCGTCAATCCTCCTGCAACGGCATACAACGACGACGGAACTCCGATCACCGTTGTTAAATCCGTGTTCAAGCTTCTCGACAGAACCGCGCGCGAAACAACCGTAAACTGCGTTGTTGATTTTTTGGCTCTCTGCGACACAAGCTGCGCCGCTTCTCCCTTTGTTCAGCATCAGGTCGTAGCGAACCGCGAGGTCAATCCCGACGTACAGCTCGGAGAAACTCTCACCACGGTTATTGCACCTCACGAACAGGAGCCTCCTCAGCCCCTTATCGGAGATGTTAACGGCGACGGCGAGGTAACCGTTAACGACGCGACGCTTCTTCAGCGCTATCTTGCCGAGTACACCAACAAGGACGGCAGCCCGCTTATTGACCTGACAGATGACGAAGTGTTCGTCCGCACCGACGCAAACGCCGACGGTGCTGTTGATGTTAGGGACGTCACGGCGATTCAAAGGATCATCGGCGAATTCTTTGGCGGCGGAGATAACGAAGGCTAAGAATAAGGGAGAAGCTCAAATGATTACAAAGTACACCCACGGCAAACCTATAAACACCGAGGCTGTTGTCGTTCCCTTCAGCCCTAACAAGCTTGCGTCCTTCCCCTTTTCACACACGCTTGAAAACGACTCCTTCCGTTTCAGCTTCAAAATGGAGCCGGACGACATCGTCTACGGTCTCGGAGAGGCTCCGCGCGGAATAAATAAGCGCGGCTGGATTTACGAAAGCTATTGCAGCGACGACCCCTTCCACACCGAAACAAAGCGCTCGCTGTACGCCGCGCACAACTTTATCATGCTGAGCGGCACCGACAGATGCTTCGGGATTTTTGTTGACTTCCCCGCGCGTATCAAATGGGATATCGGCTACACCTTACAGGACACGACCGAAATCACCGTTGAGGGCGTCGATTTTGATATTTACATAATCACGGGCAAGCTTCCGCGCGATATCGTCCGCGAGTTCAGACGGGCTATCGGCAAAAGCTATCTGCCCCCGAAGTGGGCGTTCGGTTTTCAGCAGAGCCGCTGGAGCTACCACAACGCCGAAGCGGTCGACAGGGTCATCGACCGTCACGATGCAGCGGGTATCCCGCTCGACTGCGTTTATCTCGATATCGACTACATGGAACGCTACAAGGATTTCACAGTCAACGAAGAAGCGTTCCCCGATTTTGCGAATTATGTCCGCGCCAAGCGCGAGCAGGGCATCCACCTTATCCCGATCATCGACGCGGGCGTAAAGAAAGAAAAAGGCTATTCCGTTTATGAGGAGGGCATGGAGCACGGGTATTTTTGCAGGCGCGCCGACGGAAGCTGCTTTGAGGGCGGCGTGTGGCCGGGGATCTGCGCTTTTCCCGATTTTCTCGATCCCGGGGTCCGCAACTGGTTCGGCGCAAAATACCAAGGGCTTATCGACGCGGGTATTGACGGATTCTGGAACGACATGAACGAGCCGGCTATATTTTACTCGGTCGAGGGTATTGAAAAGGCTCTTGACAAGGCGGCTTCACTCAAAGGCGAAAACCTTGATCTGGGCAAATTCTTCAATCTCAAAGACACCTTCGCAGGTCTTTCCAACTCTCAAGACGATTACTCGGCGATATATCACACTATCGACGGCAAGCTTGTCAACCATCAGCGCGTCCACAACATCTACGGAGCCAACATGACAAAAGCCGCCGGAGAGTATTTTGAAAAAACCTTCGGCGAAGGCAAGCTTCTCATGTTCTCGCGCGCCTCTTATATCGGCGCTCACCGTTCGAGCGGCATTTGGTTCGGCGACAATCATTCGTGGTGGTCGCACATTCTGCTTGATCTCAAAATGCTGCCCGCCGCGAATATGTGCGGCTTCCTTTACTGCGGCGCGGATTTAGGCGGCTTCAACGAAAACGCGACCCGCGATTTGGTTCTGCGCTTTTTGGCGCTGGGCGTGTTCACTCCGCTTATGCGCAACCACTCCGCTCTCGGCACCCGCGACCAGGAGGGCTACAGCTTTGAAAACAGCGAGGATTTCAGAGATATCATTCAGGTGCGCTACCGTCTTATCCCCTATCTGTACGACACATTCGTAAAGGCGCGCGAAAACGACGATTTGATTTTCCGTCCGCTCTCGCTCGATTATCCCGCCGACCCAATAGCACGCGAATGTGAGACTCAGCTCATGCTCGGCGATGAATGTATGATAGCTCCCGTTTACGAGCAGAATGTGTCGGGCAGAACCGTTTATCTGCCCGAGGACATGACCTTTGTAAAGCTGAGCGGCGAAAGAATTGAAAGTCA
Organism: uncultured Ruminococcus sp.; assembly: GCA_902777275.1. Taxonomy (GTDB): domain Bacteria; phylum Bacillota; class Clostridia; order Oscillospirales; family Acutalibacteraceae; genus Ruminococcoides. The sequence goes on along the minus strand of CACYTI010000016.1, from coordinate 91,482 downwards.
GCCGCTCTCCAAGGGACTCCATTATATCAGCGCCGCGCTCAACGAGGTTCCGCTGTTCATCAAAAAAGGCAAAACCATCCCCCTGTGCAAGCCCGCCATGCGCACGGAGGATCTGAAATTTGACGAGGTCGAGTATATCTAAATATTCACCGTTTTAACATATCATTTATTAATTATTTACGGCACGGTCAGGATTCGTTCCCGACCGTGTTTTTTCAGTAAAAAATCATTATTCCCGCACAGAAGCAAAAACAGTATCAAATTGACATAAAAAACCGTATTTTAATCGTCATTTTATTAAAATTCCCTAATGTTGCTTTTCGCTGACCAAAAAGAGTAACAAAATATTTATAAAAACAATTTCAAAATATATTGCAAAATACAATTCAGTTTGCTATAATTAAGGTGTTCATTTATATGTTCAAATAAAAAAGGAGGAACATTTTATGCAAAGAACAAAAAAAGCTGTCAGCTTGCTTTTGTCATTCCTGCTTGTCTTCTCGTGCTTCACGTGCTTGGCAACAGTAACGGCTTTCGCTGCTGACGGCGAAGAGGAAACCACTTATGTGGTAGCAGGCTCTGAGGCTGAGCTTTTCGGCACAGCTTGGGATGCTGCAAACAATGACAACCTTATGGTCAAGAACGGCGACAAGTTTGAAAAGACTTACACCGCAACAAAGGCTTACACCGACGTTCAGCTTAAGGTTGTTAAGAACGGCGCTGAGTGGATCGGCGATTCCACAGGTAACAACGTGACCTTCAACATCACAGGCGCCGGCGATTTCACAGTTGCGATCGATCCCGAAACCAACGAGATCACCGTAACAGGCGAAATTGTTGAGTTTGTTACCGATTTCGAGTACGACACCGTATTCGCGGTTGGCAACGGCGAAGGCTTCTGGCTCAACGGCGCAGCTTGGGATCCCGCTTATGCGGCTAACGAGATGACCGAGGTAGAACCCGACGTTTGGGAAATCGAGTACAAAAACGTACCCGACGGCTTTGAGCGTCAGATAAAATTCGCTATCGACGGCGCTTGGACACACAACTTCGGCGGCGTGTTCGAGGAAAGCGGCGTTGAGAGCGACGCAGTTTACAACGGCGACAACGTCACCTTCGACACCGAGGATGATTCCCAGACCGTTAAGGCTCGCCTTGACCTGAGCAACTTTGACTTCTCCACAAAGGAAGGCGCAAAGTTCACAATCACCATTACCTCTGATGAGGAAGAAGAAACCACCGCTCCCCCTGAGGAAGAAGACGCTACATTCGTAGTAGCAGGCTCTGAAGCTGAGATCTTTGGCACAGCTTGGGATGCTGCAAACGAAGACAACCTCATGGTTAAGAACGGCGGCAAGTTTGAAAAGACTTACACCACAGCAAAGGCTTACACCGATGTTCAGCTCAAGGTCGTTAAAAACGGCGCTGAGTGGATCGGCGATTCAACTGGCAACAACGTTACATTCAATATCACAGGCGCAGGCAGCTTCACAGTTGCTATCGACCCCGAGACCAACGAGATCACCGTAACAGGCGATGTTGTTGAGTTTGTTACGACCTTCGATTATGACACCGTATTCGCAGTCGGCAACGGCGAAGGCTTCTGGCTCAACGGCGCAGCTTGGGAGGAAATCGAGTATCCCGACGTTCCCGACGGCTTTGAGCGTCAGGTTAAATTCGCTATCGACGGCGCTTGGACACACAACTTCGGCGGCGTGTTCGAGGAAAGCGGCGTTGAAAGCGACGCTGTTTACAACGGCGACAACATCACCTTCGACACTGAGGAAGATTCTCAGACGATCAAGCTCCAGCTTGACCTCAGCGAGTTTGACTTCTCCACAAAGGAAGGCGCAAAGTTCACACTCACCATCGAGACAGAAGAAGAGCCTCCCGTTGAAGACGCTACATTCGTAGTAGCAGGCTCCGAGGCTGAGATCTTTGGCACAGCTTGGGATGCCGCAAACGAAGACAACCTCATGGTTAAGAACGGCGACAAGTTTGAAAAGACCTACACTGTTGACAAGGCTTACACAGACGTACAGCTCAAGGTTGTTAAGAACGGCGCTGAGTGGATCGGCGACGCTACAGGCAACAACGTTACCTTCAACCTCACAGGCGCGGGCAGCTTCACAGTTGCTATCGATCCCGAAACAAACGAGATCACCGTAACCGGCGACATCGTAGAGTTTGTAACAGATTTCGAGTATGACACCGTATTCGCTGTCGGTAACGGCGAAGGCTACTGGCTCGGAAATCGAGTATCCCGACGTTCCCGACGGCTTTGAGCGTCAGGTTAAATTCGCTATCGACGGCGCTTGGACACACAACTTCGGCGGCGTGTTCGAGGAGAGCGGCGTTCAGAGCGACGCTGTTTACAACGGCGATAACATCACCTTCGACACCGAGGATGATTCCCAGACGATCAAGCTCCAGCTTGACCTCAGCGAGTTTGACTTTGCTTCCAAGGAAGGCGCAAAGTTCACCTTAACAATCGTTTCCGACGAGCCCGGAGATTTCATCTACGGCGATGTAGACGGCGACGGATTCGTTAAGATTGACGACGCTACAGCGGTTCAGCGCAGCATCGCAGAGCGCGAAGGCTTCATTCTTGAAGAAGGCACCGACGCGTTCAGAGCGGCAGACGTAAACATGGACGGCAGAATCACTGTTGAGGACGTGACCCTCATTCAGGAATACCTTGCCGAGTTTATCGCAGAGCTTCCCGTTCAAGCGTAAAAATCTAATAATCTTAGAGGCGGATTTTTCCGCCTCTATTTTTTTTTACTTCAGTTTGAAGAAGAATTTTAATTGCGCGATAAAAAAGGAAAAACAGAAATGATACGCCGAACACAAAGGTTACAAATTTATTACAATTTTTACGATTGTTAAGCGATTTTACGGCAGCCGTTTCACTGACATCGGTAATATTATGCTATTTGAACAGCAACGCGCAAATAATGCCGTTTTATCGCGCAAAAACATGGTATTTGCAGGTGGATTTTTAGATAAAATAATGATATTTGTCAGTTGCGCCGAACGAGAATATTTCAAGAACTTTACAATATTGTATTTATTTTGTATCTGTAGATAACTTGATTGACGAATCAATATGTGGTATAATAGTACATAATTAAGGACAAGATAAAGGATTTAGAAGAAGAAATTACTTTTAAGACCGAATCATTCGGCAGCAACAGGTGGATATGAAAATTAATAACTTTTTGAAAAAACACAGACAGGGAGTTATGATGGTTTGTGTTGCGCTGGTTGCGACGCTTCTTGCGGTTCACACCGTAATAGCGACAAATGTTATGTCTACGGACGGCACCAAACAAGTAGAACTTGTTCCGACAACTGTTAGCATCGACAAAAACATAAATCCCAAATCAGATGAAATTAAACAAATAGGTTCTCAGGCTCTTACACAGGATACGAGCGGCTTGACCGAAAATACGGTATCGTCATCGACGCCCGCAACAAAGGCTTCGACCACAGCTCCCGCGTCAACCTCTGCGGCGACAACAGTCAGCCCCTCTTCGGTCACGAACGGCACACAAACGCCGATTCAGTTTGCCACTGCGGTAAAGCCCGACACTCCAGCAGACTATAACTCTCAGTGGGATTTGGGCTATCTTATCGCGATCGACAATCCCGATTCTTCCTACGCCTGCGCCAAAATCACACTGACTGACGAAGACCGCGATTTGCTTGAGCGTCTCTGCATGGGCGAGTTCGGTTCCGGCGGTTTTATAGGCGCAAGCCTTATTGCACAGTCCGTAAAGGACGCCATGTGCTTTGAGGGCTACGGCTCTGTTGAGGAAGTTATCCGTGAGTGCCGCTACGACGGCAGCACCGAAATCGGCACGAACGATGACTGCCGCCAGGCAGTGCGCTACATATTCGACGAGAACCACGACGCAGTTCAGCACCGCATTATGTATATGTACAACCCCTACATGGTGCAGAGTTCGTTCCACGAAAGTCAGAATTTTATTTTGGCTTACGGCGGCGTGCGGTTTTTTGACAGCTGGGCGTAATCGTTCAATATCAACATAATTCAACCTATACAGCTTGTTCTTTTTGGAACAGGCTGTATTTTTTGGGACAAATTAGCAAATTAAAATGCGGCTTAGGCATTGAATTTCCCGTAAGAATATGATAGAATATTACTCAATACCGTGAAACGGAGGTAAATATGAAAAGAATTGCCGCATTACTGCTTGCCGTAATTCCGCTGCTTTTTGCGGCGTGCGGGGAGAAAAAACCGGCAGCCAGAAAAGCGTCGCCTGACAGCGCGCTGCACCCCGCATCCTTGGACTCAACAATGAACCAGGCATCTCCCGATCAGGCGCTCGGCTCCTCCAAGGACAGCGCACAGGCAAATAAGCACAAACCCGAAAAGAAGATTGACAAAAAATACTTTTTAACACCGCTGCGTAACCGCTCGGCTCAAATCGACACCGAGGAGCTTATGCAGAACCCCGAGCTTCCCACAGGCTGTGAGTCGGTTGCGCTGACATCGGCTTTTAGAAGTCTCGGCTTTGAGATCGAAAAAACCGAAATCGCAGACGAATACCTCACCTACGGAGAGGACATGATGTGGTCTTATGTGGGCGATCCCGAGGAAATTGACGGTGCAGGTATCTACCCTCCCGGGCTCACAAACTGCGCGAACGACTATCTAAAGGCAAAAAAGTCTAAATACGCCGCCTACAACACGATGGGCACTAATTTTGAGGACTTGTTCAAGCTGATTGAAAACGGCTGTCCCGTACTTATCTGGACTACAATGGATTATGAGGAACCCATTTTAAGCGACGTGGCTTTCGATTACAACGGCAAATACTTCTATTGGTATGAGCTTGAGCACTGTGTAATGCTTTGCGGTTATGACCTTGACGAGGAGACAGTCACGATCAACGACCCTCTGGAGGGCATTATCACAATTGATTTGGAGCAAATGAAATGCGTATACGACGATATCGACAGGCTTTCAATGACTATCATGGAAAACACTGAGGATCTCCCGACAACTGCTCCCGTAACAAAGAAAAAGCAAATGCTTAATACGCAGCCTCAGCAATCCCTGATTCAGCAGCCGCAGACTCAGCAGCCGCAGACTCAGCAGCCGCAGACTCAGCATTCACGAACACAGCGTTCAGGAACTCAACAATAATCACAAACGCAAAATACAACAGGACGTGCCAATTGACACGTCCTGCTATTTTATTTGAAAATTGGGCTGTCGGTAGGGAAAACAGCCGACCACAAATAATAACTCAGCACAGCATATCCGCTATGTTTATTATCAAGTCGGATAATTCAAGATTATCCTTCCACTTTTGCTCCATTGCCTCGTAGCCGCAAATGGCGCCGACTATATTTCCCGTAATTGCTCCTGTAGAGTCGCTGTCGCCCTTGTGGTTGACCGAAACGATCAATGCCTTAGAAAAATCATTCTCATATTTCAGGCTGCAATACAACGCGATTGCAAGCGCTTCCTCGCCTACCCAGCCTTCGCCGAGAAGATGAATATTATCCAAATCCGGTTCAGAGTTTTCGGAAAGCTCGATCGCTTTGTCGATGACATTAACCATTTCTTCAATGTTCTCGTCGTCAGCGAACAGCCTTGCCGCCGTATCGCGCGCTTCTTCAACGATTTCTTTTAAGGTCATTGAGCCGACGGGAAAAATTATTCTGTTGATTATATGGCTGAACACAGCTGCGGAAATATAACCGAGAGAATGATTGTGCGTAACGGCAGCCGCCTCAGCTCCCTCAATATTTATCTCCTCGATAGTTCGTCCCTTAATCATTCCGATCGGAGCGACGCGCATTACACCGCCACAGCCCTTGCTGTTGTTGATTTTAGAAGCGATAAAGCTTTTTACTTCCTCACTGCTATTCGTGTCATTACGGCGTTGATATAAGGCGGAAAGGCAGGTTATTCCCGGCGCGCGTCTGCAAAACAACTCGGGATTATTTTTCAGCATTACCGGAAGCATACTGTCGGGATATTTTATGAATTTTTCAGAGTAAATTCCGCTTCTTCTAACCTCTTTAAAGCTAAGCTCCTGCGTGTCATACCAATCCTGATATGCTAAGCTCAGGTATGAGCGCAGATCATCGTACCTTCCGCCGCTGCCGGCGCAGCAGCGCTCCGCGATAACGGCAAACGCCGTAAACAGGGTCATCTGCGTATCATCGGAAATGACCGCCTTTCCGCTGTACGGATCAAGTTCGTAGCTTTGTATGCCGTCCTTTCCGTACCTCGAAAAAATACCGTACTCACCTATAAACTCAATTGTATAACCAAGAGCGTCACCCGCCGCTCCTCCGATAAGTGAGCCTCTTATTTTGTCCCTCATTTTTTATCATCTCCAAAATCTACTTTGTGTACCGCAAACAGTGCAGTAGCGGTAAAAAAACGGCACATCATTATTACAGCAAGACAAATTCCACGCGAGAATCGTCGTCACAGTTTTATTTCACTTTTTAGGGGAGCGCAGCATAAAGATAGCTTTCCTGTATTTATCCGCTCGTATCAACGCTACGTCATCCACAGAATCCAAACGCGTCAAATCGCTGTTATGCTCCAAATCCGCGATTTTCACCTTTACAGCGACAGGATTTGTTTTTATACGCTTAATATACTCCATGTACGGCACGTTGTCGTCATGCGTAAGCAGTGCCAAGGGGTCTGTCACCTCACAGGGAAAGCCCTGCTCTGTCAAATCATCCAACGTAATGTCGGAATCCTCTGCAACGTCGTGCAGCAAAGCCACACAGGTAGTTATTTCGTCGTCCATCTGCTCGGCTACATGGAACGGGTGATAAACATACGGAATACCGCTTTTATCAACCTGATCCTTGTGTGCCTCAAAGGAGATCTTCATCGCCTTCTTCGTAAGTTCGGTGTAAATCAACTTATCGCCTTCCCTCGGTGTTATATTAATGCTTATGTAATTTAATCGGTATGCATTGTATTATTGCGGATAAGCAACTATATACATTGCCTTTGGATTCTCTTGCTTTAGAAATTCCTCGTCATAACCGCTGCTGCTCATATGCTGCATGGCTTCCTTGCTTGTTTCATAGGTCACGGAAGCAAATTTACAATTACTGCAATAATCAGACAAACTCTGCATAATCAAACCCTGCCCCGCCGGCGGAGTCGTTGAATAGTTTCCGGTAATACCCGAGATTTCATTGTATGACATATCGGATGAAATTTTGTTACTAAGCTTCGCGCCTTCTATCGCGGCTACAAATGATAACGATTCATAATCGCCGTCAAGGATATTTTGCTTGATCTCATTCAAGTCCGATTGATTGTAATTATAAATAACACCATTTGGGCTGAACACAAAGCCCGGCAATTTATCAAAATTATAAAAACAAATAGCCCCTGTTATTCCGCCGAAACCATAATGAGAATCGTTACTCTCAACAGTAATATCATAATCTAATAATTCAAGGATTTCGGGCACGCTTTTTACCAACAGCTCTTCTGTTGTATAGGTCTTGGGTTTTGGTGCCTCAGTAGGCGGCTCGGTCGGTTTTTCAGTTGTCGGTTCGGTTGGCTTTTGCGTAGTCGGCACCACTGTGGTTTTTTCCATTGTAGTGGGAGCGACAGTTGTTTCGATCTGCTGTGTGGAGGCTGCTTGTGTTGCCGGTTCACTTGCAGGCTGACCGGACACACTGCCGCCTGAACAGCCTGCTGTTATCAAAACAATCGTTATCAACACCAATGCCACTGAAAAAAGTACTGTGAATTCACGTTTCATACTTTTATCTCCTTGTATATTTATAATCTCAGCTCCGCATAGTTATCTCCGTACAGCTTGCGGCGCTGATTTATCCGGGCGATAAATTGCGCTGTCTGATTTTTGGGGCAGCCTGACAGAACAACCGCACACAAATCGTGAGTCATTCTGTCAGGCTTAAATTTTTCTCAACAACAAAACCGCGATCGGGTTATATTATTTTTTAAAGAATCTGCGCTTTTTTCTGCTGTTGTAGTCATTGTTGATGTTTTCGCTCCAGTTTGCAGCCATTGGCTGCGCTGCGCGGAAATTAGCTACCGTCTCGGCAACCGTGTCGTAAACAACTGCGGTACCCTGCTTGTCGGCGTGATAATTGACCGAGCGGTCGGCGCCGATACCAAAGTGCTTTGCGGTTTCAACGGCGTCGATATTCGCGCCGATAAAGAGGAACTCCCAGCCGTATTTCTCTTTCTCCTTTTCGATCATCTTCTTGACCTTGGAGGAAGAATAGATGTGGCTTGCGTTTTCGAGTCCGTCCGTCATAATGACGAACATCGTGTGCTCCGGAACGTCCTCCTCTCTCGCGTACTTGTGAACGTTTCCGATGTGATGAATTGCGCAGCCGATCGCGTCGATGAGCGCCGTACAGCCGCGGACCGTGTAATCGTCCTCTGTCATTTTTTTGATGTCTGAAAGCTTAACGCGGTCGTGAAGAACCTCGCTTACGTTGTCGAACAGCACAGTGGAAACATAGCACTCGCCGTCCTGCTTGCGCTGCTTCTCGATCATCGAATTGAAGCCCCCGATAGTGTCGCTCTCAAGCCCCGACATAGAGCCGCTTCTGTCAAGAATGAATACCAGTTCCGTAATGTTGTTTTTCATATTGATTACCTCCAAGAAGAATTATTTATTTAAGATTTTCATCTTGGATATATTATAGCGCGGCGCGACTCAAAAATGGTCGCTTCTCAGGCGACATTTTATTTTTACAAAATATTTTTAATATACTAATAATATCACATCTGCAATCAATTATCAATCATAAATTATACTTCATACATAAATTTTATGTACAATATATCCAAATTATTAGTGTAAAGTTTGGTTTGCGTCACCGATATGCTTTTTATAAACGCAACGTGATAAAACCCCGCCTGACCTTTTAAAAATCGGGCGGGGTTTTTTATTTTATTCTATTTAATCTCAATCACAGCGCGGCTATTGCGGCTTCTATCATCGCAATTTTTTCGCGTTCCTTTTCCGCCTGATCGCGAACCTTATCAACTACTGCGGCGGGAGCCTTTGAAACGAAGTTTTGATTTTTGAGCTTGCCCTCGGACTGCGCGAGGAACTTTTTGACCTGCGCAAGCTCCTTGTTGAGTCTTTCAAGCTCGGCTTTTTTGTCAACTAACTCGTCGAGCGGAATGTAAAGCTTCGCGTCGGCAGTTACGACCGTCACCGCTCCGTCTATCTCAAAGCTCTCGGCTACCTCGACCTCGCTCGCTCCGGCAAGCTTCATCAAAAACGATTTGCCGTTCTCAAAGGTCTGCGGGTATTTCGTCGCCACATAAACCTTCGCCTTGCGAGAGGGCGGAACGTTCATTTCGCTTCTGCGGTTGCGTATCGCGCGGATAGCTTCCATTATCCTGCGCATTTCCGCCTCAGCCTCGGGATATTCAAGCGACGGATCATACTGCGGATATTTTTCAAGCATGACTGTCTCACCCTCGTGCGGGATAGTCTGCCAGATCTCCTCGGTGATGTACGGCATGAACGGGTGCAGAAGTCTCAGGATTTGGTCAAGAACATAAGTCAGTACCTGCTCGGCAGCCTCATAAGAATCATCGCTCGGGTCGAACAAGCGCGCCTTTACAAGCTCGATGTACCAGTCGCAGTAGCAGTCCCAAATGAACTCGTAAACCTTCTGAACCGCGATGCCGAGCTCGAATTTTTCGAGGTTTTCGTTTACCTCCTTGGCAACCGTGTTGAAAGTAGAGAGGATCCACTTGTCCTCGGTTTTAAGCTCCTTGGGAAGCTCGTTCTTTACTTCGTGGTCGTCGATGTTCATGTGAACAAAGCGCGAGGCGTTCCACAGCTTGTTCGCAAAGCCCGAGCAAGCCTCAATGCGCTTTTCGGAATATCGGATATCGTTTCCCGGGGAGTTGCCTGTCACAAGCAGGAAGCGCAGAGCGTCGGCGCCGTATTTCTCAATAACCTGAAGCGGATCTACGCCGTTACCGAGCGACTTTGACATCTTTCTGCCCTGCTCGTCGCGTACGATCCCGTGAATGAAAACAGTGTCGAAGGGAACCTGTCCAGTGTGCTCAAGCGCCGAGAAGATCATTCTCGCGACCCAGAAGAAGATGATATCATAACCCGTGACCAGTGTGGCGGTGGGATAGAAGTATTTTAAATCGTCGGTATTTTCAGGCCAGCCCAGGGTCGAGAACGGCCATAGAGCCGAGGAGAACCAGGTGTCGAGCGTGTCCTCGTCCTGATGAAGCTCGGTGCAGCCGCAGCGGCAGCACTTTTCGGGACGCTGCTTGGCTACGGTCACCTCGCCGCATTCGTCGCAGTAGTAGGCGGGGATCCTGTGACCCCACCACAGACGGCGCGAAATGCACCAGTCCTTGATATTTTCCATCCAGTTGAAGTAGATTTTTTCAAAACGGCGCGGAATGAATTTTGTGTCGCCGCTGCGAACCGCCTCGATAGCGGGCTTGGCAAGCGGCTCCATGCGGACGAACCACTGCTTTGAAACCATCGGCTCTATCGTGGTATGGCAGCGGTAGCAGGTTCCGACGTCGTGGACGTGGGGCTTGACTTGTTTGAGCTGACCGAGAGCCTCTAAATCCTCGACAATAGCTTTTCGGGCGGTCATTGTGTCCATTCCCGCGTACTTGCCGCAGTCGAGCACCTCGGGCTCGTTTTCGGCAAGGTTGCCCTTTGCTTTAAGCTCCTCATAAGCAGCAACGTCGTCCTTGCCTGTCATAAAGCCGTCATAGGTGAACACGCGGACTATCGGAAGATCGCAGCGCTGACCGACCTCGTAGTCGTTGGGGTCGTGGGCAGGAGTGATCTTAACAACGCCCGTGCCCTTTTCCATATCGGCGTGGTCGTCGAGAACAATGGGGATCTCTTTATTTAAAAGCGGAAGAATAACATGGCAGCCGTGCAGGTGCTTGTACCTTTCATCGTCCTTGTTTATCGCTACGGCGGTGTCGCCGAGCATCGTTTCGGGGCGGGTCGTGGCTATTTCGAGCATTTCGCCCGTTTCCTTTACCTGATATAAAATATGCCAGAAATGACCCTGCTGCTCCTCGTACTCGACCTCAGCGTCGGAAATTGAGGTGTTGCAGTGCGGGCACCAGTTTACCATGCGGTTGCCGCGATAGATTTTGCCGTCGTTGTAGAGCTTTACAAAAACCTCTTTAACAGCGTCCGAGCAGCCCTCGTCCAAAGTGAAGCGTTCGCGATCCCAGTCGCAGCTTACGCCTAACTTGCGGAGCTGACGGGTTATGCGTCCGCCGTATTCGCGCTTCCAGTCCCACGCGCGTTCAAGGAATTTTTCGCGTCCCAGGTCGTCCTTTGTAAGACCCTCGGCGCGCATAGTCTCAACGATCCTCGCCTCGGTCGCAATAGAGGCATGGTCGGTGCCGGGTACCCACAGGGCGCAGTAGCCCGACATACGCTTCCAGCGTATCAAAATATCCTGAAGGGTTTCGTCGAGAGCGTGACCGATGTGAAGCTGCCCCGTGATGTTGGGCGGCGGCATTACGATAGTATACGGTTTTTTGTCGGGATCCGCCTCGGCGTGAAAGTAGTTGCCCTTTATCCAGAAGTCGTAAATTTTGTCCTCAAATGAGGACGGGTTATAGGATTTTTCCATTTGCTGTGCCATGAATATTCCCCTTTGATTTTATGATGATATACAATTAAATATTATCGCACTATTTTAGGGTTTTGTCAAGATTCAGATTCCATTCCGGCACGGCAATCTGATTTTATTGAAAGCAAATTACCGGACGCTGTCAAACACATAGTGTTCATGTTGTTCATATGGTTCCCAAGGACATTATACAATATGAACACATTGGTGGCAGCGTGACGCTGCACCCAATCCGCGCTTCATACGTTTGACAAAAACTTTACAGCTATTCACGCGTTATGACGCGGCGTTTATGAAAGGTTATCTTTTAACGACGCTATCCAAAGCCGTCCTGTCCGTCGGCTCAGCCGACAGTATATTTCGCCTATGCCGCGCATATAATTATCCTGCGTGAAAGCGAGGCGCGGTGATGGTTAACAAAGACAAACGGAAGCTACTGATAAAGACGGCGATATACATAATAGTCCGCGCGGTGACGTTGGCTGTTTTAGTTTACAGTCTCAGGCGCGGTCAGTGGGAGAACGCCGTCACCTGCGCGCTGACGCTCGGGCTTATGATGATACCGTCTTTTTTGGAGCGCAGGCTGAAAATCGGCTTGCCCACCGTTATGGAAATAATAATGATCTCGTTTGTGTTCGCCGCGAACATTTTAGGGGAGATTTCGGCGTTTTACGAAAAGCTCCCCATGCTCGATACCGCGCTCCACACCGTAAACGGCTTTATCTGCGCGGGCGTGGGCTTCGGGCTGATAGACATTCTCAACCGCAACCGCCGCGTTAAACTGCAGCTTTCTCCGCTTTTTGTGGTGCTGTTTTCGTTTTGCTTCTCCATGACGGCGGGGACTGTCTGGGAGTTTTTCGAGTTCGGCATGGATTGTCTTTTCGGCAAGGATATGCAGAAGGACACGGTAATAACCGCCGTTCATTCGCGTTTGCTCGGAGGCGAAGAAACGGCGGTCATAGAAAACATCAGCCGCACCGCAGTTAACGGGCGTGATTTGAGCGTCGGCGGCTACCTTGACATCGGTCTTATCGACACGATGAAGGACTTGCTCGTCAACTTTGCGGGAGCGGCGGTTTTTAACACGGCGGGATATTTTTATTTGATCGGTAGAAAAAAGCATACCGGGTTTATCAGGAATTTTATTCCGGTCAAGGGAAACGCCGACATATTATAAATCAATCTCGCAGACGCTTTTGATCTCACCTTTAAAAATAGTATAAACCCCGATCCGCATTCCTTCCTCCTCAACGTTATACTCGTGCATTCCGTATTCCGGCGGAAAAGAATTCGACTCGCCTATAAATATCCAACCGTCCTTCGTCACAACGCGGACGGTTTTATCCTCGTAACGGGACAGCGTATCGGCAACAGGCTTTCCGCACATATTTATCAAATCGGGATATGTGATGATCGGCGCAGGCTTTTCGGTAAATTCGCCGATAATCTTTTCCATCCAAATCATGCTGTACCAATTGCCGAATTTATAGCCGCAGTTGCGGAACTCGCCGCACCCGCTAAAGCCCGAAGCCTCGTGAAAGAGCGGGCTGTCCGAGTTCAGAAAGCTGTCCTGCCGTTCGGTCACGGCTATGCAGGCATAGAGGTTTTTGATTCCCATGCAGGCAAGCTCGTGCTCAAGAACCGAATACAGCGCCTTGCCGTAACCCCTGCGACGCGCGTCGGGACGAAGATAAATCGTCGTCTCGGCGGAATAGTCGTAGGCAGGCCGGGCTCTGAATGCCCGCGCAAACGCGAAGCCGATTATTTCATCCTCATCCTCGGCGACAAGATACGGGTATTTTTTCAGCGTCGAGCTGATTCTCTCCGCGAATTCGTCCTCTGAGGGCGGAGCGTACTCAAACGTGACCGCCGTGTTTTTTACATAATACTTATATATTTCGCTCAGCTTGGCGGCATCCTCTTTGACTGCGGAGCGGATCGTGAAGTTGCACATAATATCACCGTTTTACAACAAGATCGCTTGAATATCAAATTTCAAAATTCATAGCTCTGCGGTAAATTCCTTCGACAGCCTTCGCGTCGAGCGGACGGATCCTTGACAGGCGGAGAGTATCGCCCTGAGTAGCATCGAGCGAAAGCTGTTCAAGGTCGGATTCGGCTGTGCCGACATTCAGGCTCTTTAAGTTTGTCGGCATTCCGATAGACTTGAAGAAGCCGACGGTGCGGCTGATACCCTCCTTGGCGGCGGCTGTGTCGTCCGCTTCGTCAACGCCCCACACGCGCCTTGCGTACTGCGAAAAACGCGGCAAGCAATCCTCGTATAACTCCTCAGCCCACGCGCCCCAGACAGAGGCAAGGGAGGCTCCGTGAGTGACGCCGAACCGCGCCGAAAGCGGATGACCTAACTTGTGCACGGAAAAATCCTTTCCTCTGCCGCATTCGGTCAGGTTGTTGTGGGACAGGCTTGAAGCCCAAAAGATTTCAGCCATAGCGTCGTAATCGGAGGGATCCTTCACAACAACGGCTCCGTTTTTGATAACGGTTCTCAGCAGTCCCTCGGCTATTTCGTCGGTGAGGTCGCACTTTGCGCCGGGGATAAAATAGCGCTCCATGGTGTGCATCATAATGTCGGTAACGCCCGCCGCAAGCTGATAGGGCGGCAGAGTCGCGCAGAATTCCGGGTTCATCACCGCAAAGCGGCAGCGGTTGAATTCGGTGCCGATACCCGCCTTTTTGCCGAGCCCGGTGTTTGTGAGAACGGCTGAGTCGCTCATTTCGCTTCCTGCCGCGGGCATTGTCAGCACCGCGCCAACAGGCAGGGATTTCGTGAGCGGGACCTGCTTTGTCCAGATGTCCCAGAGCTTTTTGTCGGGATTTGCCGCGCCGTGTGCTATGCCCTTGGCGGTGTCTATCGCGCTGCCTCCGCCGACAGCTATTATTATATCTGCTCCGAACGCAAGCGCCTTTTGAACGCCCTCCTCGGCGTGCGACAGAGTGGGGTTCGGCTGCGCTCCGCCGAATTCTTCAACCGCAAGCCCCGATTTTTCCAACGACTGCCTTACGCGTTCAAGCAATCCGCTCCTGACAACGCTTCCCTTGCCGTAAACAAGCAGAGCCCTTGTGCCGTGCTTCGCGGCAGCTTCTCCTGTCTGAGACTCAACTCCCCTGCCGAACAGCACCTCGGTGGGGGTGTAAAACCTGAAATTATTCATAGATTGACCTCCTTGTGGTTTATTTCATTTTACTCCCCTATTGTAACACATCGGCGCGCGTAAGTCTACGCAGAATAACACAAATAATTGTGATTTTTACTTTACTTTTTAATTCTGTTGTAGTATAATATAGTTTACTGACTATGGAAAGGTATATTCAGGGAGGGATTGACACAATGATCAGCGGCGCTGAAATTATGGTAAAATGTTTGGAAGCAGAGGGCGTAAAGGTCGTCTTCGGCTATCCCGGCGCGACCATATGCCCGTTCTACGACAAAATTTACGAATCGTCCATCAAACACATTTTGGTGAGGCAGGAACAGAACGCGGCGCACGCCGCAAGCGGTTATTCGCGCTGCAGCGGTCTTCCCGGAGTTTGCGTAGCGACCTCGGGTCCCGGAGCGACCAACCTGATAACGGGGATCGCCACCGCTTACGCCGACTCGGTTCCGATGATAGCCATTACGGGTCAGGTCAAAACCGACCTGCTTGGCAGGGACGTTTTTCAGGAGGCGGATATCACGGGAGCGTGCGAGCCTTTTGTAAAGCACAGCTATCTCGTGACAAAAACCGAGGATCTGCCAAGGATTTTTAAAGAAGCTTTCCACATCGCTTCCACGGGAAGAAAGGGTCCCGTATTGATAGATATCCCGATGGATATCCAGACAAACAAAATTGAGGACTTTCACTATCCCGAGACCGTGAATATCATAGGCTACAAGCCCAACACACGCGGTCATGCCGTTCAGGTAAGGCGCGCTGTCGAGGCTATCAAAAAGAGCCGCAGACCGCTCATAGTTTCGGGCGGAGGCGTTCTTTCCTCGGGCGTAAAGCTCAAATTTCAGGCGTTTGCTGACAAAACCAAGATCCCCGTCATCTCGACCATGATGGGCATAGGCGTTATGCCGAGCGACAGCGATATGTATCTCGGAATGCTCGGGACTCACGGCAAGCCCGTAGCCAACCGCGCGCTTCACGACGCCGATTTGGTTATCGTATGCGGAGCACGTCTCGGGGACAGAGCCGTTGCCTCTCCCGACCAGATGAGCGAGAACACCACTGTCATCCACATAGACATCGACCCCGCCGAAATCGGTAAAAACGTTAAAACCGAAATCCCGATAGTGGGCGATATGAAAAACGTGCTCAATATGCTCAACGAGGAGATAGGCGACTATGTCGTGCCGAACCAGTGGCAGGAGACCGTTAAAAATTGGAGAAAAAGCTTTTACCGCATTCCGCCCAAGTTTGACGGCTTTGTTGAGCCTCGCGCTCTTGTGGCTCAGCTCAGTTCAATGCTCCGCAGCAAGGCTATTCTCGTTGCGGATGTCGGTCAGAACCAGATTTGGTGCGCCAACAACTTTATGATCCGTGAGGGAAGATTCCTGACAACAGGCGGCATGGGCACCATGGGATATTCAATTCCCGCCGCTGTCGGAGTAAAATTCGCGCGTCCGTCACGCGATGTAGTCGTTGTGTGCGGCGACGGCAGCTTCCAGATGAGCATGAACGAGCTTGCGACGATTGCGGGCAACAACCTCGCAATAAAAATAATCATCATGCGCAATCACAGGCTCGGCATGGTGCGCGAGCTTCAGGATATGAACTACGGCAGCCGTCACTCCGCCACGATTCTTGAAGGCGACCCCGATTTTCAGAAAATAGCCGAGGCATACGGCATCGACCACGCCGAGGCAAACTCAAACGAGGAAGCCGAGGAGATCATCAAAGAAATGGTGAAGTCGGACAAGCCGTTTATCCTCGTATGCAACGTATATCCCGACACTCCTTCCATATGAGGTGACGATATGCAGTACACATTATCTGTTTTGGTAGAAAACCACGCGGGCGTGCTCTCGAAGATCTCGGGGCTTTTTTCGCGCCGCGGTTTCAATATAGACTCGCTCGCCGTCGGAGTTACAAGCAATCCCGACGTGTCGAGGATCACAATAGTCGCGAACGGTGACGAATATGTAGTTGAGCAGCTTGAAAAGCAGCTTAACAAGGTTATCCCCGTAATCAAGGTAAAGTGCCTTACCGGGGGAGAGTTCATCAGCCGCGAGCTGATTTTGATTAAGGTTCACTGCGCTGCGGCTAAGCGCGTTGAAATAATAAAGACCGCCGAAATAATGCAGGCTAAAATAGTGGACGTCGCACCGGGCTGCGTCACCGTGGAATACTGCGAATGCACAAACCGCATCAACACGCTTATAGATCTGCTCAGACCCTACGGCATCCGCGAAATAGTCCGCACCGGCACAATAGCCATTGACAGAGGCAACACCGCGCTGTCGGTGTAGCGTAAAATGCAGCTTGTCTGCAATTCATGTGCCGACAGCACTATTCATTACGAAGTAAATTCATGTTGCGAAGCAACAATTCATTTTTGTATCAAGCTTTTCTTATTAAAAAACGTTTGAGAAACAATTAAACGCATAAGACAGGAATGAATTGACCTTTGGTCGTGAATTGCTTTCACCGTGAATAGCCGCAATGCGGCATGAATTGAGCGCGGTTGCGCTCATGATTTACAATACAGTTATAAAAGTATCGGGACCCGGAGCTGTCACTCAGCGTTGCTCCCCGCCCTGAACTCTCATATTATTCAGGAGGAAGTCAAAAAATGAAAGACTACACAGAAAACATGAAGGCACCAATTTATTATCAGAGCGACTGCAACCTGTCGCTGCTCGACGGCAAGACGATCGCTATCATCGGCTACGGCAGCCAGGGTCACGCACACGCTCTGAACCTTAAAGAATCGGGCTGCAACGTTATCATCGGTCTTTACAAGGGCAGCAAGTCCTGGGCAAAGGCCGAGGCGCAGGGCTTTGAGGTGTTTACCGCTGCCGAGGCTGCAAAAAAAGCCGATATCATTATGATTCTCATCAACGACGAAAAGCAGGCGGCTATGTACAAGGCTGATATCGAGCCGAACCTTGAAGAGGGCAATATGCTGATGTTCGCTCATGGCTTTGCCATTCACTTCGGTCAGATCGTGCCCCCCGCTTATGTTGATGTTACCATGATCGCCCCCAAGGGTCCCGGACACACCGTTCGCTCCGAATATCAGGTTGGCAAGGGCGTTCCCTGCCTTGTAGCTGTTGCTCAGGACGCCACGGGTCAGGCTAAGGATCTTGCTCTCGCTTATGCTCTGGGAATCGGCGGCGCACGCGCAGGCGTTCTCGAAACTACCTTCAGAACCGAAACCGAAACCGACCTCTTCGGCGAGCAGGCTGTTCTTTGCGGCGGCGTTTGCGCTCTCATGCAGGCTGGCTTTGAGACTCTTTGCGAAGCGGGCTACGATCCCCGTAACGCTTACTTCGAGTGCATTCACGAGATGAAGCTCATCGTTGACCTTATTTATCAGTCGGGCTTTGCCGGAATGAGATATTCTATCTCCAACACAGCCGAGTACGGCGACTACATCACCGGTCCCAAGATCATCACCGAGGACACCAAGGCTGCCATGAAGCAGATCCTCGCGAACATTCAGGACGGCTCCTTTGCCAAGGATTTCCTCCTCGATATGTCACCCGCAGGCGGTCAGGCTCACTTCCGCGCAATGCGCAGACGCGCTGCCGAGGCTCCCTCCGAGAAGATCGGCGAGGAAGTTAGAAAGCTCTACAGCTGGTCTGACGAGGACAAGCTCATCAACAACTAAACCAAGCTAATATAACGATTACAGGGCGCGCCGCAGTGTGCGCCCTTTTTACAGAGGTAATTTTATGGATAAGCAAATGCTTGCCCGCATAAACGAGCTGGCAAAAAAGAAAAAAACAACGGGGCTGACACCCGAAGAGCAGGCAGAGCAAAAGAAGCTCTACAAAATCTATCTGAGCGAGATACGTCAGCAGTTTTCCGAAACCCTCGACAACGTAAGCGTCGAGGAAAAGGACGGCACAGTCGTGCCGTTTAAGGAAGCGTTTCAGAAGAAACAATAATTTCGGCGGTTCAAATCATCAAAAAGCCTTCCTTTCAATCCGTGCGTTTAACCGCGCGGTTGAAGGAAGGCTTTGCTGTTCTATTTTACACCAATACCAATCAAAATACTACCTCTTTTTTGAACTTTTATCCTGTGAAAACTCAATTTAAACACAAAAAGCGCCGGTGGATGCTAAGCGCTCACCTTTCTAAGCGTTCATCAAATGCTGGAAAAGAAGTTTTCCTATATAGCAAAAAAGCTGCCCTTACCGGACAGCTTTTTGTGTTTATTTGAATAATAAATTACTCGTTGATAGCGATAACAGCGCCGGAGCCAACTGTTCTGCCGCCTTCACGGATAGCGAAGCGGAGACCAACCTCGATAGCGATGGGGGTGATAAGCTCAACGTCCATCTCTACGTTATCTCCGGGCATGCACATCTCAACGCCGTCGGGCAGGGAGATGGTGCCGGTAACGTCTGTGGTTCTGAAATAGAACTGGGGACGATAGTTGTTGAAGAAAGGAGTATGACGGCCGCCTTCATCCTTGGTCAGAACGTAAACCTGGCCGCGGAACTTGGTGTGGGGATGAATGGTGTTGGGCTTTGCAAGAACCTGACCTCTCTGGATCTCAGTTCTCTGAACGCCACGGAGCAGAACGCCTACGTTGTCGCCGGCCTCAGCATAGTCAAGGGTCTTTCTGAACATCTCAAGACCTGTAACAACAACAGTTCTCTTCTCTTCGGTAAGACCAACGATCTCAACGGACTCGGAGGTGCGGATCTGACCTCTTTCAACTCTACCGGTGGCAACGGTACCACGGCCTGTGATGGTGAATACGTCCTCAACAGGCATAAGGAAGGGCTGGTCAGCCTTACGGTCGGGAGTGGGGATAAAGTCGTCAACAGCGTCCATCAGCTCGTGGATGCACTTGTACTCGGGAGCGTTGGGGTCCTTGGAAGTGCTCTGGAGAGCAACATAAGCGGAGCCCTTGATGATGGGTGTGTCGTCGCCCGGGAACTCATACTCGTTGAGCAGGTCACGGATCTCCATCTCTACCAGTTCGAGGAGCTCTTCGTCGTCAACCTGGTCGGTCTTGTTCATGAATACAACGATGTAGGGAACGCCTACCTGACGGGAAAGCAGGATGTGCTCTCTGGTCTGGGGCATAGGACCGTCAGCAGCGGAAACAACAAGGATAGCGCCGTCCATCTGAGCAGCACCGGTGATCATGTTCTTAACGTAGTCGGCGTGGCCGGGGCAGTCAACGTGAGCATAGTGACGCTTAGAGGTCTCGTACTCAACGTGAGCGGTGTTGATTGTGATACCGCGCTCTCTCTCTTCGGGAGCCTTATCAATGTTAGCGTAGTCAACAAAAGCAGCGTCGCCCTCAAGAGCGAGAACCTTTGTGATAGCAGCGGTCAGAGTGGTCTTGCCGTGGTCAACGTGACCGATTGTACCAATGTTTACGTGCGGCTTATTTCTTTCAAACTTTTCTCTTGCCATGGGAAATTTTCCTCCTTAAGTCATGTAAATGAAGATTTACAATATTTTAATAATTATTGTACCAAAAATTAATGAAAAAATCAATATATTTTTAAAGTATTAATTGTGGTTATTTGCGGAGATCTGATCAATCTCTCTTGTTGCGCTCGCTCATGATCTTTTCGGCGATGTTCTTGGGAACCTCGGCGTAGGTGTCGGGCTCCATTACATACTGACCGCGTCCCTGTGTCTTGGAACGCATATCGGTGGCGTAGCCGAACATTTCGGAAAGCGGAACATGGGCTATAACGCGCTGAACGCCGTTGTCTGCCTCCATGCTCTGGATCATACCGCGGCGGCTGTTGAGGTCGCCGATAACGTCGCCGAGGTACTCCTCGGGAGTGATTACGGAAACCTTCATGATCGGTTCGAGCAGAACGGGATCAGCCTTCTTCATAGCGCTCTTGAACGCCATTGAACCGGCGATCTTAAACGCCATTTCAGATGAGTCAACCTCGTGATAAGAGCCGTCGTAAAGCTCGACCTTAACATCTACAACGTTGTAGCCTGCTACAACGCCGCTGAGCATTGCGCCCTGAATACCCTGGTCAACAGCGGGGATATATTCCTTGGGAATAGCGCCGCCGACAACAGAGTTGACAAACTCGTAGCCGTTGTCTTTGTTGGGGAACACGTTGATTTTAACGTGACCGTACTGTCCCTTACCGCCTGACTGACGTGCGTATTTCTCGTCAACGCTCGCTTCCTTGCGGATAGTCTCTTTGTAGGCAACCTGCGGAGCGCCGATGTTCGCCTCTACCTTAAACTCGCGGAGAAGGCGGTCAACGATGATCTCAAGGTGCAGCTCACCCATACCGGCGATGATAGTCTGACCCGTTTCCTCGTCGGTGTAAGCCTTGAAGGTGGGGTCTTCCTCGGCTAACTTTGCGAGAGCGATACCCATTTTCTCCTGACCTGCTTTGGTCTTGGGCTCGATGGCTACGCGGATAACAGGCTCCGGAAATTCCATCGATTCGAGAACGATCGGGTGCTTTTCGTCGCAGAGAGTATCGCCTGTGGTTGTGTTCTTTAAGCCTACCGCTGCGGCGATGTCGCCGGAGTAGCAGCACTCTATATCCTTTCTGTCGTTGGCGTGCATCTGGAGAATACGTCCGAGACGCTCTCTGTTGCCCTTGACAGAGTTGAATACGGTTGTACCGGCGTTGACCTTGCCGGAATATACGCGGAAGAAGCAGAGCTTGCCCACAAAGGGGTCGGTCGCGATCTTGAACGCGAGAGCCGCAAACGGCTCGTCGTCAGATGCGGGCCTGTCCTCTTCCTCGTCCGTTTCGGGGTTTGTACCCTTGATAGCGGGAATGTCCGTAGGTGCGGGCATATAGTCGATCACCGCGTCGAGCATCATCTGAACGCCCTTGTTGCGGTAGGATGAGCCGCAGGTTACGGGAACCATCGTGTTCTCGATCGTGGCTTTTCTTATTACAGCCTTGATCTCGTCAATGGTGATCTCCTCGCCGCCGAAGAACTTCTCCATAAGCTCGTCATCAAGCTCCGCAACGGATTCGATGAGCTTTTCGCGGTACTCCTCGGCAAGCGCCTGCATATGCTCGGGGATATCTTCCTCCGAATAATCTGTGCCGTCCTCGTTGTGATATATTTCAGCCTTCATTGTAACAAGGTCAATGATTCCGGTGAAATCGCTCTCGGAGCCGATAGGAAGCTGAATCGGCACAGCGTTACATTTAAGCCTATCCTTCATCATCTGCACAACATGGTAAAAATCAGCGCCCATGATGTCCATTTTGTTAACGTAAACCATTCTCGGAACGCCGTAGTTGTCAGCCTGACGCCATACAGTCTCGGACTGAGGCTCAACGCCGCCCTTAGCGCAGAGAACCGTAACAGAACCGTCGAGCACACGCAGCGAACGCTCAACCTCTACTGTAAAGTCAACGTGGCCGGGGGTGTCGATGATGTTGATTCTGTGTTTTTTATACTGATGCTTGCTGCCTTCCCAGAAAGCAGTTGTAGCAGCAGAGGTAATGGTGATACCGCGCTCTTTTTCCTGCGCCATCCAGTCCATTGTGGACGCGCCGTCGTGGGTCTCTCCAATCTTATGGTTTACGCCGGTATAATACAGGATACGCTCAGTTGTGGTAGTCTTACCGGCGTCGATGTGAGCCATGATGCCGATATTTCTTGTTTGTTCAAGTGATACCTGTCTTGGCATAAATACCTCCTAAAATTACACGGTCGATGTGCGGCTCTGTCGAATCTGCGTTTATTATATATTTTATACTTATGCCGCAGTTATGCGGCTTAACGCAGATGCAGATCTGAGCCTTATTACCATCTGTAGTGGGCGAAAGCCTTGTTGGCCTCTGCCATCTTGTGGGTATCCTCGCGCTTTTTGAATGCGCCGCCGGCGCCGTTGTTTGCGTCGAGGATCTCGCCCGCGAGTCTCTCCTTCATGGTCTTTTCACTTCTGGATCTTGAGTAGGTTGAGATCCAGCGTAAGCCGAGTGTCTGGCGTCTTTCCGGACGAACCTCCATAGGAACCTGATAGGTGGCGCCGCCTACACGACGGGCCTTAACCTCGAGAACAGGCATTACGTTCTCCATAGCCTGCTCAAAAACCTCAAGCGGGTTGTTGCCCGTTTTCTCTGCAATAATATCAAACGCGCCGTAAACAATTTTCTGGGCAACGCCCTTTTTGCCGTCGTACATGATATTGTTGATGAGACGGGTCACAAGTTTTGAATTATAAAGCGGATCGGGTAATACGTCACGCTTCGCAATAGAACCTCTTCTTGATAGAACCTCTTCTTGGCACTTTGCTTCCCTCCTTCACAATAATTGAGATATCATAGGTACTCGAAAGCGACAAACTCCCGTATGCCAACAAGAACCTCCGTCTCGCGCGGTTGCGCATATTTATAGAAATGTTCCTGCCGCATAGCAGAACTTAATTATTTAAGTTAAGAGAGCTTTGTCAATTCCTTATTTTTTCTTCGGACGCTTAGCGCCGTATTTTGAACGGCTCTGCATACGACCGTTTACGCCCTGCGCGTCAAGTGTGCCGCGGACAATGTGGTAACGCACACCGGGGAGATCCTTTACACGTCCGCCGCGGATAAGAACAACGCTGTGCTCCTGAAGGTTGTGGCCTACGCCGGGAATGTAGGAACTGACTTCAATACCGTTTGAAAGTCTTACTCTGGCAATCTTTCTGAGCGCCGAGTTAGGCTTTTTAGGTGTGGCTGTTTTTACGGCTGTGCAGACTCCTCTTTTTTGAGGTGAGTTCTGGTTGATGGCGACTCTTTTCTTTGAGTTCCAGCCCTTCAACAGAGCGGGCGCCTTAGCCTTTTTTTCAGAAACCTCTCTGCCCTTACGTACCAGCTGGTTAAAAGTAGGCATGTTTTTCCTCCTTTCTCAAGTATTAAGAATTGATAAGCCGACTGAAATGCAGCCGCGCCCGTACCTATAAAAGGGCGCACTTATTCCATGTTCAGTCTTAAACATTATAAACTAACAAAATTCGTTTGTCAATAGGGAATTTTTCTTTTATGAAAATATTTTTTAATTTTATTGTTATTCTCCGTTGTCAGCGGTCAACTGCCAAAAAAGCACCGCCTCACGACGGTGCTTTCGGGGTGATCTTATTTATTCTTTTCAATGAGAGTCTTTGTCTTAACGATAGCGAAGATAATGAACGCTATAAGAATGACACCGCAAACCCAGAGCATCCAGTAATCGCCGAGATAACGGAAGATATAATTCTGTCCGTCGCGGGTGTACTGTTGTACAAAACCCGTTGCACTGTCGGGACTTCCGTTTACCGGGTGACCGCTCTTAGCTATTTCTGTCCAGAACTCGTGACCTTTGTAGAGCTTTGCGGGAACAGTCGGGTTATTTGCTGTCAAACGGGCTCTAAATACCGAGAAAATGATCGTCCAGAATATAAGCGCCGCAGGAATGGCAGCGATCTTAGGTCTGTTGACGTAGAGAAGAAGAACGCCTGCAATTACAGCAAGAATGCACTGCGTAAGCATGATACCCATGGCAAGACCAGTGCCGTAGTCGTTTTCCATCATGGTAAACATGGTGTACTGTGTCGCGTCATACGGACCGTTTGCAACGCCCTGAAGGTTAAACACGTTGATATACTGTTCCTGCGGAATCAGCTCAAACACGGGCAAAACCATCATCAAAATTACCGTGGCGGGGAAAAGAATTGTTCCGATAACCTTAACATACATCGGAGTACTGTATCTTTTTGAAAGCATTTTAATGTCCATAACACACCTCATAAATATACATTTGAATTGCCGCAAAAGCGTAATCCCTCTATTGATGATGATACCATAAATAATATGTTGTGTCAAGATATTTTTAGGTAATTTTTATCAATAACAAGCTAAATATGCAATAAATTTGTTGCTTTACGCTATTTTGTCCGGGCACGCTTTTGTATATTTTGCCGCTTATCATTCGCCGGAGCCGAGTACGACCGACGACAGCGCGGGCATTGTGATTTTTCCGTCCTTTACAGTCAGGTGATTATCCTTGACCGAGCCGAGGAAGTCCGCTCGAACCTTCGCGTTGGGGAGCATTTCGGAGGTTATTTCAAGGGTTTTTGAATCATCCGGGCTGAAATTGTGGATAACAAGGAGCTTTACTCCGTCCTTTTCAATGTAGTAAGCGCCAATTTCCTTGTCGCCGAAGGTTTGCTGCGATGTGATCCTGCCCCTTGCGATCTCGGGAATTTGCAGCTTGACATTTATGATACGGCGATAGTGGTTGAGAAGCGAATCTTCGTCGGCAAGCTGCTGCTTAACGCCGCCGTCTTCGGGCTGTTCGGGAGCGGAATTTCCGTCAACCGTGATTGACTGCGGATTGTCGCTGTCAAAAACCATAGGAAGCCTGTACCATTTGTCGCTGTCTGTGTCGGGAGCCTCCATTCCGATCTCCTCGCCGTAGTAGGTGAATGAGTTGCCGGGAACAAGCATATAGATATTCGCGGCGAATTTCTCGGTTGCAAGCCCTTTGCCCCGGAGCGAATTCGCGATTCGGGCCTGGTCGTGGTTCGAGAGGAACATCGCGTTGATGTAGGCGGGATTCGCCTCGCTCATCTTTTTATCATAGGAAGTGAACTTCTTGATAAGAGTCTCGCCTTTGCCCATCGCCATGTTCTGAATGATATCGCCCGAGCTCTGCGCGAAGCGGAACGCGAACAGGCTGTCGATGCCGCTCTTGTACATATCAACGATATCGGTGTCGTCCGACCATTCCTCACCTACTAAGTAAACATCGGATTTGATTCCTCTGCAGGTGTCAACAAACCATTTCAGGAACTCCACGCCGTCGGTATGCTTGTTGTTGAAATATTTGACAGCGTCAAGGCGGAAGCCGTCAACTCCGCGGTCAAGCCAGAACTTGGCGATCTTTGTGAATTCCTCCTTGGTTTTTTCCGAGGTCAGGTTCCACTCGGGCATGGTGTCGGAGAAGTTAGCCTCGCAAACGTAGTCGCCGACCTTGATGGTCTGTACGTCGCCGCCGTAATAGCCCTCCTCATGGAACTCAAAATACTGAGCCTTGCCGTCAAGCTTGCCCTGCTTGACCTCCTCACACGCCTCTGCAAATAGCGGGTTTTTGTTGGAAATGTGGTTCAGCACCAAATCAAGAATGACGTTGATGCCTCTGCTGTGACATTCCTCAACTAACTTGTCGAAATCATCAAGAGTACCAAAACTTTTGTCTACATCGTAATAATCCTCAACACTGTATTTGTGATAGGATTCGGACGGATTAATGGGAGTCATCCAAAGTGCGTCCACGCCGAGGTCGCTGCCTTCGCCGGGCTTGCCATCGTTCAGATAATCAAGCTGAGAAATGATCCCCTTAAAGTCGCCTATTCCATCTTTGTCGGAATCGCAGAAGGATTGCGTGAATATCTGATAAACATTGCGGTATTTGTCAGTTGACGCAACCGCTTTGCCGCCGGCTACGGGATCTTCGACCTTTTCGCCGCTGTCAGCGGTCGAAGCCGTGCCCGAACCCGATTTTTCCGAGCCTTCGGTTTTTGAGCTGTCGGTACCGCAGCCTGCCAAAACACAGCTGCCCAACAGCGCCGCGCACAAAATAAAGGATAATAACTTTTTCATAACATTTCCCTATAGGAAGCGTGCTTTCGCACTGTTTTATTCAATTAGGGCGGCAGCCACAGACTGCCGCCCCGGATTGAGCTTATAAATTTGTGTGTGAAACGGGCATTAACCCTTAACACCACCGGCTGTAACACCGCCGACATAATACTTCTGCATCTTGAGGAAGAGAAGTGTGATCGGAACGGCAACAACAACCGAGCCGGCCAAGAATTCCTGGAACCATGTTGTCTTATGATCCAAGTCGATCATGAGCTGCAGACCGATGGCAACAGTATAATTTTCCTGAATGTCGCCCATGATGATCTTAGCGAGAATAAAGTCTGTCCAAGGTCCGATGAAAGCGGTCAATACGGTGTAAACAACGATCGGCTTTGACATCGGAAGGATGATTTTCCAGAAGATCTGGTTTTTGGTCGCGCCGTCGATGGTCGCAGCTTCGTCGAGCGCGCGCGGAATGGTGTCGAAGAATCCCTTTGAAATCTGGAATCCCAAGCCGGCGCCGCAGCTGTAGCAAAGAACGAGCGCTATAAGGTTGCCGTCAAGACCCATGATTTTGAGCAGATAGTACATGGCGATCATGGTCATGAATCCGGGGAACATACCGAGAATCATCGCAATGTTCATCAGCTTTTTACGCATACCGAAACGCAGACGGCTGAAAGAGTAGGAAACCGCCAATACCGAGATGGTCGAGATAACGCAACTGAAGCAGGCAACTATAAATGTGTTAAGGAACCACTTCGGGAAGTTCAGAGTAGATGAGCCGGTTCCCGAGAAAAGATCGATGTAATTCTGGAAGGTGTACCATTCGGGAAGAAGCTCACCGTTACTTACAGCAGCTCCGTCAGCGCGCAGCGAGTGCAGCAGCAAATAAACGAACGGTGCGATCCAAATAATACACATTACTCCGAGAATCAAATAAATGAGGGCGTTGGAAATGTGCCGTCTCAGCTTATAACTTTTAATCATGAGAACGCCTCCTCATCCTTCATAGATTTAGAATTGTTGTAAACAATCAGTGACAAGGTAGCGCAGATGATAAATACCAAAATACCTATTGCCGACGCTAAACCATAGTCCTTCTTGTCACCCATCGACAGGTTGTAAAGCCATGTTACAAGGATATCGGTGTCGCCCGCTCCGAAGTATTCGGGATTGGAGGGTCTGCCGCCTGTCAACAGGAAGATAACGTTGAAGTTGTTGATATTGCCGACGAACTGGGTGATGAGCTGCGGGGTGGTAACAAAGATCATATAGGGAAGGGTGATCTTTGTAAACGTCTTGAACGGCGACGCACCGTCGATACGCGCCGACTCATACAAGTCTTCGGGAATATTCATCAAAATACCCGACATTGACAGAATCGTGTACGGAATACCTACCCAACAGTTAATAATGATTACCGTCAGCCTCGCCGACAGCGCGCTGCCGCCAAGGAAGTCGATTTTTGGATTTGTTCCGGAAATCAAACCGAGCAAGATGTTGAACGCGCCTTCCTGAGTGAGCATCTGGCTCATAAGGAGCAAAGATACGAACTGGGGAACAGCGATCGTGATAACAAACAGGGTTCTGAAAACGCTCTTGAGCTTGATACCCTTTTTGTTGATCATCAAAGCAACGATCATACCGAGAATGTAGTTGGAGAAGGTTGCGGCAATAGCCCAAACCAGCGTCCAGCCCGCAACGCCGAAGAAGGTCTTCGCCTTTGCCGCGCTGTTAACAACATTGAACAGATTGCCGAAGTTGTCAAGTCCGACCCAGTCGAACAGAACGTTGTGCTTTCCGCCGTCGTAGTTGGTGAACGCAATCAAAATCATGAAGATCAGCGGGAGAATATTGAAAACGCCGATCATCAAAATCGGGAAGGAAAGAAGTGTGATGTGGTACTTTCCGTCGAGATAGTCACGAGCGTCCTGCTTTAAGGTTGTGGGCTTTTCGCCGTTTTCTCTCATGACCTGATGACGGTAGGCATCCTTGATGTTGGAGATATATACCGCGAAAACAACGATTGTTACAACCACCGTAAGCGTGCCGTAAAGCAGGAGCAGCATTGAATTCTGACCGGGAGTTTCATGCGGGAATCCCATATCATCGTACACAACCTGACGCTCATGGATACCGAGAGTCGGCAGCCAGTACAGCTTGTCAAAGCCGAATACAATCATAAATGCAAAGTACAGAATCTCTACAAGCAGGTAAAGAACACCCTTATAGATTTTACCCTTATGTATATCGCCAAAGCCGAAAATAACATAAGAAAGTTTTGTTGCCCAATCACCCTTGACAAAGGTAGTGCCGTAGTTCTTGAAGCCTTTGCCTATTCCGACAAAGAAACGGACAATTGCCCTTCCTATCAGCTTAAAAAATCTGCCGATTGCGCGGGGCAGGTTTTTCATAGCGTTTTTAAACCTGTGAGCGAACCTTTGTAACGGACTGAGCTGTTTGTATTCAACGTATGTCATATAGCTCTCCTTTAAAAAGTCTGATATCTCTCTTTATTATATAGCGTCTGCCGATGTATTGCCTTGCGGCGTGTTTGTGCAATCGGAGCCGGCAAGCGCTTTACACCAAACTAATAATGCCTTTTACGTTTCCCATATAATAAAAAACATTATTCGTTTGGTGTACAGAAAACGTAAATCAGGAACTTTCCGGGGCGCCCCGCAGCGGGGGCGCCCTTTATTGTATTTTGCTTAAAAGTCAGCTTGCGCAGAGATTATTCGTCTCTGATCTGAGCTACAACCTTTTCCCACAAAGACTTTGTTGCTGCCTCGTCATCGGGATTCCAGCCGTCCTTGTACATCTCGCTGCCGAGAGTACCCATAGAGGTCCAGAATGTTCCGGCGATCTTAACCTGAGGAACAGCGTTCTGGGACTGAGCGGATACAGCCTGAATGATGGGATCGCTGCTTACAGCTTCCATAGCCTTGGTGTTGGAGGGACCCCAGCCGAGAGTCTCAGCTCTCTGAGTCTGGCAATCCTGACCGGTCAGGTAGTAAGCAAGGATCTGAGCGGATCTCTGGAACTTTGTACGAGCGTTAACGCCGATGTACTTGTAACCGAACAGGGAGATAAGCTGCTTGTCTTCATTGCCAACCTTGATAGTGGGCAGCTTGGCGGCGCCGAACTTGTCGCCGAGTGCGTCCTTGTTACCATTGGAATCCCATGTTCCGTCAACGCCTGCGGCAACCTTTCCGTTCTTAAAGCCGGCAGAGATGTTGGCAACGTCCTGAGAGGTGAATGTGCCCTTGTAGGTCTTCATAAGCTTAGCAAAAGCCATGAGGGTCTTAACAACAGTATCCTCGTTGTAATCAACGAATTTCTGGGTTGCGCCGTCTGCTTCAAAGCCGTCGATCAAAGCGCCGCCGGTGAAAGCAAATGTGCAGGAATAGAAGCCGTTGCCGGCGTCCATAACGAACTGCTTGCCCGCCTTTTTGCACGCTTCAAGAACGCCTTCAAACGTCTTGGCGTCGTCTGCGGTAACAACGGTGTTGTCATATACGAGATAGTAGCCGTTGTCGTTTGTTTCGGGATAAGCGTAAAGGCTGTCGCCTTCCTTTGCGGCAACAACGGGCTTTTCTGCGTTGTTAGCCTCGATCGTGCTTACAAAGCCCTTGGCAACGGGAGAAAGAACCTGAGCTGCCAACAGCTTGTCGAGCTGGTCACTCGGGAAACCGAATACGTCAGCGCCCTTTTCGGGGTCCTTGATCATATTGGTCGCAGCATCAGACTCACCCTGAGCACGAACTTCGATGTTCTTGAACTTAACTTCGGAATAGTGCTTTTTGAATTCCTCAACCTGCTTTTTAACCAGTTCAACTGCAGCGTCGGGAGCCCAAACCTTGAGGTCGATGTCGGTTTCGTCGCCGAACATGGAAGCGTCGGGCCAGTTGGCGTCGATCGTCGCACCGCCGTCGGCCTTTGACTCTGAACCTGAAGCTGCCGATTCACTGCCGGAAGCCGTAGAACCACCGCCGGAGCCGCCGCAGCCTGCGAACGCGGTTGCTGTTACCATGCCTGCCAAAATAATGGCGAGAACTTTTTTCATTGGAATATCCTTCTTTCTAAAAATTATTTTGTTTAATGGAGCAAATTGCACAAACAACTCTCTGTTCCACTAATTAAATGATATCAAAAAAGTCAGCAAATTTCAACTACTTTTGTACTTTTTATCTAACTTGTTAATTTTGCTTTAACTTTTTGTGCATTATTACCTGTAATTTTCCATAAATTGTGCAGTTTCACGATTTTACGGTCTTCAATTTGTTGATTTTGACCATTATGTATTTGTGCAAACTGCCTAACTCGAACTGATTTAATTGATATAAATGCCCCATTAATGCTCCCGAAACCCCTTGTTTTTTTTAGTGTGAAAAAATTTGTTTGAAATTTTTGGTTAATTTTCACCAATAGTCCGAAAAACGGGCATAAGCGACTTTTTTAGTAAAATTACACAGAGCACAACATATTGTAAACGCTGTCCCGGGCACCACAATTTTACCTTTTTTAAAGCGGCAAGCAGGTTTTCCGGCTCGGGAAAAGTTTACGGAAAATTTTCAGCCCGCCTTGTAATCAAAGGTAAAACTTGCTATAATCAATATAGCTGCGGGGCTTCCCGACAAAGCTAAGTGCTCTGCAGCGGCATTATTTGTGCGCGTTTGCCGCTCATTAACTACTACCGAAAAGGAGCTCAACAAATGAAACTGACTCAGCTTTTAACAAATACAGATCACAGGTTTTTAATCGGAGGCGATATCGAAATCCGCGATATTGTCTACGACTCGCGCAAGGCGGCTCCCGGCACCGCTTTTGTCTGTCTTAAAGGATATTCCTCCGACGGTCACCGCTTTGCACAGTCAGCCGTTGAAAAGGGCGCGGAGGCGCTTATCATCTGCGACGAGCTCGATTTTGAAGTGCCTTCAAGCGTTGCCGTCGTAAAGGTGGAGGACACCCGCAAGGCGCTTGCGCTTATGAGCGCGGAGCTTTTCGGCCATCCCGACCGCGAGCTAAAGACCGTCGCTATCACCGGCACCAAGGGCAAAACCACGACCGCCGCGATGATAGCGGGGATTTTTGAACGCGCGGGAATCAAAACGGGCACGATCGGCACGCTGGGCATAGTGTACGGCGGAAAAACATACAAAACCGACAACACCACGCCCGAAAGCTACGAGATCCAAAAAGCCATGCGCGATATGCTGAACGCGGGCTGCAAAGCGATGGTCATCGAAGCGTCCTCTATCGGGCTGAAGCACAACAGACTCGCGGGCATTACGTTTGACGTAGGCGTGTTCACAAACTTTTCCAACGACCATATCGGCGGCGTCGAGCACAAGGATATGGAAGAATACCTTTTCTGCAAGAGCCTTCTGTTCAGACAGGTCAGAAACGCGGCGGCAAACTGCGACGACCCTGTTTACCGCGAGGTAACAAAGGATTTCAAGGGCGAACTTTACACCTTCGGCTTTTCGGAAAACGCCCGTCTCCGCGCGGTCAGCGAGCATTTGCTTTCCGAAGGCGGCTTCATAGGCGTACACTTTGAAACCGCGGGTGACAAATCTCTTTCCCTTGACGTTGGCGTACCCGGTATTTTCAACGTTTACAACGCTTTGGCGGCAATCAGCGCGGTCAGCTTTTTTGACGTTCCCGACAGCGCGATTTACGACGGCTTGAAGGTCGCTCACGTCAAAGGCAGGGTAGAGCCCGTAAAGGTTCCCGGGGAATACAGTCTGCTTATCGACTACGCCCACAACGCGCTTTCAATGGAAAACGTGCTTACCACTCTCAGGGAGTATAAGCCGCACCGCCTGATAACCCTGTTCGGCGCGGGCGGAAACCGTCCCAAGGTGCGCCGCTACGAGATGGGCGAGACCTCCGGAAGACTCAGCGACCTGTCGGTCATCACCGAGGACAATTCCCGGTTTGAGGACGTGAACGACATTATCGAGGACATCAAGACGGGCATACACAAAACCGACGGAAAATATGTTGTCGTGCCAAACCGCAAGGAAGCCATAAGATATTGTATGCTGAACGCCGAGCCGGGCGATATCGTGGTGCTTGCAGGCAAGGGTCACGAGGACTATCAGGAGCTCAGAGGCGTAAAGTACCACATGGACGAGCGCGAGCTTATTAAGGAGATCATCGAGGAAGAAAATTTATAATAATTTAAAAGCCGCCGACTTTCGGATCATATTCCGACAGCCGGCGGTTCCTTGTTTTCGTTAATTTGTTATTTTATTTTTCTTCGTCAAACGGATTGACGTGTACCATGATGTGCTTAACGTCGGGAAAATTATTCTCGACCGCGTTGTGAACATTCTCGGAAATTTGGTGAGCCTCCCTGACAGAAAGCTCGCCGTCAACACCGATTTCGATATCCACGTAGATTTTACTGCCGAAAACTCTCGTCCGCAGCAAATCGACGTTCGCCACACCCTCAACTTTTTCCGCTCTAAGTCTTATGTTTTCCTCTGTTTCGGGGTCGCAGCAATGGTCAACCATTCTGTCAACGGCGTCCCTGAATATATCATAGGCAACCTTAAAGATGAAAAGGCAGATGATGATTCCGGCAATCGGATCTAAAATCGGAAAGCCTAACTTCGCGCCGCCTATACCGATTATCGCACCGATGGACGAAAGCGCGTCGCTCCTGTGGTGCCAAGCCTCGGCAGCCAAAGCAGATGATTTGATTTTATCGGCGTTGATTTTTGTGTACCAGAACATACCCTCTTTTACGATGACCGACGTGACCGCCGCTATAAGCGGTAGCCAGCCCTTGACGGGATTCTCGGCATAATCCCCTGTAATAATGCTTTGAAGCGCGGCAAATCCGATACCTCCTCCCGCAAAAATCAGAAGCCCCGAGAGCAGGATAGCCGTAACGCACTCAAAGCGCTCATGACCGTAAGGGTGATGACGGTCGGACTCCTTTGAGGAAAAACGGACTCCGAAAATAACTATCAGCCCGCTGAAAACGTCCGAGGCGGAGTGAACAGCGTCACTGATCATCGCGCCCGAGTGACCGACGGTTCCCGCAACAAGCTTAAAGAGCGTCAGAAGAATGTTCGCCGCCATTCCGACAGCCGACACCCTGACGGCGATATCCTTGGGGCTGTTTCCCCTTTTCATTCAATACACCTCCGAACCGTGAATCATATATTATGTATATATAGAAAAGCTTGATAATATGAAAAAAACCGCGGAACAGCAAAATAAATAATTTTCTGTCCCGCGGAATTATCCGCTGTCGTTTTGACCCGGCTCCAAGTAAACCAAACGGTTCATTATCTTTCGCCTGCTCAGTTGTAGATATTATACCATTTGCGCAGATTATTGTCAATATTTTTGGAAACGTTTTTAGGCAATACCGCATAATTATGGTGTGCGGATCACGAAGTAAGATTTTTCGTCAGATTGTACATATAAATTGAGGTAAGGTTAACGCCTCGCTGAAATTTTTTAGACAGTTTGACGGAACAAGCTTCAAGCAAGGCGTGCGCCGCAAATTGTGCGGTGTTGCCTTTACATTCCGTACACGCTCAGCAGAATATTCTTTATCTCATACAGCTTGCGCGACAGGTCAACATAATATGTATGCGGATTTTCAAACCGCTTTACCTCGTCCCACAGCAAATCTGTCTGTTCGCGGCAATACGACGCTATTTCCCCGATTCCGGGACATTCATACACACATTCGCCGTTCTTAAAAACCGGCACAAGCAGCTCTCTCGCCGTGAAATCGGTTAGGGTTTTTGTTTTCCATGTGGCGTTGGGGTCAAAGATAGTGTGCGGTAGGCTGTCGTTCACCGTTTCATCGTAAACACAAAGCTCGTCGGCAAGCGCCTTTCCGCTCTCCCTGTCATAGTAGCGGTAAAGCTTTTTGAAGTGCGGATTCGTGATTTTTGCGGTGTTCTCGCTCACCTTGATTTTCGGCACGATCTCGCCGCTCTCGTCCTCAACTGCAACAAGCTTATAAACTCCGTCGAAAACAGGAGATCTCGCTGAGGTTATCAGCCGCTCGCCCACGCCGAAGGTATCAACACACGCGCCCTGCATCATCAGGTCGCGGATAAGATTCTCGTCAAGAGCGTTTGAGGCTGTTATCGTACACTCTGTCAGTCCTGCTTCGTCGAGCATTTTACGCGCTTTTTTTGAGATATACGAAATGTCGCCCGAATCCAGACGAATGGCGCATTTTGTTTTGCCCTGAGGAAGCAGAACCTCTTTAAAGACCTTTATCGCGTTCGGTATTCCGCTTTTCAAAGTGTTGTAGGTGTCCACCAACAAAGTCGGGTTGTCGGGATAAAGCTCGCAGTACGCCTTGAACGCGTCATACTCGCTGTCGAACATCTGGATCCATGAATGAGCCATTGTGCCGCCCGCGGGAACGCCGTAAAGCTCTTCGGTCAGCGTGCAAGCGGTTCCGGTACAGCCGCCGATATAAGCCGCCCTCGCTCCGAGGATAGCGCCCGAGGCTCCCTGCGCTCTGCGCGAGCCGAATTCAAGCACAGCCCTGCCCTGAGCCGCGCGAACTATTCTGTTTGCCTTTGTCGCGATAAGCGTCTGATGATTCAAGCTGAGCAGCACAAAGGTTTCGATAAGCTGCGCCTCGATAGCGGGAGCCTTAATAGTCATAATCGGCTCGTTCGGGAAAACGGGAGTGCCCTCGGGCACCGCGTAAATGTCGCCGCTGAATTTAAAATCCGCAAGATATCTCAGAAAACCCTCGTCAAAAATACCCTTTCGGCGCAGATATTCGATATCCCTGTCCTCAAAGTGAAGCTCCTTAATATATTCGATAACCTGTTCAAGCCCCGCAGCCACGGCAAAGCCGCCGTTATCGGGAACCTTGCGAAAGAACACGTCAAAATATACGTTCTGCTTATAAAAGCCGCTCTTAAAATATCCGTTCGCCATGGTAAACTCGTAAAAGTCGCACAGCATGGCATAGTTTTCACGTTTCACGGTAAGCACCTCTGTATCTGTAGTTTCATTTTATATTTTATATTGTAACAACCGCGCGTGAGTTTGTCAATTTATATTTTCGTGTCGCCACGGCAATAAACATGCCGCAAAGCGGCAATTCATGTGACTTTGGCACAATTCATTACGCAGTAAATTCACGTTGCGGAGCAACAATTCATCCCTGCATCGGAGTTTTCCGTTGATTCCGACATTTGAGATATTATCATACCTTACCGTCTGGAATGAATTGTCCATTGGACATGAATTGGCTTCGCCGTGAATTGCCGTAAAACGGCATGAATTGAGCGCCTTGTCGCTCATGTTATTTGAAAATTGATTTTCGTGTCGCACTGTGCCATCGTGCGAAAACGATACGAAAAAGACAGGCTTTATGCCGGGATAGCGCGTTTTTACGGATATCCCTGTTTTTAACTTCGTTAAAAGCATACTTTGATTTTTTTGAAAAGCCTGTTTATTTATATCGTTTGCCCAAAAAACGGGACAGGCTGTTTTTTGCGCAAAAGCCTCGGTTTAATTTATATGCGCATTGTGCACAAATTATTGGTATTATAATTGGCGATAATTGATATTAAAACAGCGTCTTGCACAAATCACAAGCAAAATAATTGTTGACTTTTCCGAAAAACTGAGTATAATAATGACTGTCAGGTAAACAGTCCGCCTGACGATCGGCTTTATTCACCAAAGCAACTGCAGTTACAATTGAATAACAAACGGCTGATATTAAATCATGATTTGCCAAATGGTAAATGGCGCACGAAATATTTATCGGTCGGCTCGATGACAAAACGGAGATAATAAAAAGACTAACCGAGCAACAGAGTTCCTCGCCGTGCTTGATACCTGCGAGGGCAACGTATACCTTGTAACAACAGAAGGCGACAAACTCAACCTTAAATCAAAGCTTTGCCAGCTTGTAGGCTTGACCAAGCTTATCGAAGGCGGCAAGATTGCCGAGGCGAGCATCTTCTGTGACAACAAGAACGATGAAAGCAAGCTTTTCAGATTCAACTTCTTCGGCGACACCGCCGACGCTCAGGTTGGCTAAGAGGCTTAACGAAAAAACACTGCATTTTAATTACGCTATCCACGTTTTTCACGTTAATTTCAAAACTTCTAAATCCGAAAGGGAGTCGCTGACAAGCGGCTCCCTTTCGGGCGCCCGTTGCCACGGGAGGGCAGGGCGCCTATTAAACACTTTATATAATTAAAACCTTCCTTCAACGTCGCGTTTTAGCGCGGGAATTGGAGAAAGGTTTTTTATTACGTTAAGGAGCGCGGACTGACTGTCGGCTCAGCCGACCGCAGGAATTGGAGGAAGTTTTTTATGACGTTAAGAAGCGCGGACTGCCCTCCCGTGGCAACAGTCAGCCGTCAAATCTCACAGCATTATAAATCGGAGCGGAGCGACACCTGTCAACTGTCCACTCCACTCCCAACACTTCACACTAAATTAAACGAGCTCTTTCTTTATCGCTGCCAAAAGCTCGTCGTATGTTTCAAACGCGGGCAGATTCGGGTTATCCTGTTTGATTTTATCGGGGCTTTTGAACAGGAAGCCCGCCTTGCTTGCGTTTATCATGCCCAAATCGTTGTAGCTGTCGCCGCTCGCTATCGTTTCAAAGCCGC
Source organism: uncultured Ruminococcus sp. (assembly GCA_902777275.1). Lineage (GTDB taxonomy): Bacteria > Bacillota > Clostridia > Oscillospirales > Acutalibacteraceae > Ruminococcoides. The sequence goes on along the minus strand of CACYTI010000016.1, from coordinate 54,443 downwards.
AGGACTGCAGCGCCTTTATCGTGGTATACTTTGATTTTTCGCAGCGCATTTTAAAGCCCGTTATCATGCCGTCCTCGCCGACGACAAGCTCGTTGCAGAAAATCGTGGGCATACCCAGCTTTTTCATAAGCGGAGCCGCAAACTGTGAAAAGGTATCGCTGAGAATTATTACCTGGCAGACCGAACGAAGCTCATCAAGGAACTCCTTCGCGCCCTCCATGGGGTCTATCGTAGAAATCACGTCCTGAATCTCCTTCAAGCCCAAGCCGTGCTCTCTTAAAATGTTAAGGCGGTAGTTCATCAGCTTGTTGTAGTCGGGCTCGTCGCGGGTCGTTCTTTTAAGCTCGGGAATGCCCGAAGCCTCGGCAAACGCTATCCAAATCTCGGGGACAAGAACGCCCTCTAAATCCAAACAAGTTACATACATGGAATAACTTCCTTTCATTTAAAAAAATTCACAGTCAAAAGTATATCACCTTTTCAGCCGTTCGTCAATAATGTGTGGCGGATATGGACGGCATTACATTTTTGAGGACCCTCGCGCTTATCGCCGAAATATCCTCGGTCAGCCTGCCCTGCTCGTTTGTCACGGCGAACAGGCAGCAGCTTTCACCGGGATTTATATATGTAAAGGCGTAGAAGGAGGCAAACACTCCCGTGTGCGAACAGCCACCCTTACCGTCGGGCTGCAAGCCGTAGCCGTAAGGATTCTCCTCCTTGCCGCTGTAATTTTCGGTCATCATTTTGAAGCTTTCGTCTGAGATCATGCCGCCGTCGCAGAGCGCGTTCAGCCAGCGCCCCATATCGGCAGAGCAGGTTATGATATCCCCCAAGCCCATTGTTATACCGACATAGACTGTCTTGACCTCGTGAGAGCCCTTTGATATTCTCGGGTCGCCGTACATACGGTCAATAAATCCCGAGCTTTTCATTTCGAGCGGCTGAAAAATATTCTCGCAGATAAAATCCTCATACGCCTTGCCCGACACAAGCTCCACTATACGCGCAAGCAGAAAATAATTTGAGTTTGTATACGCGTAACAGCTTCCCGGCTCGTATCTGAGCGGCTGCTCAAAAAGCCATTTTTGCAGCTTTTCACGGTTTTCCGAAACACTGCCGCTGTTTGTCACCGTTTTTCTGAGCGTTCCCGCAGGTGTTTCGATTATGTTGTACCGATCGACGGTAACATCGTAAAATTCCGCGATACCCGAGCGCATACAAAGCATTTGGTGTAGCGTTACCCTATCGCCGTAGGGACAATCGGGAAAATATTTTCCAAGCCTGTCGTCAACGCTCAGCAGACCGCGCTCCCTCAGAAGCATGACTGCCGCCGCCGTGAACTGCTTTGAAATCGAGCCGACGCAGAATAGAGAATCTGTTCTGTTTTCGGCTGCCGCTTCGGTATTCGACGGTCCGAAGGCGTTTTCGCAGAGCGTTTCGCCGTCGTCCCATACCGAGATAACTCCGCCGAAGCCGCTATCCGCCATGATTTTTTCAAGCGCTTTCCGTTCCTCGCTGTTTTTTACCGCGCAGGAGCACAGCGCGAATATTATAGCCGCCGCAAGAAACACGGCTGTTATTTTTTTCATTTATTTCACCCTTTAACGTTTTGGAGTCTGTTAATTATAGCAATATAAAATTGCGATGTCAATAACGGATAGTACTGTTTCACAGAAATCAATTTTGAAAATTCAATCCGTCTTGACAACCCCGGAAAATTGGAATAAAATAATACTGTGCCGCCTTGCGGAATTCGGCGGCAATAACCAAAAGTATAAGTCATTATGAAATTATTGTGAGGTGAATTTTTAATGGACGCAGCCGGAAATACAGGCGCAGTTCCGGGGCGATGCGGAAACAGGCGGAGGCGCTGCGTTCATTTTGCCTCCTGAGTAATCGCGAAACCCGTTGCCGCGTCTTTCCGACAAAAAAGGAGGAGAGATAATGGTTCAGGTTAACGTCACCTTGACGCAAACCATAAAAAAACTGCTCGAAGACAAAAAATATGCGACTCTTCGGGATATTCTCATCACCATGATGCCGTATGACATCGCGGCGGTGTTCGAGGAATTACAGGACGAAAAAATGCCCATTTTGTTCAGGCTGCTGCCAAAGGAGTTGGCGGCTGAAACCTTTGTAGAAATGGACGAGGAAACACAAAAATTTTTGATTCACGGCTTTTCCGACAGCGAGCTCAAAGAGGTTGTAGATGAGCTGTTTTTAGACGACGCGGTAGACCTTATCGAGGAAATGCCCGCCAACGTTGTAAAGCGTATTCTGCGCACCGCCGACAAGGATATGCGCAAGCAGATAAACGAGCTTTTGAAATATCCCGAGGACAGCGCAGGCTCGATAATGACGACCGAGTATATTTCGCTGCGCCCCGATATGACCGCCGAAATGGCTATAAAGCGGATAAGGCGCACGGGCGTTGACAAGGAAACGATCTACACCTGCTATGTCAACGACGAAAACAACAAGCTGATAGGCATAACCACGGTAAAAGACCTGCTGCTTGCCAACGACGACGACGTTGTAAGAGATTTGATGGAGGAAAATGTCATTTCGGTACACACCCTTGACGACCAGGAAAAGGTCGCTCAGATGTTTTCAAATTACGATTTTTTGGCTCTGCCCGTAGTAGATAACGAGCAGCGCACCGTGGGAATAGTAACCATCGACGACGCAATCGACGTTATTCAGGAGGAAGCCACAGAGGATATCGAGAAAATGGCGGCGGTTCTGCCCTCGGACAAGCCGTATATGAAAACAGGCGTTTTCGGCATTTACCGCAAGCGCGTGCCGTGGCTGCTTATCCTCATGCTTTCGGCGACCTTCACCAGCACTATCATATCATCGTTTGACGCCGTGCTTTCGCAGCTTATCATATTGTCGTCCTTCATTCCCATGATAACGGGCTCGGGCGGCAACGCGGGCTCGCAGGCGTCGGTATCTGTCATACGCGCCCTTTCACTCGGCGAAATTGAATTCAAAAGTATGTTCAGTGTGCTTTGGAAGGAAGTGCGCGTCGCCGTGCTCTGCGGCATAACCCTTGCCACGGCAAATTTCTTCAAGCTGCTCTTTTTCGATCTGCGCACCTATTCGGGACCGGGCGACCCGATAATGATCTCGCTCACGGTTTCGCTTACGCTTATCGGTACGATAATTATGGCTAAGGTCGTTGGCTCAAGCCTGCCGCTCTTGGCGAGTAAAATAGGCTTTGACCCTGCGGTTATGGCAAATCCGCTCATTTCAACGGTCTGCGACTCGCTGTCGCTGCTGATTTATTTCGCGATAGCTACACCTGTTTTGGCGAGCGTAATGCCGTAGGCTGTTGTCAACGGAGAATTTCTGTAATATAAGTAACAAAACGTAATCAGTATCAGTGGCGGGCATTGCTCGCCTGTGCGCAAGATGTTTGTTTTAGCTGAGATTTTAGCAGGAAAACACGTTTTCCGGCGATACAATTCGACATGACTAAACGTATATTCGTAGGAGTGACCAATGTGGTCGCTCCTACGATTTTTCTTATAACGTTATATTTTAAAAAATTAACAAATTAGAATCATTTGAAACGTTAGAAAGCGCCGATGAGCGCTTTCGGCATCTGTTGAACGATTTATAAAAATAAAGCTTCCTTCAACGGCGCGGTCAAATGCGGGAGTTGAAGGAAGGAATTTACTTAGTGTGGAACGTGGAAAATGGAATGTGGAATTGACTGTCAATCTTGTCTTGCGCGCCGTTTAAAGCCATATGCCGTTAACCTTTGGGCACATAGGGGCGCTGAATCAAACGTTTTGTTTCCTATCGACAATCGGACGGGAAATAAACGTCGGTTCCCGGGCGAACACATGGGTTTGCCCCTACAAGCACAAGTAAATAATCATTTTATCTGTTTTGAATGCGGGAGCAAAAGATAATTATTTGTGCTCGTTATGAAGCGCGGATTGGGTGCAGCGTCACGCTGCTTTTTTATTCTAACCCAAGCTTTTCAAAGATGTCGTCAAGGTAGCTGCCCTCAAACTGCTCAACCTTGCCCGCGTCCACCGTTGCCGCCAGATCGGGGTCTATGGGGAGCTTGGCAAGAACCTTTGTGTTGTACCTTGCGGCTATTTCGTCAACGTGGCTTTCGCCGAACACGCTGTGGCGCTTGCCGCATTCGGGGCATTGGAAGTAGCTCATGTTTTCAACTATGCCCAAAACGGGTACGTTCATCAGCTCTGCCATTTTTACCGCTTTTTCAACTATCATGCCCACCAACTCCTGCGGAGAGGTCACGACGATGATACCGTCAAGCGGGATACTCTGGAAAACGGTAAGCGGAATGTCGCCTGTTCCCGGCGGCATATCGACAAACATATAATCAATGTCGTTCCAGAGCACGTCGCTCCAGAACTGCTTGACCGTGCCCGTTATCATCGGGGCGCGCCAGACGACAGGGTCTGTTTCGTTTTTCAAAAGAAGGTTTACAGACATTATCTCAATGCCAGTTTCGGTGCGGACAGGCAGAATACCTAACTCGTTGCCGACGGCTTTTTTTGTTATGCCGAACGACTTGGGAACGGACGGACCCGTGATATCCGCGTCTAAAATCGCGGCGTTTTTGCCCATGCGGTTCGCGGTCACGGCGAGCATGGAGGTGACAAGGCTTTTGCCTACGCCGCCCTTGCCCGAAACAACGCCTATAACATGGCGCACGGTGCTGAATTCGTTAAGCTTTTCGTGTAAATCATTTTCGCCGCCGCAGTTGCTGCTGCATGAGGCGCAGTCGTGGTTACAACCCATAATTATTTTATACCTCTTTTCATAGTCTATTTCTTAGTATATCACGACTGCGCGAAGATATCAAGTGAAAAAATGTCATCAATTGCGACTTCTGTTCTGTCGGTGAAAATCAGCCGGCGGAAAACCGTGTCAACACGTCGCACCTTGCCCGTCTTTTTTACAAGAGCGCCGCCGGACTTCCTTTTGTCGGGGACAAAATATGTAAGACTCACGCTTACGGGAGTATCTGAATCTATAAGCGCGCGTATATTTTCGTTTATAATAAGAGCGTCCTCGTCGCAAACGGCGGGGCGGCAGTCGGTCAGCCGCGCTTTTTCGCTGATTTGCGACCCGAAGCCCGACAGAGCCGCAAACGGCGCGAACTGCGCCGCGCGCTCATACGGCGGCATACGCTTTGACCGCATGGACTGCGGAGGCTCAAGATTTATTATGTCGGAGTATAAATTTTTACGGTTCATTACATTGCTACGCTCTGTGACCGCCTATCTGACGGTTGCGCTCGGCTGCGGTCGCTCCTTCCCTGAAATTCGTTCCCTTGAGAACCGCGTTTTTGCCGTAGCGCGCCCTCAGATCAATAATTGCCTGCTGTATCATTTTTTCCTTTTCACCGTTTTCCGGAGCCGGCATATCAAAAAGGCTCGGCTGCTCGCTTTTCTGCGATATATCAAGACTGCTTTCAGCTACGGTGTGATTCGCGACAATGTATATCCGCCGAACAAGCAGGTCGGGGTCGGCTATGCGGTCAAATAATTTAAGCGCAGCGTCGATGAGCTTCTGTGTGGAGCAGCAAAAGCAGCCGATGTTTTCGCTGCCGTGAGCGCGTTTGGGAGTAGGTCTGCCGTAGTGATCAAGGGTGATTTCACCCTTATAGCGCGACCTGCGCCCTTCGTCAAGGAGATTCTCCCTGTCGTAGCAAACCGTGAGCACGATTTGGTCTGTGAGAAACCCCTTTCTGAACAGGTCGAGCGAAAGCGAATCCGCCATTTCACGAACGATCAGCTTTGCTTTGTCGTACTCGTAGGGCTTGCTAAGAACCTGACCCGAGCTGAGCGACTTGACGCGCGGTCTGTACGACTTTATATCCTGCATCGTGCAGCTTTCGCGACCCCATGCGTGGTCGATAAGCAGCTCCGCGTTTATTCCGAAAAGCTTATAAAGCAGACTTTCGTTGTACAGCGATATACGCGCCACATCGCCCATTGTGAACATTCCGTAACGCGCCAGAGTGCGGCTGTAACCCCGTCCCACCCGCCAGAAGTCGGTTATGGGACGGTGATCCCAAAGCAGCTCGCGATAGCTCTGCTCGTCAAGCTCGGCTATTCTTGCGCCGTTTTCATCGGGCTTCATATGCTTTGCAACGATATCCATGGCTACCTTGCATAGATAAAGGTTACAGCCGATTCCCGCAGTTGCGGTTATGCCGGTTTCTTCAAGCACGTCGCGTATCATGGCGCGCGCCAACTCCGAAGCGCTCATGCGGTAGGTTTTCAGATAGCGCGAGGCGTCGATAAACACCTCGTCAACCGAATACACATGAATATCCTCGGGCGCGATATATTTCAGATAAACGCCGTATACCTTTGTGCTGACGCGCATATATTCCGCCATGCGCGGCGGCGCGACAATATATCCCAGCGCCTTGTCCGGGTGCTTTTGCAGTTCGCTCAGGGAGTATGCCGTGCCGGTGAAGTCTTTGCCCCTCAGCCTGCATCTTCGCAGACCGTTGACCTCGCCGACCTTCTGCACAACCTCAAACAGCCGCGCGCGACCCGGAATGCCGAAGCTTTTGAGCGAGGGAGAAACCGCTAAACAGATGGTTTTCTCGGTGCGGCTTTCGTCAGCCACTACAAGATTCGCGTCAAGCGGATCAAGCCCCCGCGCCACGCACTCGACAGACGCGTAAAAGGATTTTAAGTCGATAGCGATATACATTTTCTCACCTCCGCAGCGGCATATTCGCAACTATGTTCGAGAACAAATAGATTATAGCATATATGTTCTAAAATTTCAATAGGTTTATCGAAAATATTTTCGATTATTTTGTTTTTTACTTTCCTATCAAATAAAAAAAGCGCCGGAGCGCACATTCCGCACACTCCGGCAAAACAAATGATTAAATTTTTAATGCTTGCTTGAAAGGCTGAACTTTGATTCGGTGCCGTGCGCCAGCTTTACAAAGTTGGGATAATGGCGGACAATGACCAGAGCGGCTGCCGCGATAGCCAACACCTCTACCCATACGTTGGTGTAACCCAAATAGAACAGGGAGATCGGGCATGAAAGCGCTGCGGTGCAGGAAGCAACGGACATATATTTGCCGACGAACAGCACGACAAAGAAAATCGCCATTGCGATAAGCGTCATGCGCCAATCGACGAACCAAATGGTCGCGAAGCCCGCGATGAACGCCTTGCCGCCCTTGAAGCCGTACCATATGGGGAAGCAGTGTCCCAGCATACAGAACAGTCCCGAAAACTGTGCGCCGAACTGCCACATATTTTCAAAAGCAAAGCTCATGAACACAGCCGAGGCGAAAACCGGAAGCGCTGTTTTGAGAATATCAATGAGAAGAACCGACCACGCGGCGGCGTTTAGCCCGTAAACACGCTTAAAGTTGGTGAATCCGGGGTTGTTGCTGCCAGATTTGCGGATATCCTCGTGATAAACAAGCCGCGACATGATTATCGCGCCGTTAACTCCGCCTACTAAATAGGAAACGACCGCAATAATCAGCAGAGCGATCCCCATCATCATACGCTGAACCTCTCGATGCTCTTGCCGTAGGAGAATACGCCGATAGCGTCAGCGCCGATAGAAGCGCCGATGATCGGTCCGATATAGGTGATATATGTTCTCGCTCCGGGAATGATCTCCTTGATCATCTCAACGAGATCCTTAGCGTCCTCCTCGCAGTCGGCGTGAGCGACGTATACGTCGGGATGGTCAATGCCCTCAACCGCTGTGGCTGTAAGCGCAACAAGCTCTTTGAGAGAGTTGAGTCTGCCCTTAACCTTTTTGATCGGGGTATTGTTGCCGACCTTGTCGGAAATAATTATGGGCTTTACGCCGAGCAGATTGCCCATGAACGCCGATGAACCGGTTACGCGGCCTGCCGCCTTGAGAGCGTTGAGTGTGTGAACGGTAACAAACTGATTTACATTGTTGCGGATGGGAAGAAGAGCCGCCTCGATTTCCTTCGCGGTCTTGCCTTCATCTCTGAAGCCTGCCGCTTTAATGGCGACTAAGCCCTCGCCCACGCAGGCGTTGATAGAGTCTACGCAGCAAATGACGGCGCCGGGATAATCCTTGAGGATCGCCTCAGCCTCAACCTTGCCGACGTTTACGGAGCCGGAAAGCTTGCTTGAGCAGGCGATATAAACGATATCGTTGCCTTTTTCAAGCTCGGCTCTGAAATACTTCTGAAACTCCGAGGGCGGAACCATTGTGGTCGTGGTGCGCTCGCCTTCTCTGAGAGAATCGTAAAAATCCTTGGGGCTGTAGAATTCCCAGTCAAGGCTGGCAGGGGTCTCCTTGCCGTCCTTTACGGTGTTCATCATCATATAGTCGATGTCGTATTTCTCGCGAAGCTCCTTGGGAAGGTCTGAGCAGGAATCGGTAACAATCTTTACAGGTCTCATTTTTTATTTCTCCTATTCTAAAATAATAATATAATCATAAACCGGCTGTCCGCCGTCAATCATAACTATCTCGGTTCTTCTGTACTTCTTTTGAAGCTTGTTATAGAGCGTCTGAGCTTCGTCGGGAGTCACTGACTCGCCGCAGACAAGAAGCATAATATCATAGCGTTTCGCTCCCGCAGCCTCGCAAAGCTCCTCAGCCGCCGCGCTGCGGTCGGGATTATCCGTGTAAACGGTGTCGCCGACAAAGCCTATATAATCATCCTTGCGAACCTCTACGCCGTTCATCTCGGTGTCGCGCACCGCGCGGGAAACCATGCCCGTTACAACGCCCGAAATTATCTCTTCAAGCTCGGCTATAATAGCCTCGGTGCTGCCGAGAGTGGTGTCGAGCATTGAGATCGCAGCGTAGCCCTCGCCGATGGTCTTTGTGGGAAGGACGCATATTTCAGCCTCATCGTAAAGCTGAGCCGCCTGATTTGCGGTCATAATAATATTTGAGTTGTTGGGGAATACAAAGATAACGTCGGCGTTGATGTGCCTGAACGCGGCGATCAGATCCTCTGCCGAGGGATTCATGCTCTGTCCGCCGTCAACAACAACGTCACAGCCCTGCTCCGAAAATGCGTTCTTTATTCCCTTGCCCGCCGCTACGCTGACAATGCCGAAGGGCTTGCGCGGAGTTTTTTTCTTTGCCGTTGCCGCAAGCTTTTCGCTCATATGGTTCTCGTTGTGCTGCAGGGTCATGTTCTCCATTTTAAATGTGAGGAACTCACCGTAGCGCTGCATCTCATTGAGAATGTCGCCGGGCTTCTTTGTGTGAACGTGAACCTTTACAACAGTGCCCTCTTTGAAGCAGACGACCGAATCTCCTACCATGTTAAGGTAATCAGCTATTACTTCCTCGTTAAAATTCTCGATATCGACCTTGCCGGTTTGAAGTCTGAGCAAAAACTCGGTGCAGTAGCCGTATTCAAGAACGCTGTCGGCTGAAAAAGCATCGAGGTCAACGCTGTGAGTCTGAGGCGCCGCATAAGCTTCGGACGCCGCTACATCGCCTCCGAGAGCGTTAATAAATCCGTCGATGATATATCCCAAGCCCGCGCCGCCGCTGTCAACGACTCCCGCGTCGCGCAGAACATCAAGCAGGTCGGGAGTGCGTTCGAGTGAGCGCTTCAGCTCCGCGCTGAAATCCGCGAAGTATTCTTCAAGAGTGCTGTCGTCGGTTACAGCGCTGTTGGCGGCTGCTACCGAATCCTTGAGCACCGTGAGTATAGTTCCCTCAACAGGCACCGAAACCGCGCCGTAAGCCTCGCGCACACCGCTTTCAAAGGCGGCTCCCAGCTTTTTGACGTCTGCCTGCGCCATGCCCTCAAAGCCCTTGGAAAGCCCCGCGAAAATACGTGAAAGAATAACTCCCGAATTTCCTCTCGCTCCGAGCAGCATTCCGCTCGCCGCCTTGCCCGCGGTCTGTGAAAGACTGTCGTAGCCCTCGCCGACCGCCGAAGCGCCCGAGTTTATTGTTAAAAACATATTGTCGCCCGTGTCGCCGTCGGGAATCGGGAACACGTTAAGATCATTGACGGTCATCGCGTTAGCCTTTAGGCAGGCGGCACCGCCACGCAGCAGCCGCGCAAATAATATGCCGTCCAATACGGTGTTTTGCATATTCAATCTTCCTAAACAAATAAAAATTGCGGAGAAATTCCTGAATTTTTGTTGTTTTTAATCCGAACGAAAAATCACAATTTTATTATAATGATAAATTCGCTTTATCGAATCAAAATACTTGACTTTTCCCCAAGGTATATAATATAATATAATCTCCGAAATGATAATGGACATTATTGATTTGTATTGTATATAATTACACATTAACAGCTTGTTTTGTTATTTATTACTCACTAATCTTTAAAAATGTCGAAATATGTAGAAAGGACGTAAAAAATGGATAAAAAGGTTAAGCCTGTTGACCGCAGGGTGCTTAAAACCAAACGCGCTATACGCAACGCCTTCGCCAAGCTTATGGTCGAAAAGGATATAAACGACATCACTATAATAGAGCTTGCCGATACTGCCGACATTAACCGCAAAACCTTCTACAACTACTACTCGGGAGTTTATCAGGTGGTGGAGGACATTGAAAACGATATATCGCAAAGCTATGAGGTTTTGCTCGGCGACATAGAATTCACCAAAACAATGGAAGCGCCATACTCGTTGTTTGAGCGTTTCAGCATACTTATCAATATGGATCCCGAGTTTTTCGGCTATCTGCTCTCGATGAACGGCAACAAAGCTCTCATTACCCGAATTATGAATCTGCTGAAAAACAAGACCCGAGAAAAAATGGTGTCGCAGCTTGACGTTGAGGAGTACCGCGCTGAAATTATGATAGACTATATTCTCTCGGGAATGCTGTCGGTATATCAACACTGGTTCAACTCGGACAAAAGCGTGCCGATCGAAGAGGTGACGCAGATCATAAGCACAATGAGCTGGGGCGGAGTGAACGGCGTCTTGAAGGAAAACTGAGCAATTCACAGCAGACCGTTTATACAGGGCTGTGCAGGATTGTGAAGGGCTTGAAGTGTAGGGTAGTGTAGGGTTTGAGGCATTTTCCAAAACCCTTTATATATTTTATACTTCTTATATAGAATTATATTTTTTATACATACTATTGAAAAAACCCTTCAACCATACACAACCCTACACCATTCTGATTCGGAAAACTATATGTTGTTATCCTTCTGTTCGTAGGGGCGCACCGATGTGTGCGCCCGGAGGCGTTAAATCAAACGTTGTGTTTTCTATCAACAATCGGACGGGAAATATACGTCGGTGCAAGGGCGCACACGTGGGTGCGCCCCTACAATCCCGAGGAAATGAACATATTAATCAACATATAACGCGGCGGACACATAATCCATAAACAAATCAACGGGCGCAAAACTCTCTCCACTATCAATAAAAAACCCTTCCTTCAACGCTGCGTTTTGACGCGTGTTTTTAAGGAAAGGGTTTTTATTTTTGCGTAAAATGCGCGGAACCGTCGGGTGTCACGGCCGGGTCAGTTTCTCATCAGATGAATCGCCGTTTCCGCTTTTTCTATTATTCTGAGGTCGTTGTCGTAGGTGCACAGCTTGCGCGCCTGCTGCAGGTCTACCCAAATGTAGCTGTCGATCTCCTCTTCCTGGATCTTCACGTTGTCGGTAAAGGCTCTCGCGAGGAAGAACACCACTCTTTTGCGGATTTTTCCGAACGGACAGTACTCGCTGATTTCGCGGAAGTTCTTAACGATAGTCACGTCAAGACCCGTTTCTTCCTTTATCTCCCGGACAGCGGTTTCCTGCTCGGTTTCGCCTTCCTCGATATGTCCCTTTGGGAAGCTCCAATATCTGCCGTTGTTGTTTTTAACGAGCAGTATTTTTGTGTTTTGCCTTGTTTTATAGAATATTATTCCGCCGCAGGATTTTTCATAAAGACAGCGAATTTTATTGACGGAGACATTTTTAAGGTTTGCGAGAACAGCCCTTAGCTCCGGCTCATAAAAGACCTCTCCCGGCTGTGCGATGATGAGCCTTTCTCCCGTCAGACCTTCAAACTCGGCGACAGCCACTACAACACCGTCAAAATATTCTTTAAGCTTTTTCCGCGTCACCACGTAGGCGCTTCTGTTGTTTACAGAAGCCGAGCTAACATAGGCGGAATACAATCCGTCGGTTATTTTTCCGAATAAAGTACCCCTTACATTTTCCGCTATCATGCATTGGCTGCCCCCTTTCCTCAACTAATGCGCGTCTGTTACTTGAAAAGCTCGGTCATGCTGTCAAGATGCATCTGATTGTTCGCACTCATAACGCCGTTTATAAACAGCAAATCGGTGATTCCGTTGTTCTGACAGTAGGTTGCCAGATTATCCTTTGAAACCTCGCGGAACGAACGCAGATCTACAACGTGAACCTCCTGATAGTTATTTGTAAGATACGGAACGAACGCGTTGCCGTAGCTCTCTTTGACTACCGCGATCTTCTTATCCTGACCCGCGTTCGGCGAGCTTGAACGGAGCACGGTAAGCGGATTATCGCCGTAGATAAACACGCCGTAAGTGTATTCGCCGCTTTCCTCTTCATCATAATACGGGCTGTCATAGCTTTGAACCGAGCCGTTCGAGTCGGTGATATCCATGCTGACCGAATACGGGAAATGCCAGTAGTGCACGGTATCGGAATCAAGACCATTGGCAAGGTTCGTCAGCGTGCCGGTAAAGCCGTCAATCGTCATTTCGGTGCATTCCGAAAGCGGCATTGTAGGCATACCTAAAGTATCGGCGAACGCGGTATAGGCGTAGTAAGAGCCGAGACCTGTCCAGTGGTGGTCGGACTTAAAGTAAATATATTCGTTGCAGTGCTCCGAAAGATAGTTATAAACATTTATAGGTCTGACCTTGCTTGAATCCATCGCAGCGTAGGCAGCGCGGATATTGTCAGCCTGAGAGTTTGTGGAAGCCTCGTTTTTAAGCCTGTCGGGAAGCCCCATTTCGGTGTGGTTGGGAATTATTATGCTGTAAACATTAATGTCGCTGACCTTGCCCGCAAGATCGTTTACCGTTTCGGCATAAGCCTGCGCCATGTCGTCGCTGCCGCCGAACAGCTCAAAGCCCTGGCGGTTCCAAACGTAAATTGCGCCCGAAGCCTCTCCCATTGAGCTGTCGTCGTTGGGCTTGGCAGGAATAAAGTTTGAAATTGAAAGCTTGTCTCCCGTAGGAGCCGGAGTCTTTGGGGCAGAGGTAGTGCTTTCAACCAAGCTGCTCTGCTTTGCTTTAATGTCGGTGGAAACACCCGTCGGCGTCGTTTTTTTGCCGCAGCCCTTGAACATAAGGACAATAAGCGTTACAAGCAGAACTATTACTAAAATAAACGATGTTACGATCACAATGCGGTTGCGTATGCGGGTGCGGTTGCGTCGTCTTCTGCGTCTGCGCCTGTTGTTGGACGGTCTCCTGTTGTAGGACGGCCTTCTGTTATAGGACGGACGGCTGCCGCTCTGTGAATTTCCCCGCCTTACCGACTGACGGCGGCGGTAGTCTCGGCTGTCGAGGCTTTCGTCAAAATTGTCCAGATTAAAATAGTCGGAGCTGTTACGATCGCTCATAAACATTCACCTGTTCTTAAAAATGATACATATATAATGATTATACAACAAAACCAAATTAAAAACAATATATATGAATAATTTTTTGTGAAATTTTATCCATAAATAAGTTATTATTTTTTACTGTTCGTTTAAAAAGCCCATTACTTAAAAGCAGACAGGAGAAGAGCGCCCCGGCTGCTTTCCGAAGCGCTCTGTGAAGAGAGATTTATATTATAAAGAAAGGAGATGGAAATAATTGGAAAAAGTTTGTTTGTTTATTAATTAATGTACTCTATGAAATATATACCTTCCAAATCAGAACGTGCGTTTGGCGCGCACATCCATAGTGTAGACACTGCGGTTTTTGTCTACCATATTGATAGAAATCGTGGGGTCAAGCTGATTGAACTGAACCAAAAAGCTCTCGCGTCCGCCGTCGTGCATACCTGCCACAATTTCTACGGCGTTGGTTTCCTTTGCGAACTTAACTGCCGCTTTTGGCGCTTCACTGCTGAAAATCACGGTCATATCAGCTCCGGCGCTCTTGGAAACCCGGTTGAGATACTCCAGCTTGTCGCTTATCAATGCGTAATTTTCTGTCGGCATCAATACGCTCAGCACGTGGAGCTCGCAATCATTTTCCGCGGCAATCTGTTCCGCCGCCTCAATTATTCGGTCACATTCATATTGGCTTGTTACACAGGCAACTACCGACGGTTGATTTCTTTGCATCGGTTTCACCTCCTTCGTTTGCTGTGACTATATACTAACCCTTTAATTTGAACAACGTATATTCATAATGTGAAATGTTCGTGAAAATTATGTAAACTCTATATGATTTCGCCCTGTTTCATTGTTATATATGCAATAGTGCTAAAAAAGAAAGCCCGTCTGATTATTGAGCTTTCTCAAAAAGAGGATTTGATAATGCGCTGCAAATGCCGTCAGTTGTTGAGAATAAATCGACAACCTGCAAATATTTCAAACGGCTCAAACCGCAAAGCTGTATTTTTTCATTTTGCCGGAAAGAACTTTTCAAAGGCTGACGAGTGTGACATCGGTTTTGTCAATAACAAAATAACCGCATAAAAATACATTATTATTATATATTTTTTGCATTTGAAAAAAATTTATGAACACTTGACTTTTCTTGCATTTGTGTTATACTGTATAGGCAGATTCAGAAAGCCGGAGCTTTCGGAAAGGAGACTGTTATTATGGCTACAGAAGAATTAATGGAAGAAATGGATAATGAGGGTACTCTTATCACGCTGGAGGACGAAGAGGGCAACGAGGTTGATTTTGAGTTTCTTGACGTTGTTGAATACGAAGGCGAGGAATACATTGTTCTTATTGAAAACGACGAGGAAGCCGACGAGGTAGTTATCCTTAAAATCAACGCCATTGACGACGAGACCGAGGAATACAACAGCATTGAAGATGAAGCGCTTTTGGAAACGCTGTTTGAAATCTTCAAAAACAAATATGACGGCGAAATTGATTTTACTTAATTTCAGTAAAAAAGCGTGCGCACACTGTGCGTGCGCTTTTTTCAGCCATCGCTCGCACGAGCGCAGGGCGCAACTGAGCGGGCAATATTATTATTTTTTTTGCTTTTATTTTATTTTATTCTATTGGTAGCTGCCGTAAAAAAACCTTTCTCTGAGCTTTTTCAGCCTGCGCTTGCGCACATACATCGTTTGGTCGGCACGTTCAAACACATCGCGGAAGCATTTATCCGAGCCTTGTCTGTATTCTGCCATGCCCGACGCCACAACTATCTTGCCCGAGCGCAGATTTTCGTCGACTTTGCGATCAAAAGCGGTCAGCTGAGCGCGTCGATTCGCGAAATCCTCGCCTTGAAGAATAACAACAAATTCGTCGCCGCCTATGCGTTAAACGGGACTCTGAGAGAAAAACTCTCTTATCATCATGCACGCTTCGTAAATGCAAATATCGCCTGTTTCGTGTCCTCTGGTGTCGTTTGTTTGTTTTAAATCATTTAAGTCAAACACAATAACACCTAAATCGTGAATCCTGCCTTCTTTGATCTTACGGTTAATTTCTTTCTCATCATCAAGATACGCCTGCTTGCTTTTTGCTCCCGTCAGCAGATCGGTGTAAATTTTTTGCTTTGCGGTGCCGAGCTCCTGCTGATGGCGAAGCTCGATTTTCAGAAAATTCTCAAGAGTTTTGTGATATTCCTCTTTTTCGTCTTCAACAACAAACGAGTGGATAAGACAGATACCGAGCAGATATCCCGCCGAATACATAGGATGGAGCGGAAAAAACACCTGAACGTTTATAAACACTATCATAACTATGCCGAAAACGCTTATGGCTATGTGCCTGCGCCTGACGGTTCCGTAGGTTTTTGACGTTATCAACAGCGAATAAACGGACGTCAATACAAAAAGGACGATCTGGGTTATATAGGTGATGTACCTTGCGCTGCCCGCATGGTAGCCTCCGCCGTCATCTATCCAAAACAGAATAGGATAAAACAGATTGACAGTGAGGGCGATAAGCTCAAGTGAAAGCATACTTATTCCCATGCAAACAAGCGGCTTTGCAAACCTGTTGTCGCTTTTCAGATACGCCGCCACGAACCTTGTCCACATAAAGACCGATATCATCATATTGGCAAAGAATATCTCGGTCGTTACATACAGCGCCGTTTTAAGGTGAAGCCCGTAGAATATCCCCCACGTCATGTCCGTCACGAAAAACGCCATTACAGACACGAAAAATAAGCGGCGCTCTTTTTTTGCGGGTATGTCTCCCAATTCCTTTTTGAAAAGAAGCAGATCGCTGTTGATTATTATATGATATTCTATAAAAAACTCAACATATATTGCTCAAATATATTTGGTGCCGCAATGTATTATTTTGATTTGAATTGGAAAAATAGTTTCAGGAGGAATCAACATGGAACTGTTAAAGGCTTTTTTAATCGGTGGACTCATTTGCGTTGCGGGGCAGATTTTAATTGACAAAACCGCTCTGACGCCCGCGCGAATCCTGACCGCGTTTGTAGTTGCCGGAGTCATTTTGGGCGCGCTGGGGCTGTATCAGCCGCTTTTAAGCTTTGCTCAGGAGGGTGCGTCGGTGCCGATATCGGGCTTTGGTAATCTTATGGCTCAGGGAGTGCGGGAGTCTCTGAAAGAGGACGGCGCTGCGGGTATTCTCACGGGCGGAATAAAAATAGCGGCAGCGGGAATTGGCGCGGCAATATTTTTCTCGTTCTGCGCCGCAATAGCGGCAAAGTCGAGGGATAAATAAACGGAAAAATTTATCTGATCACTTGCTATTTCAAATAATAATTGATATAATAAAATAAATATTAAATTATTGTAATTTATAAAACGATTTTGTAATAATAATCATCGACAGGGGGGCTGAGCTTGAAGCGGATATGCATAATCACCGTTTGTTTGTCGGTCATGCTGTGCGGTGTTTTCGGAATCATGTTTTTAAAAGACAGTCAAAGCACAGCGCCCAAGAAGGAAACGGCAACCTCGGATTCGGCTCCCTTTTCCGACCGCGGACTCACCCTTTCCCTCGCCGCAGGAGATGCGAAGGTCATCGGCATTGACAGCAATGAGGAAAAGTATCTCACAAAATGGAAAAGCAGCAATGAAATGATAGCAGCAGTTGACAGCGGAGGCAGGGTTGACGCGCTGAAAAAAGGCAAGGCAAAGATAACGGCAGAATTTTCCGACGGACACAAGGTAGAATGCGAATTGACGGTAACAGCAGCCCCTGAGAAAGAGCCTGTCAGCACATTTACAACCGCGATAACCGCCAACTACGATATTTTGAAGAAAAATCTTTTGGAACTGAAAAAGGAGAACAAAGAAAGCGATAAGACTGTAAAAAAATTGCCTTACCGACTTATGGTAAACCGCGAGCAGAATTGCGTAACCGCTTACACCTTTGACAAGGACGGAAAATACACCGTTCCCGTGCGTGCCATGGCTTGTTCCTGCGGTCTGGACAGCGCGACCGTTACGGGAGCATTCAACATTTACTTTCACACCCGCTGGCATCCGCTCATGGGAGGTGTATTCGGACAATACGCCGGGGCGATATCCGACGACTACCTTTTCCACAGCGTGCCCTACACCGACCTTACAAACGATTCTCTGATGGTCGGTGAATACAACAAGCTCGGAGAATGCGCGTCAAAGGGCTGTATAAGAATGGCGGTCGCTGACTGCAAATGGATTTACAAGTACTGCCCGATCGGAACGATAGTTGTAATATACGACAACGAAAATCCGGGTCCTCTCGGAAAACCCGAAGGCATAAAAATAACAGATGAAGACTGCGGCTGGGATCCGACCGACTACGACGAAAACAATCCCTACAATTCCAATACCCCGCAAATAAACGGCGCGGAAGACGTCAAAATCAAAACAGGCACGGATTTCGACGTCAAAAGCGGCGTGACGGCTACAGACACCTGCGGCAACGATATCACGGGCAAGCTTGAAATTACAGGTCATGTAGACACGAACCGCGCCGGAGTTTATAAGGTTACATACAGCGTCACCGACGCGCTGCACCGAAGCACAAAAGCCGATATTACAGTAAAAGTCGTCGCCGCGTCGCTCGTTGCCGTTAGTGAAAAGCCATCAGTCGCAAGCGTGACGCTTGACCCAATCCGCGCCTCATACCTTTGATTTATTTATGGGTTTTGTTCACACGTTTTATATTGATTAAATTTATAATATTTAATTTTGAATATTATGTTCTTTTTCTTGGGGTTGTAGGGGCGAACCTGTGTGTTCGCCCTTGCACCGACGTTTGTATTCCGTCCGATTGTTGATACGAAATAAAACGTTTGATTCAGCGCCCCCGGGCGCACACATCGGTGCGCCCCTACGAGTTCAAGGTTAACGTCATATAATTTCAACACCCGCACAAGGTTAACAGCATATTTACCCGACAGCACCCGTTCCGATGCGGCGCTAATGGAAGGGTATCTTTAAACGATACTGTCCAAAGCCGCCAAAAGCGCCCACCGGCGCCATTCAAAAAAATTCTTCCTCCAATCCCCGCGTCTGAACGCGTGCATTGAAGGAAGGTTTTTTATGATGTTAAGGACCGCGGATTGGGTCGAGCGTCACGCTCGCTAATTTTGTTTTCTTACTACGCCGTACTCGTCGTCCAACCGGAAATAGTGGCAGCTTTTAATATTTTGCGTGAGGAACTTTTCCATTTCGTCCTCGTCAAGATTTATGTCGCAGTAGTCTCCGAATTCCTCATCGGTCACGTAATGCGAGCATTGTTCGCACATATCCATATTTAAGCCCCGTTATTTTATATCATATTTGTTGTAGCCGAAGGGAGTGTAGTTTTCAAGCTGCTCCCAAACCTCGTCAATATCCGACGCTATGGAATAGAGCTTATGAACGTTTTCCGAGATAAAATTCTGCGTCACGAATCTATCCAACATATCTATCATCGGGTCATAAAAGCCGAGAGTATTTAAAATTATGATCGGCTTATTGTGCCTGCCGAGCTGTTTCAGCGTGATCACCTCAAAAAACTCCTCAAGCGTGCCGATACCGCCGGGACATATAATAAACGCGTCGGCAAGGTCTTCCATGACTGCCTTGCGCTCGCGCATGGATTCGGTAAAAATCAGCTTTCCGTAATCCCTTGTAAGCACGTCAAGCTCGTTGAAAAATGTCGGGCTTACACCTGTAAGCTCACCGCCTGCCGCCCGCGCTCCGCGCGAAACAGCGCCCATAACTCCGTATTTTCCCGCGCCGTATACAACGCCGCAGCCCTTATGTACCAAGAATTTTCCAAGCTCCTCGGCTGTATCAAGATAAACGCGGTCGATTATCTCACTGGAGGAGCCAAACACACAGATTTGCTTCATTATTATAAAGTCCTTTATTCGTAGTTTCTTACAAGCGAAATGACCTTACCGAGCAAAATCACCTCGTCAACAATTATCGGTTCAAAGGCATCGTTTTCGGGTTGTAACCGGAAATGTCCGTTTTCTTTGTAAAAACGCTTTACCGTTGCCGAATCCTCAACCAGCGCGACAACTATCTCGCCGTTCTCCGCAACGGGAGTTCGTTTCACTATGACAATGTCGTTATCAAAAATTCCCGCCTTTATCATGCTTTCGCCCTGAATGCGAAGCGCGAACAGCTCGCGTCCTCTGCCAAGCTGCTCCGAAACATGAACATAACATTCGATGTTCTGCTCGGCAACGATGGGATTACCTGCGGCGACTCTGCCGACTACGGGCACGTTTATGCTTTTTTCTTCTCCGGTGATCCTGATACAGCGGTTTACGCCGTGCTCGCGGGAGATAAAGCCTTTTTCCTCAAGCGCCTTAAGGTGATGGTGAACTGTAGAGGTAGAGCTAAGCCCGACCTCGTCGCAGATTTCACGCACCGACGGCACGCGTCCGTCGGCTGAACATTTTTTGAGATACTGCATTATATTTTGCTGGCTTTTGCTTAACGGTTTCATAAACAACACCCGCCTTTTACACTTTTAATTATTATAACACACATTATTAAAAAAATCAAACATTTGTTCATTTAAAATTTAAAAAATTAAAATATATTTTATATTATTCCGATTTTCACATAAATTTATAAAATTTTCAACGGAAAATCATTTTAATTTCACGTAGTTTTCATATTAGTGTTGTTTAATATAACCGTACTCAAAAAGACGGAACCGCAACCGTCGAGTATATTGTTCTACCCTCCTCAATATGAGCCGCCTCAGAGGCTCATAATTGTACCCCTCATTTTTTACAGACGAACAAAATGCCGTGTGCCGTTTGGTATGCGGTATTTTGTTTTTTAATATGGGCGTATGTGCAATAATGATAAAAAATCAGTGTAAAATTTTGTTTGCGGATTCGGCAAAACTGTGATATGATTATAGTAAGAATATATAAAATTTTTCTTACAAAGAGGAGGAGTATGTAATGAAGAAAACCAAAAAAGCTTTAAGCGTGATACTTGTATTCGCGCTTTTGCTCACTTTCACTGCTATGCTGCCCGTTCAGTCGGCTGTGATCAGTCCCGATGAATCGGTCGGCGGAAACGGAAATGTAGGCTTATATCCCGGACCCGCTTACCGCGAAAACACCACATGGTACGCTTTGGATTACTGGGATGAAGGCGATTTTGCAAACGGCACGTGGAAAGCCGGTACATGGACTAAAGACGCCGGCGGTACGGATATGGTTCATTTCGATTTTATCGCGATATATGTAATATTCGTTTGTATGCCGAACAGCGAAACGGCTCCGAGCCTTGAAAAAGCTCTTTTCAAATCGGCTGAAATATATACGGACGGCTCTTACAGCGATTGGAATTTTACTGTAACAGGCTTTGCGGCCGGCGATGATACGCAGATAGTCGGCAGGTGGTCGCCCGGTTCTCCCGACGATCCCGAGCCAACAGCCGAGCCTACTCAGCCGCACTGGGAGCCGCCGATATCAGATTTAGTGTATAACGTCAACGCTCCCGATCCGAACGGCACATATCACGTTGGCGAACCGGTTAAAATTGAAGTATTTATTAAAATGTGGATCAACAACGGCAGCATTCCGAACAGCGCGGTCATTGAAATCAGCAAGGACGGCGAACCCGTTCGAATTTCCGTTTTCCATTACCGCGGCGTTGGCATGACCTTCACCGACGAGTTTACTCCCACCGAGCCCGGCACATATAAGGTGAGAGCCGGATATTCATACCAAAAAATTGATTATGTAAACGACAACAACTGCATCGGAACATATAATTTCAACGTTCTGCCCGCCGATATTACAGGCGACGTAGACGGCAACGGAATAATCGACGTCCGCGACGTCACTATGATCCAGCGCCACGCCTCCGAGTATGAGCTTCTAAACGATGAACAGCTTGCCCGCGCCGACGTTGACGGAAACGGAAACGTGACAATAGCCGACGCAACACTCCTGCAAATGTACTTAGCGGAATACGACGTTCAAATAGGATAATATTTTTACCGCCCGGTTTGACAGAAAGACCGGGCGGACTTTTTTTATTATAAATAACAGATAAACATAATACGAAAGACGCCCCGGCACAAATACTGTGCAAAGGCGCCTTCCGCAATCAAATTAAAAAGAGGGTCTTGTAATCAAATAAATAAATTATATTTCGGCGGGGTGTTCCTTTTTGCCGTCAAGCTGTACGCCTGCGTAGCGCGGCATACCTGTACCGGCGGGGATAACCTTACCGATAAGAACATTTTCTTTAAGACCTACCAGCGGGTCAACCTTACCCTTGATAGCGGCGTCGGTGAGAACTCTGGTCGTCTCCTGGAAGGAAGCTGCCGACAGGAAGCTGTCCGTTGCAAGAGCCGCCTTTGTGATACCGAGAAGCATCTGCGTAAACTCGGCGGGTCTGAGTCCTTCCTCGCCCGCAGCGATACGCTTTTTGATTTGCTCGTTCTCGAAAAGTACGTCGTTCTTGTCATACATCTGACCCGACATAAAGCTTGTGTCGCCCGCCTCGTCAACTCTGACGCGGCGCATCATCTGACGAACGATGACCTCGATGTGCTTGTCGTTGATTTCAACACCCTGCAAGCGGTAGGTGGACTGAACCTCTGAAATGAGGTAGTTCATCACTGCCTCGGAGCCGAGAATAAGAAGAATATCGTGGGGATTGAGCGCGCCGTCGGTGATTTTGTCACCCTTCTTTATCTCCTGACCTTCGATGACTCTTACGCGGAAGCCGAAAGGAATGAGGTAGGTTTTCTCCTCGGAGGTTTCGGGGTTGTAAACGACCGCGTGACGCGCGCCTTTGATTTCCTCAAAGCGCACAATGCCGTCGATTTCGGTCATCATAGCGAGGCTCTTGGGCTTTCTCGCCTCAAACAGCTCCTCAACACGGGGAAGACCCTGTGTGATATCCTCGCCGCCCGCTACGCCGCCGGTGTGGAAGGTACGCATAGTGAGCTGTGTACCGGGCTCGCCGATAGACTGAGCCGCAATAATACCAACCGCTTCGCCTACGGTTACAGGCTGGCGGTTCGCAAGGTTAGCGCCGTAGCATTTGCGGCACGCTCCGTGCTTGGCGCGGCATTCGAGTACCGAACGGATCTTAACGCTCTTAACGCCCGAATCACAGATTATATCGGCTTCTCTGTCGCCCATCATGGTGTTTTTGGAAACGAGAACGTTGCCCTCGCTGTCGCAGAAATCATCAAGCAGGAAACGTCCGATAAGACGCTCGTGCAGAGGCTCGATAACATTGTTCTCGCCCGCCTTGATGTCGAAAATCTCCAGACCCTCGGTCGTACCGCAGTCCTCGTCGCGGATAATGACCTCCTGCGAAACATCGACGAGTCGTCTGGTGAGATAACCCGAGTCGGCGGTACGGAGCGCGGTATCGGCAAGGCCCTTACGCGCGCCGCGCGAGGAGATAAAGTATTCGAGAATGTTAAGACCTTCACGGTAATTGGCTCTGATAGGAATTTCGATCGTCTTACCCGAGGTGTTCGCGATAAGTCCGCGCATACCCGCAAGCTGACGGATCTGGCTCATGCTGCCGCGCGCGCCCGAGTCAGCCATCATGTAAATCGGGTTGTAGCGGTTGAGGTTACGCTGAAGCGCGCTTGTAACATCGTCGGTAGCCTGGTTCCAGATTTTGAGGATCTCTTCGTAACGCTCCTCGTCGGAACGGAGACCCATCATGTATTCCTCGCGGATAGAGTCAACCTCTTCCTCGGCTCTGGCGATGATCTCCTTTTTCTCGGGCGGGATGACCGCGTCGCAAACCGCAACGGTCAGCGCGCCGATGGTGGAGTATTTGTAGCCCTGCGCCTTGATATCGTCAAGCAGTATACTGGTGCGGGCTGTGCCGTGCTTCTTTATCGAAGCATCTATTATTTTCTTGAGGCCGGACTTGCCGACGAGGAAGTCAACCTCAAACTTGAATTTATTTTCGGGAATGCTTCTGTCAACAAAGCCCAGATCCTGCGGGATAGGATTGTTGAAGATTATTTTTCCGATAGTTGTATCTACGATCGCCGAGCGCATTTCGCCGTCGATCTCCATTTCGCGGCGCACCTTGATTTTGGAGTGAAGCTCGATAACGCCTGTCTGGTACGCCATCATAACCTCGTCCACGTTGCGGAACACCTTGCCCTCGCCGCGCTCGCCGTCCTTGTCGAGCGTGAGGTAGTAGGAACCGAGGATCATATCCTGAGTAGGTACAGCAACAGGCTGACCGTCGGAGGGCTTGAGAAGATTGCCCGCCGCGAGCATGAGGAAGCGAGCCTCAGCCTGAGCCTCGGCGGAAAGCGGAACGTGAACCGCCATCTGGTCGCCGTCAAAGTCGGCGTTGAACGCTGTACATACCAGCGGGTGAAGTTTTATTGCGCGGCCTTCGACAAGCACCGGCTCAAACGCCTGAATTCCGAGACGGTGAAGTGTGGGAGCGCGGTTGAGCATTACGGGATGACCCTTGATCACTACTTCAAGTGCGTCCCAAACGGTATCCTTGGCGCGTTCAACGGCTTTTCTCGCCGATTTTATATTCTGCTCCGCCTTGGTTTCGACAAGGCGCTTCATAACAAATGGCTTGAACAGTTCGAGCGCCATTTCCTTGGGCAGACCGCACTGATACATTTTAAGCTCAGGACCTACAACGATAACCGAACGTCCCGAATAGTCAACACGCTTTCCCAAAAGATTCTGACGGAAACGACCCTGCTTGCCCTTAAGCATATCAGACAGAGATTTAAGAGCGCGGTTGTTGGGTCCCGTTACGGGTCTGCCGCGTCTGCCGTTGTCGATAAGAGCGTCAACCGATTCCTGAAGCATACGCTTTTCGTTGCGGATGATGATTTCGGGAGCGTTGAGCTCAAGCAGCTTTTTAAGACGGTTGTTTCTGTTTATTACCCTGCGGTAGAGGTCGTTGAGGTCGCTTGTCGCGAAGCGGCCGCCGTCTAACTGAACCATCGGGCGGATATCCGGCGGGATCACCGGAACAACATCGAGTATCATCCATTCGGGGCGGTTGCCCGACAAACGGAAGCTTTCAACAACGTCAAGGCGCTTTAACAGGCGGATCCTCTTTTGACCCGACGCCGACTCCAAATCCTCACGGAGCTGAGTTGAAAGCGCGTCCAGATCTATTTCTTCAAGCAGGAGCTTAATTGACTCGGCGCCCATGCCTGCCTTGAAGTCGTCCTCGTATTTTTCGCGCATATCGTTGTACTCGGCTTCGGAAAGGCACTGGTACTTAGCCAAATCGCGGCAGTCGCCGGGGTCGGTGACAATGTACTGCGAGAAGTAAAGCACGTTTTCAAGCACCTTGGGAGAGATGTCGAGCATAAGCGCGATGCGTGATGGTATTCCCTTGAAATACCAGATGTGAGATACGGGAGCGGCAAGCTCTATGTGACCCATGCGCTCTCTTCTCACCTTTGAGCGGGTTACCTCTACGCCGCAGCGGTCGCAGACTTTACCCTTGAAGCGGATCCTTTTATATTTGCCGCAGTGACACTCCCAGTCCTTGGTGGGTCCGAAAATGCGTTCGCAGAACAGACCCTCACGTTCGGGCTTGAGCGTGCGGTAGTTGATGGTTTCGGGCTTTTTGACCTCGCCGTAAGACCACGCTCTCATTTGGTCGGGGGAAGCAAGTCCGATTTTTATGGAATCAAAAACATTGTTATCTATCATATTCCTTCCTCCTTACAGCTCGTCTATACCAATGTCGTCAAAAAGGTCAAAGCCGTCGTCGTATTCCTCATCGGCAAGCGAGTCGTCAAACATATTGTTGTCCTCGCCGCCCTCGTCAAGGGTGTAGCCGTCCATTGAAGTCATAATGCTCTCCTCGTCAAAATCGGGAGAGGCTGCGTCGATGATCTCTTCATCCTCGTCAAACTTCTGCTTGATGTCGATTTCCTCGCCGTTCTGGTCGAGCACGCGCACGTCGAGAGAAAGCGACTGCAGCTCTTTGATAAGAACGCGGAAGGATTCGGGGATTCCCGGAGTTGGTATGTTCTGACCCTTAACGATGCTTTCATATGTCTTAACGCGTCCCACAACGTCGTCGGACTTAACGGTAAGAATTTCCTGAAGAGTGTAAGCTGCGCCGTAAGCCTCCAGCGCCCACACTTCCATTTCTCCGAAGCGCTGTCCGCCGAACTGCGCCTTGCCGCCCAGGGGCTGCTGGGTAACGAGCGAGTAGGGACCCGTGCTTCTTGCGTGTATCTTTTCATCTACTAAGTGATGCAGCTTTAGATAGTACATATAGCCGACGGTAACGGGGTTGTCAAACGGCTCGCCCGTTCTGCCGTCGATAAGCTTTGTTTTGCCGTTTTCGTTGTAGCCCGCGTCCTTTAGAGCGGCAAAAATGTCGTCCTCGTGCGCGCCGTCGAAAACAGGAGTCATGATTTTCCAGCCGAGAGCCTTTGCCGCATAGCCAAGGTGAACCTCAAGCACCTGACCGATGTTCATACGCGAAGGTACGCCCAGCGGGTTAAGTACGATATCGAGCGGAGTGCCGTCGGGAAGGAAGGGCATATCCTCAACAGGCAGTATTCTGGAAACAACACCCTTGTTGCCGTGGCGTCCCGCCATTTTGTCGCCGACGCTGATTTTGCGCTTCAGCGCAAGATAAACGCGGACAACCTTGTTTACGCCCGGCTGCAGCTCGTTTCTGCTTTCGGCGCGTGTGAATACTTTTACATCTACAACAGTACCCTGTTCGCCGTGGGGAACTCGCAGCGAGGTGTCGCGCACCTCTCTCGCCTTTTCACCGAAAATCGCGCGGAGAAGGCGTTCCTCGGCGGTAAGCTCTGTTTCGCCCTTGGGAGTTACCTTGCCCACAAGGATATCGCCCGCCTTGACCTCGGAGCCTATCTGGATAATTCCGTCCTCGTCAAGATATTTGAGCATATCTTCGCCCACGTTCGGAATGTCGCGGGTTATTTCCTCGGGACCGAGCTTTGTATCCCTCGCCTCGGTGTCGTATTCTTCAATATGGATAGATGTGTAAACATCGTCGCGAACGATTTTTTCGTTGAGCAGAACGGCGTCCTCGTAGTTGTAGCCCTCCCAGGTCATAAAGCCTATGAGAGCATTTTTGCCGAGAGCTATTTCGCCGTTCTCGGTTGCGGGACCGTCAGCCAAAACCTCACCCTTCTTCACGCGCTGACCGCGTGAAACAATTGGCTTCTGATTGAAGCAGGTGCCCTGGTTGGAGCGCAGGAACTTGATTACCTCATAGTCCTTTACGCTGCCGTTGTCATACTGAACGCGGATGCTGCGGGCATCAACGCTCATAACAATTCCGTCGCCCTCGGCTATAATGCACACGCCCGAGTCGGTGCCCGCCTTGTATTCCATTCCGGTGCCGACGATAGGAGCCTGCGACTGCAAAAGCGGAACAGCCTGACGCTGCATGTTAGCGCCCATGAGCGCGCGGTTTGCGTCGTCGTTTTCAAGGAAGGGGATCATAGCGGTAGCCACGGACACAACCATTTTAGGAGATACGTCCATGTAGTCGAACTTTGAAGCGCGAAGCTCCACGAATTCGTCACGGTAACGTCCTACGACTCTGCTGTGAACGAATCTGCCGTTTTCGTCGAGCGGCTCATTAGCCTGAGCGACATAGTAGTTATCCTCGACGTCGGCGGTCATGTAAACGACCTCATCGGTTACAATGCCTGTTTCCTTGTCGATTTTACGGAAGGGAGCCTCGATAAAGCCGTACTTGTTTATTTTGGCAAAGCTCGCCAAATATGAGATAAGACCGATGTTGGGACCTTCGGGGGTCTCGATAGGACACATACGGCCGTAGTGGGTGTAGTGAACGTCGCGAACCTCAAATCCCGCGCGGTCACGTGACAGACCTCCGGGACCGAGAGCCGACAGACGGCGCTTGTGAGTAAGCTCGGCGAGCGGGTTTGTCTGATCCATAAACTGCGACAGCGGAGAGGAGCCGAAGAACTCCTTTATAGCCGCGGTCACGGGGCGGATATTAATAAGCGAATTGGGCGAAAGGCTGTCCATATCCTGCGACTGAGTTGTCATTCTCTCGCGGACGACGCGTTCAAGTCTTGAAAAGCCGATGCGGAACTGATTCTGAAGCAGCTCGCCGACGCAGCGGATACGTCTGTTGCCCAGGTTATCTATATCGTCGGTGTTACCGACGCCGTGAGCGACGCAGTTGAGATAGTTGATCGTTGCAAAGATGTCATCTACCGTGATATGATTTGGAACAAGCTCGTCTGCGTTATCGCGCAGCATATCCTTAAGCTCTTCCTCGTTCTGAGCAGAGTCAAGTATCTCGCATAAAAGTTCAAAGCAGACGTTTTCGCGGATACCGCACTCAGCCTCCGCGTCAAAGTCAACATACTTTGAAATGTCTACCATGTTGTTGGAGATGACCTTTACAACGGAATCGTCGTTGCCCTTTACGTAAACGACCTTAACGCCGGCGTTTTCGATTTCAAGAGCCTTGTCCTTGCTGACTTTTTCATCGCGCAGCGCCATTACCTCGCCGGTGCGGGGGTTGGCTACGGGCTCGGTGAGCACTCTGCCCTCAAGACGGTTGGCGATTCCTAACTTTTTATTGTACTTATATCTTCCGACGCGCGACATATCGTAGCGGTTGGGGTCGAAAAACAGGTTATTGATGTGAGTTTGGGCGCTGTCCACCGTGGGAGGCTCGGAGGGACGAAGCTTTTTATAAACCTCGATAAGACCTTCCTCAATGTTGTGAGCCTGATCCTTTTCAATGGTGGCTTTAACGCGCTCGTCGTCGCCGAAGAAGTCAAGTATCTCGGCGTCGCTGCCCATTCCGAGGGCGCGGATAAAGGAGGTTACGGGGAGCTTGCGGTTTTTGTCGATGCGCACATAGAAAACGTCGTTAACATCGGTTTCATATTCCAGCCACGCGCCTCTGTTGGGGATAACGGTGGTCGAATAAAGCTCCTTACCGGTTTTGTCGTGATCCATTTTATAGTAAACGCCCGGCGAACGAACGAGCTGCGAAACGATAACGCGCTCGGCGCCGTTGATTACAAAGGTGCCGCTCGGAGTCATCAGCGGAAAATCACCCATAAAGACGTTGCTCTCTTTAATTTCGCCCGTAGATTTATTCAGCAGGCGGGCGGTCACGCGCAGCGCGGCGGAATAGGTCGCGTCTCTGACCTTACATTCAATTACGCTGTAGTTGGGGCGGTCAACATCGAGGTTATAGTCGATGAAGTCAAGCACAAGGTTGTCCTGATAATCGGTGATTCCCGAAACATCCTTGAATACTTCCTTAAGACCTTCCTCAAGGAACCAGCGGTAGGATTCCTTCTGCACCTCAATGAGATTCGGCATATCAATGACTTCATCAATTTTACCGAAGCTCATTCTCTCGGTGTTGCCAAGCTTTACGGGTTTGACATTAACCATAGGCGTATCACTCCTTGAAATATTATGACAAATGGGTTTAATGTACCTTACAAACAAAAAACGGAAATTTTCGGCGGCGCGTCATTACCTTCCGGGGCAGAAACAAGCCTGCCCATATCATCAGCCGTCGGTTTTTGCGCGCTTTTTATCTATTCTTAGTACAAACAGCACAAAAAACACATTAAAAAATTCAACAATTTGTATCTTGACAGAGAGAGGATTTTGTGATAATATTCCCCTGTTAAAGATAGTTTTTTGCGGAAGATTTCCGTGCTTTTGGCGCATACCCCCATTATTGTACATTATACTATTCTACGCGCCCAAAGGGCTTTTGTCAAGACTTTTGACAAAAATTTTAACATTATTTTAACAGTTAGTGCTTCAAAGGAATTTTTTGCCTTTGAAGCTGTTTTTTGCGGCAAAAAGAAACACGCGGCAGCGTGTATAGAATCAATGATAAAAAGCAAGCAGGAAAGAGATAACTTTCCCCCTCCTGCAAAGCATCTTTAACCGACAAATTGACTTTTCTTTTATTATTTTCTTATTCACTTTCTCGAATTATAAGCTTCTCTCACGGCTCTTGCAAGCTGGTCGGCGCATGAGGTCGGTCTGTTTCCGCAGGTGTTGCCGCGAAGCTTTCCTTCGATTTCATCAACGGTCATGCCGTCCACAAGCTTTGAAATAGCCTTGAGGTTTCCGTTGCAGCCACCCAAAAATTTGATATTGCGCACAACGTCGCCGTCAAGGTCAAAGTCGATTTCAATGGCGCAGGTGCCTCTTGTTTTGTATCTGTAACGCATAATAAAACACTCCTGAATTTTTTACTTTATAGGAAATTTCTCCATCCCGCCGTTGATGAAGCTTTCCGAACAAAAAAACTTTGTCAAAGGCGGGACCGGGTGCAGCGTCACGCTGCTTTTTTATTTTATTATATCTTTTTTTGATTATTTGTCAATCTTTCAGATTTTTTTCAGTTTTGTTGATTATACTTGTCACAACGAAAAAACACGCGAGGGAGTGTAAACATGAAATCAAAAGGCTTAGCGGCAATTATACTTTCATCTATACTTATTGCGGCGGTGCTTCCCGCCGTATCCGCTGCCGAGGCTGAGGAAAGCTCCGGTACGGAGGGCGCAAGGCTCTTAGGGGACGCGAACGGCGACGGAGTTATTTCCATATCCGACGTTACATCAGTTCAGCGCCACCTTGCCGAAACGGAGTTGCTTACGGGCGACGACTTCACAGCCGCCGATGTGACGGGCGACGGAATAATCTCAATCGAGGACGCCACTGTTTTGCAGCAATATTTAGCTGAAATGACCGTGGAATATAAAATAGGCGAGGAAATCGAAACAGGCGGCTCAGAATCAACAGACCCGACGGAAGCGACCGACCCCACCGAAGCGACCGATTCGACGGAAGCGACCGATCCCACCGAAATAACCGGCGACGAGTGGAAGGAAAACACAGGCGTGATAACTCTCAGCGACAGCAGAATCACCGTGACGGGAGACGGTATCTACGTTGACGGAAACACCGTTTACATCACCGAGGGCGGCGACTGGGAGGTTGTCGGCGAGTGCAGCGACGGAATGATTTACGTCAACACCGGCGAGGACAAGGATGTTAACGACAAGGTAAAGCTCAGGCTCAACGGAATGTCTCTCACAAATCAGGACGGTCCCGCGATTTACTTTGACCGCTGCAAAAAGGCTTTTATTACAATTGAAAGCAGCACGACGAACACAGTTTCCGACGGCTCCGCTTATTCCACCGAATTTTCCAACGCAAAGGGAGTTATCCACAGCGACGACACTCTTGAAATCAAGGGCAAGGGTACCCTTAACGTAAACGGCAATTATAAGCACGGAATAAACAGCAGCGACGACATTCTGATTGAAAACGGCGTTATCAATATAACCTCCGTAAAGGACGGACTTCACGCGAATGACGATATCACTCTTGACGGAAAGAATATCAGTCTGACAGTCAACGCTCAGGGCGACGGCATGGAGAGCGAGGGAACCGTCAATATCGACAAGGCGTTTCTTGAGCTTAGCGGCTCGGGCAAGGGAATAAACGCCGAGGGCGATATCACACTGACAAGCGGAACGTATAATATTGATACTACAGACGACTGCATCAACAGCAACGGAACGGTAAATATTACCGCCGGCGAATACACACTGACCTCAGGCGACGAGGCAATAACGGGCGACACCATCGACATTTCAAACGGAACCTACGATCTGACCACATCCGGCAAGGGTATAAAGGCGGCCACCGACCTCAACGCTTCGGGCGGAAGCTTCACCGTCAACTCCACAGACGACAGCATTCACTCAAACGGCAACATTACTATCACCGGCGGTAATTTTGAAATCACCTCCGGCGACGACGGAATGCACGCCGACACAACGCTCACTATCGAGGACGGCGCTATCAACATCTACAAGAGCTATGAGGGCGTTGAAGCAAACTATGTAATAATCAACGGAGGCACGGTTTACTCCGTGGCGTCCGACGACGGTATAAACGCGGCGGGCGGAGCCGACCAAAGCTCAACAAGCGGCAGACCCGGTCAGAATCCCTTCCAGCCCGGCGGACAGGGAGGAGGCTCCGACAGCAGTATCACGATCAACGGAGGATATGTCTATGTAGAAGCCTCGGGCGACGGAATCGACTCAAACGGAGCGCTCAGCTTCAACGGCGGCACGGTCATTGTTCAGGGACCGGCGACAGGCGGCAATTTCAGTGTTGACGCTGACGGCACGATCGGATTTAACGGAGGCACCGTCATAGCGGTTTGCTCCTCCTCGGCAATGTGGGAGGATATCAACAACAAGCTCGGCAACGCGGTCATTAATAAATCGGTCGGTAATGTGAGCAAGTACGGCGTGATAGCTGTCACGGATTCAAACGGAAACGTGCTTTCCGCAATCAAGAGCAGACTTTCCGGTACGGTCGGCGTACTCTATTACACAAGCAGCGGCACACCCACCAACGCGGTTGTCGGCGGAAGCTACAGCGGAACCTTTGACAGCTACGGCTACGCGACGGGCGGAACAATAACCGGCGGAACCTCGGGCACGCTTTCCTCCAATACAGGCGGCGGTCAGAGCGGCCCCGGAGGTCCGGAAGGCCCGGGCGGTCCCGGAGGCAGACCTTGATTTACGGTTATTTTTTAAACCGTCTTTCTCAGACATCTGAAAACAGATCATTTCATTGAAATTCCTTCATCATAATTGCCCGGTTCTCCGTTTAAAAATCAGTAATCAAGCACGGCGGGCAAAAATCTTCCCGGTTTCCGAAAGGACGCCGGGAATTTTTTATTATACATAAAACTGCTTTATCACGCCGTTTATAATTACATCATAATTACATTAATAATGAAAACAATAAATTACTTGATTTTTTCCACATCATTTGCTATAATAAAATAGTATGAAAATTATTGTGGGTTCATTTGCGAAATTACCGAAAAAGCCCGTAAATCTCCCAAAAGCAGCTTGACGCTGCACCCATGCCGCCTTTGAAAACGTTACATATTATTTATTTACATCAACGGCGGGGTCAGAACATGGTATGTTCTTGATTTTATCCGGCGGGATTGAAAAGTCTCCTATCAAAGTAAAAATGAAAAAATGAGGAAAAAGGAAGGAAAAGCTATGAATTCATTCGGCGACGCTTGGGAGCTGATTTGCTCCTATTGCAAAACAAAAATAACCGACGTCGCGTACAACACATGGATTGTCCGCATTAAGCCGATGGAGCTGGATTTTGACGCCAACACCGCATATCTTATCGTGCCCAACGATTTTCACCGTCAAACCATAACACGCTGCTATATTCCCCTTCTTAACGAGGCTTTTGAGGCTATTTTTGACAACAAGTTTAAAATCGCTCTCAAAATCCCCGACGAGGTGGAGCAAAGCATACCCGAAAAGCCGAAGCCCGAGGAGGAAATAATCAATAACTACGAATATACATTTGATACTTTTATCGTAGGTCCCTCAAACAACTTCGCTCACGCCGCCTGCATGGCTGTTGCAACAAATCCGTCAAACGCGTACAATCCTCTGTTCCTATACGGCAACTCAGGCTTGGGCAAAACGCATTTGCTGTTTGCGATTCAAAATGAAATAAAAAAGAACTATCCCGAAAAAAACATCTGCTACATAAAAATAGACAGCTTTATCAACGAGTTGGTTGAATCGCTCAAGATGAAAACCATGATCGAGTTCCGTCAAAAGTACCGTCAGGTAGATGTGCTTCTTGTTGACGACGTTCAGTTTTTAGGCGGCAAGGAAGGAATGCAGGAGGAATTCTTCCACACGTTCAACGCTTTGTACGACGCGCACAAGCAAATCGTGCTTACCTCCGACCGTCCTCCCAAGGAAATCAAAACGCTTGCCGACCGTCTGCGCTCCCGCTTTGAGCAGGATCTTATCGCCGACATTCAGCCGCCGGACATTGAAACACGTATAGCTATCATAAAGCGCAAGGCTGAAATTCTCGACGTTGAGCTTTCAAACGAGGTCTGCGAGTTCATAGCCTCAAAGCTCAAGTCAAATATCCGTCAGCTTGAAGGCACTGTAAAAAAGCTCAAGGCGAAATATCTTCTCAACCACGAAAGAATCACCATTTCGACCGCTCAGGAGGTAATAGCCGACATACTCAACAACGACGTTCCCCCCGAGGTGACAGTGGAAAGAGTTATCGACGAGGTTGCGCGCACCTTCGGCGTATCGGCTGAAGAGATCCGCTCTCAAAAGAACAAGAGTGCAAATATCAGCAACGCCCGCCGCATAGCTATTTACATAACGAGAGAAATCACATCTCTTTCAATGGTCAACATAGGCGAGGAGTTCGGAGGCAGACATTACTCCACAATAATCTACTCCCTGCAAAAGGTTCAAAAGCAGATCGCGACCGATCAAAAGGTAAAAGAGCTTATCGACGACATCATCAAAAACATCAGGGATCGCTAAGCAGGCAGCGTGACGCTGCATACAGTCCGCCTTTTGAAACGTTTGTTTGTTATTTTTATGTTCATAAACGGCGGGAACAGAACATGGCAGTTTCATAATAATAAACTGTATGATGCTGCACCCATGCCCGCATTTGACAACGTTTGTTTGTTATTTTATTTTCATCAACGGCGAGGAAAAATTCAGCGTTTTCCGTTAAAAATGCTCTGTTTTGCGCGGCGAAGGCATTATAAAATATTCCAAATTTTAACAACTCTCAACATATAATTGATTTATAACAAAATGAAAGATATTGAGAGAATTATAAAATATGTTTATGCGCCTGTTAAAACAAGGAAAAATGTTAGTATTTGTCTCAACAATCATTAAGAGATGTTCCATAAGCCCGTGTTGATTAAAAAACGCTTTAAATAAGCCAAAAAACGGCGTTTTAAATATTTCCACACCCTCTACTATAACTAATAAATATATAATTAAAGAATAAGACAGGAGAGCGTTACACCTTGAAATTTACATGTTTACGAACAGATTTGGCGACAGCGGTTTCAAATGTGTCAAGAGCCGTTTCAACCAAAGCTACGATTCCCGCTTTGGAAGGTGTTTTGATAAAGGCATACAACGATAACCTGAATATTTCGGGTTACAACCTTGAAATCGGAATAACCACGGATATTGAGGCGAGAGTTGTTAAGGAAGGCGAGATAGTACTCGGCGCGAAGCTTCTGCTTGATATCGTCCGCAGGCTCCCCGAAGAGATAGTCAGCGTAGAAACCGATGACAGAATGGTCACATACATAACCTGCGGCAAGGCTGATTACCAGATAGTGGGAATGCCATCGGTTGAATATCCCGACCTGCCCACCTTTCAGCAGACTGACGGGATCAGCGTAAACTCAAAGGTGATGCGCGATATGATCCGTCAGACCGTTTACGCTGTCAGCGACAACACCGCCAAGCCAATCTATACCGGTTCGCTGTATGAGATTTCGGGCGGCATGCTTAAAATAGTTGCTATCGACGGCTTCCGCATGGCTATCCGCAGCGAAAGCGTTGAGAGCGAAAGCGAGACCTCGTTTGTCGTTCCCGGCAAAACCCAGCTTGAGGTGCTGAAGCTTGTAAACGACGATGATTCAAACGTGGATATCATAGTCGGTCAGCGCCACATCACATTCAAAATAAAAACCTACAGCGTTATTTCAAGGTTGATAGAGGGCACCTTTCTCGATTACAAGGCTACGATTCCCGCAAGCGAAAAAACCACACTGGTGATCAAAACCCGTCTTATGATCGAATCAGTCGAGAGAATGTCGCTGCTCAACAGCGAAAAAATCCAAAGCCCCGTAAGATGTAAGTTTGCCGAGGATGAGATCCGCCTGTCCTGCGCTTCCTCTGTTGGAAGGGCAAACGACGTGATTTCGGTACCGATCATCGGCGACAATGTTGAGATAGGCTTCAACAACCGCTATATGCTTGAAGCGCTTAAAAACACCGACACCGACGAGGTGAAGCTTGTACTAAACGGTCCTGTTTCTCCCATCGTTATAAAACCCGTGAAGGGCGACAGCTTTTTAAGTATAGTCGTACCCGTGAGGCTCGCAAATGAAGGCTGAAAAAATCAAAATAGACAGTGAATTTATCCGTTTGCAGGATCTGCTGAAGCTCAGCGGCTTGTGCGCCACGGGCGGCATGGCAAAAATAGTCATTCAGAACGGCGAGGTTCTGGTAAACGGAGAGGTTTGTCTTATGCGCGGCAAAAAGCTGCGGCAGGGCGACACGGCGCAATACGACGGTTATTTGATTGAAGTAGAATAAGTAAAATAAATTGAGAGTAAAAAGAATCGGATTCAAACAATTCCGGAATTTAAAGGACTGCGACATTTTTCCCTGCGACGGCGTCAATGTTATTTACGGCGACAACGCCCAGGGCAAGACAAATATGCTTGAGGCTGTGTGGCTTTTTTGCGGCGGTCATTCGTTCCGAACAAACCGGGACAGCGAGGTCATAAAATGGGACGCTCCCTTCGCGCGGCTCGACATGGATTTTTTCGGTCAGAACCGCGACCAGACCGCGACGCTGAAAATTACTGCCGGAAAAAAAGCTGTGAGCGTAAACGGCATTGAAAAAAATTCGGCTTCATCGCTTATAGAAAAATTCTGCGCGGTCGTGTTCTCTCCCGAGCATTTGAATCTAATAAAAAGAGGTCCGGGCGAGCGGCGCAGGTTCATCGACAGCGCTATTTGTCGCGAAAAGCTGCAAAATGCGGTTATTCTGTCAAAATATAACCGTATGCTGAACCAGCGCAACACATTGCTAAAGGATATAGCCCGCAGACCCGCGCTTGAGGATACGCTCGACATCTGGGACGCTCAGCTTGTCGGTTACGGAGCCATGCTTATTCAAAAGCGGCTGGAATACATAAAAAATCTTGCGGAAAAAGCCGCCGGATTCCACAGCGGGATCTCGGGCGGAAAAGAAAAGCTCACCGTCAGGTATATCTCGACCGAAAATATAAGCGTTGAGAATACGGCGGAGGAGATAAAGAAGCGCTTCGCGGAGAAATGCGCCGCGAACAGAAAAAACGATATTCACACGGGAATAACCCTTTCGGGTCCTCACCGTGATGATATAGAAATTTTGATAAACGGAAAAAACGCCAAATCGTTTGCCTCTCAGGGGCAGCAGCGGAGCGCTGTGCTATCGTTAAAGCTTGCCGAGGCTGCGGTTTTAAAGGAGCGGATGGGCGAGGAGCCGGTGATTTTGCTCGACGACGTGCTCTCCGAGCTTGACGGCGGCAGACAGGACTTTTTGCTCAACGAGCTGAAGGATTGTCAGGTCTTCATAACCTGCTGCGAAAAGTCAAATAAAGAACAGCTAAAAAAGGGAACCGTTTTTAAAGTAAGCGGAGGAAGCATTGGTAATATAACGTAACTGCATGTTAAATGTATACTATTCAAAATTTTAGAGTATTTTTCAAATAATTTGTAGGGGCGTACCAGCGTGTGCGCCCGGGAGCGCTGAGCTAAAAGTTGCGTTTATATACGATAATCGGACGTGAAATTAACGCCGGTTCAAGGGCGAACACATGGGTTCGCCCCTACGTAGTGACGGCAACAACTGCGACAATACATTATGAAAAGTCGAATAAGTTGCAGCATTTTATGACAATATCTGCAACAAAACGCGTGAACGGTTTTTGAATTTATATTCTTTGCTTGAAGCGCGGAACGAACGCAACGTCACGTTGCCGCGGAACGGATGCAACGTCACGTTGCTGCGGGGGGAGATAGCCGTGTATTTGCATTTGGGACAGGATACCGTAATTCGGACCGAGCATATTGTGGCTATGTTTGACATAGACGCGAGCACGGTTTCAAAAAAAACAAGAGAATTTTTAGCTGACGCTCAAAAAAACGGCGAAGTGATAAACGTGTCCTACGAGCTGCCGAGGTCTTTTGTGGTGTGCAGCGAAAACGGGAAAAACAGGGTTTATATTTCTCAGTTGTCAACAAAGACGCTGTACAGGCGGCAATATAATTTTTCAGATACGGGAGAAGTTTAATTATGAATCGAAAAAAACAAAGATGTCCTTATTGCGGAAAGCGTATGTCATATTTTTCAGCCTATTTCAGCAGGAGAAAGGCTGAATATGTCTGCGAGCGCTGCGGAAAAGAGAGCAGAGTGGTTATCTCAAAAATTATCATACCAATTTTTATAATAGCGGCGGTCATATCCTTAGCTATTATGGGACTGTGGTGGTTCTTCAAGCTGCTGAGCAATCCTTTGGGTATTTTTCTTGTGGCGGCTCCGCTGGTTATTTTTCTGCTTTTCACTCCGAAATTCGTTCAGCTTGAACCTCTTAAAAAATACCGCAAGTCAATGGAGGCAAAGAAGGCGGGAATCGAATATTCCGACAATTTAACGGCTCTCGATTTTGAAGATGCTCAGACGTCTATCGAAAACAGCGGTCAGTTTAAAATAAATTCCGATTTATTCAATCAGATAAAGTCTCAGAGAAGCTCCCCTAAAGGTCAGGTTGACACGAACGAGCTTGTATCCGATTCGGGAACGATTGAAAAAGAAAGCTTTGTCCCGATCATTGATGATGTCAGAGAAGAGCACGGCGGAACGACAGAGTATCCGCTCAAAAAGCTTCGCTCCGAGCGTTCAAGGAACAATC
The DNA here is from genome assembly GCA_902777275.1 of uncultured Ruminococcus sp. Lineage (GTDB taxonomy): Bacteria > Bacillota > Clostridia > Oscillospirales > Acutalibacteraceae > Ruminococcoides. The sequence continues at coordinate 16,279 of CACYTI010000016.1, read as the reverse complement.
GTCAGGCTGCGCACTATGCCACCGACGTCGATTTAAACAATGCCGTTAACGCGGATATCCCCGAAGACGACGACGTCAAGGAGTATGTAAGGTCCGATTTTTCGGCGGGAAGTAAATAATTATGAAGCTTTATCCTAAACAGTCGGTTTGTCCGCACTGCGGCACCGTTTACAGATATTCCGACGTTAAAAAGATAATGCGGAAAAAATCAGCCGTTTGCTATCACTGCGGCAAAAGCTTTAAAGTTTCAAAATCAGGTCTGTGGATGCTTGCGCTTGAAACAGCGGTGATTTACGCGCTGCTGAATATAGCGGCGATCGGCGCGATAAAAGGACTTAATTTTTTAGGGCTGTTTCTTCTGAATATCATCCCGGTAACGATCGCGATAATACTCGCGCCGCTTTACATATCGCTTACGGGCGATAAGGATAAGGAAAATAATAAGAATAAGTAATTGTCATCTCGCCGTAGTGACAGAGCTTGCCCTCTGTCAAAACGTTTGAAAATATTCACAGCAAAACGCGGGAACAAAACCCGTAAATCGATCAACGGTGAGAAGCGCGGATTGCCCTCCCGTGGCAACGGGTGCCCTCCCGCGGTAACGGGCGGATTAATTAATTGAACAAAAGAAAACAAGCGAATAACGGAGGTTTTTATTTTGGAGAATCTTGAACACATTGAAAATAGCGAAAGCATGGAAGCTACCGAAAACGGTATAGAAATAACTAAGGTTGATCAGGAGTACGGCGCGGACGAAATTCAGGTGCTTGAAGGTCTTGAAGCGGTAAGAAAGCGTCCGGGAATGTACATCGGCTCAACGGGTCCGCGCGGTCTTCATCATTTAGTGTATGAAATAGTTGATAACTCGATCGACGAGGCGTTAGCGGGCTTTTGCTCCAAAATAGAAGTTGTAATTGAAAAGGGAGATATTATCCGCGTGTCTGACGACGGCAGAGGAATCCCCGTAGGAATCAACAGTAAAACGGGAATCCCGGCTGTCACCGTTGTTTTCACTGTTCTTCACGCCGGCGGAAAGTTCGGCGGCGGCGGATACAAGGTGTCGGGCGGTCTTCACGGCGTAGGCGCTTCTGTAGTTAACGCGCTGTCAGAGTGGCTTGAGGTTAAGGTCTGCGACGGCGAGAACGTTTACTTTCAGCGTTTCGAGCGCGGTAAAATTATAAACGACCTTGAAATTACCGGTCAATCCGAAATAAAGGGCACCGAGGTACGCTTTAAAGCCGATCCGCTTATCTTTCAGGAAACCACCGAATACGACTATTCTATTCTTGAACGCCGTCTGCGCGAGCAGGCGTTCCTCAACGCGGGCGTTCACATAGAGCTTCGCGACGAGCGCGGCGATGAAATAATAAAAAACAATTTCTGCTATGAGGGCGGCATAAAAAGCTTTGTCGAGTACATTCACAAAAAACGCTCTCTTGAGGTCATTCACCCCGACGTAATATATTTTGCCTCAAAAAATGATGAGGACAGCGTGGCTGTTGAGATAGCCATGCAGTACAACGACAGTTACAACGAAAATCTTCTGACCTTCGCAAACAATATTCACACAACCGACGGCGGCACACACGAGGAGGGCTTCAAGCGCGCCCTCACAAGCGTGATGAACGACTACGCCAGAAGATTCGGAAAATTAAAAGAAAACGATAAAAACCTCAGCGGCGAGGACGTTCGCGAGGGCTTGACAGCGATAATCAGCGTGAAGTTAAAGGAAGCGCAGTTTGAGGGTCAGACAAAGGCAAAGCTCGGCAACACCGAGGTTCGCACAATGGTAGACAAGCTTCTGCGCGACAAGCTAAAGGTATATCTTGAAGAAAATCCCGCCGTGGCAAAGGCGATATTTGACAAGGCATTAGCTTCCGCGAGAGCGAGAGAGGCGGCGCGCAAGGCGCGTGAGAGCGTAAGAAGAAAATCGGCTCTTGACTCCGCCAGACTCCCCGGCAAGCTTGCCGATTGTCAGTCGCGCGACAGCAGCGAAACCGAAATATTTATAGTAGAGGGAGATTCGGCGGGCGGCTCCGCAAAGAACGGACGCGACAGAAGGATACAGGCGATCCTCCCGCTTTGGGGAAAGATGCTCAACGTTGAAAAGGCGAGGATAGACAGGGTCTACGGAAACGACAAGCTTATGCCCGTTATTACCGCTTTGGGAACGGGTATCGGCGACGAATTCGACCTTGAAAAGCTCCGCTATGATAAAGTTATAATTATGGCGGATGCCGATGTTGACGGCTCGCACATCCGCACGCTTCTCCTCACATTTTTCTTCCGCTATATGCGTCCGCTTGTTGAGAGCGGTCACGTTTATATAGCACAGCCTCCGCTCTACAGAATCACAAAGGGCAAGGAACATAAATATGCCTATTCCGATATGGAGCGCGACCAGATTTTAGCCGGAATAGAGGGCAAAACCGAAATCCAGCGCTACAAAGGTCTCGGTGAAATGGACAAGGATCAGCTTTGGGAGACGACAATGAATCCCGAATCGCGCATTATGCTGCGCGTTGAGCTTGCCGACGCCGAGGCTGCCGACGAGACATTTACCATTCTCATGGGCGACAAGGTTGAACCGCGACGCGAGTTCATAGAGAAGAACGCCAAGTACGTTCAAAATCTTGATGTATAGAGGGTGTTTTTATGCATTCAAAATCCTATATAACCGTAAGATATGCCGAAACAGATCAAATGGGAATTGTCCATCACTCTGTTTATCCCGTTTGGTATGAAATAGGCAGAACAGATTTTGTAAAAATGTTTGATATAACCTACTCCGAAATGGAAAAGCTCGGAATTATGCTGCCCGTGCTCAATCTTAATTGTCATTTCGGAAAACCCGCTTTTTACGAGGACAGGCTTATTGTGCGTACATGGTGTATCCATATGTCGGCGGCGAGAATGGAGTTCTCTTATTCGGTAAAAAGGGTACTGGACAACGGCGCGGAGGAAGAGCTCGGCTACGGTACAACGGAGCACGCGGTTGTTGACGCGAAAACCTTCCGACCCTGCAACATAAAAAAGCGGCTTCCCGAGCTGTATGAAAAATTGAACGGAAATATAAAGGCATTCTAAAGGGCGCCGCTAAAAATGATGTATCCCTTTGCAATTTGAGGTAATATAATGGACGGACAAAACGAACAGATCAAGGATAAAAGAATAATAGACGTAGATTTAAAAAATGAGATGCGCAAAAGCTTTCTCGACTATTCGATGAGCGTTATCGTGTCGCGCGCCCTTCCCGACGTGCGCGACGGCTTAAAGCCGGTACACAGAAGAATTTTATACACCATGTATGAAAAGGGTCTTGAGCCGTCAAAGCCGTATCACAAATGCGCCGACACAGTCGGTTCGGTTCTCGGTGCTTACCACCCCCACGGCGACGCCTCCGTTTATGATGCTATGGTTCGTCTTGCGCAGGACTTTTCAATGCGCTATATGCTCGTTGACGGTCACGGAAACTTTGGTTCGGTAGACGGCGACCCGCCCGCGGCGTACAGATACACCGAGGCGCGCATGAGCAAGATATCGCTTGAAATGCTCACCGATATCGAAAAAGAAACGGTTGATTTTGCTCCGAACTATGACGACAGACTGAAAGAACCCACAGTGCTCCCAAGCCGTTTTCCGAATCTGCTTGTAAACGGTTCAAGCGGAATCGCGGTAGGTATGGCTACAGAGATACCTCCGCACAATTTGGGTGAGACGATCGACGCGGTCTGCGCTCTCATAGATAATCCCGACGCCGAGCTTGCCGAGATCATGGAGTGTCTGCCCGGACCCGACTTCCCCACCGGCGGCATTATAATGGGCAGAAGCGGGATAAGAGCCGCCTACGCCACCGGAAGAGGAAAAATCACCGTCCGCGCCAAAACCGAGATCATAGAGGCGAAGAACGGCAGATTCAAAATAATAGTAAGCGAGCTGCCTTATAAGGTAAATAAGGCAAGGCTCATTGAAAATATTGCAAATTTAGTAAAGGACAAGCGTATCGAGGGCATTTCCAACATTGAGGATCACTCCGACCGTCAGGGAATGCATATCGAAATCGACGTAAAGCGCGAGGCTTCGCCGCAGATAGTCCTTAATCAGCTTTTCTCATACACTCAGCTTCAGGTAACCTTCGGCGCGATCTTGCTGGCTATCGTGGACGGTCAGCCGAAAATCCTAACGCTAAAGGATATGCTGCGCTGCTACATAGATTTTCAGGAGGAGGTTATCCACCGCAGAACCGAGTTCAACCTGAAAAAAGCCATGAGCAGGGCGCACATCTTAGAGGGCTTGAAAATAGCGATAGACTTTATCGACGAGGTCATAGCGATAATCCGCCGCAGTAAAGACTTGCCTACCGCGAGAGCCGCTCTTATGGAGCGCTTCGGGCTTGACGAGATCCAGGCTAACGCGATAGTTCAGATGCGTCTCGGTCAGCTCACCAATATGGAGCGCGCAAAAATCGAGGAAGAAATTGCCGCGCTCAGGGCTAAAATAGCGGAGTACAATGAAATTCTCGCCAGCGATACCAAAAAGCTTGAAATCGTCAAGGAAGAGATCACTGCTATCAGAAATAAATTCGGCGACCCGCGCCGCACCGAAATCTGTTCTGTCAGCGGCGAGGTCGATATAGAGGATCTGATTCCGGAAGAAGAATGCGTGCTCACTCTCACCCGCTTCGGTTATGTAAAGCGCCTTGCCGCCGACACATATAAGCTCCAGCGCAGAGGCGGCAGGGGAGTTTTGGGTATGTCCCGCCGCGAGGAGGACGTCGCGACCGAGATGTTTATAATCAACTCTCACGACTACGTTCTGTTCTTCACCGATAAGGGCAGGGTTTACCGCCTCAAATGCTATGAGGTCCCCGAGGGCACAAGGCAGGCAAAGGGTATTAATATTGCAAATCTGCTGCCTATCTCTCCCGAGGAAAAGGTCACCTCTATGATAAGGGTGCCCGAGTTTGACGAGAACAAGTACCTTGTAATGGTAACGCGCAAGGGTATCATAAAGCGTATTGAGCTCAACGCCTACAACACCGCCCGCAAGGGAGGCTTGATCGCTCTTGAACTGAACGAGGGCGACGAGCTTGCGTGGGTGCGCATGACCGACGGAACTGCGAATGTTATCGTAGCCACAAGAATGGGAACGGCGATCCGCTTTAAAGAAACCGACGTCCGTCCCATGGGCAGACAGGCGCGCGGAGTTAAGGCTATCACGCTTAAAGAGGGCGACGAGGTCGTCGGAATGAGCGTGGTGCGCGAGAACGGTCTTGTGCTCACCGTCAGCGAAACGGGCTACGGCAGGCTTTCTTCTCCGGACGATTACCGTATCCAGTCGCGCGGCGGCAAGGGTCTTATCAATTACCACATCAATAAATTTGGCAAGGTAGCGGCTATCAAGGTCGTTGACCTCGACGACGATGTTATAATCATTTCTCAGGACGGAATCATCATCCGCATAGCCGCCGAATCTATTCGAGTCTGCTCGCGTCCGTCAAAGGGCGTCACCGTTATGAAGGTTGGCGAGGGCGACAAGGTAGTTACAGTGGCGCGTTCTCCGCACGAGGAGGAAGCGGTCGATCAGTTGGTTGAAGAACCGGACGACGCCAATGAAGAGGAAGAAATTGAAGATATTGAAGAAACGGAAGAAGATACACAGACTGATGATTCCGAACTGACGGAACAAGAAAACGAGTAAGAAAAAATGAGTAAGTAAAATTTAACGGCAGCATTCCTCGGAATGTTGCCGTTGATTAAACCTTAAAACCTTAATAAAAAAGGGGGATATCTGGAATGAAAAGATTCATGGCAGTATTATCTGTGTTGCTGGCGGCTGTTATTGTGTGCGGTCTGTCAGCCTGCGGCAATCAGGACAAAATCAAAGACATTGATAAACCGAAAACCGCGGCGACCTCCGACCAATATGAGTATGTTCCGGCTGAGAACGCGGTTGAGGAAAGTCTTAACGTGAACGGCATGAGATTCAACATGAGCCTTAAGGACTTCACCGCCGCGTATAACGCCGAAAAATATTTGAGAAAAGAAACCGATATGCTCGACTCCACGCTGTGGGTGGCGGACAAAAAAACCGAGTGGGACGACCACCACATCGAGGTGCAGTATTGGCATTACAACGGTAATAATATGACCCTGACCGCGTCGGTAGAGGTCAACACCGGCAAGCTTGTTAACATCGGCTGCGGCACCACGACGAGTAATTTCATGGGAATGACAGGCGACAAAAGCAACAGCGATATAATTCTTTCACAAGCGGCGCTTGCGGCGCAGGTCGCCTGCGGACTTCCGTCCGAAAGCCACGCAGTGCTTCAGGACATTTTTTACCGCACCGCAACTGAAAGCAACGACACGCTCTGGTATGACGGCTTTGTTTTCTGTCTCAGCACCAAGGAGGACAAAAACGACAGCAAAAACAACATAATGCTGTTCAGAGTTTTCCCGGTAAAAGACGAGCTTAAAGAAGAATGGAGTCTGACAGAGTATAAGTGATTATTGCAAGTATGACTTTGTTGACATAGTATGATTTTGTGTTATACTAAATAGTGAAAGGAGCTGATGGTATGGCAGCTATAACCGTAAATATAGACGATAAGATTTATCAACAGGCTTTGGCGCTTTTCGCGTTCAAGGGTATAAGCGCGGAGGCGGCTGTTAAAGAGCTTTTTGAACGCGCGGCTTATGACGAATATCCAAAATATGAACAGCTTGAACCGAATGCCGAAACAATTGCCGCCATGCAGGAATGCGAAGATATAATCAGCGGCAAGGTTGAAGCAAAGGGATATACCGATATTGACGAAATGTTTAGGGATATTGTTTATTAAGCTCACTTTCACTCTGATTTGTTTAAAAAATGATGTTCTTGCCCGCCTTTGGAAACGTTATTAAACGATAAAAATTTCTATAACGTAAAAACGGAGACCGCTCAATAATTGCAGTCTCCGTTAAATTTTATCCTAAAGTCAAATCGTATTCCGCAAGGTACATTTGCACCAGCGTGGCGTCGGCTACGGTTATTTCTCCGTCATGGTTTGTGTCGGCGAGGAAGAACGCGTTGCCCTCAAGCATTTCATGCTCCGAAACATGGCGTTGGATGGCAGTAGTGTCCTTAATATTTACAACATCATCAAGATTCGTATCACCAACCGGATTACTTCCAATTATTGAAAAACGCAGTTGGTTTTCCGCGGCGTAGCTTTCGGCATATGAATTCCTTAATCCGACAATCGTAACTCCGGAACAACCGTCAAATGCATTGCCCTGAATAGATATCACCGATTCGGGAATCTTTATCGCTTTCATGCTCTTGCAGTTTTCAAATATACCGAAGCCCGTGCCGCCGCCTAACTTTTTAACTCCGTTCGGAATAACAAGGCTTTGCAGGCTGCGGCAATTGGTGAACGCTTCTTCACCTATTAACGTGACCGTGGCGGGAATATCGAGAGTTTTAAGTCTGCGGCAATCGTAAAAAGCCTCGTCGCCTATCGTTTCAAGCTTGCTGCTGAGGTTTATGCTTTCAAGCTGAATACATTTTTCAAACGCGCTCAAACCGATTTCCGTCACATTGTTTCCCATGGTGACGGTTTCTATTTCGGTGCAGTTGTAGAACGCGCCTTTTGAGATTATTGTCACAGTATCGGGAATTGAAACACTTTTCACTTTTGTATTATTGGCAATAAGCCACTCGCCTATTTGAGTCACGGTTTTTCCGCCGATAGACGACGGTATAGACAAATTGCCAAAATAATCAACAAAGTTGCATTGTGTGATCTTTAGCTTGTTGTTGCCCAAATCGGAATATTCATATATAGGAAGAAATTTAATAGAGTAATTTTTACAATAGTTTTCAGCCTTAGACCCTCTGAAACTGTAAACGGTTAAAGCACTTGTGCAGCCGGAAAACACGGAATCGCCTATACTCGTCACGTTGGCGGGAATGCTTACGCTTGTCAGGCTTGTGCAGTTGCAAAAAGCATAATCGACAATACTCGTAACGCTATCGGGAATGGTAACGCTTGTTAGGCTTGTGCAGTTGCAAAAAGCATGATCGCTTATATTTTTCAAGCCGTTGCCAATGGTAACGATTGTCAGGATTGTACAACCGTAAAGAACAGAACTACCAATGCTCGTGACGCTGTCTGGAATGTTTATGCTTGTTAGCTTTTTGCAGCCGTAAAACGCATAATTGCCAATGCTCGTGACGCTGTCGGGAATTGTTGTGCTTTTCAAGTTTGTGCATTTGTAAAATGCACCCTCACTAATACTCGTGACGCTGTCAGGAATGGTAACGCTTTTCAGGCTTGTGCAACCGTAAAACACATAATTGCCAATACTTGTCACGCTGTCAGGAATAGCTAAATCGGTAACAAGATTATTGTTAAGATATAAATTGTGAGCATAAGACAAGGGATTGCTGTTAGTATTTGAAAAATTGATACTACACCAAGCTGCAATATCGTTTATATATATGCCTGTAAGACCTGAGAAGATATAAAACGCATTTTCGCCTATGCTTGTCACGCTGTCTGGAATGGTTATGCTTATCAGGCTTGTACATTTGTTAAACGCATATTTTCTTATAATCGTCACGCTGTCGGGAATAACCAAATTGGTGACAAGATTATCGTTAAGATATAGATTATGAGCATAAGACAAGGGATTACTGTTAGCGTTTGAAAAATCAATACTACACCAAGCTGCAATATCATTTATATATACGCCTGTTAGTTTTGAACAATTATAAAAAACACTTTCGCCAATACTCGTCACGCTGTCTGGAATGATTATGCTTGTCAAGCTTGTGCAGTTCCAAAACGCATAATCACCTATCCTTGTTACGCCGTTTTCAATAATAACTTTGCTTATATTTTTGCCCCACGGTAATGATGAAGATGAAGAATAAACACCCATCTCCCCGTTACCGCTGATTGTCAGTGTGCCGTCATTGTCAAGCGTCCATGTGCAGTCGCCCGTTGTGCCGCTTGAGGCGCCGACCGAATCTTGTGTTGCTACCGCCGCCGAAGCCGTGAAGGGCAGGGCTGAGAACAGCACGATAGCCGCAAGCAGAACCGCGAATGATTTCATCAATTTTTTTGTCATAGATACTCCTCCTTTAAAATCACGATTTAGATAAATAATTTGAATATTTTAGTATAATAATATTAAATATGCCTATTAATACAATTAATTATACCACGGTCTAAATTTAATTTCTATAACTTTTTAGAACTTTTGTCCCTTTTAAAGCTCAGTTTAGTGCTTTTTTATAGGGTATGATCGTTTTTTATCTCCATATAAAAAACCGCTGCCGGATCGACAGCGGTTAAACCGATTATTAAAATACAGGCTCCTTAAATTTTGATTTTAAAGCTCTTCTGAATATCGCGCAGCTCTCCGATAACAAAGGCGACGTCACCGGGCTGGAATACGGTGTTGGCGGAAGGGATAAGAACCTCGTCGCTGCGCTTTATCGTGATTATATTGATTTTGAATTTTTTGCGGATGTCTATCTGTAAAAGTGTTTTTCCGTGCCAATCCTTCGGGATTTTAAGCTCGTAGATATAAATATCGTTCTCTAAATGGAAGAAGTCAAGAATGCTGTCGAACGCGTATTTTGTGGCAATGCGGATAGCCGTCTGCTTTTCGGGGTACACGACCTCATCGGCGCCGTTTCTCAGCAAAAACTTCATTTGAACGTCATTTGTCGCGCGCGAAATCACCTTTTTTGCGCCCAGCTCACTGAGAAGAGAGGTCGTTTCAAGCGAGGTCTGAAAATGACTGCCGAGAGTGACGAAGCATACGTCGTAATCGTTTACGCCGAGTGAACGGAGAAACTCCTCGTTTGTACCGTCGCCTATCTTGGCGTTGGTGACGTAGGGCATGATTTGGTTGATGCAATCCTCGTTTTTGTCTACCACCATAACCTCACAGCGCAGCTCCTCCATGCGCTTTGCGATGTGGGTTCCGAATTGTCCCGCTCCTATAATTAAAACCGATTTCATTTGTATTCTCCTATTCCGTTTTATCCTGTTTTATCCTATTGATATTGATTCAAGAGGCAAGCGTGAGTTTTTGCTGCCCGATGAAGGCAAGGCGGCATAAATCAGCGTCAGTCCTCCTACTCTTCCGAAAAACATCAGCGCCATCAGAATTGCCTTTGAAAGCATTGAAAGCTTTGTTGTAATGCCGAGCGTAAGTCCCACCGTGCCGATCGCGGAGCCTGTTTCAAACAGGCAGGTGAGCAGCGGAATGTGCTCCGTATTGCTTATAATTATTCCGCTCGTAAAGAACAGCACAAGGTACATGGATAACACCGCGCCGGCATTGCGGACCGTTTCGTCGGATATTCTTCTCCTGAAGCACTGCACGTCGTTTCTTCTGCTGAATACGGTTATTGCCGACAGGAACAGCACCGCGAAGGTCACGGTTTTCATACCGCCGGCGGTGGATCCGGGTGAACCGCCGATCAGCATCAGTATTATCATTATCACCGAGCCGGAATCGTTCATTTGGGACAGATCCTGTGTGTTGAAGCCTGCGGTTCTTGCCGTGACCGACTGGAAAAACGAGCTTATTGTTCTGTCGAAAAAACTCAGGTCATTGTATTCATAGAAGAAAAAGTAAAGCGCCGGCAGAAAAATCAATAAAAATGTTGTGAGAAACACGATCTTGCTTTGCAGGGAATACTTTTTTAAATGGTGCTTGTGAGTTTTGATATCGCCCCAGACAAGGAAGCCGATACCGCCCGAAACGATCAAAAACATTATCACACAGTTGAGGTAAATACTCCCGCTGTAGGAGGTGAGCGATGAAAACTGTTCGCGCACTCCCATCAGGTCAAAGCCCGCGTTGCAGAAAGCTGAAATCGAGTGGAACAGCGAATACCAAAGCCCCTGAAAAAAGCCGAAATCACTGCAAAAAACGGGAAACAGCAGCAGCGCGCCTATCAGCTCGATAATCAAGGTTGTTTTAAGGATAAAGCCCGTAAGCTTCACCATACCGCCGATATTCGTCGCGGCAATGGAATCCTTCATCGCGTTTCTGTGCCATAAGCCGATCTTCATTCCCGACGCGCGCATTATGGCGAGTCCGACGGTGATAACGCCCATACCGCCGATTTGTATCATTGCTATAATAACGCCCTGACCGAACCACGACCAGTAGGTAGCCGTGTCCTTTACAACGAGTCCCGTAACGCAGGTTGACGAAACCGCAGTGAACAAGGCGTCGGCAAAGTGAGTGAAGCAACCCTCTTTAGAGGATATCGGCAGCATCAGCAGAAATGTTCCCAGTATTATCAGCGAAAAAAAGCTGAGTATGATAACCCTGAACGTTGTCATTTTTTTTCGTTTTTTCCCTTTAATCAGCTTGAGCATTATTATACCTCTGTGTATTGATTTTATGATTTTGAAGTTATCGCATTTTGACATCTTTAATATTATCACAAAATAATAAAAACCGCAATACAAAAATATCCATATTGTTTTATTACTATTGCACATATAAGATTTTTAAAAAATAACAAACCTCCCGAATAAACGAGAGGTTTGATAAAGATACAAAGTATAATTTTATCTCTTTGAGAACTGAGGCGCTCTTCTTGCACCTTTGAGGCCGTATTTCTTTCTTTCCTTCATTCTCGGGTCACGAGTGAGGAAGCCGGCTTTTTTAAGCTTGCCGCGCAGGTTCTCGCTGTCGTACTGGAGCAGCGCTCTGGAGATGCCGTGACGGATCGCGCCCGCCTGACCTGTTACGCCGCCGCCTGAAACACGACATACAACGTCGAACTTCTCGTCGGTCTCGGTGAGAGCGAGGGGCTGTCTGACGATGAGCTTAAGAGTTTCCAAGCCGAAATAATCGTCGATGTCGCGGTCGTTAATTGTGATTTTGCCTGTACCCTGATACAGTCTTACGCGGGCAACAGAGCTTTTTCTTCTGCCTGTGCCGTAAAAATAAGGTGTCTTATCGTACATTATTTATGCCTCCTTCTTAAGCTTCAAGCATCTGGGGCTTCTGAGCCTGATGATTGTGTTCAGCGCCCTCAAAAAGACGGAGTCTTAAAAGCGCGTTTCTGCCGAGCGTGTTCTTGGGAAGCATACCCTTAACAGCGAGCTCCATAGCCTTGGTTGGCTTGGTTGCCATGAGGGTATCGTAACGGGTTTCTTTAAGATGACCGATATAGCCGGTATGACGCTGCCACTTCTTTTGGGTCAGCTTGTTGCCGGTCAATACGGCGCCTTTGCAGTTGATGATGATAACATGGTCGCCGCAGTCTACGTTGGGGGTAAAGGTGGGCTTGTGCTTGCCTCTGAGCAGCACAGCGGCCTGAGCGGCAACTCTGCCGAGGGGCTTGCCGGCGGCGTCAATGACGTACCATGCGCGCTCAACTTCGGCGGGCTTTGCTAAAAATGTTGACATTTTCATTCCTCCTGTTTTTTTTTCGTGCTCTAAGATTATAGTACAGTTCAGGCGCAAAGTCAACACTTTTTTTGAAATTTTTAATTTAGCTCCCTGCAATCTCGTAAAATCTTGAATTATCTATCAAATACTCTCAAATACTCACATACTATTTTTAAAAAATATCAAAGTAAATAGAGGTTATCGCACTTATATATAAAGAAAAGACAGAGCTGCCACGCTGAGGTAGAATTAAAACAGGGCACCCTGATGGGTACCCTGTTTTAATGGTGCCGGCGACCGGACTTGAACCGGTACGGATTTTACTCCGAGGGATTTTAAGTCCCTTGTGTCTGCCTATTCCACCACGCCGGCGGTGATTTAATTGAAAGGGCGGTGTCTTAACCGCTTGACCACCGGGCCGTTTGGTAGCGGAAATAGGACTTGAACCTACGACACTTCGGGTATGAACCGAATGCTCTAGCCAACTGAGCTATTCCGCCATTTATGCTGCCAAAATCAGCGTTATTAATTATAACCTATTGGGTGTCGTTTGTCAAGCCCTTTTAATGTTTTTATTTCGATTTTTGAATTTTTATTTAAAATTTTTCAGCCTTACAGCATAGAGATTCCGTAGCTGTTTACAAGCGCCTCTATTTTCTCTCCGTTTCTGCATTTCGGGCAGTGGTGAGGCTTGTAGCTTTCGTAGTCGCCCAAGTCTGTGGGATCGAAAATAGAATGAACGGGGTGTCCGTCGCACTCGTCAACCGTGGCGAAAATAGCCGAAACGCCTACAACAAAGCCGCCGTAATATTTAATTGCGTCGATCGCTGCCAACGCGCTCTTGCCCGTTGTGACCGAAGCCGCTAAAATCAGCACGTGCTTGTTTGCAAGCATGGGAGTGAGGTTGTCGCGGAACATCATCTGACCGCCGCCGATAAACTCGGGCGATACAACATAAATCGTTTGGTGCGCGTTCATGTTGAGATAGTTGTCCTTGGTGAGCTCGCTTGCCATGCACGCTCCGATGACCTCGGTTCCGTCAAGACAGAGAATGGTGTCGATAATGGTGTTGGAGCGGTAATCGTGAACAAGCTGCTCAGCGACCGCGCGCGCCTCGGAAAGACGCGTCTTTTGAGTCGTTACGTCAATATAATAGTTGGTGTGAATGTGCATTGTAGCAAAGTGTCCCTTTGCAACGCGAAGAAATACGTTTTTGTTCCTTGTCCTGATTTTATACATTTCAGCCAAAGCAGCCGCCCCCTGTTTTTGTTTTTATTTATCTATATTTTACACCATTTTAAAAACGATTGCAATACTTTTTTGTTAATAAAGCGAGGTATTGTCATTTGATTTGCGAATCATTGTCGGTTCTTTTATACCAACGGGTTATTTATAGTTTATAGTTTTCAATATAAAATACCGAAATTACATAATCGGAAAAAGTCTAAGCAATGAATATTATTTTATTTTTTTCATATACTTGAAATTGTCCGTGATATATGATATAATATGCATAGGCAAGAAGAAGTAAAGAGTTCAAAACAACGACGAAACCCCCGAAGCTGGTACCTTCGGGGGTTTCTATTCCGTTTTGGCGGGGGCGGCTTATACCCCAGGCAGGTTGCCATCAATTCTTGCTATCCAACCATTTGGGCCAGTTTTTTGCAAAAAATACGAGAGGCTATGAAACCTCTCGCAGTTGGTGTATCTCCTCGGGTTTACTGAACGAAAAACAGGGGGCCGGCTCAAAGCCCAACCCCTACATACTTATAACCTATTACTTATAACTTATTGCATATAACTTATTACTTATTACTTATTACTTATAACTTATAACTATAACTTATTACTTATTACTTATAACTCGCTAGCCATTATATATTTAACATACTCATAGCTGCCATGCTCCTTCGCGGTGCGCGACATAAACTCATAAGCCTGATCGCGCAGCTTTTTGCGCGCCTGCTTTTCGGGCAGCGAGGGGTCGGGATAAAACGGCTCGCTCAAATAAACGGTTATGTTGGGGTGAAGCTTTTTGAACACCCTGCGCTGACGATAGACCGTGACCGCCGCCACGACCGGCGAGCCCGTGCGGCAGGGGTAGGAAAACGACTTGTCGGGAAAGCTCCGCACAAAGTTGCAGTAAGGCCAGATATGCGCCTCCGGGTAGATAAACACCGCCGCTTTTTCCTGCATAGCCTCTTTAAGCCTATGCTCAAAATTGCGGTAAGCCGACAGCGCCGAGGGCAGCGAACGCCGAAATGGTGGGAAGGAACGCGTCGGCTATGTTCTGCGTGTGGTTCATGTACACAAAGCAGCCCTTGACCTTTCGCAGCGCCCTGCGGTTCTTGACCCTCACGCCCAGCCACACCTTGGTATAAAGCCACACGAGCGGCGTGGCGAAAACGCGGTAAGCGAAAAACGAAGCTATCTTCCACCCGACGGACGGGTGACTGTAGCGATAATCGCCGTTCACCGTGTCGCTGTTTATCTTGCCGTTGGTGGACGCGAAATCGTCGTTCACCTCGTCGTTGTAGTAGTATACGCGCTTCATTTCATAGCCTCGTAAAACATTTTTTCCATCTTATCCATGCAGGCTTCCTGCGAAAAGTCCGCTACTATCCCCTTGTAACGCTCGCGGTACTCCTCAAGCACATCGGGGTGCTTGATGAAAAAGTCGATTTTATCGGCTAAGTCCTGCGCGTCGCGGTTTTTAAAGAGATTGCGCTCGTCAAGCGCGAATTTAACGGTCGCGCTGCGCGGAGAATCCGCAATGATCGGCACTTGCCCACAGGCGAGCGCCTCCATACAGGCTATCGCCTCTATCTCGATCTCGGCGGGGTGCACATACAGGTCGGCGTAGTTGAGCACGTTGAGCATTTGGTCGTGCGGAAAAAAGTTGAACAGCGGCTTGTTGTAAAGCTTCTTCGCGCGCTCCCTGAGCTTTTGCTTCAACGGACCCTCGCCCGCGAAAATCAGCTGTATATCGCGGCTGTGCTTCGACAGCGCGGCGGCGTCGATAAGCACGCTGTGGCACTTCTCTTTGCTGTAACGCCCCGAAAAAATGATGACGAATCTGTTGGCAAATTCTGCGGGCTTTTCGATCTTTATAGGCTTGAAGCGCTCGCCCACGCCGTTTGATATCACATACCCGTTCGTCCTGTGATGAACCGCCTGCTCAAACACATTGCGTATAAATTCGGTGGGATAATGCACCGCGTCCACATGGCGGTAAACATTGCGGTATATCGTGTGGTAGGTGATTTGATTGGCAAGCGGGTTGTCCTTCATAAAAACATGGCTGGTAAAATTTTCAGCCTGCATATGAAAGCCGGCCGTGACGGGGATATCATACTTCTTGCACAGCTTGACCGCCGCCGTGCCCAACATGAACGGCATCATCACATGAACGACGTCGCTGTTTTGGATAACGGGCTTAAGCACCCTTTTGTTCGCGCGCGAAAGCGAAACGCCGTTTTTGCTTACATAATTGTTAAGCGGACCCAGGCTGAGGGTCGGCATCACCACATAGCCGTCTTTTCCTCTTTTGTCCTCGTCCGAGCAGACTACAGTGACCTCGTGTCCGCGCTTTGCCATGGCGCGGATAAGGTTCATTGCTGAGATCGTCGTTCCGTTGTTTTCAACGCCCAGCACGTCGCATACTACAGTGATTTTCATATACCCTTTCTCATTCCATTTCTAAAAGTGTTCCTTATATCACTATATAATAACAGAAAACCACGCCTTTGTCTATAGCAACTACACGTTGATTATTTAGTCAGTTTTGTGTATCTGGCTGAAAACAAACAGGAAAGCTACATTAAACCGCAGAACTACGAACAGACAAAGAAAAACAAAAA
>CACYTI010000015.1 GCA_902777275.1 uncultured Ruminococcus sp. | reverse complement strand
GTTGCCGCCGCCTCTGTGACGAACCGTGATTCTGCCGTAGCTGTTACGGCCGGCTTTCTTGTTCAGGGGAGCAAGCAAGCTCTTTTCGGGGGCAACCTTTGAAAGACCCGAATAGTCAATTACCGACATATTTCTTCTGGAATTGATAGTCGGCTTATATACTTTAATTGCCATTTTGGTTTCACTCTCCTCATGATGGTTTTGCGGGAGTGGCGTCTCCCATAACTACATTTGCCGGAACGGTTTGCTCCGGGATTTTCCGTTGACGGAAAATCTTACATCATGCCTTCAAAAAATTCGATAGGCTTGCTGTCCTCTGTGAGGGTAACGATAGCTTTCTTCCAGCTCTTGGTGTAGCCGCCGTTGTTTCTGCCCTGACGGCGGAATCTGCCGCGAACCGAAACGGTGTTGACCTTTGCTACCTTGACCTTGAAGATCTCCTCGCAAGCTTTTGCTATTTCGATTTTGTTGGCTGTTTTCACAACCTCAAAGGTGTATACCTTGTTGACCGCGCCGAGCATACTTTTTTCGGTGATGATCGGGCGAATTACAATATCGTGAGCTATCATGCGTATACCTCCTCGATCTTGCTTACCGCGTCCTTGGCGATAACCAGCTTGTCAGCGTTCAGAATGTCGTAAACATTGATGGTGTTGACCTGAGCTGTTTTAACGCCGGGAATGTTTTTCGCGGACATAATGACCATGCTGTCAACCTCGGGAAGAACGATGAGGGTCTTTTTCTCAGCGCCGATCGCGTTGAGCATGGCAACCATTTTCTTTGTTTTGTACTCATCTGTTTTGATGGAATCAACGACGATGATCTCGTTCTCCGCAGCCTTAACGGAAAGCGCCGACTTGAGAGCAAGTCTTCTCTCCTTCTTATTAACGGTGAATCTGTAATCTCTGGGCTTGGGAGCGAACACGATACCGCCGTGTGTCCACTGCGGAGCGCGTGTTGAGCCCTGTCTTGCGCGACCTGTGCCCTTCTGACGCCACGGCTTTCTGCCGCCGCCGGAAACCTCAGATCTGGTAAGAGCGGACTGTGTGCCCTGACGCTGCGCCGCAAGATAGCTGAGAACTACCTGGTGCATAACAGCCTCGTTGGGCTGGATACCGAAGATGGAATCGCTGAGGTCAACGGTGCCGACCTGCTTGCCTTCCATATCTACAACTGAAATATTAGGCATTTATAATCCCCCTTCCTTAAGCCTTTACGGAATCTTTAAGAACTACGATTCCTTTGTTGGGACCGGGAACAGCGCCCTTTACGGCGATGAGGTTGTTTTCAACGTCAACCTTTACAACCGTGAGGTTCTGAACTGTTACCTGCTCCGCGCCGAGGTGACCTGCCATTTTCTTGCCCTTCCAAACGCGGGAGGGAGACGAGCAGGCGCCGATTGAACCGCCGTGACGAACGCAGGGACCTGTGCCGTGGCTTTCCTTAAGACGATGGAAGTTCCATCTCTTGATTACGCCCGCGGTGCCTTTACCCTTGCTCTTGCCGGTTACGTCGATCTTGTCGCCGGGGGTAAATACGTCCGCCTTTACCAAATCGCCCACATTGTAAGCGTCAGTGTCTGCAAAGCGGAACTCCTTGAGGGTTTTCTTGGGCGCTACGCCTGCCTTGTCGAAAAAGCCCTTCATGGGTTTTGTCACCTTGTGGGGCTTTAAGTCGCCGAATCCGAGCTGTACGGATGCGTAGCCGTCGTTTTCAACTGTCTTTTTTGCGGTTACCACGCAGGGACCTGCTTCTACGACAGTTACGGGAACCATTCTTCCCTTTTCATCGAAAATCTGTGTCATACCGATTTTTTTGCCGATGATTGCCTTTTGCATGAATTTATCCTCCTTGTAGGTTATTGGTTGGCTGTGCCAACATGACCCTGTCTGCTTGTAGGTTGGTACATTTTGAAAAAGCGTTCAATGACAATTACAGCTTGATCTCAATATCAACGCCGGCAGGGAGCTCTAAGCTCATAAGAGCCTCGACTGTCTTGTTTGACGGTCTTAAAATGTCGATAAGACGCTTGTGAGTTCTGATCTCAAACTGCTCGCGGCTGTCCTTGTACTTGTGAACAGCGCGCAGAATGGTAACGACCTGCTTCTCTGTGGGGAGCGGAACGGGACCCGATACCCTTGCGCCTGTGCGCTTGGCGGTTGCCACGATCCTCTCTGCGGACTGATCGACCAACTGATGATCATAACCCTTTAATCTTATCCTGATTTTTTCCTTGACTGCCATTTTTCGTCGCCTCCTTGAATATTTGTGTAGGCGGGCGTGTTTGCTTTGAAATTATTCTTTCCACGCGGTCGGGTGTTTCCTCACCCTGCATTAAAAAAGCCGTTAAACTTATTAAGTTAACGGGGTCAATTTCGAAAGCGCAGAGCATACCTGTGGCTAAGCAACCCAAAGTTAGCCGCTGTTATACTCAATGTTTCATTGTTAATCGCCCGGTTTAAAATCGGACATACTCCACGGAAAAACCGGCTGTTCAGCCGCAACCTCCCGCTTCATCGCATATCTATGTGCAGTCGCGCAACTGATATTATACTATCGGCGCGCCAAAAATGCAAGCCTTGCCGGATATTTTGCCGAAAATTCTTGTGTAGATTTTTTACGAACATTCCCATTTCTTTTTGTGTAAGTTGCTGATATTGCGTAATTTCAAGTTTTGGGTTATAATATCTATGCAGTTTGGAGAGTGGAGTGTGCAGTTAATGGGCGCTTCGCGCCGGATTTGTAACGGTGCGGATATGGCGGCTGCCGTATGCGCCTGTTAATAAATATGCTGTTCACCTTTATACTCAGCGCGTCAGTAAAAAACAGCGTTAATTTCACAGTCAACTCCACTCTCCACTCTCCAAGCTCCACTCTATTCACAAACGGGGAGGGTTATAGAATGATACACGTTTATTACGGCGACGGCAAAGGCAAGACAACCGCAGCCGTGGGGCTTGCCGTGCGCGCGGCGGGCAGCAAAATGAAGATTTTGTTCGTTCAGTTTTTGAAAACCGAATTTTCGGGCGAACGGAACATTTTGAGCGGGATCGAGAACGTCACGCTTACATCTTGTCCTCAAAAGCTGAAATTCACAAATGAAATGACCGATGCCGAAAAGCAGCAGGCAACGGTGCTGTTCCGCGGTATATTCGATCGCAGCGCCGCAACTGCGCTGTCGGAGCGCTACGACATGATCGTATTGGACGAGATTTTTGACGTCATAAACGAGGGTATGCTATCCGAGGCGGATGTGTTCGCTTTCATAGCCAACGCGCCGAACAGCATTGAAATCGTTATGACGGGTCACAATCCGCCGGAACGGTTTATCGACGAAGCCGATTATGTCACCGAGATGAAGAAAATCAAGCACCCTTACGACAGGGGCGTGAGCGGAAGGATCGGCATTGAGTTTTAAAAGTATCACACATATATTATTACAGAAAAGGATGATCCATATGAAAAGATTTGCCGCGGCAGTTCTCGCTGCTGTGATATGCGCGGGCGTTTTGTGCGCCTGCGGCGATAAGGACTCGGGCAGCAGCGCGGCTTCCGCTAACGGGAACGCCTCCGCTTTTAATTTGGACGAATCTCACCTTAAAGGCGTACTCGCCTGCTCATGGGTAAATCAAAACGACCTTGACGAAACAATAAAATTCAACGACGATTTGTCGTTCACCCACAACACCGGCGGGGAAAGCCACGACGGAAAGGCGGAGCTTAACGAAAAAAGCGGTCTGCTCAAGCTCACCTATGACGACGGCGCGTTCCCCGAAAGAACCTATATCTGGGTAGATTCGCTCAGGAACGCGAACGCCAACACGTGGTACGTGGACGGAGGAACCTTCTCCTTCGGCGGAACGACATATATAAAAGACATGGAATAAAACCGTTCGTCAGATTCATAGTACTGCGAAGAAACGAAGTATTGCACTTCATTTCTTCGCAGGTTTTTATTTTAGCCTGTTCAATATTCATCCTTTAATCCCAAAATATAATCCGTTGAAACGCGGTAAAGGCGCGACAGCGCAATCAGCACGTCCGATGGAATATCGCGCGTGCCCTTTTCATATCTGAAATACTGCGGCTGTTTCATTCCAAGATAATCAGCCACCTGCTGCTGTGTCATGTCGTGATCCTCACGCAAGTCCTTTATCCGTCTGTAATACGCCAAATTCATCACCCTGAATTCATTATTACCTATTGACAAAATAACATTCTTTGTGATAAAATTTATGTGTAATAACCATACGGTTATATAATTATCAAGAAAAGGATGGGTCATTATGAAAAACTTCACAGGAAATCAAAACAATGCGCAAGCTGAAAACGGAGACAAATTAATTTCCTATCGGTTTGCAGGAGGTGTCTCCAGTATTTTTGTGGTTCTCAGCAGTATGCTTACACTTCTTTTCTGCATTTGTTCAGTTGTATTTTTAATAGGATTTGCCGGATCCGGAAACTTAGATTTAATCCCAACGATGATAATTTTTGCTTTGTTGTTCCTTCTGAGTTTAGTGGGTACAGTAATATCCGCTGTTATCCGCATAAAAATCTGCAACTGTTACAGCAACCGGGGATTTGACTTATACTCTGACAAAATCGTTTTCACGCACGATTCCTCCACACGGCACATTGAACAGAGGAATATAGCAAAATATGTTGTTCTTTCTTTGCTGATTCCCGGATTCTATTACTACTGGTTGTGGCTTCAAGTAAAAAACACCAAGGCGTTGGGAAATAACTATACAAATTATTACGGGGAACTGCCGCTTCTTGCTTTTGTTCCGTTTTATTCTTACTTCTGGTTCATCACAAGAGGGGAATTTATCAACCGTGAATTAAAAAAACGCGGATATACCTCTGCAAGTCATGGTGCAGCACTTTTGATTCTTTCAATTTTCGGGCTTTCTGCTGTTGCGCTTGCCATTATGCAAAGAGATTTCAACAACATACCCGCCGACGTTCTTGTCAAAGAACAGCAGGAAATTCAAGAAGACAGCTATATGCTTACTGACGTCAATAAAATCTATATTGACAGCAGAAGATCTCTCTGTGTCGAAACAAAGGACGCTATAAGAACAATTCCGCTCACTTCCCGTGATTTTAGAATCAATTTAGACGCAGTTCTGAAAAATAACGCCGCATAGTCTTTCGCTGAATAAATCAAAAAATATAAAACAGAGCATATTGCCGCCCAACCGTTAGAATATACGGAGAAAGCAATATGCTCTGAAATTTTTTGACAAAAGCTTTTAGATTAATACTAATGATTAAAATCATAAATGCTGAAAAAGATAAATCCGTCAATCCGTTTTGATTGCTATTTTCTTTACAGCCCTGTTATGCACCAGCCTTGTTATCACCGCGACAGCATACACTACGCCGAGGATAACGACAACCGTCACATACCAATAACCGCCTCTGTTGAAGGTGTAAAAATCCATCCATCCGCCGTTTTCCTCGCCGATGAAAACCACCTCGGTCAGGTAAACCGCTCCGTACAGAGCCGGGGGTATAAGCGCTAAAAATGTTTCGGGGATACTGACCTCGGAATCGGTTTCGAGGAAGAGGAACGTGACGAGCGCTGCCAAGGGTCCTGCCAAATGCATATAAAACGCCCTTTCGAGAAGAAGGAACTCCGCTCCGTACTGCGGCAGCAGCAGAACGAGCACTGTGATGAAGGTAAGCATAACCGACGCCATTCCCACATATTTCAGGACGATAGCCGCGTGCGGAAGCTTCTCTATTTTTCCGCGCAAAATCTGAATTTCAAACGGAATAAGCACAAGCGAGGATATCGCCGCAAGAATATTTGAGTCCGTGGTAAAGAATTTGTAGGAATCAATTCCCGTCTCAACAAGCGGGTTTTTGCTCCCGAAATAATACGAAGACGTAATCGCCGCCGTTGCTGCAACCACGATGATATTTATTATAAGCGCGGCAAAAATTCTTTTGTTCTTCATAATAGCCGTTTCCTTTCTATATAAAATATTCAGCTTCACAGGCTTATGCCTATACGTATCGCGCGGAACATTCTTACCGCAGCGTCGTAATAGAGCTGTTCGGCGTTTTTCACGGCTTCATCGAGCGTCATCGGAAAGCTCACCGAGGTTATAAGCGACTCGACGCCGTATTTATAAAGTTCCTCCGAGCCTTTTCCGAGAGAGCCGCAAAGACCGACAGCGGGGATACCCTTCGACTTCGCGCGGAGACCGACGCCGCGCATGACCTTGCCCATACTGCTTTGATAATCGGCTCTGCCCTCGCCCGTCACTACCAGATCGACGCCGCTCAGCCGCTCGTCAAAGCCTATCAAATCGAGCACGGTTTCAATGCCCGACTTCATTTCTCCGCCGCAGAAAACGCTCAGCGCCGCGCCCAAGCCGCCTGCGGCTCCCGCGCCCTCTATTTTGTCACAGTCAAATCCAAGCTCACGTTTTATAACATCGCGGTAATTTTCCATTCCGCTTTCGAGAAAATCGCGTATCTTATCGGTCGCGCCCTTCTGCATTGAGAAATTGAGCGTCGCTCCCCTATCGCCGCAGAGAGGATTTTTTACATCGCACATCACGGTCATACGGCAATCGGCAATTCTTTTATCCACTCCGCTCAAATCAATATCATTGATCCTTATCAAGTCCCTGCCTAAGCCTTCAAGCTCTTTTCCGCCGGAATCCAAAAAGCGGACGCCGAGCGCGCGCATACAGCCCATGCCGCCGTCGTTTGTCGCGGAGCCGCCGATCGCAACCGAAATATCACTGCAGCCGCGGTCAAGCGCGTTTAAAATCAGCTCGCCCGTTCCGTAGGTCGATGTGTTCATGGGGTCGCGCAGACCTTCGGGGACAAGCGGCAGTCCCGATGCAGCGGACATTTCAATAATCGCTCTGTCGCCGCTGAACACGCCGTACTCCGCGCTTATCGGGTTCATCAGCGGGTCGCGGACGGTCACACTCAGCTTTTTTCCGCCCTGAGCGGCAATGACAGCGTCAACAGTTCCCTCTCCCCCGTCGGCGACGGGAACGCCGCCGCATTCGCAGCCGGGGAAAACCTCGCGCGCGGCTTTTGAGAGAAGCTCAACCGTCTGTGCGCTCGTCAGGCTGCCCTTGAATGAATCGGAAGCAAACAAAATCTTCATAACCGCTCCTCAATACTCCACCTTGAGTTCATCGACCTTGTATTTCTTTTTGAACTCCTGCTCGTCCTTCTTCGAGCGGATAAGCATGACCTCGGTAAAACGCCCGCTCTTTATATCCTTGAAGCCCGCGACCTTTTCCCCCGTGCAGATCGAGCTGCGGATCACCGCCGTCTGCGTTTCGGAATCGAATCCGTTCGTTTCAAACATTCCGCCGTCTGACTTTTTTCCGAAATTAAATATCTTATGCTTTTTCATACGCTTTCACCTGAAAAAATATTATAAATTTATAAATATTATATCAAACAGCGCCGGATTTGTCTATATTTTGTCACACCTTCCATGCTATAATAAAGACAAAGAAACGGAAAAGATATAAGGGCACCAAGCACTTCTGTTTTAAAGAGAGAGAAACAAATCAAAAAGGAGAGAATTTTATGATTTCATTTAAAGGACCCGGATTTAAAATCGCGGCGGCGATCATCGCCGTAACAGCGCTCTGCTTCGGCTTTTATTCAACGTTCATCCGCTCGGCGGGCTACGCAACCACGACCGCGACGATCGTTTCCATTGAGGAAGCCCCCAACTACGTTCCCGACCCGAACATTTCAGACGACCATCAATACATTGCGACAGCCAAATATACGGTGGACGGCAAGGAATACACCAGACAGCTTGACTCCTACTCCTCCACCTACAAGGTTGGCGGAACCGTTGAGGTCAGATACGACCCCAAGAATCCCTCAGACGTCACCTCGGGCTTCGGCATCGGCATTTACGTGATGATCGCGGGCGGCGTGATTTTGATCATCGTGATCGGTCTGACAGTCAAACAGAAGCTCTCCGTCAAGCAGCTAAAAGAATAAAACGGCAAAATCTTTTATGAAGCCAATATGATAAAGCTCTCGCCGATGAGCGCTTGCAGGTTTGAAATCAAAAAATCGGCTCAAAACTCTTACGAGCTTTGAGCCGAAATTTTTATTAATTACCAGCGTGAGTTAAGCTTGGATCTTGTAGAAGACTCTTTCGCTTTTGCCTGCTTTTTGCTGACAACCAGAATAACTACAGCCGCAATGCCGAGAATGGCAGCCGCGACAAGCAGCCAGAGCCACAGGTTGGCAACGCCCTTTACGTCGGCGGTCTGCGCGTCGGCGTTGTTGGCAGCGGATTTCTCCAGAGCCTTGGCAGTTACCTGATTTGCCTTAGCCGCTGTTTTGGAAGCGGTGTCGGCATATTTGCTGTTGGCGTTTTTGTTGTCGGCAGCTTTGCTGTTGTTATTGCTGACGATCGAGGTTACCGGGCTTGTGGGCTGAGTCACCTCTACCGCTGCAGCGTGTTCCTCGGCGGGAGCTACATACTGAATGTCCTCAGGCTCCTCGACGGGTTCTTCCTCTGCTGCTCCGACAGCTCCGATTTCCTTGTCTGCTCCGGTCTCTTCAGCGTCACCGGTCTCCTCGGAAGCTCCGGTCGGTTCCTCGGTTTCCTCGGAAGTTCCGGTCGGTTCCCCGGTTTCCTCGGAAGCTCCGGTCGGTTCTCCGGTCTCCTCGTCTCCGGCGGGAGTTACGCTTTCGATCGCGTCGTCGCTGAAAAGGATCTCGAATGTCTTAGCGTCTACAATGCCTGTAGCGTCAAGACCGTTTGCAAGCTGGAAGTTCATTACAGCCTCTTCGGTGAAGTCACCGTAGATACCGGCTGTATCATGCGAGTAGTAGCCAAGCTCTGTGAGCTTCTTCTGGATCTTGGCAACAGTGTCGTTGAAGTCGCCGTACTGAGCGACAATTACGGGAGCCTCGGTAGGAGCCTCGGTGGGTTCCTCCTCAGCCGGCTGAGTTTCCTCGGGCTCGGTTTTCGCCGGAACGGTTTCTTCGGGCTCGGTCTCCTCGGGTTCTGTAACCTCCGGAACGGTTTCCTCGGGCTCAGTCTCCTCGGGCTCGGTTTCCTCAGGCTCGGTGGTTTCTTCCTTCTTGCCGTCGCTGTCGGTCTTCTTTGCGGCAGGAGCGTTGTCCGAATAGAGAACCTCTCTGTCGGCGCCCGCTATGCCGTCAGGTGTAAGACCTGCGTTCTCCTGGAACGCCATGAAGGCTTTTTCGGTTTCTTCTCCGAAATGACCGTCGATCTCTCCGTCGTAATAGCCGAGCTCGGCAAGACGGGTCTGGATCTTAACCACCTCATCGTCACGGGAACCTCTTCTCCACATTGTGGTCTGGCTCTTTGAAGAACCTGAATCTTTGTCGGAGTCGGAAGAGCTTTCTGATGACGAAGCGGTTGCAGATGTGTCGGAAGGCGTTGTGCTTGAGTGACCCTGCGAATCGAAGTAATAGGTTGTACCGTCGATAGTTCTTGAGGTGTCAACCACATATTCGCCGTCCTCGTAGTAGTAATAATTACCGTTAAAGTTTTCCCAGCCTTCTTCGGGATAAGTAACAGCAGTCAGCTTAAACCAGCAGTCCCAGTTGTTCCAGCCGTTTTCGCCGATTTGCTGGTAGCAAACGCCGTAGTCGCTTCCGCGGGCGTCTACCTCCATGCCATCCTCAATGTAAACGCCTACGTGACCGGGTCTGGAAAGACCGAGACCGTGAACTCTCGGAATACCGCTGTCCACATAACCCCAGTCCATGCCGTTTGCCTGAGCATCGGAAAGCATGCTTGTTCTGTCGCCGCCGCAATAGGACCAGATAAGTCCCGAACAGTCAACGGCTCCCGGGGAGCAGCCTCCCCAAACGTAGCTCCATCCCTCATAATACGCGTTGAGCGCGTACTCCGCGAGTCCTGCTCCGGTACCGGATGCTCCGGCCGTGATTCCGGTGCTTGTTACCGCGATACCTGAAACGGTTGCCGCGCTGAGCGCAATAGCGATGAGCTTCTTTACCCTGTTCATTTCTATTACCTCCAATTCGAACAAGTACGTATTTTGTAACCGAATAATTACAATGTAAAAAACACTTGTTAACAAATTTGTAACAATTATAGCATCTTCTTCCGGAAAAATCAACCCCTAACCGCGTCTTTTTTTTGATCTATGTGAAATTCAGTCAAATTGTTCAACAATTATTTCCTATACGAAATTAATTTAACGTTTTTGGTTACAACCTCGTAAATTGTTGTAATTTTCCCCTGCAACGTCCGCGAAGGCTGACTTTATCACTCTGCAACACTGCCGCAAAGATTTTTTCTCCATTTTTTTTGATTACATTAAAAAAAGCAATTGCAACCTACGGTTTTTTATAGTATAATAGATTTAATTAGGGCATTGTTTTACCGACAACGCGCCGTAGCATCACGTTCCGCGCCGCGTTATGTTTACTCTTATTTACCATAAAGATTATAACGAATGACAGGACAAGCCTTTATAAAGCAAACGCGAGGCCGGTAAAACGCTACGCTCACGCAGGGCTGTCGCTGTCGTCCGAAAGTTGAAAGGAATTTTGAAAATGAAAAAAATCGTAAGCGCTATTCTTGCGCTCGCTCTTTGCGCGGGCGTAGCGGTTGCCGCCTCGGGCTGCGGCGAAAAGTCAAAAAACTCAAACAAGGGCACCACATCCACCTCAAGCGGTCCCGGATATAAGGTTGAGCCCACAAAGCCCGACTTTGAGGAAGGCGATTTCGGTTATTACAGGCTGAACGAAAAAGAGGTCAAGGTAACCGAATATAAAGGAAAAGCCACAAAGGTTGAGATCCCCGAAACCGTCAGCGGCGCTAAGGTTACCGTCATCGAATCCAACCTTTTCCAGAACTCGGCAATTGAATCGGTAACGATCCCCAAGAGCGTCAACGAAATACAAAAATACTCCTTTGCGGGCTGCCAGAACCTCAAGGAGGTCACAATTCCCGAGGGAGTATCGATCATAGGCGCGAACGCGTTCTGGAACTGCAAGAACCTTACAAAGATCTCGCTTCCCACAACGCTGAAAACCGTTGACTGGAACGCTTTCTCGGCAACCGGCATAAAGTCGATCGAGATCCCCGAAAGCTCAACCTACTCTACGCTGAGCCAAAGACTGTTCGCCCAGTGCAGCAAGCTTTCCGAGGTAACTATCCCCGTTACAATAACAACAATCGCGGACGACACCTTTGCCGAGTGCGCCGAAGGGCTGACTATCAAGGCGTATACCGGCTCTTACGCAGTATCATACGCAAAGAGCAACGGCTTCAAGGTTAATGAAATGCCGCGCAAATAACAAAGAGCACTGATTAGCACGCGGCATCTGTAAAATGCGCGGAACGTTTAATCAGAAATAATCATAAAAAGAGGTAGATTTTATGAGCAATAAAGAATATCCCGTTGTGGACAGCGTGGAAAGCTTTGAAGCGGCTCTGGACAGAGTAAGAGATGCACAGAAAAAGTTTTCGTTGTTCACTCAGGAGCAGGTAGACAAAATTTTTCTCGCTGCTGCAACCGCAGCGACCCGCGCAAGAATTCAGCTTGCCAAAATGGCGGTTGAGGAAACAGGCATGGGCGTCGCCGAGGACAAGGTTATCAAAAACCATTTTGCCTCCGAGTATATTTACAACGCGTACAGGGACGTTAAGACCTGCGGCGTTATCGAGGAAAATCCCGTATTCGGCACAAAGAAAATCGCGGAGCCCATCGGCGTTATCGCTGCGGTCATCCCCACGACCAACCCCACCTCAACGGCAATTTTCAAGGCGCTGCTTTGCCTTAAAACCAGAAACGGCATTGTCATCAGCCCTCACCCCCGCGCAAAAATGAGCACTATCGCCGCAGCGAAAATCGTTTTGGAAGCTGCCGTAGCTGCAGGCGCTCCCGAGGGAATCATAAGCTGGATCGACGTTCCGTCGCTTGAACTGACTAATATGCTCATGCAGGAGGCTGACTGCATTTTAGCCACGGGCGGTCCCGGAATGGTAAAGGCGGCATATTCGAGCGGCAAGCCCGCTTTGGGCGTCGGCGCCGGCAACACACCCGCCATAATCGACGAGAGCGCGGATATCCTGCTCGCGGTCAACTCGATAATCCACTCCAAGACCTTTGACAACGGCATGATCTGCGCTTCCGAGCAGAGCGTGATCGTCAGCGACAAAATTTACGACGCGGTAAAGAACGAGTTTAAAACGCGCGGCTGCTACTTCCTCAACGATGAGGAAACCGAAAAGGTGAGAAAGACCATCATCATCAACGGCGCGCTTAACGCGAAGATCGTCGGTCAGAAGCCCGTAAGGATAGCGGCTCTCGCGGGAGTTGAGGTTCCCGAGAGCACAAAGATACTAATCGGCGAGGTCGAGTCCGTTGACATCAGCGAGGAGTTCGCGCATGAAAAGCTCAGCCCGGTTCTCGCCATGTACAAATTTGAGAGCTTTGACGAAGCGATCGCAAAGGCTGAGCAGCTTATCGCCGACGGCGGATACGGCCACACCTCCTCCATTTATCTTGACGCAGTAAATCAGAAGGACAAAATCGACCTTTTCGCTTCAAAGATGAAAACCTGCCGTATTCTTGTAAACACTCCCTCCTCGCAGGGCGGCATCGGAGATCTGTACAACTTCAATCTCACTCCCTCGCTCACGCTGGGCTGCGGCTCATGGGGCGGCAACTCGGTTAGCGAAAACGTCGGAGTAAAGCACCTGCTCAACATCAAAACCGTAGCCGAGAGGAGAGAAAATATGCTTTGGTTCAGAGCGCCCGAGAAGGTTTACATAAAGAAGGGCTGTATGCCCATAGCGCTTCAGGAGCTTAAGGACGTAATGGGCAAAAAGCGCGCCTTCCTTGTCACCGACTCATTCCTGTATAAAAACGGCTATTCAAAGCCGATAACCGATAAGCTTGACGAAATGAACATCGCCTACACGGTGTTCTCCGACGTTGAGCCCGATCCCTCGCTGCTTTCCGCTCAGAACGGCGCGGAGGCTATGCGTAAATTCGAGCCCGACGTTATCATCGCGCTGGGCGGCGGCTCCGCTATGGACGCCGCGAAGATAATGTGGGTGCTTTACGAGCATCCCGAGGTGGATTTCCAAGACATGGCTATGCGCTTCATCGACATCCGCAAGCGCGTATACACCTTCCCGAAAATGGGCGAAAAGGCGTATTTCATCGCGATCCCCACATCGTCGGGCACCGGCTCCGAGGTCACCCCCTTCGCGGTCATCACCGACCAGGAGACCGGAATCAAATATCCGCTTGCGGACTACGAGCTTATGCCTAACATGGCTGTTGTTGACGCCGACTTTATGATGAGCGGCCCCAAGGGACTAACCGCAGCCTCGGGCATCGACGCGGTTTCACACTCGCTCGAAGCTTATGCATCGGTAATGGCGACCGACTTCACCGACGGACTGGCGCTGAAATCGCTCAAGGTTATTTTTGAGTATCTGCCCGCCTGCTACGAAAACGGCATGAACGAGCCGGTTGCGCGCGAAAAGGTAGCTCACGCCGCGACTATGGCGGGAATGGCCTTCGCGAATGCCTTCCTCGGCGTGTGCCACTCAATGGCTCACAAGTTGGGCGCGTTCCACCACATCGCCCACGGCATTGCAAACGCCCTTATGATAGAGCAGGTCATCCGCTTCAACTCCGCCGAGGTTCCCACAAAGATGGGCACCTTCCCGCAGTATGACCATCCGCACACAATGGCCCGCTACGCCGAGATCGCTCAGTTCCTCGGCTTCGGCGGCAAGGACGACGCCGAAAGCGTTGAAAACCTGATCGACGGAATCAACGAGCTAAAGGCTAAAATCGGCATCAAGGGCTCCATTGCCGAGTACGGCATTGACGAAGAAACCTTCCTCGCCTCCCTTGACGAGATGACCGAGCAGGCGTTTGACGACCAGTGTACCGGCGCGAACCCGAGATATCCGCTGATGAGCGAAATCAAGCAGATGTATCTCAACGCCTACTACGGCAACAACCAAAACATTGTTTAATTACGAGTAAAGCATAAAAGCGTGCGCACACTGTGCGCAACTAATCGGGCAATATTAAATGACGTCATTTCGGCGTGAGCGGAACTTCCGTTCGTCAGTCGAAATGACGTCTTTTTATTTGTCTGTGATTTTAGATCTCGTCCTCGTCTTTTCTGTCGAGCAGGCACTCAACCAAAACAGCCTTTTGAGCGTGCAGGCGGTTTTCGGCTTCCTCGAAGATCTCGTCGGCGTGAGCCTCAAAGACCTCGGCGGTGATTTCCTCTCCGCGGTGGGCAGGCAGGCAGTGGAGCACCATGCAGTCCTCGTTTGTGACAGCCATAAGCGCGTCGTTCACCTGATAAACGCCGGCGAACACAGCCTCGCGCGCTTTCTTTTCCTCTTCCTGACCCATAGAAGCCCAAACGTCGGTGTAAATCACGTCGGCGTTCATTGCCGCTTCCTCGGGGTCGTTCACGATCTGGAACCTGTCGCCGAACTGCTTGCCGAATTCCATAATGTGCTCGGGCGGATAGTAACCCTCGGGGCAGGCTGCTGTGAAGGTCATTCCCATGCGCAGAGCGCCGACCGCAAGCGAATTGAGCATATTGTTGCCGTCGCCGATAAAGCACATTTTTAATCCTTCGAGCTTGCCCTTGAACTCGCGGATTGTCATAAGGTCGGCAAGCACCTGGCAGGGGTGGCAGTAGTCGGTAAGACCGTTGATTATCGGGATAGAGCCGTATTCGGCGAGAGCCTCGACCTCGCTCTGGGCAAAGGTGCGGATCATAATAGCGTCTACAAAGCGCGAAAGCACGCGCGCGGTGTCCTGGACAGGCTCTCCCCTGCCGATTTGCAGGTCGTTAGAGCTGAGGAAAAGCGGATATCCGCCGAGCTGGGTCATACCGACCTCAAACGAAACGCGGGTACGGGTGCTCGATTTTTCAAAAATCATTCCGAGCGTCTTTCCGCTGAGCAGCTTGTGCTCGATACCGTGCTTCTGCTCGTATTTAAGCTGGTCGGCAAGATTCAGCGCGCGTGTTATCTCCTCGGCTGACCAGTCTTCAAGCTTTAATAAATGCTTCATTATTCATTCTCCTTTAATGTTTTTTCAAGTATCGCTACCGCTTCGTCCAGCTCTTCCTCCGTGATCGTAAGGGGAGGCAGCATTCTGAGCAGATCCTTCGCGGTTATAATCAAAAGTCCGTTTTGCACACATTTTACGGCTATGGCGTGAGCGTCGCCGTCGATCTCGATCCCGACCATCAAGCCGAGTCTGCGGACGTTCTTCACACCGCCGAGCTTCAGGAGCTTTTCTTCAAGATACGCTCCCTTTTCCTCAACAGCTTCAAGAAATTTTTCGTCCGAGATTTTGTCGAGCACGTAATTCGCACCCGCGCAGACGACGGGATTCGCGCCGAAGGTTGTGCCGTGGGTCGAAGGTGACATAACATCTTTAAGCTTGTCGCCGCACAGACAAACGCCTATCGGAAGTCCGCCGCCGAGACCCTTTGCAGCGGTCATCAGGTCGGGCTTGATGTCGTAGTGCTGACAGGCAAACAGCTTGCCTGTTCTGCCCGCGCCTGTCTGAACCTCGTCGATGATAAGCAGGATATCGTTGTCGGCGCATATTTTGGCTATGCTTTTAACATAATCTGCGTCGAGTATGTTTACGCCGCCCTCGCCCTGAACGACCTCAAGCATTACGGCGCAGGTTTTTTCGTCAACGTGGTTCTTGAAGTCGTCGAGATCGTTCGGCTCGGCATACTTAAAGCCCCCGGTAAAAGGGAAGAAATAGTTGTGGAAAACCTCCTGACCCGTCGCCGCGAGAGTCGTAACGGTTCTGCCGTGGAAGGAGTTTTTGAGCGTTATTATCTCGTTGCGCTCGTCGCCGTATTTGTCAAAGCTGTATTTTCGCGCGACCTTTATGGCGCACTCGTTTGCCTCGGCTCCGCTGTTTCCGAAGCAGACCTTCGCCATGCCTGTCAAAGCGCAGAGCTTTTCGGCTAAATCGGCAGCCTGAGAGCTGTAAAAATAGTTTGACATATGCTGAATGGTGTTAGCCTGAGCGGTAACAGCCTGCACCCAGCCCTCGTCACAGTATCCCAAGGAGTTGACGCCGATGCCCGAGCTGACGTCGATGTAACGCTTGCCGTCCTCGTCATAGGCGTAAACGCCCTTGCCGCTTTTGAGCGCGACGTCATACCTGCCGTAGGTGTGCATTATATATTTTAAATCTTTTTCTTTGGTGTTCATAATTTACCCCTCTTGTTATATTCAAAGACTGAAATCGAATATATCGTCGCGTCTCACAAATCCCAAATCACTCCAGAATTTTTGCCCCGCCTCGTTGTCGCGGTAGCAGAAAATGTGGGTTTTTTCTATACCCTCCGCGCGAATGTTTTCTATTGCCTTTTCCGCAAGGGCATGACCTATGTGGCGGCGGCGATATTCGGGGAGCACCGCCATATGATGAATGAAGCCGCGTCTGCCGTCATGACCAGCCAAAACGGTGCCGATTATTTTTCCGTCGGATACCGCGACCTGCGAAAGCCCTTTGTTCCGTTCAAGGTACCGCGCGATCTGCTCCCTTTCGTCGGCGGAGGACAGGGCGCGCTTTGAGGTGATCTGCCACATGGCAAAAACCTCGTCGTAATCTTCAATTGTCATCGGTCGGATCGTTATCATGCGGTTACCTCGGTTTTCTGTTTTGTTTCGGCTCAATAGAACATCGTGCCTATTCCCTCGTCGCTGAACAGCTCAAGGAGAATTGAATGTTCAAGTCTGCCGTCGATGATATGGGCGCGGCTTACGCCGTTGCGCACCGCCTCTACACAGCAGTCGATTTTGGGGATCATGCCGCCCGTGATGATGCCGTCGCGCTTCAGCATGGGAACCTCGCTGACGTTTACAAGCGGAATAAGGCTTTCGTCATCGTTCACGTCGCGGAGCAGACCGCGGATATCGGTCATCAAAATCAGCTTCTTAGCGCCTAACTTCGCGGCTATCTGAGCGGCGGCGAGGTCGGCGTTGATGTTGTATACGTTGCCGTCGTAGCCGCCCGCGACCGTGGCGACGATCGGCAGGTAGCCCGCCTGCATCGCGTTTTGAAGCGGCTCGGGGTTGACCTCGCGTATCTCGCCCACAAAGCCCAAATCAGCCGCGCCCGAAACCAACTTATCCGCCATGAGCATTTTGCCGTCGAGTCCGCACAGACCGAGCGACTTTCCGCCGTGGCTGTCAAGCAGCTGCACAAGGCTTTTGTTGACCTTGCCCGCAAGCACCATCTGCACAATATCTATCGTTTCGCGGTCGGTGACGCGCATTCCGTTTTCAAATTTGCTCTCCTTGCCCACTGCCTTGAGCATGGCGTTTATTTCGGGTCCGCCGCCGTGAACCAAAACGACGTTGATACCGATAAGCTGCATGAGCACAAGGTCGCTCATAACGGCGGATTTCAGTTTTTCATTTATCATGGCGTTGCCGCCGTATTTTACAACCATGGTCTCGCCCGACCATTTTTTGATGTAGGGCATTGCCTGGATCAAGACCTTGGCGCGTTTTTGTATGTCCATTTTGTTCCTTTCATAACGGATAATTGTCCGGTGTCCACTGTCAATTGTCAATTGGACTACGTTCTGTAATCCCCGTTTATTTTAACATAATCGTAGGTGAGGTCGCAGCCGTAGGCTTCCGCTTCGGCTGTGCCGTCGCCGAGACTAATCAGAATTTCTATTTCGCTTTCGAGCAAAATCTTTTCGGCTTTTTCCTCGTCAAAGGCTAAACCGCAGCCGTTTTGACAAACCAATATTTCTCCGGCGGCTGATTTATATGAAACGTCGATTTTCTTAACGTCGTCGACCCTCGCTCCGCTGTAACCCACGGCGCAGAGGATCCTTCCGCAGTTGGCGTCCGCGCCGAACATCGCGGCTTTTACAAGGCTTGAACAGATAACGCTTTTGGCTATGGTTTTTGCCGCCTTATCGTCCGCAGCTCCGCTCACCTTGCAGACGAGAAGCTTTGTGGCGCCCTCGCCGTCGGAGGCAAGCTTTTTGGCAACCGCCTTGAACGCCGCCGTGAGCGCTTCAAGGAAGGTGTAATAATCGGCGTTCTTTTCAGTGATCTCCTCATTGCCCGCATAGCCCGAGGCTAAAATCGCGAGCGTGTCGTTGGTGGAGGTGTCGCCGTCCACGCTGACCATGTTGTAGCTGACGTCGGCGGCTTCAACAAGCGCCGAGTGCAGCATTTCGGAGGATATCGCCGCGTCGGTGGTGACAAACGAAAGCGTGGTGCCCATGTTGATGTGGATCATGCCGCTGCCCTTCGCAATGCCGCCTATCGTGACGGTTTTGCCGCCTATAACGGTCTGCACCGCCCATTCCTTTTTGACGGTGTCGGTCGTCATTATAGCCTCAGCCGCGTTGGTGCCGCCGTCCTTTGAGAGAATGCTTTTGAGTGACTCAACTCCGCTTTTGATGGGAGCGAGAGGAAGCGGCTGACCGATAACGCCCGTTGAGGCTACGATAACGTCGTTTTCGTCTATGCCCAGAGCCTCAGCTGCCAAAGCGCCCATAGCCTCGGCTTTTTCGCAGCCGTCGGGGTTGCAGGCGTTGGCGTTGCCCGAGTTGACTATCACCGCCTGCGCCATGCCGTTTTGCAGGTGCTTTTGAGTGACGTAGATCGTATCGGATTTTACAAGATTTTTTGTGAATATGGCGGCGGCATTGCAAACCCTGTCGCAGGCGATAATCGCCAAATCGCGCTTGCCGTTTGGGATAACGGGAGATTCGTTCGCCTTTTCAGCCTTTGTTATAGCCGCTGAGGTAGCCGACTTTACGCCGGCGCATACTCCGTTGGCGGTAAAGCCCTGCGGCGCGGTCACACCGCCGTTGATAAATTTATAGCTCATAGTAATAACCTGTTAAGTATTTTATAAATCAAAACGCGGGAGGCATAATAACCAAGCCCGTCTTTTCGTCAAGACCGAAGATTATGTTCATGTTCTGGACAGCCTGACCCGCAGCGCCCTTTACCATGTTGTCTATTGCGGCGCAGGCTACAAGCTTGCCCGCTCTTTTGTCGTGGTGAAGTGAAATATCGCAGAAGTTTGAATATCTCACGTTGTGGATGTCTGCACACTTTCCGTCGGGCAGCAGTCGGATGAAAAACTCGTCCTTGTAATAATCCTCGTATGCCCTGCGGATATCCTCAAAGCTCACGCCGTCTTTTATGTCGGCGTAAACCGTGGCTAAAATACCTCTGTTAACGGGGAGAAGATGAGGAACGAAGGTTATCGTCACGTCCTCGCCGCTCAGCTTCGAGAGAGTCTGTTCGATTTCGGGGGTGTGACGGTGAGATGCTACCTTGTAGGCATGGAAACCCTCGTTCAGCTCTGGGAAATGGCTGCCCTGAGTCGGCTTTCTGCCCGCGCCCGTCACGCCGCTTTTGCAGTCGCAGATTATGCCCTTTGTGCTTATCAGCCCTTTTGAGATCGCGGGCGCGATAGCTAAAGGCGAACAGGTGGTGTAGCAGCCTGGGTTCGCTATTAGGCGCTTGCCCTTGATTTTATCTCTGAAAAACTCGGGCAGACCGTACACGCTTTGAGCGTGAAGCTCCTTGTCAAGGAACGTTCCGCCGTACCACTCGGTGTATTCTTCCTCGCTTTCAAGGCGGAAGTCCGCTCCCAAGTCAATGAAAGCCTTGCCCGCGCTCAGGCATTGAGCCGCAAGCTCCTGCGAAAGTCCGTGAGGGAGCGCCGCGAAAATAACGTCGCTCTTTTCAACCACAGCGTCCTGATTTTCGCATATCATATCGTTTAAAAAGACGTAGGCGGGGTAAATGTCGCTGAGCTTTTGTCCCTCGAACGAAACCGAGCTGACAGCAGCGATTTCCGCCTCGGGGTGAGCCGTCAGCAAGCGGACAAGCTCCGCGCCCGCGTAGCCCGTTGCGCCTACGATTCCTGCTTTTATCAATTAAATCAATCCTTTGCGTTATAATACTTGTCGAAAAACCATTTAGCAGGATTTTCTTCAATATATTTTCTTATT
The DNA here is from genome assembly GCA_902777275.1 of uncultured Ruminococcus sp. Lineage (GTDB taxonomy): Bacteria > Bacillota > Clostridia > Oscillospirales > Acutalibacteraceae > Ruminococcoides. The sequence continues at coordinate 65,934 of CACYTI010000015.1, read as the reverse complement.
TCGTACAAATCCCTTTCGCATCTGATAACGTGTTCGTAATAACCGCGCTGCCAAATGTGCTTATCAAAAGGCGGTAAAACAGATTGTTTAACCATTTTTATATACTCGTTTGTCGTCTGAGTTTTATACCACTTGACCATTTCTTGTAGGGGCGCACCCGCGTGTGCGCCCTGAGCACTATGTTTGAATAAAATAAAATGCAAGTGATTTGGCATAACGCATGAATAATCTATTTCAATATCATTAAACTTTTGCTCAAGCGACAACAGCTTTTCCTTTACCATCACTCCTGCGACACTCGGGCGCACACACGGGTGCGCCCCTACGAATGACACTCTGCCGAAGAGATTTTTTCTGTTGTGTGTGCAAATCGTCACGTAGTATGCGCCGTTCTGACTGTAATCGTAATTTTGCAACCGAATTTGTTTTCGGCGTTTTTGAGATGATTCGCTGTTTTCCATATTATTTACAACTTTTCCGCGATATCCTTAACGCGCTGCGCCTGCGCCTTTACCAAACCGGGCGCGGGGCCGCCGAACGCGGTTCTTTGCGAAACGCATTTTTCAAGGGAAATGGCGTTGTATACGTCGTCGGTGAACACGTCGCATACCGCCTTGTACTCTTCAAGGGGAAGGCTCTCCAAATCGGTCCCCAATTCGATACACCTTGCAACAAGCTCGCCCGTCGCCTTGTAAGCGTCGCGGAACGGCACACCGTTCTTTGTGAGCCAGTCGGCGCAGTCGGTGGCGTTGATGAAACCGCCCGCCGCCGCTTTTCTCATATTTTGGGGAAGCACGCGCATTGTGTCGAGCATCGGGGTGAAGGCGGTCAGGCACATTTTAACCGTGTCAACCGCGTCGAATATCGCTTCCTTGTCCTCCTGCATATCCTTATTATAGGCGAGGGCGATTCCCTTCATCACGGTCAGCAGGGTCATTGTGTCGCCGAAAACCCTGCCGCTCTTGCCGCGCACTAACTCGGCTATGTCGGGGTTCTTTTTCTGCGGCATGATCGAGGAGCCTGTGGAGAAGGCGTCGTCAAGCTCGATGAACTTGAACTCCCAGCTGCACCACATTATTATCTCCTCGCAGAAGCGGCTGAGGTGAACCATTATGATCGACAGCACCGAGGCAAATTCAATGCAGAAGTCGCGGTCGGAAACGCCGTCGAGCGAGTTGTTTGTTATTCTTTCAAAGCCGAGCAGCCCTGCGGTGACGGTTCTGTCTATCGGATAGGTCGTTCCCGCAAGGGCGCAGGAGCCGAGCGGCATTTCGTCCATGCGCTTAAAGCAGTCGTCGAGTCTTGAAACATCTCTGAGCAGCATTTCGGCGTAGGCTAAAAGATGATGCCCGAAAACAATGGGCTGTGCGCGCTGCAGGTGGGTATAGCCGGGCATTACGGTCTCGCTGTATCGCTCCGCCTTGTCAGCGATCACTTTGATAAGCTCAACGACCTGCGCCTTGACCGCCTTGACCTCTTTTTTGAGATACAGCTTTATATCGAGCGCGACCTGGTCGTTGCGGCTGCGCGAGGTGTGCAGGCGCTTGCCGTTGTCGCCGATACGCTTTGTAAGCTCTCCCTCGATAAAGGTGTGGATGTCCTCAGCCTCGGGGTCTATCGTGAGCTTGCCCGAATCAATGTCGGCTAAAATACCGCGCAGACCTTTTATTATCTCGGCGCTGCTGTCCTCGCCGATAATCCCGCATTTTCCCAACATTGTCGCGTGGGCTATGCTCCCCTCAATGTCCTCGCGGTACATCCGGCTGTCGAAGGAAATTGAGCTGTTGAAATCGTTGGTGGTTTTTGAAAGCTCCTTTTTGAAGCGTCCTTTCCAAAGCTGCATAAATTACCTCGTATAAACACTACATGGGCAGGGGTATTTCACCCTGCCCGACAGTTGAATTTCTGATTTGATTATTTGATAAGACCCTTTTTGGCGCGAACCTTGATCGGCAGACCGAACAGGTTGATGAAGCCTGCGCTGTCGTTCTGGTTGTAGACCTCGTCCTCGTCAAAGGTGGCGATCTCCTCGTCGTAGAGTGAGTAAGGACTTGTAACGCCGGCGTCGATGATGTTGCCCTTGTAGAGCTTGAACTTGACTTCGCCCGTCACATACTCCTGAGTGCTGTCCACGAATGCGGACATTGCCTCTCTGAGCGGAGTGTACCACTTGCCGTCGTATACCAGATCGGCAAAGGTGTTGGCAAGGTTCTTCTTGTAGTGAAGGGTGTCCTTGTCAAGGCAGATCTCCTCAAGCTTGTTGTGAGCCGCATAGAGGATGGTGCCGCCGGGGGTTTCGTAAACGCCGCGAGCCTTCATGCCCACAAGACGGTTCTCGACGATGTCGGTGATACCGATTCCGTTTCTTCCGCCGATCTCGTTGAGCTTTTCGATGACCGCCACGCTCTCGGTGAATTCGCCGTTGATTTTAACGGGGATACCCTTTTCAAAGCCGATCGTGACGTATTCGGGTTTATCGGGCGCCTGTTCGGGTGACACGCCCATTTCAAGAAAGCCTTCCTTGTTGTAAAGCGGCTCATTTGCGGGGTCTTCAAGGTCAAGACCCTCATGGCTGAGGTGCCAGAGGTTTTTGTCCTTGGAATAGTTTGTTTCTCTGTTTATTTTAAGCGGAATGTTCTTTGCCTCGGCATAGGCGATCTCTTCCTCACGCGATTTGAACTCCCATGTTCTCCACGGAGCAATGATCTTCATGTCGGGAGCGTATGCCTTGATAGCCAGCTCAAAACGAACCTGGTCGTTGCCCTTGCCGGTGCAGCCGTGGCAGATCGCGTCGGCGCCCTCCGCCTTGGCGATTTCTACGATTCTTTTTGCTATTACGGGACGCGCGAACGAAGTGCCGAGCAGATACTTGCCCTCGTAAACCGCGCCTGCCTTGATTGTGGGGAAAACGTATTCTTCAACAAATTCCTTGTTGAGATCCTCGATATAGAGCTTGGAAGCTCCGGTGGCGATCGCTTTTTCTTCAAGACCGTCAAGCTCGGTGCCCTGGCCTACGTTGCCTGAAACCGCGATAACCTCGCAGTCGTCATAATTTTCCTTGAGCCAGGGAATAATGATAGATGTGTCAAGTCCGCCCGAATAGGCGAGAACAACTTTTTTGATTTTGCTGTCAGCCATGATTTTTTCCTCCAAAAGATTTTTAACTACGAATACAATTATACAACAACTTTGCGAAAAATCAAGAGTTTTTTGAATAAATATTCAATTTTTAAGCTTTGCACAAAAACGCGGGAAACGTTATTCGTTTTTGTTTAAATAGCTGAAAAATCCTATGAATACAGGCTGGTGCAAAACGAAAGACCCGCGAAACCAAATTGGGGTTTTATTATGAATATTCACAAAAATCGGGCTAATATTCATTATTATGAATATTTTTAATAAACTATTGAATATTATACAAAAAGTGATATAATAGTAGAAAAGAATAAAAAATATATTTATTCTCAGAAAGGTTTTGATGGTATGGCAGATTTTCGCACAATTAATCCGCAGGAAATTTTTGATAATCCCTTTAAGCTGATAGGCAGCGACTGGGGTCTTGTGTCCGCAGGAAATTATGATTATTTCAACACCATGACAATAAGCTGGGGCGGTGTGGGAATAATGTGGAACAAACCCGCCGCGTTCACGTTCATTCGCCCTCAGCGCTTTACTTTTGAATTTATTGAGAGAGAGGAATGCTTCTCGATTTGTTTCTTTGACGAAACCTACCGCGAGGCTCTGAGCTTCTGCGGAGCCAAAAGCGGAAGAAACGTCAACAAAATTCAGGAAACAGGACTTACCCCGCAATTTACCGAGGAAGGCGTGCCCTATTTTGAAGAGGCAAGGCTCGTGCTCATTTGCAAAAAAATGTACTCAAGCTTCCTTAACGAGGAAAGCATTCTCGGCGGCGAACCTGTGCTGAAAAACTACAACGGCGACGACTTCCACAAAATGTATATCAGCGAGATTTTAGAGGTGCTCTCCAAATAGGGTCGGGTCGGCTGAGCCGACGGGCAATCCGCAGCAGCTTGATGCTGCACCCGGTCCGCGCTTCTTAACGTCATAAAAAAGCCTTCCTTTAGCACACGCGTTAAAACGCGCCGTTGGAGGAAGGCTTATTTTATATGATATTATTAACAGGCGCACTGCCCTGTCGCGGCAACGGACGTTTTGAAATTTGATATAATATGAACAACCTCATAACGAAAGGAAAAAAGAATTGAAAAAATATGTATCAATCTTCGGAGACTCGATAAGCACGCTTTCGGGTTGGAATCCGGAAAACTACAATGTTTTTTATGAAGGAACGAATTGCGTGCGTTCCGGCGTAAGAGAGTTTTCCGACACCTGGTGGGGACAATTGATCGATCATCTCGGAGCGAAATTACTTGTAAATGATTCATGGTCCGGGAGCCGTGTAACGAAGCTTCCGCATCATAATCAGCTTTTTCCGTCCGGGATCAGCGATGAAAGAATAAATAATTTGAGAAAAAAGCGGAAAAAGCCCGATCTGATCATCGTGATGTTAGGGTATAACGACTGGGGGTACGGCGTATGCGCGGCAAAGCAAGACGGCTGTGCGAATGAACGGAACCCGTATGTGTTCAACGACGCCTATGACTATATGCTTGAAAAGCTGAAAAATACGTATCCGAAGGCGAAGATATATTGCTGCACTTTGTTTTCGGCTTATATACCGAATAACCCGGACTTTGTTTTTCCGAAAATATGGCGCGGAAACAGCATTGAAGTCTTTAACAGAATTATACGCGACACAGCCGCAAGACGTCAATGCGGTATAATTGATTTGCACGAAAACGCAATCAACATTCCGACAATTGACGGCTCTCACCCAAATAAAGACGGAATGAAAATCATAGCTGATTCGATAGCCGAAAAAATGATGAATATAACCGGCGCGTAATATAAGCTATAATCAAACGCAGTACAAATTTGTATCCCATGCAGGGATGTACGGGTGGCGGCGCAGATATATTTTATAGCTGGGGTTCAGCTCTTTTATCAAAAGCGGAAGTCTGAACAAATCCTCAAAGCGGTGATATGCGGAGAAATTCAGCTTTGGCTTGCAGTGCGCAAGAGTATTTTTCAAGCCTGTAAGAGTTTCGTATTCCGCGCCCTCAACGTCTGCTTTGATGTAGTCGGGCTTTTCACCGTCAAGCAGGCTGTCCATTGCCGCCACGCGGGTTTCCGTGCCCTTTTCGGCTATCGCGCTGTTCCTTCCCGCCTTATTGTTAAAAAGCAGCGTCGTGTCGCAGCTCCACGCGCCGAGCTGCAGCAGCCTCGTCCGCTCCATATTACCGCAGCGGGCGCAGAGCTTTGAGTAATTTTTGGCGTTCGGCTCAAGCGCGAGGATTTTTCGGTAGGCTCCGCCGCCGAAGCGCAGGAACTCGTCGATCGTGTCCCCGTTGTACGCACCTAAATCCACATAAAACTCGTTGTCACCAATCTTCAGAATGCTTTCAAACGCCTCGCTCTTCGGGGTGGTGATACCGTCAAGGAGCGAAATGTCGCCCGTGTGGTAAAAATTCAGAACAGATGTATAGACCCGCCGCGACAAATCGTCCCCGAACAAACCGAAGGCGGCTTCGATTTGTTGAAGGTTATCGCGGATAAAATCTCCGTCAAACAGCGTATCTCCGAAAACGGGAACCGTTGGGACGAGCAGCCTGTGGCGCGACGCGACATTTTTTATCGACGCTATGACCCCGGGAAGCTGACTCGCAAAGCACAGCGCGACCGTAAACTCTCCAAGCTCGGCTTCAAGCTCGCCTAACCTTTTTACTCTAAAGCCGTGAAAGCTTTGCCCGCGCACAAAATCGTCGCTCGCCATTACAGCAGCGGGCTTTATCCCGAAGCGTTCAAACGCCGAGAGCACCTTGTCGGCGCCGTCGCCCATGCCGTAAAGAGCTATGGGCTTCTCGCATTTGCTCAGAACGCGCCAAACTCCCGTTTCGGGTTCAAAAAGATCACTAAAACAACTCATGGTATCAGCTCCCCGGCTTTTTAAGATAAAAAAACGCCCACCCTGCTGGATGGACGCCTTATGTGTTGGCATTTTCCTATTTTCACAGCCCGTCGCCGGACTACTATCGTCGGCACTACAGGGCTTAACTTCCGTGTTCGGTATGGGAACGGGTGGACCCCCTGCGTCATCAACACCAACTGTTTATCTGTTTTTTGAGAACGAATGAGATTATATCACAGCGTTCGCGGTTTGTCAACATCTATTTTTTGCGAATTATTGCGTTTTTTTGCGTTTTTTCATAATAATACGATTTCGTAATATTAATGCGTCAGATTTGTAATTTTCCTGTAACACAAAACGCATGAATAACAAAAAAGCGCAATTTTTCCAACGGTCGTTGCCGCGATAAGGCAGGGCGGTCGTTGCCGCGACGGGGCATAGCGCCTATTGATAACACCATAATAAGACTTCCTTCAACGGCGCTGTCCGACGCGTGCGGAGAAGGAAGGTTTTTTATGCCGTTACAAAGCGCGGATCGCCCTTCCGCGGCAACGGGCAGAAGGTTGACTTGTTGCTTTATGTAAGCTATAATATAACGGACAAATTTAAAGGGAATCTCTAACAATTCCTTGCTTATGCACGACATTGGATCATCAGAGATTCCATAATGAAAGAAGGATCACAAAATGAAAAAAGCAAAAACCGCTCTCGCGTCCGCGCTGATTTTGGTTATCTGCGCAGCAATATTGTGCGCCTGCGGCTCAAAGAGTTCGTTTGACGGCAAGTGGAGCTGCGTGAAAATCCCGGCTAAAATGGGCTTCAGCGAGGTCGTTATTGAAATTGACGGCACCGATTTCACCTATACGATGACGGGCGACGATACAACCACCGTAATGGAGGGTCACGGCAAAATAACGGGCAGCGACAGCATGGTTTTATACGTGGACAGTCAGAAACAGATACAGAACAGCGACAAAACCGTGATAAACGAAAAGATTCTGGAGGCTTCCGAATCCGAGTCCCAGCCCGTAGACGTGAAGCTTGAAAAATCGGGAAATCTGACGCTTTCGGGCGGCACTACAAAGTTAGAGTTTAAAAAAGGTTAGTTTAGCAACCGGGGCGCTTCGCACCGGAGTTGTAATGCTGCGGGCTTTGGAGGCTGTGTTCTGCGGCTATATCAGCGGTTCCAAAACTTATTTATCTTGTGCGTGCAGACATGGCTTGTCACTGTCTGCACGTTTGTCAAATTTCATAAAAATAAAAAAGATTGACAAACCATAATAAAAATACTATAATGAATTGTATGTGCATTTTGGGGAAGTGTTTCCGCGCGCTTATACGCTTATTAATAGTATAAAGCCGCCGCTCTGCCCCAAACCGCTTATTACGGCGAAAGTAGACGCTTTGTAACGGAGGCTGTGTTTTGAAGGTAGGACTTGACATCGGCTCAACGACAATTAAGTGCGTTGTGCTTGACGAAGAAAACAAACTGATTTACAGTACATATGAGCGGCATCTTTCTCAGATAACCGACAAAATCGCCGAGATACTCAACCGCGTGCGCGGCAAGATCCCCGGCATTGAAAGCGCCCCGGTCGCGCTTTCGGGCTCTGCCGGAATGGGCGTGGCGCAGGACTGCGGCATAGATTTTGTTCAGGAGGTTTACGCCACCAGAGTTGCGGCAAACACCTTTATTCCCGGCACCGACGTTGTTATCGAGCTGGGCGGAGAGGACGCAAAAATACTCTTTCTGACCAACGGGCTTGAGGTGCGCATGAACGGCACCTGCGCCGGAGGTACGGGCGCGTTTATCGACCAGATGGCTACGCTTCTCAACGTCCCCCTTGAAGAGATGGACGGGCTTGCGGCTCAGTATGAAAAAACCTATACCATCGCCTCGCGCTGCGGCGTTTTCGCGAAAACCGATATTCAGCCGCTTCTGAATCAGGGCGCGCGCAAAAGCGACATCGCAGAAAGTATTTTCAAAGCCGTAGTAAGCCAGACCGTCGCGGGCTTGGCTCAGGGAAGGGAGATCGAGGGTCAGATCGTATACCTTGGCGGGCCTCTCACGTTTATGAGCGAGCTTCGCCGCTGCTTTGACCGCACACTGAACACAAAGGGCATCTGCCCCGAAAACTCGCTGTATTACGTAGCGGCGGGAGCTGCTTTGTGTGCCGAGCAAAGGATAAACTACGACGATGTTATAGAAAAGGTTAAAAATTACCGCGGCTCGGGCAACTTCGCGTTTAACCGTCCTCTGTTTGAGAGCCGCGCGGAGTATGAGGCGTTCAAAGCCCGCCACGATAAAGCAAACGTCAGCCAAATGGAGCTCAAGGGCTACACCGGCAGCGCATATATAGGAATGGACGCGGGCTCCACCACCGTCAAGGGCGTAGTGCTCAACGACAGGGGCGAGCTTCTCCATTCAAAATATCTTCCCTCCAAGGGCAATCCCGTAGAGATAATAAAGGAGTTTTTGGAGGAGATCTACGCCGTCAATCCCGACTTGAACGTTGTTTCAAGCGCGGTCACGGGATACGGCGAGGACATAATAAAAAACGCCTTTGATGCGGATTACGGCGTTGTTGAAACGATCGCACACTTTACCGCCGCAAAGTATTTTATGCCTGACGTCGAGTTTATCATTGATATAGGCGGACAGGACATAAAGTGCTTTAAGATCCACAACGGCGCAATCGACAATATTTTTCTCAACGAGGCGTGCTCGTCGGGCTGCGGAAGCTTTTTGCAGACCTTCGCAAACGCCCTCGGATATGAGATCGAGGAGTTTTCCGCTCTCGGTCTTTTCGCGGAGCGGCCCGTTGACCTCGGCTCGCGCTGCACGGTGTTTATGAATTCAAGCGTCAAGCAGGCGCAGAAGGACGGCGCGACGATAGAGGATATCTCGGCGGGACTGTCGCTAAGCGTCGTCAAAAACGCGCTCTACAAGGTTATCCGCGCCTCGGGCCCCGACGAGCTGGGCAAGAGGATAGTCGTTCAGGGAGGAACCTTCCTAAACGACGCGGTGCTCCGCGCCTTTGAAATGGAAATGGGCACAAACGTCGTGCGCCCGAACATAGCGGGTCTTATGGGCGCTTACGGCGCGGCTCTGTACGCCAGACGCAAATCGGGCGGAAAGGGCAAAAGCAAACTCGCGAACGCCGAGGATCTTAGGAATTTTGTGCACGAGATCAAGGTGACAAACTGCGGACTGTGCAGCAACAACTGCCGTCTCACGGTGAATTCCTTCGGCAGCGGCAGACGCTTCATAGCGGGCAACCGCTGCGAACGCCCCGTAACCAAAAAGGCTCCGTCGTCCGATTTGAATATGTACGCCTACAAGCTCGGACTTATCAACGCCTACAAGCCCGTTGAGGGTATCCGCGGCAAGTTAGGGATACCGATGGGTCTTAATATGTATGAGCTTTACCCGTTCTGGTACCGCTTTTTCACCGAGCTTAAATTTGAGGTGCACCACTCCCCCGCCTCCGACCGCAAGCTTTATCAGCGCGGTCAGCAGACGATTCCGAGCGACACCGTCTGCTTCCCCGCCAAGCTTATGCACGGCCATGTTCAGACTCTTATCGACAACGGAATCGAGAATATCTTCTATCCGTGTCTTTCATATAATTTTGACGAGCGGCTCGGCGACAATCACTATAACTGTCCCGTTGTGGCGTATTATCCCGAGGTTATAAAAAACAACATGAAGGATGTGCGCAAGGTCAACTTTATCAAGGAATATTTCGGCATTCACCGTCCGAAGGATTTCCCCAAAAAAGCTTATGAGCGGCTTTCCTTCTACTTTCCCGACCTTTCGCTGAACGAAGTCAGGATCGCCGCCAAGCGCGCCTACGAGGAGTATGACGCCTACATGACAAAGGTGCGCAAAAAGGGCGACGAGATAATTGCCCGCGCCGAAAAAGAGGGCAAAAAAATATTTGTGTTAGCCGGCAGACCGTATCACATCGACCCCGAAATAAACCACGGCATAGACAAGCTTATCGCGGGCTTTGACGTTGCTATCGTCAGCGAGGACGTTATATCTCCGCGTGTTAACGCCTTTACCACCCACGTGCTGAACCAGTGGACTTATCATTCACGGCTATACGCCGCCGCCAAGTACGTGACGACGCGCAAGGATATGGAGCTTGTGCAGCTTGTTTCCTTCGGCTGCGGAGTTGACGCGATAACGACCGACGAGGTGCGCGAGATCCTTGAAAACGAAAGCAAAATTTACACTCAGATAAAAATTGACGAGATCACCAACCTCGGCGCGGTGAAAATCAGAATAAGGAGCCTGCTTGCCGCGATCGACACCGATTGACGGCGGAAAAGGATTGAATTATGGCTGAATTAAAGTATGACAAAAAAACAGGGCGCCTGATGTTTACAAAGCAGATGAAGCGCGAGGGCTACAAAATCCTAATGCCCAACATGGCGCCCATTCACTTCCGCATTCTCGCCTCTGTGTTCCGCAGCTTCGGCTACAACTGTGAGCTGCTTGAAACCACGGGTCCCGAAATAGCCCAAACGGGACTGAAATATGTTCACAACGACACCTGCTACCCCGCGCTGCTCGTTATCGGGCAGTTCATCAACGCGCTTCAAAGCGGCAAATACGACGTTCACAAAACCGCGCTGATGATGACTCAGACGGGCGGCGGCTGCCGCGCCTCAAACTATATCCACCTGCTGCGCAAGGCGCTCAAAAAAGCGGGCTTCGCATTTGTACCCGTAATTTCTCTCAGCTTCGGCATGGAAAAAAACAGCGGCTTTTCTCTCACCCTGCCGCTTATCAGGCGTTTTGTTGGCGGCTTGGTTTACGGCGACCAGCTTATGCTTCTGTCAAACCAGACAAAGCCCTACGAGGTAAACAAGGGCGAAACAATGGCTCTTGTCGAAAGCTGGAGCGACAGGATCTCGAATTTGCTTATCGACGGCAAGGGCTATACGCTTGAGGAGGTTGACGAGAACCTTCACAAGCTGACAAAGGATTTCTCAAAAATCGCGCTGAACCGCGTGCCCAAGGTAAAGGTGGGTATTGTCGGTGAGATCTACGTAAAATATTCCCGAATGGCGAACAACGGTCTTGAGGATTTTTTAGCCGAGCAGGATTGCGAGGTCTGTCTGCCCGGCCTTATGGGCTTCGCTTCGTTCAAGGTCGATAACCGCATTGAGGACTACAAGATGTTCGGCGGCAACCGAATCAAATATGAGTTCTGCAAACGGCTCCTCGATTACATCACAAGTCTGGAAACGCTGATGATAGAGTCGGCGGAGAGGTTCAATTTTGTTCCGCCGCATAAATATGCCCACACAAAAGAGCTTGTAAAGGGCGTTATCGGCTACGGCAGCAAGATGGGCGAGGGCTGGCTGCTCACTGCCGAAATGCTTGAGCTTGCCGAAACGGGCTACGAGAACATTGTGTGTACCCAGCCGTTCGGCTGCCTGCCGAACCACATAAACGGCAAGGGAGCTATCCGCAAAATCAAAGAGGTCAAGCCCAACGCGAACATCGTCACGATCGACTACGACCCCGGCGCTCCCAAGGTCAATCAGGAGAACCGCATCAAGCTAATGCTTGCGGTTGGCAGAGAAGAGCTGAAAAAGAAAATAGAAGAGCAAGAATAAAAAATAACGGCTAAAGGATTACTGTATAAACAGTTATGTATAGGGAATCTCTAATAATTCAATGTCATAGTGCGGAAGATTATGCCGTGAAGATTCCGTGCTTATGCGCGGCAGAGAATTGTTAGAGGTTCCCCATAATTGACCTTCTTTCAAACCTGTGGTTTGGAGGAAGGTTTTTTAGTGTGGAGTGTGGAATTAAACGGCATTACCAAACGCGGATATAAAGGCTGTCTTGTGTGCCCGTTGAAATTATATGCTGTTGACCTTGGGTTATTGTATGAACTATATGATGTTATTGGTTGTAGTGACAGGGCTTGCCCCTGTCAAAACGTCTCCTAAAAGTGAAACATCCAACGCGTGAACAAAACCCATAAATAAAACAGCGGCAAGAAACGCGGACCGGGTGCAGCTTCAAGCTGCCGCGGATCGGGTCGGGCGTCACGCTTGCGGTCCGGCGGACCGCGATTTGTGTCGGGATTGGGCGTTTTTATGAAAGGCCCTGTTTTTAACTTCGTTAAAAGAATACTTTGATTTTTCGGAAAAGGCTGTTTATTTATATCGTTTGCCCAAAAAATGGGACGGACGATTTTGAGTGCAAAAGCTTCGGTTTGATTTATATGCGCATTATGCACAAATCGCAAGAATGTTAATTGGCAATATTTGATACTCAAACAGCGCCTTGCACAAATCTGAATCGGGAAAATTGTTGACTTTTCCGAAAAACTGAGTATAATGGTGATTGTCAGGTAAACAGTCCGCCTGACGATCGGCTTTATTCACTAAAGCAACTGCAGTTACAACCGAATAACAAACGGTCGATAATAAATCATGATTTGCCAAATGGTAAATGGCGCACTGAATATTTATCGCTCGGCTTGAAGATAATATAACACGGAGATAATAAAAAAACAAACGAGCCGAATACATGAAACAGAGTTCCTCGCCGTGCTTGATACCTGCGAGGGCAACGTATACCTTGTAACAACAGAAGGCGACAAACTCAACCTTAAATCAAAGCTTTGCCAGCTCATCGGCTTGACCAAGCTTATCGAAGGCGGCAAGATCGCCGAGGCGAGCATCTTCTGTGACAACAAGAATGATGAAAGCAAGCTTTTCAGATTCAACTTCTTCGGCGACACCGCCGACGCCCATGTTGGCTAAGAAGCATAGATAAGAAGCTTAAAAGAAAAACACATCAAGCTTATTAATTACGCTATCCACGTTTTTCACGTTAATTTCAAAACTTCTAAATCCGAAGGGGAGTCGCTGACAAGCGGCTCCCTTTCGGGTCGTTGCCACGACGTGGCAGGGCGCCTATTAAACACTTTATATAATTAAAACCTTCCTTCAACGGCGCGTTTTAGCGTGGGAATTGGAGGAAGGTTTTTTATTACGTTAAGGAGCGCGGACTGACTGTCGGCTCAGCCGACCGCGGGAATTGGAGGAAGGTATATTTTATATGATATTATCAACAGGCTCTCTTTCGGGTCGTTGCAGCGACCTGTATTTTTCCTTTGTAGCCATGCCGCCGCGTATGTGCCGCTCGCTTTTGTTTATGTCTAAAATAACACGCACCTGCGCATAAAGCGGCGGATTCAGCGTTTTCAGCCGTCCCGTTACATCCTTGTGCACCGTGCTTTTGCTCACGCCGAATTTTTCTGCCGCCGCGCGGACAGTCGCCCCCTGATCCGCTATGTAAACGCCCAGCGCAAGAGCGCGCTCGTCAACCGTATCTCTCAAGAAAAATCCTCCCGTTCGGATCGTTTTTCCATTTATATGCGCTCTCTCAATGCGATATGCAGCCGCTTTTGTGGAATGTCACAAAATGCGAAAAGCAAATACGGCTGATTAGTCAATTGAAGTGACGCCGTCCGCGTGATATAATGGTTATAACAGTATCAATTCGGGAGTGAATTACATGAAAAAATTACTGACTGCTCTGCTTTCCGCTGCGGTAACGCTGACGACTTTAGCGGCTGTTCCCGCCTCTGCTATACAGCTCGGCGACGACATGACCTTCGGTCACATTTCGGAATTCAAGGATTTTTGCGACGCTCACTGAGGCGCGGTCGACGCCGTCGCAAAGGGAGTGTACGACCTTGAAACGGATATCAATATCTACGACTACGGCATCGGGACGTCGGACGCAAAAACGCTGTTCACCGCCGTTATCCGCACTCATCCTGAGCTGTTTTACGTGAGCGGACGGTTCAGCTACAGCAGCAGGGATAATTATGTTTTTGTTATAAAGCCGCACTGGGGAAAGCTGCTTTATGACGACGACGGATACTACATAGGCGAAGAAGAATACACCGACGACCAAGTTTTGACAATGCGCTCGGAATTCCGCGAAAAATCTCAGTGGTACCTGAACAAAATCGACGACGATATGTCCGATTTTGACAAGGCTCTGATCCTTCACGACGAGCTTGTGCTGAACAGCAGCTATCTTCTGACGGGAGAAACCTACGACCTTATGGTCAACGGAAAGGGCAAGTGCTACGGCTACTCCGAGGCGTACTCATATCTTCTTGCGCAGGCCGGCATAAACAGCGAGATCGTCGAGTCGGAAGCAATGTCCCACCAATGGAACAAGGTTGAGATAGACGGCGAATACTATCACGTTGACGTTACCTGGGACGACGTTACCCCCGACAGTCCGGGCTTTGCCGACCACACCTTCTTCCTGCTGAGCGACAGCAAAATAGAGAGCTTGTCAAAACCGCACTACGGTTACGAAAGCGATTTTCCGTCGCGGAACACCCGCTTTGACGATATGGACTTCCGCAAAATAAATACGGAGTTTTGCTACGACGGCGGCAAGGTCTACGTCGTTGACAACAATCACCCGAACAAAAGCGACACCGCGAAAAAGCTGCTCACTTACAACGCAGGAACAGACAGCTTCTCCGAGGTCGCTGACTTCGGCGACGTGTACTGGTTTACGGGTCACGGCAGCGTGTGGAAAAATATGTATATGTCGCTCCAGCATAAGGACGGTTTCCTTTATATGAACACACCGGCAGCCGTTTATGTCTTCGACACCGAAACAGACGAGATGTCGCTTTTCGCGGAAAACACCTTTGACAAGAGATTTTTCGGACTGCGCGTTATCGAAGACAAGGTTTACGCGGTGCTTGCCGACAGTCCGAGCGAAACAGGTACTCTGCAATACGTTGGAGATTGCCTAAAACGGGAGGAACCCGCTCCGCTCACAGGCGATTTGAACAGCGACGGCACGGTGAATATTTCGGACGCGACAATTCTACAGCGGTATTTGGCGGAATTCATCGAGCTTGACGACGCTCAACTCGCAGTCGCGGACGTCAACCTCGACGGCGACGTGAACGTCAAGGACGTAACGGAGATCCAGCGCATAGCGGCAGAGTTTGTTTAAAGCAATGGACAATGGACAATTGAGCGGTTAACCTTGTCCTTGTGCGCCTGTCGGAACTATATGATGTTAACCTTGGGCGCTGAATCAAACGTTTTGTTTTCTATCGACAATCGGACGTGAAAACAACGCCGGTGTGAGGGAGCCCGCAAGGGGCTCCCCTACAACCATTTTTAAACGTTTGGAACTGAATCAAACCAATTCGTAGGGGCGCACCCGCGTGTGCGCCCGGGAGCGCTGAATCATACATTTTGTTTTCTATCGACAATCGGACGGAAAAATAATGTCGGTGCGAGGGAGCCCGCAAGGGGCTCCCCTACAATCGTATTGAAACGTATTATTTCCGTTTCAAAGCAAATTCGCAGGGAAAAGCCTTGCCCCTGTCAAAACGTTTCCGAACAACGAAACATTTAACGCGTGCGCCGGCGGGCGCTTTCGGCGGCTTTGGACAGCGTCGTTAAAAGATACCCTTCCATAAACGCCGCGTCATAACGCGTGAATAACGGTAAAGTTTTTGTCAAACGTTTGAAGCGCGAACTGCCCTCCCGTGGCAACGGGCTAACTGCAATAGTCTTCCAAAATGCGGTTAAGGGATTGTTTGTCGGGTGCGTCCACTCCCTCAAGCAGTTTTTTCGCGTCGGACTTTGGCAGCGAGTCGGTTCTTGTTGACGTCACCCTCACGGGCGACATCTTTCCGTTTTTGAACACCGCTATTTTTCCGTGATAGTCGCGCACGACATAGCCCTCCCTGATCATCCGCGTTTCGGTCTCCTGCGCGGCAGAGCTTGCAGATATTTCCGCAGCCGTGTCGGACTGAGGCACGGAAAGGCTGCCCGTCAGCACGCAGCTTATCAGGATCATTCCCGTGATCAACACCAGTTTTTTCATCTTCCATACTCCCGTTTCATATCGTTTTTATTTTTATTATCGGCGCGTTTTTCGTGATTATTCATTCATTTTCATAAAATTAACCACTTGCCGACATATATTTTCTATAAAAAAATTAAAAATACATATTTATTTTTTTATCGTAAAGTGCTATAATAACTATTAAATATGTTTATTAATTATTTATGTGCTTTATTTTGGCAATTCCGCACGGTTCGGGTGTGCGGAATGCGCCGCGGATTTTTCCGTCGGCGTCTGCAGCAGCCGTCACGGTAATATCACGGCGGCGGCTGCGGAAAACAGCCTGAAAAAAAGCAGGCAAGGGTGCGCCGCGCTGCTTTCGGCGCCGCCTGATCATTTCACCTTATTATCAGGGTGCCCTTAACAGGGAACCTCTAAAAAGGAGTTATTATGCGCAACAAACGTGAAACAGATATCAGTAACTACACTGATAAAACCCCCGACACACCTGCTGCTGCCGAGAAAAACACGAACAGCAGAGCAAAAAAATTCTTAAAGGGACTGGGCAAGTTTATGCTGACCGCGTTCGCGGTGTGCTTTATCGCGGGCATCATAACGCTGGTTTCGCTGGGAATATACATCGGACAGCTCGCCGCCGAGCCGACCGGTATCGACCTCAAGGCGAAATCGCTTAACCAGACCAGCCGCATCTTTGTAATGGACAGCAACACGGGCGAGTTTACCGAACGGCAAAAGCTGTACAACGTGGAAGACCGCACATGGGTAAACTTCACCGAGATCCCTCAGTATATGAAGGACGCGCAGGTCACCATTGAGGACAAGCGCTTCTTTGAGCACAAGGGCGTTGACTGGACCAGAACGCTTTCGGCTGTGGGCTCGCTCGTCACAGGCTCAAACTCCTACGGCGGCTCCACGATTACCCAGCAGCTGATCAAAAACCTGACCGACGACAACGAGCTGTCGATCACCCGTAAGCTGCGGGAAATATGCAAGGCGATAAAGCTTGAGCAGGAATACACCAAGGAGCAGATCCTTGAAGCGTATCTCAACGTTGTCAACTACGGCAACAACTGCCAGGGCGTTGAGGCGGCGGCTCAGCTTTATTTCGGAAAAAGTATAAAGGATTGCTCGCTTGCGCAGTGCGCGGCGATCGCGGGCATTACTCAGAACCCGTCTTACTGGAACCCTCTGCTTTATCCCGAACACAACCTTGTCCGCCGCGAAAACATCCTCTATGAGATGCGCGATCAGGGCAAAATCACCGAAGAGGAGTTTGAAAAGGCGATCGAGGAATCCAAATCCATGACCTTTACAAATCATGGATCCAATCATTCCGACGACGACGAGGAAGATGATGACGACAAGGTCCAGAACTGGTACTACAACCAGATGATCTACGACCTGCGCGCCGACTTAGCCAAGCTTTATAACATAAGCGATGGCGCGGCGAGCGAGAAGATCTACACCGAGGGTCTTAATGTCTACAGCGCTATGGACGAAAAAATGCAGGACTATATTGAAAGCGCGGCTCTCAATATGGATAAATCCGAGGATCCCGAGATACAGATCGGCTCGGTTCTGATGGATTTTGACGGCAGGGTAATAGCCACCGTGGGAAGCTCGCAGAGAAAAACGGGTCCTCTCGACTGGGACAGAGCCACACACTCGGCTTTGCAGCCCGGTTCGGCGATAAAGCCCGTGCTTGTCTATCCCATAGCCATTGAAAAGCGTCAGCTTTACTTCTCCTCAGTCGTGCTCGACGAGCCCGTGGAGGACTACGAGCTCGGCTCCGACGGAAGCAAGATCTCAGGTCCGCGAAACGCATACGGCTCATATTTCGGCAATATGCTGCTGCCCGAGGCAATTGAGTATTCCTCAAACGCCACGGCGGTACAGGTCATGAAAATGATCGGCGGTCCCTCTGTGGCCTATGAGCAGGCTACAACAAAAATGGGCTTTAAAAAGCTTGATGAAGAGGATTCCTACGAAATCGGTTCGCTTTCGATCGGCGGTATGGTCGGCGGCGTTAGCGTCCGCGAAATGGCGGCGGCGTTCACCTACATGGGCAACGGCGGACTTTACTATGACCCCTACACCTACTACTACGTTACAGACAGCGAGGGCAACGTAATAATCGACAACCGCGACACGGTTCCGCGTCAGGCGTATTCAGCCGAGACAGCAACTATAATGAACCGTCTGCTCCACTACAACGTTGTAAACAGCCAGCACACACGCGCCATGTACGCGCAGATCTCCGGCTGGGACATCGTTGGCAAAACCGGTACGACCAACGAAGACAAGGACTGCTGGTTCTGCGGAATGTCGCCCTACGCGGTAATGGCGACATGGACGGGTTACGATATTCCCGAAACAATAAACGACACGACCCGCTCGGCAAAATTCTTTAAAAATGTAATGACAGAATATCTCAAGGGCAAGGAAAACAAGGAATACCGCCTTTCACCAAATGTTATAAAGGCAAGCTATAATCCGAATTCCGGTCTGATAACTTCAACCGAGTACACCACGGGCAAATACGTAGGCTATTACGTAGAGGACAATATGCCGGCATACGGCGAGCCCTATTACGAGCCGAACACATCCTACTACGATTATTATTCGGACTACGACGATTACTCGGCTTACAGCAGCTCCGGTGACCTCGTTGATTCATCCGATCCTTACGCCGAGCTTCCGTCAGGAGCCGACGCAGACCCCTACGGGCAGGGCAGCGGCGCTGATGTCGATCCCGGAGGCGGAAATCCGCCTGCTGACGACGGCGGAGGAGCCGGAGAATCTGCTGCGGACGGCGGCGGAGGCGGCGCAGGAGGCGGAGGCGTTTCCTCCGCAGAATAGCCGTAAAGCGCAATTGTCTGCACAGCTCAAAAAAATTTACAACAGATGTCAATTCATTCCTGCATCAACGTTTTCCGTTATGTCCCGCGTTTGAAGCGCTTTCAGACAACGGCGGCAGGAATGAATTGTTGCCTGCGGCAAGGCGCGGGATATATTCGGGGAAGAGAATCACAGCTTATTCCGCAAGGGAGTAATATAGAAAGGTAAGGTCAAAATGGTTTCAGTAGCAATCATGGGACACGGAGTGGTTGGCTCCGGTGTCGCGGAAATACTTCTGACACACAAACAGAAGCTCTTTTCAAGCTTGGGAGAGGAAATCTACATCAAAAAAATACTCGATTTAAGAGAATTTCCCGACAGCCCCATAGCTGAAAGATTTACAAAGAATTTTGAAGAAATTTTGAATGATATCGAGATTCGCGTTGTGGTTGAGGTCATGGGCGGACTGAATCCCGCTTACGATTACGTAAAGCGCTGCCTCAAGGCGGGCAAAAGCGTGGTGACCTCCAACAAAGAGTTGGTTGCCGCTCACGGTGCCGAGCTGCTTGCTCTTGCAAAGGAAGAAAACGTAAACTTTATGTTCGAGGCGAGCGTAGGCGGCGGAATACCCATCATTCGTCCGATGAACCAGTGCTTGGTGGCAAACAACGTGGGCGAGGTCGCGGGCATTCTCAACGGCACCACAAACTTTATCCTCACAAAAATGATCGCAGACGGAATGCAGTTTGCCGACGCGCTAAAATTAGCTCAGGATCTGGGCTTTGCCGAGCGCAATCCTGCGGCTGACATCGAAGGACACGACGCCTGCCGCAAAATCTGTATTCTCGCTTCTCTGGCTTACGGCAAGCACGTTTATCCCGAAAGCGTACATACCGAGGGCATTTCGGGCATAACGCTCAGCGACGTCACTCTCGCAAAGAGCTTCGGCTATGTGATAAAGCTTATCGGCAAGGTCAAGAAGCTTGAAAGCGGCAAGATAGATATTCTCACGGCTCCCATGCTTGTTCCTCTCAAAAGTCAGCTTTCAAATATAGATTACGAGTTCAACGGCATTATGGTGCGCGGCGACTGCACGGGCGACGTTGTGTTCTACGGCAAGGGCGCAGGCAAGCTGCCCACCGCCAGCGCGGTCGTAGCCGACGTTGTAGACTGCTGCAAGCACCTCAAGGCGAGGAGATTCCTGTTCTGGGCTGACGGCGACGGAAGCAACATCATCAGCTACAAGGACAGCGTTTCGGCTATGTATCTCAGAGTAAGCGGCGAAGACGCCGAGGCAAAGGTCCAGACGGCGTTCGGCGAGATCAGCACCGCTTGGAGCGACGGCGAGCTTGCCGTTTTGACCCCCGAGCTCCGCTACGGCGAGTTTCAGGAAATCTGCGAAGCGCTTGAAAACGACGGCATTAAGATCCTTTCGTCGATCCGCATAGGAGATATTTAAACCATTTACGGTTTACAATTCTCTTTTCTGCATTTTTTTCAAACCTCCGCCGCGTCAGCTTTTGGCGATACGGCGGAGATTTTCAGGGAGTAAATCAATTCCGTTTGTTAGGAGTAAACGCATTCCGACATATAAAAAGGAGTAGAACTAAATGAGCTTAATTGTACAGAAATTCGGCGGCACGTCGGTGCGCGATGCCGAACGCATTATGAACGTCGCCAAAATCGTTACCGACACGTTTGCCAAGGGCAACGATGTTGTCGTAGTGGTTTCGGCGCAGGGTGATTTCACCGACGAACTCATCGCGAAGGCGGATGAAATCAATCCCAAATCATCAAAAAGAGAAAAAGATATGCTTTTGGCGGCGGGCGAGCAAATTTCCATCTCGCTGCTCGCAATGGCAATTGAAAAGTTGGGCTATCACGCAACCTCGCTGCTCGGCTGGCAGGCGGGCTTTGAAACCTCGTCTATCCACACCGCTGCAAGGATCAAGCGCATACACACCGACAGGATCCGTGACGCGCTCGACAGAAGGAACATTGTTGTAGTTGCGGGCTTTCAGGGAATCAACCGCCGCGGCGACATCACGACCTTGGGCAGAGGCGGCTCCGACACCAGCGCGGTAGCGATCGCGGCGGCGCTGCACGCAGACCTGTGCCAGATTTACACCGACGTTGAGGGCGTTTACACCGCAGACCCCAGAAAGGTTGAAAACGCACGCAAGCTTTCCGAGATTTCCTACGACGAAATGCTTGAGCTTGCCACTATGGGAGCGCAGGTTCTCAACAACCGTTCGGTTGAAATGGCGAAAAAATATAACATCGAGCTTGAGGTGCTTTCCAGTCTTTCCAAAGCGCCCGGTACAATTGTAAAGGAGAAAACTAAAATGGAAAAAATGTTAATCAGCGGAGTTGCCAAAGATACCGAAGTAGCCAGAATTTCCGTAATCGGCGTACCCAACATCCCCGGAATCGCGTTCAAAATGTTCTCAAAGCTTTCCAAAAAGGATATCAACGTTGACATCATTCTCCAATCGATCGGTCACGACGGCAAAAAAGATATCAGCTTTACAGTCGCAAAGTCAAGAGGCAAGGAGGCTGTTGCCGCTCTTGAGGATTACATGGTAAGCCACGGTGCGAAGGAAGTTCTTTACGACGAAAATGTTGCCAAAATCTCTATCGTCGGCGCAGGCATGGAGAGTCACGCAGGCGTTGCGACAAAGATGTTCGAGGCGCTCTACGACGCCCAGATAAATATTCAGATGATTTCCACCAGCGAGATCAAGGTTTCTGTCCTCATCGACATCAACGAAGCTGACAAAGCCGTAAAAGCCATCCACAGCAAATTCTTCGACTAAGCAGCGTGACGCTGCACCCATGGCGCCTATTATTAATACGTTTAAATAAAAAACAAGCCTTCCTTCAACGGCGCGTTTTAACGCGGGAATTGAAGGAAGGTCTTTTTATGACGTTAAGAAGCGCGGACCGGGTCAAGCGTCACGCTTGCGCGGACTGGGTCAAGCGTCACGCTTGCGCGGACTGGGTCAAGCGTCACGCTCGCGGTTCAACCGAATTATATCCTTAACGACCTCGCCTGCTATGATCATTCCCGCCACGGGAGGAACGAAGGGTGCCGAGCCGGGCGTTCCTCTCCGTGCGCCTTCATCGCCGCATTTCTCTTTGGGGCGGATCGGCGGCTCCTTTGAATACACCACCTTCAGCTTTTTTATTCCGCGCTTTCTGCATTCGGTGCGCATAACGCGCGCAAGCGGACAGACCGAGGTTTGGTAAATATCCGCGACCTCAAAGGCGGCTGGGTCAAGCTTGTTGCCCGCTCCCATCGAGCAGATTATCGGCGTGCCCGCTGCATTTGCCTGCTCAATAAGCGCTAACTTGCCCGTCACGGTGTCAATTGCGTCAACAACGTAATCGTAATTTGTAAAATCAAATAAAGCGGCGGTTTCGGGAAGATAGAACAGACGGTGGGCGCAGACTGTGCATTCGGGATTGATATCCGCTATCCGCTCAGCCGCAGCGTCGGTTTTATATTTGCCGAGCGTTCTGTGTGTTGCGATTATCTGGCGGTTGAGGTTGCTCGGAGCGACTGTATCATTGTCGATTATATCAATTGCGCCAATTCCGGAGCGGGCGAGCGCCTCGACGACATATCCGCCGACGCCGCCGACGCCGAAAACCGCCACGCGCGAGTTTTTCAGCTTTTCAAGAGCTTCCGCGCCGAGAAGCATTTCGGTGCGCGAAAATTGCCCGCTCAAAGCAGCTCCTCCAACAGCTCAACGGCGTTCGCCACGCAGTTATCGCAGGAACAGAGCGGTCTTCCCGTTGTAACGCCCTTCAATTCCGCGCAAATCGTCGCGCCGCAAAGGTCGAGAAAGCCGCTGTAAAGCTTGTGCTGTCTGCCCGCGAGGGATCGTCCCTTGTATTTCAGCCCGAGCACGATCTGCGCTCCGCAAAGTGCGCCGCAGGTGGCTCCAAGCGTGCCCATGCCCGCGCCGAAGCCCGCACCCAAAGCCGCGGCTGTTTCCGAATCAAGCTCAAGCTCTTCGGCATATGCGCCGATGACCGCCTGAGCGCAGTTGAACCCGCTGTGCTTGTACTGCACAGCTAAATCTCGTTTATTCATGATCCCACACTCCAAATTGCAAATTCATCTCAATTATACTATTTTTCAAAAACATTTGCAATATATTTGCCATTCTTTCGGTTTAGGTGTATAATTATATCGGGAGAGGGATTGATTGGAATGAAATTTAACTTACACACACACACAACGCGCTGCAATCACGCCACGGGCGAGGACAGAGAATATGTTGAAAGCGCCATAAAAGCCGGGATGAAGGTTTTAGGCTTTGCCGACCATTGCCCGCAGTTTTTCCCCGGCACCGACTACTACAGTTTTTTTCGCATGGTTCCGGAGCTTGCCGCAGAATACGCCGCGAGCATACGCGCGCTTCAAAGAGAGTATAAGGACGACATAAAAATTTTGCTCGGCTTTGAAACCGAGTATTATCCCAAGACCTTTGACGCGTTTATGGAGTTTATCCGTCCGCTGCGGCTCGACTACCTGATTATGGGACAGCATTTCATCGGGAACGAGTTCGACGAAAACAGCTATTACGCGGGCTCTTCGGGAAAAACCGAAAGCTATCTGAATATTTATGTAAAACAGGTCAAGGAAGGGCTTGACAAGGGCGTTTTCACCTATTTAGCTCACCCCGATATTGTGTGGTATCAGGGCGGCATGGCGTATTACGAGCGCAAAATGACCGAGCTGTGCAAGGATGCCCTAAAAAAAGACATTCCGCTTGAGTTTAATATGCTCGGATATTTGAACGGCAGGAGTTATCCGAACCCTGCTTTTTGGAACATAGCGGCTAAGGTCGGCAATAAAGCGGTGATCGGGTACGACGCGCACAATCCCGAAATGCTGCTGAGAGACGACCTGCTAAAAAAATGCCAAGACTTAATGAAAACCTGCGGCGTTAAAGAAACGCCGTTTGAGGAGATCAAGCTTAGAAATGAAAATTTATAAATACATATTAATCGCGGCGCTGATGTGTCTGCTGCTTTCCGCCTGTAACGGCGGTGACAGCGGTTCCTCAGATTCGCCGCAGGAGATCACGACCGTTCCCGTTACGACGTTCTCTATCGAGTCCTCCGAGGTGAGCAGTTGCGTAAGGGTCGGGCGCGAGGAATCTTTTTCATATACCGACAAGAACAAAAATACCGTTAGCGTCGTTTACAGAATACCGGCGCTGACCTTCGACACCCCGGACGCAGAAAAAATCAACAATGAGATCGCCAACGAGTACAACGAAGCGTTTTCCGCAGCGTTTGAGGCGACTTCGGCGAAGAAAAGCCCCGAATACAGCGGAATAGACTACAGTGCCTATGTAAACGACGACATAGTGTCATTGGTCATCACCGAGGAAAGCTCGGGTCACAGGCTGTCTTACCGCGTTTACAACTACAATAAGTCAACGGGAAAGCAGCTTGACAATGAAGGGCTGCTCGCTTATTTGCAGCGCGACGTCGATGAAACCTACGCGGAGCTTCAAAGCGCCTTGGAGGAGGATTACCTCGCCAAGTTCAAGGAGGAAAAATTTCCCGACGACTATTATTATCAGCTCGATTTGACCATAAGCGACGAGGCGGTAAGACGATCACAAATGTTCCTGAACGCCGACGCGGAGCTCTACGCTGTGTGTGTGGAGTACGCGGGCGTAGGCGACGGTGAATACAGCGTGCTTATATCGTTAGCGACATAATTTGCCGAAGAATAGTCTGATACGGTAATAGTTTGACGCAGTATGAATAAAAATGCTTTTTTTTATTGACATTATAAAATGAATCATATACAATAAAAGTACAGTCAAGCAGCATAATGCTGCACCTCGTCCCGCCTTTTGAAAAGTTTAGCTTAAGGGAACCTCTAACAAAATTTCATCAACGGCGGGATAATGAGGATCACTGTTCACAAAGTAAGGAGAGATGAATAATGTTTTGTGAAAATTGCGGTAACAAAATTGAGGATGGAGTTAAATTCTGCGAGAAGTGCGGTACTCCCGTAAACGCCGCTCAACCCGAACAGCCGCCCGTGCAGCAGCCTCCGGTTCCGCCTGCGCAGGATCAGTATACGCCTCCGCAGGATCAGGCTCAGTATATGCCTCCGCAGGATCAGACCGAGTATGCTCCCAAGCCTCCCCGCAAGCCTTTATCCCCCAAGGTCAAAAAGATAATCCTGTTCAGCGGCATAGGCGCCGTTGTGCTTACGGTGGGACTGATTTTGCTGTTTACGGTTATCATTCCTTCAACAAATAAAGTTGATGCTTCAAAGTATATTTCCGTCAGCCTGGACAACAGCAAAAAAGTATATGACGGAGACATCAGCGGCAGGGTTTATATTTCCGACGATAATCTTTTCATTGACAGGCTCGGCGACGAAAGTGTTAAAAAGCTCGCCGAGAGCGAGAAAAAAATCAGCGACGGCAGCTATTCATATGAGGATCTGTACAACGACATTTCTCAATACAGCAATTCGAGCGAAGTCTATGCAAAGAAATCGGCCGTTTCGGATATTGTAAGCTCTCTTGAGGTTGATTGCAAAGTCAAGGATCAGGAGGAAAGCACAACAAACAGCTCCGGCAGTTCCTCCGATTCCTACGGCTCGGCAAGATTTAAAAACGCCAAAAAGAGCGACACACTTGTTGTCACGATAAAATGGCCGACCGACGAGTTTAAGCTGAAAAAGCTCGATCAGTTGGAAGCCGTTGCGGGTTTAAACTTTGACAAGAACGACAAGACGGTTGAATTTAAGCTTGAAGATAAGCTCACGGATTCAAAGGTGGAAATCAAGGACAAGGTCATTATTGATTTTGTAAAGGTTATCAATGATAAAAAATTAATAACCATCACAGGAACGCCCGAGGACTATCCAAAGGCTGAGTTGGTCGAGTTTGAATACACCGAGGGCGACTATAAATTTACCAACGACGGTGCGGATGATAGTTCAAGCCTTGACAGAAATAGGATCAAGGTGACAAGCACTAAGTACAGCGATCTCACTGCAAGCTATTATGTTTCGTTTGATTCCGTGCGCCAAGCGTCCGAGGGCGATGAAATCAATTATGAGATCAACAGCGGCAGAGAACAGCTCGAAGATACAGACGTGTTCTTTAAGGAAACAAAGTCTAAGTTTGAATATTCTCCCAATCATCCGCTGACGCTTGACGAGGCAAAGAGCAACGTTACCAAAATCACCGCCGTCATCACCGAGAACATCAAATCAATTGATTCATCCATAAAAAATTCAAAGGATTTTTCCGTCGCAGAGATCGACTACGTTACATCAAAGGATAATTCCGATAAGGATCCCGTGGTATATCTGTACTACAAAAACGCGTCAACGGGTAAATTCAAAGAAATTCAAATCACCCATTCCTATATCCGCAGGGAAGATTTCTTCTACGGCGACGCAAACGACAGCTGGAGCTCTTATGATTCGCTTCAAAAGTGTAAAGAAAGCTCAAGTCCGTTCTCAAAATACTCCGCAGATAACTACAGTGCAACAAAAATCCAGTGATTTATGTTTAATATAAAACGGATATAACAAAAAGCCTTCCTTGAACCGACTGTGAACGGTAAAGGAAGGCTTTTATTATGCTGTTAAATTTTTAGTGAAGCTCTTTAGTGAACCTCTAAATATTCCGTTTATTTCTTCTCCGAAGTCGCCTTGGGTGCAGTATCACGCTGCTTTTTTTTGCGGACATATTGTTCGTAATAAAGCTTCTTGATATTTCCCTTTGCACCGAGCTGCGGCTTAATATTGAACTTTTCGGGGATAATGTCGTTGCCCTTGGGAACCTTTCTCACTCTTGAAACGAGCGTTTCGTCAACCTCGCCGTCGCTTAGCTTCTGAACGAATACGGCTTCGTTTCCGATGAAATTCTCCTCAAAAAAGCGTTTTGCCTTTTCGGTTCTGAGGCAAACAAACGAAATGCCCTCGTCGGTGTCCTTCATATTGTGCTTGACGTTTACCGCCCAGTAGTCGCCGAGGGTGATGTCAGCGACGCTGTGAAGCGCTCTGCTGCAGCTGTAACAGTTTGTGCGCAGGTGGTTGTTTTCAAAAAAGTCAAGCATATAAGGGTCTGCCGCCTGCGACTTGAGATAGGTCTTTCCGTTGTCGAATTCGATCTTCATGCAGTACAACCGCCAGCCCATGGCCTTGGAGCGGAAACCGACGTCCACAGCCTTCGCGCCGTAGAGCGCTTCCATTTCATCTAAGTACAGCCCGAACCATTTGGCGGGTGTAACGCCGTGGCAGATAAAATCGCATATCAGAAGATTGGGGTTGCCGCCGAAAATTTTGCGGACGCCCGCCGCCTGACAGGGTGTGCCGGTAAACATCACCTTTTTGCCCAAATCAAGCTGTTCTCTGATCCTGAGAATAACGTCGCGCATTCCCGCCTCAAAATATTTGGATTTTTGCAGCTTCTCAAGTCCGACCTCTGAGGCGCTTTTGAACGAAAGCTCGCGGCAGTCGTCGGACAAAGCAGCGCCGAATACCTCTCCGTTCTCCTTTAAAATAACCTCTGAGAAAAGTCCTCCGGCATTGCCCGAAGAACCACGCATACGCATCTCGGGATCCCTGGCGTAAATCGCGTAGTAGTCGGGGCGAACGGGGCTTTTGGGAGCGGGATTTCGCACGGGACACTTCTTCTCGCATTTGCCGCAATGAACACAAAGCTCCTCGCGGATAACGGGTCTCCAGAAGCCCGCGTGATCGGGCTGCATTGTCACCGCTCCGAACGGACAGGCGGCGGCGCACGCCGAACAGCCCGTGCAGGACTCGTAGGAGGCGAGTCGCGGCGGCTTGTGCTTTACGGGAGGCTGCTCCTCAACCTTGTCAAGCGCCTCTTTAAGAAAGCGCTTTGACGATTTTATAAACGGGTAAAGCTTTTCGTAAACTGCCTCATACGGAATATCCGACGGCTTTAGATCCGACGCATCGGTGAACGCGCGGTTCTCCAGCCCGCTCAGCTTCAGGATATTCGCTATCCTGTCAAAGCGGTTTGCGAACTCGGCGGTTTTCATACCGGCGTAAACATTGAAATTTTTTTCAAGCAAAATCGAGAGCGAGGTGCCGTGGAAGGAGTCGGTCAAAACATAGCAGGCGTTTCTTATAAGCGCCGTAAATTCGCGCGGACCTGCGTCACGCGGACCGATCCAGCGGCTGTCGATAACGTGCTCGCCGAACGGAAGAACAAGAACCTTCGCGTTAAGCTCGGCTGCCGTTTTATTTATAACGCCCCGCGCACGGAGCAGGTTTTCCTTGCTTAGAAAATAACAGAAAATATAGCGTTCGGGAGTATCCGTTTTAACATCGGAGAATTCCTCCCACTCGACTTGCGACATCAGGAACGTCGGGTCGCAAACCCACTTGGGGCGGATACCCACGGCTTCCTCTATGGCGTCACAACCTTTTTTCTCGCGCACCGAAACGTCGGAGAACTTTGACACAAGGATTTTGTAGCTCTCTTTCATGCCGTCGGGGATCGTCGTCATCGCAAGACTCGGCGCGTAGGCTATCCGAGGTCTGCCCTCGGGAACAAAATCCAAAAAGAACGGCTCGGCTCCCGTAAAGCGTTCGGGACTCCAAATCTGGTCGCTGCCGCACACATAGCCGTCGAAAATCGGCGGGTCTTTCATTATCTGGTCAGTGTTGTAGTAAAAAATTTCTGTTTTATCGGGAAAAAATTCATCACGAAAAGACGCGCATTTTATTTTTGCGCGTTTTTTCCCTCTTTTTATATCCTTTGTCTGACCCGACGCTATCATTTTGAGCGAACGGGGGTGGCGCACGCCTGTTTTTACGCGTCGCGCCGTTTTACTGCCCGAGCCGCCCGCAAGCTCCTTGTGCACAACGCTGAAACGGTTGTGCGAGATAAGCGTGCAGCGGCAGCCGTTTTTTTCAATTTCCCTTTTCAGTGCGTAAGCCTGGAGCATAGCACCGAAATTGTCGGAATTATAATAGGTGACTAAACCGATGGTTTTCATATTGGATTATCCTTTTTTCAGTCTTGACTTTAAGCCCTTAAAATCGGACGGTGTGGCGATAAGCATTCTTCTGAGCGGCATACCCGTAGTTATTTTGAACTGAATTATAAACAATAACGAACAGATCGCGTAGGAAATAACGCTTGCCCAGCCCGCGCCGTAGATCCCGAAAAGCGGGATCATTATCGCGTTTGCGCCGATGTTGCCCAAAACGCTGATTCCGAGGAAAATAAAGTTGATGACCTGCTTTCCTATTACGATGTTGTAGGACGCGATCATCTTGTAGTAAATCATAAAAAATACGCCGATAAGCAGAATAAGCGTGACCATATACGCGCCCGCGTATTCCTCGCCGAAAACGATATTGATAAACGGCTGTCCCAGTAAAATAAGCAGAAGGACAACAAGCAGGCAAACGGTGTTGCACACGCGGATAACGAACGAAACCTCCTCGGTACCCTTTCCCTTTGCGACCTTGCTTATCATAACCTCTTTCATGGCGTCGGGAATGAGCCAGACGCGCTCGGCGAGCATAACGCCTATCGAGTAAACGCCTATCGCGGCGTCGGGAACTCTGCCGTCTAACATGATAACGTCGACCCTGTAGTTGAGCGTTGTCATAAGCAGCGCAAGCATCGGAAAAAATCCGAATTTAATAAGTCTGAGCGGCCAGCCCTTTATCGGGGTCTTGTCCGAGACGATCTCCTTGCGCCAGCGCCATGTGTAAATAACCGCCATTATCACGTCCTTGAACGCGATGACCGATACGCCGATCAAAAATGACTTCGGGAAAAATATCCAAAGCACGACGATAAGCAGAAGCTCGGCAAAATTGACGATCATCTCAATGGCATTTTTGTGGTTCGGCTCCTCAACCATCGTTATGTAAGCCACAATGCGGTCGTAAACCATGATGGGAGTGATCAGGGAGATTGCGATCATCTTCGGGCTGTTGAAAATGATCGCGACAACAACCGAAATAGCCGCGTATATGCCAAGCTGGATCATAGCTATTTTAAAGAAAACCGGAAGCAGGTCCCTTTGAAGCTTCTTTTTATAATACGGATACGCCTGGTGTATCCCGAACCCGAAAACAATAGCGGTGATGCTCGTAATGCTTGTTACGTATGTGACCTGCCCCTTGAGCTCAGCGCCGAGGTAACGCGCCTGAACGACCGTAAACAGGAAGCCCGCAAGAACCACGCAGCATTTTGAAATAATTGAAAATACATACGGATTCCTGAAAACCTTTCCGATTTTGCGCAACATCGCCATCTTACTCTTCCTCCTGCTCCTGCTCCAGATAAATATCATCAAACGCCATGTCGCTGTGGATCATAAACGCTATGAATATAAAAAGCTGGTAACCGTCGTAAATCGAATATGACTTGAAGTATGTCATCAAATAAAAGAGCAAGCCCGCGTTTGCCGCAAAAAACCAACCTTCCTGTTTTTTGCGGTCGTCAATATCGAGTTCTCTGAAATATTTGATCTGGTTATATTCGCCCTTGATTATCTTATATCCAACGACCGCAAGCAGCGCGATTCCGACAAAGCCCATCTCTCCTATTATCTCCAAAAGGAAATTATGGGGATAGTTTTCGTGGAAGCCGCCCTGAACCAAAACATCCGCGGAGTTTTTAAAGCCCTGTCCCAGCAAATAATTCATGTGGTCAAAAATATATCCGAGGTAGTAGCCGTAAAGCGGAATGCGCTGCTCCTGATCCTGGCTCTCGAACATTCTTGTCATGCGGTATTGCAGATAGCTGTTTCCGAGCTCAGTTGTGATCCAGAACAGACCGACCGAAAGCACAGCGATAAGCAGTAAGCTCAAAAACAAAAATTTGGGCTTGTTCCAGTTTTTGTAAACAAGGAGGACCGCAGTGAGAACAAGCGGGAAAATGAGGTTTCCTCTTGCAGGGTACTGCATGAGCGCGATGGTCTGAACGACTACCGCGGAGATATACAGCACCTTTTCAAGCGGGCTTGTTTTTGTCATTGTGAGCAGAACAAGCGCCAGCGAAAGACCGAGTCCTACGGGAAGCGTTACGACAAGATAGTTAGACGTACCGGTCGAGCCCGAGGTATATGTGGCATAGATCCACGAATATCTTACGATCAAAAAGACGGAATAAAGCAGGCTTGTCGCCACCGATATTTTCAGACCGCCCATACGGTTTGTCCAACGCATCTGCGAGGCAAGATAAGCGATGACTATACCTGCCAAAAACTTTATAAGAGCGACAATACCGTTTGCGCCAGTGAACACCATGGAAATAACAGCGGTCATGACAAATATAGCCAAAACCAAAAGCAGGGTGCTGTCAAAGCGGAAATTCAAACCGTCGGTTCGTATTTTATTTAGCACGACAACGGCGGCAAACGCGGCAAAAACGCCGACCACCAAGCCGTTTTCGTTTATTCCCGTTACAATTTTCAACGCGTTCAGATTTAAGATAAGCGCGAACAGCGTCATCTCCAAAACATCCAAAAACGTTATTCTAATGCTTCTCTCTGTCAATTATATATCTCCCAATCCATTTACTTCCTCAGCACTTTTTTAAACACAAACTGTCTTACTCCGTTGGGCGCTACCGATGAGCCCGCCCTGAGCGCACAGGACTTGATGTATTGCTTTTTGGTGATAAAGCCCTGCTCCTTCATATATTTAAACAGATTGAACTGTATTTCTCTGTAAAGCTTGCCGCTGCGCCTTTTGTAAAGGTTGCTGTCGGCTCTCATCCAAACAAGCGGCTCCTGAATGTTGCTGCCCTTAAAGCCCGCTATAAGCATATGTACCCACAAATAATAGTCCTGAATATATCTGATATCCTGGTAATTTCCCGCTGCAAGCACATCGGCTTTTTTATACATTACCGACGGGTGGTTGAACGGGTT
Source organism: uncultured Ruminococcus sp. (assembly GCA_902777275.1). Lineage (GTDB taxonomy): Bacteria > Bacillota > Clostridia > Oscillospirales > Acutalibacteraceae > Ruminococcoides. Next base: position 34,279 of record CACYTI010000015.1, on the reverse strand, counting down.
GCGGCTTTTCGCAAACTCGCATATTTCCTCGTAAGTTTCGGGAACCACGCGCTTGCTGATAAAAGAAAGCGGCATAAAGGTTTCGGGGTCGGCTTCGGAAAATTCCTCTATAAGGCTGCCGCAGATCGAAATGTCGGGGTTTTCGGCAAAAACCGCAAGCTCCTTTTCGCAGCGGTCGGGGCAGCTTATATCGTCGCTGTCCATTCTCGCGATAAGCTCGTTTTTGCATTCCTTTACGCCTGTTTGAAGGGCGTAGCCGAGACCCCTGTTCTCCTTAAATCGGATAACGCGGAGTGTGCCGGGGTGAGCCTTTTCCATTTCGGCTATCACCTTGTCGAGTCCGGGCGTAAGCGGACCGTCGCACATCAGAACAAAATCGTTTGTCGGAACCGTTTGTTCCCACATACTGTTCATCGAAACGCGAAGGAAATTCGGGTTTTCTTTTTTGTATACGGACATTAAAACCGAGTAGTTTTCGCTCATTATCTTTCCCCTCTTTTATACCGAAAGAAAAATCTTTATACTGCCGGTATTTTTATTAATTATATTCCCTGTACCACTGCGCGAACGCCCTTAAACCGGTTCTTATGTCGATGGTCGGGGTGAAGCCGTAGTCGCGTTCAAGCCCCCGGGCGTCGGCGTAGGTTACGGGAACGTCGCCCGGTTGCATACCGACAAGCTCTCTGTGACCCTCAAAGTCGTAGTCCGCGGGAAGAATATCCGCACTTACAAGCTCCTCCTGAAGCGCAGATATAAAATCAAGCAGGTTTTCGGGCTGTCCGCCGCCTATATTGTACACGGCGTAGGGCGGCACGGGAAGCCCGTCCTCTCCCTTTTCCTTTTTCGGCGCTCCGCGCATGACGCGGAAAACACCCTCTACTATGTCGTCGATATATGTGAAGTCGCGTTTGCAGTTGCCGTAGTTGAATATTTGAATCGTTTTTCCGGCGGAAAGCTTTTCGGTGGCGCTGTAGTAAAACATATCGGGTCTGCCCGCAGGTCCGTAAACGGTGAAGAACCTAAGCCCCGTGGACGGGATATCATACAGCTTTGAATAAGCGTGAGCAAGCAGCTCGTTGCTCTTTTTTGTGGCGGCGTAAAGCGAAACGGGGTTGTCAACCATGTCCTCTGTGCTGAACGGGATTTTTTTGTTTCCGCCGTACACCGACGAGGACGAGGCGTAAACCAAGTGCTCCACCGGATTGCGGCGGCACGCCTCAAGAATATTGTAAAAGCCGATCAAATTCGACTCGATGTAAACGTCGGGGTGGTCTATGCTGTAGCGCACTCCCGCCTGCGCCGCCAAATTAACGACGACGTCGAAGCCGTAACGGTCAAACAAACCGTCGAGCAGCTCCCTGTCGGCTATGGAGCCTTTTACAAAAACGTGGTCAACGGGCGATGCCTCCGCAGCCTTTTCGATCTGCGCGAGCCGCCATTCTTTTAGTCTGACGTCGTAATAATCGTTCATATTGTCGAGCGAGACCACGGTGCCCGACGTCAGCTCCGAAAGAAGCCTTATCACAAGATTAGCTCCGATAAAACCGGGCGAGCCGGTAACGAGTATAGCCTTGCCGTTAAGCTCAACGGGCGTTTTGATCATGTTGCTGCCTCAATTCCATTCGGTTTTATTGTTCCTCGGTGCGGTAGTAATAATATCCGCCCTTGTTGTGCTTGTCTGTATTTATCATGTCGGGGATAACGCCCACGATCGGGATGGAGTAGCGATCCTCAAGCTCTTCCTCGTTTGTCACCTTGTCGTTGAAGAACTGTCTGATACAGATGATAAGAACGATCAAAATCATTCCCGCGACCGCTCCCAGCAGCGAAAGCCTGATGTAATTGGGCTTGTAAATGCTTGTGGGCAGGAACGGGTGGTCAATGATCTTCATGGAGCTTCCGTCCACTATGTTGGCGGTGTAAATAAGCGTCGTTTCCTCGATAGCCTTAGCCAAATCAAAGGACTTCTGCGGGCTGTCGGTGTCAACGTTTACGGTGATGATACCCGTTTCGTTGTTGACACTTGTGCTGACAAGCTTTTTGACTGTGGCGTAGTTGCTGTCAAGATTGATCGACGCGGCTGCCTCTTTGAGGACATAGCGGCTCGTCATGATCTCGGAGTACGTGCGCACCAGAGCCTGAGACGCCTTTACGTCAGAGCCGGTGATAGATGACAGATCCACATCCTTTTTGTTGTTGATGTAAGCGGTAAAGTAAGAGCGGTATGTTGGGGTAACTAAGAATTTCACGCCGACAAAGGTAACCGCGCCCGCGATCACCCCGATAAGAATAACAAGCCACAGCTTTTTCCACACTGCCTTGAGCATGAGCGCCGGATTGAATTCTCTTTTTCCGCCGGTTTTTACCTTGTGTTTACTTGCTTTAGACGTCTTTTCCATTAAGCACTAAACCCTCTCGTTTGTAAAATAATTAATGTTTTTCTGTGTTTGCAACATATGTATTCCATTGTATTATAACACTTTTTTGCCCGATGTCAACCCAAATTGTGAAATGTCAAAAAATGCTTTTTTTTGCTGATTTTTTTGTGATTTCTGTTGAACAGCCGGGAAGCGCGGAGTGTGGAATGACATCGACAAACGGACATGAAGACAGCCTCGGTTCACTGGCGCGCACGCGGGTGCGCCCCACTGCAAACTGTTAGCCATAAATATTAGACCTTCTTTCTTTGATTATGATTTTTCGGGCGGCAAGCCCATAATAGAGCGCATCATATCTTCATTTGCGCCCTGTTTGCCGCCCGTTCCCCCTGTGAAACCGGGGTTGTCGATAGGTTCGTCGGAGGTGAAAAGATAATCGTTTTCTTCTTTGACCTTTTTGAGCGCGGCTTCGATGTCGGCGGACTGGTTCTTGCTCGCCTTTATAGCTTCAAGGTCGAGCAGAGCGCGCACCGCCTTGACGTTCTTCGCCTTGCTGCCGGAAATAGCGCCGTTGAGAAGGTCATCAAAGTCTCGGTCGGCGAGCTGCTTTTCAAAATCGGCTTTCTGATCGGCAAGCTGTTGATTCAGCGTTGTGATTTTGCCCTGCAGGTCGTCCACATTCACACCTTCAAACGCTTTGAGCTGTTCGGTCGCCGTGTCGAGCCGGGTCTTGTAGTTGTCGCGCGCGGTTCTGAGCTTTTCGGTTTCGGCGGCGGTTTTGTAGTTTTCAAGCACCGCTTTGTCGAAATCGGCTTTTTTGTCTGCGGGTACTTCAAGCCCGACGCTCTTTAAGATTTCGTGTATATTTTTCATGCTTTATCCTTTCCGCGTGATTTGTATTCCGCTTCGCCTGCGGTTTGAAAGTAAGACGGATAACCTCCGCCGGGGTGATTTGGATATAAAAAAAGCACCGTGCATTTGACTGCATAGTGCTTTGATTATTGAGTTTTGGGTATGAGAAAACCGCCCTCAATCACTTGGGAGCGGTTTAGCTTTTTATTCTTCTTTCCCTTGCTACATTTTGGGCATTTTTTGTATAACATATGATTCTCCTATAAAAACATTATATTTCAACATCGTTCCAACTCGTTAGTTTTTCGCATTCTTCCTGAGCTTTTTTATCAAGCAGATTTCTTTCTTCTTGTGATTCACCAGAATCAATATAGTGCCCGTCATAATAAAAAGATTGGGTTTTCATACAAATTCTCTCCATTCAATTCCATACTGTTCAGTATAGTCTTTTAAAGTTTGAATAATAGCTTCATATTCACTTAAATTATATTTATTTCCTCGGTATTTGTCAACCCTCATACCAAAAGAATATGCTGTGAACGGCTTGTTCCCTGCTTTATATGAAAAAACCTTTCCGTTGTGTGTTACTACAACACTAAGTTGATATTTGTTGGATCCATTAGAAACTATGTCGCTTCCTGTTGGGGGGTTATTGGTAGGGTGATTATGTAAAGATATCAAAGAATACGGTGGATTATTTTTTATTGCATCTTTCATCTTTTTATTATAATCACCAACGTCAAAATCATTTTGAGAATCATTTTGCAGTGCAACGATTCTACCCGTTTTGTTATCAATTAAACAAATATTTTCGTAATTAGTACCATTCCTATGTGTCAAAAAAGCCTTTGATTGTTTGTAGATTTGTTCATTGACAGCTTGATTATTTGTAATAGTTTTAAATTTATCATGGTATTCTCTTGATTTTATATATTCCAAATCAACCTTGTTTTCACTTGTATTGTGTAGTCTTTTACCGCTGATTCCACTTTCAGTATAGGTTTTGGGCTTCCCGAAGCTCACATCAACGCCCTTCCTGCCGTCAATGCTTATTCCGGTTCACTGGCGCGCACGCGGGTGCGCCCCACTGCAAATGCAAAAATACAGTTATTTCTTTATATGAAATAAAACAGATAAATAATATGCTATACTGAATCCATAATATTTTTTACGGAGGCTGAAATCATGTCAGATGTAATCAGAATATTTGTTGAAAAACGCGACGGCTTCAACGTTGAGGCGAAGCATATCCTTTGGGATATCCGCCACAACCTGCGTATGATGTCCGTCACCGACCTCAGATATATAGTCCGCTACGACATTGAGGGGCTGACCCCCGAGGAGTACGAGCGGGCAAAGCACGTCGTTCTGTCCGAGCCGAACGCCGATGTTATTTACGAGGAGACGCTTCCCGTTGAGGACGGCTGGCGCGTGTTTGCCATGGAGTATCTGCCCGGGCAGTACGACCAGCGCGGCGACTCCGCCGAGCAGTGCGTTCAGCTTCTCACTCAGGGCGAGCGCTGCAAGGTGCTGACTGCGCGCGTCATCTGCTTAAAGGGCGACCTGACCGACGCGGATCAGGAAAAAATCGAAAACTATCTTATCAACCCCGTTGAGAGCCGCTTGGCTTCGCTTGAAAAGCCCGATACTCTCGACATGGAAACTCCCGTTCCCGAAAACGTAAAGCGGGTTGAGGGCTTCATCGGCTGGAGCGATGACGAAATGGCGGATTATTACGGCTCGATGGGCTTTGCGATGACTCTCGACGACCTCAAATTCTGCCGCGACTACTTCCGCGACGAGGAACACCGCGACCCGAGCGTTACGGAGCTTCGCGTTATCGACACCTATTGGTCGGATCACTGCCGCCACACCACATTTTTGACAAGACTCAGCGAGATCGAGATCGAAAAAGCTGCGCTCGGCGGCGTTATCGAGGACGCTTTAAAGGAATACTACGCCACACGCGACGAGGTTTACGGCGAGAACTCCGACAGGATCGTTTCGCTCATGGATATGGCGCTCATGGGAATGAAATCGCTCAAAAAGAAGGGCATGATACCCGACCTGGACGAGAGCGAGGAAATAAATGCCTGTTCGATAGAGGTTCCCGTGACGATAGACGGCAAAACCGAAAAATGGCTTGTTCAGTTCAAGAACGAGACCCACAACCACCCCACCGAGATAGAGCCCTTCGGCGGAGCGGCTACCTGCCTCGGCGGAGCTATCCGCGATCCGCTTTCGGGACGCGCCTATGTTTATCAGGCTATGCGCGTCACCGGCTCGGGCGACCCCACGACACCGTTTGACAAGACGATGCACGGCAAGCTGCCCTCGCGCAAGATCACCACGGGAGCGGCGAACGGCTACAGCTCCTACGGAAACCAGATCGGACTTGCGACGGGTCAGGTCGTTGAGCTTTACGACAAGGGCTATGTAGCCAAGCGAATGGAGATCGGCGCGGTCATAGGCGCTTCTCCCAAAGAAAACGTTATAAGAGAGACCCCCGCTCCCGACGACGTTATCGTTCTGCTCGGCGGACGGACGGGACGCGACGGCTGCGGCGGCGCAACGGGCTCGTCAAAGGCTCACACCGAAAGCTCCATTGAAACCTGCGGAGCCGAGGTGCAGAAGGGCAATCCTCCCACCGAGCGCAAGATACAGCGTCTGTTCCGCAACTCAAACGTCGCAAAGCTAATCAAGCGCTGCAACGACTTCGGCGCGGGCGGCGTGTGCGTCGCGATAGGCGAGCTTGCCGACGGCCTTACCGTTGACCTCGACAAGGTCACAAAGAAATATGACGGACTTGACGGCACGGAGCTTGCAATCTCCGAATCTCAGGAGAGAATGGCTGTCGTGTTAGACAAAGCCGATGTTGATAAATTCATCGAATACGCGGCGACAGAAAACCTTGAAGCGACCGCCGTTGCGGTCGTCACCGAAAACCCGCGCCTCACCATGAACTGGCGCGGAGACAAAATTGTCGATCTCAGCCGCGCGTTCCTCAACACAAACGGCGTTACCCAGACGGCAAAGGCGTATATCGCGGCTCCGAAGGCGGAGGACTGCTACCGCGAGGCTTGCCCCGCTGAGCTCGAGGATCTGCCGTTTGAGGAAGCCCTGGTAAAAAATCTCGGCAGGCTGAACGTGTGCTCGCAGATCGGTCTGTCCGAACGCTTTGACGCTTCGATCGGCGCAGCTACGGTCATAATGCCGTTCGGCGGAAAGACGCAGCTCACTCCGCAGGAGGCTATGGCGGCGAAGATACCGCTTGAAAAGGGAGAGACCGACGACGCCACCGTTATGAGCTACGGCTATATTCCGGGCGTGTCGCGCTGGAGCCCGTTCCACGGCTCGGCCTACGCCGTTGTTGAATCAGCCTCAAAGCTCCTTGCGTTGGGAGCCGACCCGCTCACCGCAAGGCTGACCTTCCAGGAGTATTTTGAAAGACTCAAAGACGTTCCCTCTCGCTGGGGCAAGCCCGCCGCCGCGCTTTTGGGCGCTATGCAGGCACAGCTCAAACTCGGTCTGCCCTCTATCGGCGGCAAGGACAGTATGTCCGGCTCCTTTGAGGATATAGACGTGCCGCCAACCCTTGTAAGCTTTGCCGTCGCGATGAGCAAGGCAAGCAAAACTATCTCCGCCGAATTCAAAAAGGCAGGTTCAAGGGTCATTTACGTTCCCGTTCCCGAAAACAAGGAGACCCTTATGCCCGAATGGGACAAGCTTGTAAATGTATATAAATCTATTTACGCCCTTGCGGACGCGGGCAAGGTGCTTTCCGCTTCTGTTGTAAAAGAAGGCGGCGCCGCCGCGAGCGTATGCAAGGCTTGCTTTGGCAACCTGCTCGGCTTTAAATTTGCCAAAGAGCTTACAAACCGCGAGCTTTTCGCTCCCCTCTCAGGCTCCCTTATTATAGAGCTTGCCGATGGAGCACAGCCCGGGGGCGACATACTTTACTATGATTTGGGCGTTGTCACCGACGACGGCAGCGTAACGATGGGCGAAAAATCCGTTCCTCTCCGCGTTTTCATCAACAGTTGGACGGCTCCGCTCGAAAAGGTGTTCCCGATGCAGGCGGAATGCCCCGAAATCGCCGTTGACGCTCCGCTTTACACAGAGAGAAGCGTTTCCTCTCCCGTAATTAAAACAGCTAAGCCGAAGGTGTTCATTCCCGTGTTCCCGGGCACAAACTGCGAGGTAGACACCGCGCGCGCGTTTGAAAAGGCGGGCGCCGAGGTTGAAATGCTCATCGTAAAGAACCTCACGCAGCAGGGTATCGAGGAAACAATAGAGCGCATGGAAAGCATTATAAAAACCTCTCAGATGATCATGCTGCCCGGAGGCTTCTCAGGCGGCGACGAGCCCGACGGCTCCGGCAAGTTCATCGCGACGACCTTCCGCAACCCCCGTGTTGCCGAAGCTGTCAACGACCTGCTCAAAAACCGCGACGGTCTTATGCTCGGAATCTGCAACGGCTTCCAGGCGCTTATCAAGTTAGGACTTGTACCCTACGGCGAGATCCGCGACCTGAAGCCCACAGACCCGACCCTCACCTTCAATACGGTCGGCAGACACATCTCGCACATGGCTTATACCCGCGTCACCTCGGTAAAATCCCCGTGGTTCGCAGGCGTAAACGCGGGCGACGTGTTCGCTATCCCCGTTTCTCACGGCGAGGGACGCTTTATGGCTGACCTCGAAACCGTAAAGGCGCTTGCGGCAAACGGTCAGATTGCTACGCAGTATGTCGATTTGGACGGCAAGCCCTCCGGCAGCATCGCATACAACATAAACGGTTCGGTGTGCGCTATCGAGGGTATCACCTCGCCCGACGGCAGAGTGCTCGGCAAAATGGGTCACAGCGAACGCAAGGGCGAAAACCTCTACAAAAACGTTCCGTTTGAGAAAGATCAGAAAATCTTTGAAAGCGGCGTAAATTATTTTAAATAGGCTCTCCGCCTTGTCGCGGCAAAGACCGCCCTGTCAAAGCTTGACAGGGCGGTATATTCTTTTTCTCTACATAGTACGGTGCTGCTCGTTCATCCATTGGAGCAGCTTTTCTTCATCTGTCGCAAACGCGGTAAATCCCGGCGCGGTTTCAGCAGTAAAGCCAAGCTCACCGGCAACCGTTATAAAGCTGTCTTTTATAACGGTGACACATTCCGATACATCATTTCTGTCAATTTTCCCGATCATTGTTTTCAACTGTTTTATCAATTCGCTTTTCATCCGTCAGCACTTTATTCCCCGCAAAATAAGAATACAATTTCACATCTCATAAACTGTCACCTTCTGAAATCGAAAAAAGTTCACTCCGTTAACTTATAAAGCTCCGGCTCATAACCATTTTTTCTTTTTGAAAAACAGCAGACTGCCCGCCACAATAAGAGCGCTTACAATGATAACGATCGGATACCCCCATACCGCGTCCAGCTCCGGCATAAATTTAAAGTTCATACCATACCAGCCCGCGATAAGAGTAAGCGGCATAAAAATCGTTGTAACGACCGTAAGCACCGTCATAATTCGGTTTTGCTTGATATCAAGGTGAGATTTGTAGATGTCACGGATTTGGGCGGCATGATCGCTTATAGCCACCGTGCTGTCGCGCAGACGTTCTATCCGGTTTGAAAACAAACGGAAATATCTGAGATTGTCATGCTTGAAAAAGTTGTTTTCGTTTTCCTCCAACTCCTGACAAAAGTCAAGCAGCTGCTCGTAGTGAACTCTCAGATCTCTGATTTCTCCGCGAAGCTCGTTGACCCGCCCGATGCCGACCTGCTCTTTTTCGTTTACTATATCGTTTTCTATCGCATCAAGCTCCTGATCGTAACTCTCCAGCAGATCACGGTCGCTCCTGACGATCTGCTGCAAAAAATCATACAAAAACCGCTCAAGGCTCGGCATTCTCCATTTTCTCGTCCTGATTATTTCCGAGATGATCGTCTCAGCCGTTCCGCTGTCGTCAATAAAAACAATACCTTTTTCGTCGAGTGCAAAGGCGAATTTTTCGCTTTTGCGGGATAGATTTTGTCTGCTCGGTATCAAAAAGCTTCCCGTCAGGGAATCGTAGTTCACCTCTGCCTTGGTGCTGTGTATCTCAGAGGTTTCAAGGTCAATATCAATGCCCATATCAAAGCTGTCCTTTTCCCTATCCCATTGTGCGGAAGTTAGCACGGAAGCGTATTGCGCGTCAGCTTTTTTTATTTGCTCCTTTGGTACTTCGATCAGGTTTTCTTTTATTAAGTAAAACATACGCCGCTCCTTTTTTCGGGTGATGTCCGTATTATACAGCAATTTACTTTCTATTTCAATGGTTCTTATTCAATGGTTCTTAATATTTTGACAAACGGGTATGCCGCCGGGCAGGGAATGTAACATTTTCGGAGCGCTATACAACAATTTGTGAAAAAAATCAAATAAATTATTATCGCACCTGAATTTGTCAGTAATTTGTAAGAGCTTACCCTGTATAATGTAGTTACAGAAAAGGGAAACGGTTCCCAATAAAATACAAGGAGAAAGAACCATGAAAAATACAAAAATCAAAACCAAAATCATCGCAAGCGCTCTCGCAGTTATATCCGTTTTCACATCGGCAATTGCTTTTTCAGGCATAAGCGCCGGAGCGCTTGAAAAAAACAATTCAGCCTCAGACGTGCCGACGACAACAATGCTAGGTAAATCTCCCGAATGGGTGACTAAGCTTGACGATGCAAAGGATGCCGATCAGCTTTTTGTCGTAGCCGCTTACGAAAAGACGAACGCGTGGGTCTCCATGCACGAAAAGGACAAGGACGGCAACTGGCAGATGATCATGACCACTCCCGGCTTCATCGGTAAAAACGGCTTGGGCAAGACCAAAGAGGGCGACGGTAAAACCCCTGTGGGAACCTTCGGCTTCAACGCGGCGTTCGGAATCGCCGACGACCCCGGCTGCGCTATTCCCTATTTCAAGGCTGACGAAAACACTTACTGGTCGGGCGACGTGCGCGAGGGAATGCAGTACAACAAACCGGTTGATATCAGGGACTACCCCAACCTGGACAAGGAAAACTCCGAGCACATCATTGATTACACCCGTCAATATCAGTACTGCCTTAACATCAGCTACAACGCCGAGTGCAAACCCGACGCGGGCTCCGCGATCTTCCTTCACTGCCTCGGTCCAAGCAAGCCCTACACCGGCGGCTGTGTGGCGATTCCCGAAAACCAGATGAAGGTCGTTATGCAGAATGTCAAGCCAAACTGCGTTGTAGTTATTGATTCCCTTGATAACCTCGGAGGAGAGTTCTGATCAGGCAAATCATCCGCGCAAAAACGAATAGATAAAACCACAAAAAGCGTGCAGGCGGTGACGATATCACCGGCAGCACGCCTTTACTTTTTCGTCAATAATATTATTTATTCCATCCGAGCACGCGGCTTTTCATTCCCTTTATGTCGAGCACTCCGCAGGCAAAGCCCTTCCGTATCAGCTCAGGCGGAACATATTCGTCATACTTTTCAAAAACGGGGACTTCCTTTTCGTAAACCAACTCAAGCGGATCGAACTCAGCCTCGGCTTCCTCGGCGACAATGCGGTAAAACTCAGCCTCGCCGACCTGCATGGTGAACTGCAAATAATACGGGCGCGAGGGGCTGAGCCCTTTCAAACCGAGCCGCCTGCCGCAGCGCAGCTTTAAGAAGCGTTCCAGCGCCAAAAACGCGTAGCTTCCCAGCCACGGGAACAGCGCCCACATCTTTCCGCCGAGGTGAATAAGTGGTCTGTTGAGCATATCGGCTTTAAGGAAGGTATCTCTCGCTTCCGCCAAGCGGCAGACTGCATGGCGCATAAGATACGGATAGGACTTGTCCTCGGCAAGAACTCCGTACATTCTCTCTAAGATCCGCGTGTTGATATCTCCGGCAACGTCGCCGAAATAAGCGGGGATATTCCCCTTTACGAGTGTGCAGTAAACGTCGCGCCGCTGATGATCCACCTCGTCAACGACCCACACCCGTCCAGCTATGGCTATTTTTTCACCGACAGGCGGCGGCTTTACAATAGTGCCTAACTCCTCGCTCCCCGCGTGAACGGAGTATTCGATGTTCTCCTGAAACACGGCGTAGAATTTATAGTTGTTTACCACCCGCTCTCCGGTTATGCCGAGTATCAAGCCGCCGTTTTCGGTGCGGCTGATATGGTCGGTCTTGAGCAAATGACGGAGCAGGATCTTATAATCCTCCTGATTTATATTTCGGAACACGGACAGAGGAAGCACGCGCGAGGCAAGCTCGGCGGGGGTCATCTCTCCGCACGAGGCAAGCGTGCTCATGGTCTGATGATATAGCAGGCTGAACGGCAGCTTTTCGGTTCGCGGCGGCTCAACAAAGCGTTCCTCAATGTACAATTGCACAAGCGCGATCCCCTGGATCAGATACCACGGTATCAGCTCGGGCAGAAGCGCCCTCGGCTCGGGGTGATCCTCGCGCATTACGAACCACATTTCCGACGGCGCACCGCGTCTGCCCGTTCGTCCCATTCGCTGCAAAAAGCCCGAAACGGTGAACGGCGCGTCTATCTGAAAGGCGCGCTCCAGTCTGCCGATGTCGATTCCAAGCTCCAGCGTAGCCGTTGCGCACACGCTCATAAGCGAATCGTTGTCCTTCATTTCCTCCTCCGCGCTCTCGCGGTAAGAGGCGGAAAGGTTGCCGTGATGAATAAGAAAGCGGTCGGGCTCATGGTTTGCCTCGCAGTATTGCCGCAAATGCTGGCACACCGACTCGCATTCCTCGCGTGAATTTGTAAAGATAAGGCATTTTTTGCCCCTTGTATGCTCAAAGATATAGCCCATTCCCGGGTCTGCCGCATTTGGAGCGGTATCGGTGGGTTCTTCTGCGGCGGCTGAATCAATAAAGAGCGGCTTTCCCTCGTCAGCCTGCGGAGCAGTGCTAAAGAAATGCTCCATCGACAGCCGCCAGACCTCTCTGCCGCCCTCAAATTTCGGGATGATCGTTCCTCTGCCGCTTCCCGCCGCTAAAAAGCTTCCCGCCTCTTCGGGATTGCCGATCGTCGCGGACAGACCTATCCTGCGCGGGTCGCAGCCCGCGAGCCTGCACAGTCTTTCAATTAGGCAAAACGTCTGACCGCCGCGGTCGGCGCGCAGCAGCGAATGGATCTCGTCGATCACGATGAACCGCAGATCCGAAAACAATGATGGTATTTCCATATGCTTGTTTATCATCAGCGATTCAAGCGACTCGGGCGTGATTTGCAGTATGCCCCCCGGCTTTTTCAGCAGGCGGCGTTTTTGGCTTTGCGGAACGTCTCCGTGCCAGCGGGTCACGGGGATATCCGCCTCCCCGCACAATTCATTCAGTCTGCCGAACTGATCGTTTATAAGCGCTTTGAGCGGAGCGATATACAGCACACCGACGGAGCGGGACGGCTCCTCGTCAAGCAGGCTGATGATCGGGAAAAATGCCGCTTCGGTTTTGCCCGAGGCGGTGGACGCCGTCAGCAGAACATTTTCATCGGTATTGAAAATCGCGTCGCCTGCCGCGTTCTGCACCGCGCGAATACTTTTCCAGCCCGATCGGTAGATATAGTCCTGAATAAACGGGGCGTATAGGTTAAATACTTCCATAGCTTATCTCTCTATATGGTGAATTCAACATAGTTTTCGTCCGCTTTGTCGGACACTGCTTCGCTTTTGGCGTAGGAGAATTCGTCCGAGTCAAGCAGTGCGGAAACGCTCATATCGGGGTGCTGATAAAGCAGATCAAGCAGCTCGATAAAGTCGCGAATGACCTCGCGCGGAGTTATGTTGAGATCGGCGCCGACGCGCTCAAATTCGATTTTGATGAACACCGCTAAATCCTCTGTAGTCAGCGTGCGCCCGTAGCCATAGAGAGAGGCGTGCATATCGCTGAGCTTTTCGCACAGTATAAGCATTTCCTCGGCGGTCAGCGGCTCTAATCTTATTACGGGCGCCAACAGGTCGCGGGTGCCGGGACGGGAAAACTTTCCCTCAGCCAAGCGGGAACGCAGCGCCTCATAGCTGTAAACACCGCGGCGCTTGTCCTCGACAGCCTGCGGCGTGGCTCCCATGATGATACCTATGTATTTTGCCTTCCCCTGCAACGTGTCGTTGTACATCGTCAGCATTTTTTCGTAGTTGTATTGACGCGTGATCGAGTTGGGTATCTTGAAAATGTTTACAAGCTCGTCGATCATTATCATCATACCCTTGTAGCCCGCCAAGCGGAAGAACACCGCGAACAGCTTTAAATAGTCATACCAGTCGTCGTCCGTTATGATGATATTGACGCCTAACTCCTCTTTAGCCTCGCGTTTTGTCGTGTATTCGCCCCTGAACCAGCGCACGACCTTCGCTTTAGTCTCGTCGTCGCCTTCGGTATAGGCGCGGTAATACGCGGAGAGCAGACGGGCAAACTCAAAGCCGTGAACCAATTCGTTTATCGAGGCGGTCACGGCGTAGATTTTTTTATCCGTAAACTCAGTCAAAGCCGCGTCTCCGGGCAGCAGTCCGCTCTCCTGTAGGGCTTCATTCTGCACGGCGCTTATCCACCTGTCCAAAATCAGCGTAAGCGCGCCGCCCTCGGGCTTTGTTTTTGTTGAGAGATTTCCGATAAGCTCGCGATATGTCGCAAGCCCCTGTCCCCTCGTGCCCTGCAAACGGCGCTCGGGAGACAGATCGGCGTCGGCGACGATGAAGCCCCTGTCCATTACATAATTGCGGATGGTCTGTATCAAAAAGCTCTTGCCCGAGCCGTAACGCCCGACAATGAACCGAAAGGACGCGCCGCCCTCCGAAATTATATCCACGTCGTGAAGCAGCGCTTCGATCTCCGCCTTTCTGCCGACCGTGATGTACGGCAAGCCGATGCGCGGCACCACTCCGCCCTTAAGCGAATTGATGACCGTCTGCGCTATTCTTTTAGGTACTCTTTTATTCTCCGCCATACTGACCTCCCAGCAGCTCCTTGATATCTTCCGTATAATCCTCTATCAAGCTCAGATTCTCTCCGTCGCACTCCAAAACCGTGTCGCCGATTTCGTCAAACAGCGCTTCGTTTATTTCATCAGCCAAAACCGACGGCATAAGGTGATTTTCATTTATAAACGGGCGGACACTTTCTCCGCTCAGTAACATACTCATGATTTTAAGCTGAACCTCGTTCAGCAAATCCGACGTAAGCTCGTCGTAAGCATTTGCAGGCGAGGCTTCTATTTCCTCCGCCTCTGTCATTTCCTCCTCGGTCAGCAGACTGTCGCGGGTAACAGAGGCGTCCTGTCTTATCTGCTCCAACTGCGAGAACCGGATAGTGATTTTCGGCTTTGCCGCTTCGATTTTCGCCTGCCTGTCAGCTTCGATAAACGCGCTTATATACGGCGCAGCCCACGCTGCGCTCGCGCGCTGCTTCAACGGCCGTCCTGTTTTCAGATAAACTCTGAGCAGCCTGTCTGCTTCATGGCAAAAGTCATTCAGAATTTCCCTGATGAAATACACACGCGGGTAAGTTCGCTCATACCACAAGCCGTCCTTGCAGAAGAAGCTGTGATTTTCATTCAGCACATATTCGGCGTCGGCATACGGCTCGGGGTGCCAATAAACGGCGTTGCAAAGCGGGTGCCACCGCAGCTCTCTCAGCGTGCCGAAGCACATATTAAAGAAATTGCCGCTTTCGGTCGTCATATTGACAAGCATATACCGCCACAGCTCCGCAAACAGCCGCGTGCCCTCTTCGCCGTGCTTTGTGATAACGGGAGATTTTTTCAGCCTTACGGTCGTCATTTCGCACAGAGCGCAGAAGATTTCACCGCTGCCGTAACGGTCGGGATTCTCCAAAATGATCAGCGCCTTATCCTGAGCCGCTTCCTTTTCGTCAAAGTAAAGCGCCGCGGTCTCAGGTTTTACGTTCTTAATTATCGCAAGCTCTGCCATCCAGCGGTGAAGATTGCGTCTCATATCGCTGTCGCCTATTCCGGAATCTATATATTCGGTTTCAAATTCCTTTAGCTTTCTCAGGCTGTCCTCGGGAGAATCCGCTCCTATCCCGTTGAGCAGCTCATACACATAGATATAGGCGAGCGACGCGGCGATCGGCTGATAATTGCCCTTTCTCAACTGAGTGCGCCATGTAAAATATCCCCGAAGCTCCGCTAACCGCAGATCGTGATACGTCGGAAAATAACGGTGATAATCCCCGTACCACGGCTGATTGTCCTCGTAGTCCTCCATAAACTTTCCCTGTGTGAAAAAGTTTTTGCTCCTTTGACGCATAGAGCCGTCGCCGTACTCGTAGAGCATCGACATCTCCTGTATTTTCCGGGGGATATACTTGCGCACGGGCACACTAACCGTGACTCTTACCGGCAGAGGGGTTTCAACGGAGCGTTTGCTTTGCGGCTTGGGCAGCTCGCTCGCCAATACTATCGTCGCGCCGTATCGTTTTGAGCTGTTCAAGGCGCGGTCAAACAGCCGAAAGACAACCTGCTCGTCGCAGTTGCCGTCAACCCTTACGCCTACCCATTTATCGCCCTTCATTCGGAATGGCTCGGTAATATAAGGAGCGTTGAATTCAGCTATCGCTTCCCTGCCGCATTTTATGTCGCACAGCTCTGTCATCATTCCGCGCTCTCCGTCCCATTGGCGCAGCAAAAGAGCCGCCCACTTGCCCGTGGACGGGTCGCACAGCACCGAACAGCCCCTCATTTCATTCCGCAGAGGTTCTTCGGTGATATTATATTTTTTCCAGGCATAAGATACCAACTGCGATAGTTTCATAATTTTTTATCAATTCTTTAAAAAGCCGCCTTGACAGCGTCAGTCTGAATTATCCGATCAAGTTATTAAAATTATAGTATATCCGCAGAATATTGTAAAGATAATATTGCAGATTTTGATATGGATATACTGTTTTTACACCATGCAAAAAAATCAAAAGACCTCCCCGCGCATCGGAATACGGTGCGCAGGAAAAGCCTTGTTCAATTTGTTTTTATAAAAAGCTCTTTGCCCCTATTCATCTATCGCGCCTATCGCCCTGAGCGTACGAGGCTGTAATGAGCGGTACACTGTCGATAGGGATGGTTATTGTTTCCGTCAAGGCAGTATCATCTATTCGCATAATAATCAATAAATAAAGATATATGAATATTATTAATTCGGATGCAGTACGCAATCGGCTTATGTACCAAACAAAATTCTATTTGATTATCATTTCATAATAGCCATTCCCGTAGACATACTCGCTGTCATACCCGTCATCATCGTATTCTTCGTAATCGTATCCTTCATCATCATACTCGTCGTCATATTCATCATCGTACCCCTCTTCGTCATACTCGTCGTCATACTCGTCGTCATATTCATCATCGTACCCCTCTTCGTCATACTCGTCGTCATATTCATCATCGTACCCCTCTTCGTCATACTCGTCGTCATATTCATCATCGTATCCTTCTTCGTCATACTCGTCGTATCCTTCTTCATCATATTCGTCGTCATATTCATCATCAAACTCTTCATCCAACCCATCATCCAACCCATCTTCCAACTCCACGTTAACCTCCTCCTCGCTGACTACCATGGGAGGAAACAGAAAGTACACCGACAGACTGATAAAGCTAAGATAAAATATCGGACGCATAACCACTGTTCTCAGCCAATTTGCCTCTAACGGAATATTGAACACAAAGAAGAATACCGCGTCCAAAACAAAGCAAACTATAAAAAACACCAGGGCCAAGCCCGGGAGAACCATTGACGCTATCGGATAAAGCGGAAGATCTTTGAGGATAAACGCGTAATACACAACCAAAAGAAGCATCGCAAGTATCAACAACAAATTTGATGTGCCGTACAAAATGGTATGAATCTCTGTAAAATCAAGATACGCGATGACCTTGCCCACCATGCGAAGCTTCAGCGCGATTATCGCTAACATGGCGGTGATAAACGCCGCCTTGCGAAGCATAATAATCACGATATTCTGCACCTCGGACGTCCAAGCAAAAGCGGCGAGCACGCCGAACAGCAATGCAACAAATGCGCTTACAAGCTTTCCCTCTATGCCGATAACAGCGTTGTCCCTGAAAAGGATAAATATATTATACGCGGCATACAAAGCAAATAAAATGCCGGTCCGCTTTATGATCTTCTGCTTTGGATATATCTTTTGTTCCTGTTCCATAACTCACTCCCGAAAACACACAGCGGCGTTTGCGCTTATCACAAACGCCGCCGAATCAAATGCAGGCATAACATTCATCCCAAACTTTTTGAAAGCGTTAATACCAAGAATCCGACGCCCGGTCAAATTCGTCATAGAAACCGTAAGCATTTTCTTTTTCGTTTGGGTTAACCACTCCGGATATAGTGATCACATCTTCTGCATCAAGCTCTGAAATTTTTAAGTTTTCACGTTCATAAAAAGATTTCATTTTGACGTTCTCCTAAAAACAAACCGGAATAATCTGTCGTCAGGGGCAAAAAATCTCGGTTCCCCATCCCTCTTCATCTGTCGGGATCTGTGACGGCTCCTCAGACGGATTTTCACCTATCGAATAAGGCGTTGTCATCTCTGCCAGCCACTGCTGGATCAACGTGGCGTCTGATATTTCGATCTCTCCGTTTCCGTCTACGTCAGCAGAAAGCTGTGAAATGCCCCCGCTTAACGGCAGCTCGGCAATACTCGTTTGGATACAGGTCACGTCGTTAATAGTGACATTTCCGTCGCCGTCGGCATCTCCGAGAATATAATTCGCGGCAACGCTGCCGGACGACGCATTGCCGGCAAAAACGGTGACGGTCCCGGCGATCGTTAATACGGCGGCACACAATATTACCGCCTTGATCTTGCGCAGTTTAAAGTTCATCAAATCTCACCTCAGCGTTATCTCCGTGTTCATTGCTGCCGTGCGGTGCCGTTGTCTTCGGAGCGGCAGTCGGTTTCGTTTTTTCGGTATCATCTTTTTGGCTCGCACCGCTGCCGGCTTTCTGCTTTTCGTTTTCACCAGTCCCTGCTCCTGCCGAGCTTTTCTGCGGGGAAGCGCTGTTTTTGCCGGCCTGCGAGCTGCTTTTATCGTCTTTATCGCCCGCTTTGGAGTCAGGCTGAGCTGCTGCGGAGCTCTCCCCGCCGTTTTGCTGTGCGGACAAGCCTTCTGTTCCCTCTGTTTTGGAAGCGGATCGCTCCGCGCTGCTTTGAGAGGACGCCGACGCCGAATCCTTTGAAGCCTCCGCGTTCTTCGGATCATCGCCCTGACCGCACGCTGTAAGGCATAAAACGAAAGCGAGGAGCGTTACCGCAAATATCATTTTAATTTTGGACAAATCATTTCACCTTTGAATAACTTTAATATCATAAAATACCGCGATTTTACGGGAAAAATCAAAAGTATTAAAGCGGAGCTCTTTATTTTTTAAGATAAACACTAAAAGTCCGCTTTGTTTCCAATAATTATGCGAATTGCGCTTTTATTTTGTCCATTTTATCACATACACAGCCAAAAGTCAACAATATAAGCCAAAAAACGAATGAACAAATAACGCAAAAAGTATCACTATTCGCTAAATATATCAAAAAAATATCATCGTACACTTCCAAAGTAAATTACCCGTTAACGTTTTATGCGGTTTTTATTTTTGAGAATAATCAACGGCAAAAAAAGTCCGGAAAACGGGTTCCCGGACCAAAGTAAAAAATATTTAACGCTTATAGATATCAAACAACGTTAAGGCGATCAGGGATTTATTTTTTCATCTACTAATCCTTCAAAGAAAACCGCATGGGATGAAGCTCTGACCGTTGTTCGCCATCATGTGATTATTTCGTAAGACAAAATCAAGCGTGTAAATAGACGCTGTCCGGTATTTCTCCCGTTTCCTGATATTCAGAGAAGATTTTAATGATAAGCTTTAACCCTACATATCCGTGCCCGTTGTAAATGCGCCCGCAAAAAGAGCTGTTTACCATTTTATCACTTCCTTATTGTTTTTGCGTTTTTTGTATTCTTTTTCCGAGCTTTTTGCAGTAAATACGCTTAATACAATCCGGGATGTGTTTTTTCCTCACTAACTGTTTAAAATAAAAATCTTCAATTTGAAGCTCTGACAGCTCTTCATCATCATAAAAAAAGAGATTTCGATGAAAAAATTTGCACTCGCCGTTCTTTTTTACCTCTAAAGGGGGAGTAAAAATCATTGTGCCGTCAGCCCATTCAAAAACGAACAGCCAGCTGTCAGCAAACCTGAATCCCGAATAGATCCAAAAGCCTCTGCCAAGCACTTTTTTCGCTTTTCTTAATGCCTGTTCGTCAGACAACACTTCGTTTTTTCTCATTATAATCACCGCCAAAAAAATCCTTGTTGTCCACAACCCCACCTCTGTCAAATCAAAGCAAAAGCTTTTTATTCAAACGTCCAATTTCCCGCGGGAAGCTCAGCCGCAAGCATTTCTCTCACCTTCTGCTGACCCGCAATAGCGGCTAACAAGCTCTTTTTATACTTGTAATCGCCCTCCTTTACCATATTGAACAGGAAGAACTCTGCTCTTTGGTAACACGCCAGCGCGCCCATCAGGTTTTTTTCGGTTCCGATACCGTAAAGATGCATTTTGCCGAGCCGCAGGAACACGGGTCCCGCGACCGACTGCGCCGCTTCATCGGTCATTGTCTCCAGGCAGCGCGTGTAAATATAAAAGGCTTCCTTCACGTTCTTTTTAACATAGTAACCGTTTAAATACATATCGCCGATTTTATAAAGCGAGATCAGGTGTCCGTCAAAGGCTCCGAGAGCGAAGTAGTTAAAAGCCTTTTCATAGTCGGGCGCTCCTGTTCTGCCGTAGTAATAGCAGTAGCCGAGATTCTCCTGTGCCTGACGGTTGCCGTTCGCGGCGGCTAAGTCATAGTAATACACCGCCTTTTCAAAGTCCTGCTCAAACCCGCGGCGTCCGTCGTAGTGCATGGCGCCGAGAGCGTTCATGGCGTCGTCGTTGCCCTCCTCGATCTCCATCTCGAACAGCTCGGTGATGAAGTCGATAAGAAAGTCGGGCAGTTCCGCAGGCTTGTCGCAGTCAAGCAGGGCGCAGGCTATCTCGTAAGGGGTTTCCTCCAAGTCCTCCTCCGAAAAAATATCCGTAAGGTATTCATGTGTTTCCGGGAACTCATCAGCGTTGAGCACGGAAAAAATACTCTGAGCCTCATTCATAACATAAATTTTATCAATCATTTTTCTTCCTCCCTCGTTTATCCTTGGTTTTTGATTTCTTTTTGATTTCGATCCGCCGCAGCCGGCGATCCGGATTTGGTTTTTGTCTTTCCCTTTTCCTTATATTCCTTATATTAATAATACCATATTCCCTGTCCCATAAAACGGACAATGCATTATACTATATTAATTTTTTATTTTAACAATATTTAATTATAATCTCTGAAATCAAATATCACACGACCCACTTGACAAACCTGCTGCCTGCTGTAGAATAGAATCAGCAAATAACTGACAGGAGCTGATATTATGAGTGATCAACGTATATTCTTCATCGCCGACACGCACTTTGGCAGCGACGCTGTGCGGCGGTATGAAAACCGTCCCTTCAATGACACCGAGGAAATGGATAGGTTTATGACAGATCGCTGGAACAGTGTTGTCCGTCCCGATGATATTGTGTGGCACCTTGGGGATTTCGGCGCGGAGGGCTGCGAAAAACTGGTCGTCTCCAAGCTGAACGGGAACATACTCTTCGTCAGGGGCAATCACGATACCGAAAGCAATTCATATTACAGGCAGGCGGGCTTTCGCGAGGTCTACGATTATCCTGTTCTGTTTCAGGGCTTCTGGCTGTTGTCCCACGACCCGCAATACGTCAGCGAGAACACGCCCTACGCGAACATCTTCGGTCATGTGCACCAAAACCCGATGTACCTGACCTGCGGCAGACATCACTTCTGCGTTTCGGCGGAGCGGATAGATTATACGCCGATTTCCTTTGATGAAATCATCAAAGCGGTGCGGGAATAAGTTTTTTCATATTATTTTTATTTTCCTTATTATTTGTCACTATCTTGTACTTGTCGGTGTGATATACTTTCGGTACAGTAAGCAAACAAGAGTTGCGCTGCAAACAAACAATAAGGAGCGAATCATTATGAAAAAAACAGTAAGCACATCTTTAGCTTTTTTGATCGCCGTAATGGCTCTGTTTTCCTTTTCAATTCCGGCATACGCGGCAGGGTATTATGTCCACGACCCGATGGCAAACCCCAAGGCGGCAGCGGATATCGTTGTGAACCCCAACGCGGTCTACGGCTATTCACCTGATCCTGATTCGCCGAGACTGGGCGTATATGCCCAATATGATTGGAGCGATAAAGCGTTCGTTGCAAAAATGAGACAGGAGCGCGAAGAATACCACGAATCGGTCAAGGAGCTCTATCAAATCAAAGAAAAAATGCAAGCCGAGGGCAAGTCCGTTGAGGAGATCGCGAAGGCTGTAAGCGATCGCAGAAATGAAATCAGACTGGAATGCTACAAAAACGATCCCGAGGGTCTTGCCAAGCTAAAGGAAAGCAACCTTAAAACCTTCGGAAACGAAAACGGCGGAACCCCCGAATACTTCTATAAAAAATACGGCTCATGGGAAACCGTAATTGAAAAAGCGTTTTCAACTAACGCCGGAGCCGATGCCTGCCTGGGACTTTATGACAAGTATTACGACACATATATCATTGACAGCAATACAAATCAAAGCACCACAGGAAGCATAAGCCCTTCAACATCTCCCGCCAAGCCGGACAATAAGCCCGCAACTGCCGATTCATCAAAAACTTCACCGAAAACAGGCGATGAATCCATCGCGGTGATTTTGACAGGTCTTGTAATGACAAGCGCCGTAGTAATTGGCGTTGCGACCCTGAAAAACAGGAATGAATAAATATATTCCAAGGTAAAAGCGCGCAGACAGTGATAGCTTCGCTGACTGCGCGCTCTTTTTGTTTTTAGAGGTTCCCTTTACTTTTACTTCACGGGAACGCAATGCTCATCGTTGATTTTTTGCACCTTTTTAACGCGGCGCACATATTTTTCGGCGGTCAGCGGTTCGATTTTCATAAAGGTCTTAACGATTTCCATAGCTATCAACCCGCCTATGATTTTCGCGCCGAGGCACAGCACATTCGCATCATTATGCTCACGGGCAAGCTGAGCGCAGAAGGGATCCTGACAAACGCAGGCATAAATCCCGTTCACCTTGTTTGCGATCATCGCGCTGCCGTAGCCTACCCCGTCAACAAAGATACCTCTGTCACATTCGCCTTTTGCGACAGCCAAAGCCGCGGGTAGAACGAAGTCCGACAAATCACAGGATTTGTCGTCATAGGCGCCGAAATCAACGACCGTATGTCCCTGAGCTTCCAGGTAAGCCTTGATTTCGTTTTTCATTGATGTGCCGGCATGATCGTTTGCCATAGCGATTTTCATAATAATAACACTCCTTTTTAATGTGGTTTATAATATCTCAAAACAGAATCAACAACTCTTAAGGTAATCTCTAATAATTCAATGTTGTGTAGAAGTGCTGAAGATTTGTGGCAGAATGTTGTCAAAACTCCGCAGGAATACTGACGTATTTCAAGGAGCTTTGGCAGGATTATGCCGTGAAGATTCCGTGCTTATGCGCGAACGGGAATTGTTAGAGGTTCCCTACATCTTTATTTTACAACAATCCGCTCTTTAGCGCAATCCAAATTTCGGCTTTCAAATTTAGCAACTTTGCACATAAGAGTTAAAAAACAATCCCCGCAGGGAGCTTTAGCTTAACCGTTTCGCTCTCCCGCAGGGGCTTTTCGCCGCAATAAAGACCGTTCGTTTTTTCAATTCAGCGTCTTATGCATTTTCACGCAGTCGAAGCTCCAGCTTTTTATCACCCTGTTGTCAACGCATTTGTAGCCGAGCTTTTCATAGAATCCCGTCGCGACAACGCGGCTGTCGATAAAAACCTCGGTGTAACCCAACTCCGCTATCCACCGCTCCGCTTCTTCAATCACTTTTCTGCCGAGCTGCTTTCCGCGGTATTCGGGAAGGACAACCACACGCCCCAGCAAAACGCTCTTTGGATCAAGCTCATAAAAGCGGCAGGTCGCGACAGGATACTCGCCGTCAAGCAGCACGATGTATTTTGTGCCGTCGCCGTCGTGTTCGTCAAATTCATCTCTCAACGAAATGTTGTGCTGACGGTTCATGCCCTGTATCCTCACGGAATAAGCTCCCGCGCGCTGCCACTCTTCTTCTGCGCGGATAGTTTTTAAATCCATATATATGTTCCTCCGTCAAATCCTCTCCAAAATTTTCAGAGCCACATAAAATTTTCCCAGCGAATGGTTCGCCCGATCCAGACCTTCGGGGGCGTATTTATCGCCGTCGAGCACATCGCCTGTCACAAGGAAGCCGTACAGCTCTATGCCGTAAAAGCTGCAAACCGCCTGTAAGCCCGCAAGCTCCATTTCAACAGCTATGCAGCCGTCGCTCTTCCGCGCCGCCACAGCGGTTTTAGTTTCTCTGAACGGCGCGTCGGTCGTCCACACTCTACCCTTGACATACGGAAGCTTCAGTTCTTCAAAAATCTCTGCGAGCCTGCCGCTGTTTTTAATGTCTATATAATCGGCGGGCGGCGCGTAGTGATAGGACATTCCCTCGTCGCGGTACGCTTGTGTGGGAATGACATATTTTCCATCGGTCGCTTCGTTGTCAAGAGAGCCTGCCGAGCCGAAGATAATAAGCTTGTTTATGCCTGTCTGCCACTGTATTTCAATGATGTCGTTGCCCGCCAAGCACGCGCCGATCGAGGACATATAAAATATAATGCTCCTTCCGTTTACGTCGAGCATATAAATCGGTTTGTGCCCGTTAGCCGAGTCCGTATGCGCAATCTCCGAATGAGGGTACCTCGCCAAAACTGCGCTTGCTATCTCATTGGAAAAGGTTGCTATCGCCGCGTCACAGATATATTTTCCTTCGCCCCAAAAAGCCCTGGGCGAAAGCAGCGACTCCTTTTGGGGGTCAAACGATTGGGTTATCACAAAATCAACTCCGGATATATTTTATTGATGTTATTATTTGTTTTGATGTTATTATTTATTATAACAATACAAGCCCTGTCATGTCCAAATCAGAGCCGTGAAAAACTGCTCGTAGGCATCGTCCCAGCCCTCTATGGGATTGACTCCGCCGCCGTTTACGCTTCTCAGCTTGGCGTCGTTCTCGGTGAGCCCCAGCGCGAACAGCTCGCCTGCGGTTATTTCGTAGCCCTTTTGCCGCGCAAGCGCGCAGAAAGCCTCAACGGGGTCGTCGCTTTGACGGGTTTGCAGCAGCTCTGCTTTCAAACCGCCATCGGCTTTTGCCGCCGCAAGAAGCTTTTCAAGCTCCCGCTCGATATCCATTTCAATTCCTCCTTAAAGAAACAGCCCGACAAAAAGTCGGGCTTACGTTTTTGAATTATTAAAACTGTTGCTCCCGCCGCTGATAAAGCCTTTGAAATGATGAGCGTTTTCAAAGATATGCAGGAAACGCCTGCCGATGCTTATTCAATTGCGCTGTCGAGGTACTCCATCAGTTCTTCGTCGTCTTTTCTCTGCTTGTCTTTAGCGATAAAGAACGCTGTAAGCGCACCCGAAAGAGCCGCAACGAAAGTGATAATGCCGATGATCCATAATAATTTGTTGTTTTTCATGTTGAACCTCCGTTTATACAAATATAGTTACAATTTGATGAGTCTATACTAAATATATTTTATACAATTTTTTTGCAATTGTCAACACAAAAACAAAAAAAGCAGAGAAAAACTCTGCTTTCAAGTTTTAGCAATCAATTTGCCGTCTTATTTACGCGGACGCATTCAAACGCTTGGCAAGATTTGACTTTCTTCTTGCCGCGGTGTTCTTGTGAAGAATACCTTTAGCAGCCGCCTGGTCAATTTTCTTGACAGCAAAACGAACCGCCTCCTGCTTGTTGTCAGCATTGGTGTCAACAGCGAAGTACGCTTTCTTGATAGCTGTCTTGAGAGCCGACTTTGCAGCCTTGTTGCGGGCAGTTTTTGTAGCTATAACCTTAACACGTTTTTTTGCGGACTTGATGTTTGCCATTGTCCCACCTCCTTATAATAGCAGTCATTTGGATATTATGATATCATAAAGTCAAGTGAAAATCAAGCGTTTTTCAAAAAAAACCGCACTTTTTTGCTTTTAACGCAAAAGCTGTCCACATATTGTGGGGAAAGCCTTCAAAGAATATATATATGGTATGGCTATTTTTTTCTTCTGCGGCTCAAATACCAAATCAGCCCCAGCGCCGCCGCAAAAACTCCAAGCACGCAGCGGAACACAATGCCCAAAACGCCGTCAAAAACCGCTATTCCTCCGAACGCGCGCAGACCGTACCACACCGCCATAAACACAAAGAAGGAGGCGACCGCGCAGGCGAGCAGCCGTTCCTTTCTGCCGACGATAACGACCATTACCGCCAGCGCCGCCCACAGAAATACATAGGCGTAATTTAAGAACTCCATATAATCAACTCCGTTTGTATTCTTTGTATTCTTAATATAATATAGCGGTATATTTTGATATTGTCAACAGCAGCTCGAAGCCGGCAGCTTGAAGCTGCATACATTCCGCGCGAGCGTGACGCTCGACCCAATCCGCGCGAGCGTGACGCTCGACCCAATCCGCGCTTCCGGTCGTTGCTTTTTGCAGAGGTTTTGTTCACGCGTTTAAACGCGGCGTGAACGGATGGTATTCTTTTAGCGATACTATCCTTTGCCGCCGAAAGCGCCCGCCGGCGCAATGTGATTGAAATGTGAAACTTTTAAGAAATTTTAAAATTTTACTTGACTTTTTCTGACTTTGGGGGTATAGTATGAACATAGCAGTTAGCACTCGACCATCAAGAGTGCTAATCCCTCAAAGGAAACGAGGTGAGAGGGTTGGAACCTGCTGCGAGAAAACAAAAGATCCTTTCCGCTGTTGTGGAGCGATACATCCGCAGCGGCGAGCCTGTCGGCTCAAAGGCGCTTTTGGCGGAATCGGGGCTTCCGGTTTCATCCGCGACCGTGCGAAACGATATGGCTGATCTCACCGAAAAGGGTTATCTTGTTCAGCCGCACACCTCGGCGGGCAGGATCCCCACCGAGTCGGGCTACCGCTACTACGTTGACAACGTGATGAAGGTCGTGCCCGTTTCGGAGCGCGGGCGGGAATACATCAGCGAAACTCTTTCGCAAAAGTCCGAGTCTCCCGAAAGCATTCTTCAGGGCGCGGCGGACATTCTGTCGAGGTTGACCGACAGCATAGCGCTGGCGACGACGCCCGACGGAGCCGAAACGCGGATCCGCCGGATCAAGTTCATCTCTACCGGAGCCCATTCGGGAATGGTCGTGGTGATAGCGTCGAGCGGCGTTATAAAAACAAGGCTGTTCCGGTGCGAGTTCCTGCTGACCCCCGAGCTGCTGACCGTGTTTGAAAGGGCGTTCAACGACTCTTTCACGGGAGTCATGATAAGTTCGGTGACGCGGCCGTTCGTTCAGACAGCCGCCGCAGGCTTCGGTGAGCTTTCGCTGTTTATGACCTCTCCGCTTTTGGCGGTCATGGAGGCTTGCGAACAGGCGGCGACGGTGAGCGTTTTCCACAGCGGCTACGGCAGGCTGATGAACGTGACCGAAGCGGGCGTTGCGGGAGCGCGGCGGATTTGGGATTTTTTGCAGAACGAAAGCGATTTGGCGGCTATGCTCAACCGCCTTCCGCAAACTCCGTCGGTTATGATCGGCAGAGAAAACAGCCGCACGGAGCTTTCACAGAGCGCCGTTATTTCGGCGAGATATACGGCGGGCGACGGCGTTTCGGGAGTTTTGGCGGCAATAGCGCCGCTGCGAACCGACTACGCGCGAACGCTTTCCGTGATTGATTGTGTGACAGAGCAGGCAGGCGGGCTTATAGCCGGTCTGACCGAAGTATAAAGTATAAGATAGAGGAGGATATCCGATGTCCAAAAAGAAAAAGAACGAGGCGGCGGAAGCAGCCGAGGAGGTAAAAACCGCCGATGAAGCCGCTGAGGAAGCGCAGTCCGAGGAACCCAAGGACGAAAAGGACGAAAAAATAAAGGCTCTTGAAGACGAGGTCGCCGCGGGCAAGGATAAATATATGAGACTTGCCGCGGAGTACGACAACTACCGAAAGCGCACTGCCAACGAAAAGCTCTCGCTTTATGACGACGCGACGGCTAAGGCGGTCAAGGAGCTGCTCCCCGTGGCTGACAGCGTGAGAATGGCGCTGGAAAATTTAAAGGACGCCGACAGGGAGATAGTCAAGGGGATCGAGCTTATCTCGAGTCAGCTTGACAAATCCTTTGAGAAGCTCAAAATAGAAGCCTACGGCAAGGTAGGCGAGGATTTTGATCCCAACCTTCACAACGCCATCGGAATGGTTGACAGCGATGAGCTGGATTCGGGCAAAATCGCAGCCGTTTTCCAAACGGGCTACAAAATAGGGGATAAAATCATCCGCCACGCGATGGTTCAGGTCACCAATTAACAGGCTTTTCCTGTATTAAATATATAATAAATCAAAAAACAAAATCAGAACATTTTTTGGGAGGAAAAAATCATGGCAAAAACAATAGGTATAGATTTAGGAACAACAAACTCATGCGTAGCGGTTATCGAAGGCGGCGAGCCCGTAGTTATCGCTAACGCCGAAGGCTCAAGAACAACGCCCTCTGTTGTGGCGTTCTCCAAGAACGGCGAGAGAATGGTAGGTCAGGTCGCAAAGCGTCAGGCTATCACCAACCCCGAGCGCACGGTTTCTTCGATCAAGCGCGAAATGGGCTCAGCATACAAGGTAAATATCGGCGGCAAAAGCTACACTCCGCAGGAGATTTCCGCAATGATCCTGCAAAAGCTCAAGGCTGACGCAGAGGCTTATTTAGGCGAAACCGTTACCCAAGCGGTCATCACCGTTCCCGCTTACTTCACCGATGCACAGCGCCAGGCCACAAAGGACGCGGGCAAAATCGCGGGTCTTGACGTAAAGAGAATCATCAACGAGCCCACCGCCGCGGCATTGTCCTACGGCGTAGACAAAGAAAACGATCAGAAGGTCATGGTATACGACCTCGGCGGCGGCACCTTCGATGTATCCATCATCGAGATGGGCGACGGCGTTCAGGAGGTTCTCGCAACAGCGGGCAACAACCGTCTCGGCGGCGACGACTTCGACAAGCGCATCATCGACTGGATGGTACAGTCCTTCCGCACCGAAACAGGCATCGACCTCTCGGGCGACAAAATGGCTATGCAGCGCCTCAAGGAGGCTGCCGAGAAAGCTAAGATAGAGCTTTCGGGCGTTACTACCTCCTCAATCAACCTGCCCTTTATCACAGCCGACCAAACAGGACCTAAGCACCTTGACCTCACTCTCACCCGCGCCAAGTTCAACGAGCTCACCGCCGATTTGGTAGAGGCTACAATGGGCCCCGTAAGAAGCGCGCTTTCCGACTCCGGTCTGCAAATCGGTCAGATCGACAAGGTCCTCATGGTAGGCGGTTCTTCAAGAATCCCCGCCGTTCAGGAAGCTGTTCAGAAGCTTATCGGCAAGGAACCGTTCAAGGGCATCAACCCTGACGAATGCGTCGCGATCGGCGCTGCTATCCAGGCGGGCGTTCTCGGCGGCGAGGTTGACGGTCTGCTTCTCCTTGACGTTACTCCCCTGTCGCTCGGCGTTGAAACCATGGGCGGCATTATGACAAAGATCATCGACAGAAACACAACCATCCCGACAAAGAAGAGCCAGATATTCTCGACCGCTGCCGACAACCAGACTCAGGTTGAAATCAACGTTCTCCAGGGTGAGCGCGAGTTCGCCCGCGACAACAAGCAGCTCGGTCTGTTCGCTCTCACGGGAATCGCTCCCGCCATGCGCGGCATTCCTCAGATCGAGGTGACCTTCGATATCGACGCCAACGGCATTGTTAACGTATCGGCTAAGGACCTCGGCACGGGCAAGGAGCAGAAAATCACGATTTCCTCCTCCACCAACATGAGCAAGGACGACATCGACAAGGCTGTTAAGGAAGCCGAGCAGTATGCGGCGGAGGACAAGAAGCGCCGCGAGGAGGTCGACGCCAAGAACGAGGCGGAGAACCTCGCTTATCAGGCTGAAAAGCTCGTTAACGAGAACGGCGACAAGCTTGCCGAAGCCGACAAGAACGCTGTAAAGACAAAGGCGGCTGCCGTTAAGGACGCTATCGCCAAGAACGACATCTCAATGATCAACGCAGCAAAGGAAGATCTGCAAAAGACCGTTTATGAGGTTTCCGCTAAGCTTTATCAGCAGGCGGCACCGCAGCAGGGCGCTCCCGACATGAACGGCGCACCCGATATGGGCAACGCTCAAAACAACAACAGCAACGGCGGTCCCGACGTATACGACGCTGACTTCACCGACGTTGACGGACAGTAAAAATCTATTACCGCTCGGAAGGAGCTGCTCTTGCAGCTCCTTTAAGCGGTTAAGGAAGCCGGTTTGCTAAAAAGGTTTCAATTCATTCCCAAGCCATATCCCAATGAGCGCATTGCGCTCAATCCATGCCGCAGACTATTCACGGTGAGTCCAATTCATGTCCGAAGGACAATTCATTCCCTATAATATGTTTTTTCGCGTGATACAAATTTGGATTATAAAGGAACCGCTGATTGGGCGCAGCGCCGTGCTGCCAACATGAATTTACTTCGCAATGAATTGTGTCGTTGACACATGGATTGTGCATTTTGCACATTTATTTTGGCCGGGGAATGAACTGACGGCACGCCGTCATGAATCGGAGGAGAGACAATGGCAGAAAAAAGAGATTATTACGAGGTGCTCGGGCTCAACAAGGGTGCGAGCGACGATGAAATCAAGAAGGCGTTCCGGCAGAGCGCCAAAAAATATCACCCCGACCTTCACCCGGGCGACAAGGAATGCGAGGAAAGGTTCAAGGAGGTTAACGAGGCGTACGAGGTTTTATCCGACAAGGATAAGCGCGCGCGCTACGACCAGTTCGGCCACGCGGGAGTTGACCCCAATTACGGCGCCGGAGCGGGCGGAGGAAACCCGTTCGGCGGCGGAATAGATCTTGACGACATTTTCTCAAGCTTCTTCGGCGGCTTCGGCGGAAGAAGACAGGGACGTGCAAATGCGCCCCAACGCGGTAGCGATGTTGAAACCACTGTCACCATTTCGTTTGAGGAGTCGGCAAAGGGCTGCAAAAAGACCATAAGCTACAACAGCGTATCAACGTGCGACGAGTGTCACGGCACCGGAGCTGCGGCGGGCTCTCAGCCCAAAACCTGCTCGGCGTGCGGAGGCTCGGGAAGAGTAACCATCAACCAGCGGTCCCCGTTCGGCGTTATCCAAACCCAGCGCTCATGCGACGCGTGCCACGGCACCGGTAAAATCGTCGATAACCCCTGCCGCAAGTGCAGCGGCTCGGGCAGACAGAGAAAGAGCCGCACCGTTGACGTTACGATTCCCGCAGGCATAAGGGACGGTCAGATTCTGAATGTAAGCGATCACGGCAACGCGGGCTACAACGGAGGACCCTCGGGCGATCTGCACGTTCACATAAGCGTCCGCAGCCACAGTATGTTCGAGCGCAGAGGCGACGACGTTTGGTGCGACATCCCGATCACCTTCCCGCAGGCGGTTTTAGGCGCTGAGCTTACTGTTCCCACACTTGACGGCAAAGTGAAATACACCATTCACGAGGGCACTCAGCCCAACGATGTGTTCAAGCTAAAGGGCAGAGGTTTTCCGCATTTGGGCGGCAGAGGCAAGGGCGACCAGTATGTGCGCATTCTGGTTGAGATCCCGAAAAGTCTCAACGCAAAGCAAAAAGAGCTTGTGCGCGATTTTGAAAAATCCACCACCGAAAAGAATTACGCAAAGAGAAAAAGCTTCTTTGACAAGCTGAAAAATTACTTTAACAATTGACTATGAATAACTGGACAGAAATAAAAATAGCCGTTAGCGCAGCGGACATCGACAGGGCGGGCGACATAGCGAACATGGCTGCTCCGGGCGGCATATACATAGAGGATTACCGCGACATGGAGCAGGTCGTGGAGCAGATAGCCCACATAGACCTCATCGACGAGGATCTGCTGAAAAAAGACCGCTCCAAGGCATTTATACACATTTATATCGAGCCGGACATTTCACCCGCCGAGGCGGTGGCTTTCCTGAGCGAGAGGTATGAGAGCGAGGGAATAACCCACGAAATCGCCCTGCTTGACTGCGCCGAGGAGGACTGGCGCAACAACTGGAAAAAGTATTTTCACCCTATGGCGGTCGGAAAGAACCTGATGATAGTTCCGAGCTGGTGCGAGAATCCCGACACTCAGGGCAGGGTCGTGCTGAGCATCGACCCCGGACTCGCGTTCGGCACGGGCAGCCACGAAACGACGCGGCTCTGCC
The DNA here is from genome assembly GCA_902777275.1 of uncultured Ruminococcus sp. GTDB lineage: Bacteria > Bacillota > Clostridia > Oscillospirales > Acutalibacteraceae > Ruminococcoides. The sequence goes on along the minus strand of CACYTI010000015.1, from coordinate 2,536 downwards.
TTGAAATGTGCGAAAAATATATGAAGCGCGGCGACAGCGTGCTCGACGTCGGCTGCGGCAGCGGTATTTTGGGAATCGCCGCTTTGCTATGCGGCGCCGAAAAAGCAGTGGGCGTCGATATCGACGAAAAAGCCGTTGAAACCGCAAGAGAGAACGCGCAGATAAACAACGTGCAGGATCGCTTTACAGCCGTGTGCGGCAGCTTTACCGACAAGGTCGAGGGCAAATTTGATATAGTGCTCGCGAATATCGTAGCTGACGCGATACTCTTCCTGTCAAAGGGCGTGGCGGAGTTTATGAAGCCGGGAGCCGTGTACATTATGAGCGGTATAATCGACGACCGCGCCGAGGAAGTGAAGCAGGGAGTAAGCCGTTACTTTGATATAATAGATGAACGTCTCGACGGCGGCTGGGCGTGCTTCGCCGGTCGGCTGCGCCGACCGGTCAGTCCGCGCAAGCGTGACGCTTGACCCGGGCCGCGCTTCAAACTTTTGACAATAACTTAACCGCCAAGCCCGCGTTCTGCCGCGGCGTTGACGGAAGGTTATCTTTTAACGATGATTTCAAAAACAGATTTATGTGTTAACTTTATCACGTCCCACGCATGAAAAATCATAATCAAAAAATGCGAACAATAGTCTTTTCAAAAAATCAAAGAGCCATAATTTGCTGATAGTATTTCCTTGTATCAAGCGAAATACAGAATCGTTTCTTTTTGGGGACATTTTCTTTTTGCCGATTTCAAGCAGCTTTATCTGTCAACAAAGTCCTTGTCGGTACGGCAAAGAAAAGACATCTTGCCGGACGCTGTCAAACACATAGTGTTCATGTTGTTCATATTGTCACGTGCCTTAAGGTACATATGAACCTTTTGGTGAACCGACGTATATTCCCCGTCCCTATTGTCGATAGAAACACAAAACGTTCTGTTCAACGCCCTCGGACAGGGGCAAGCCCTGTCCCTACGGCAGCCAAGGTAAAATTCATAGTAAACATCACCTTGACATCGTAGGGGCGACCATTGTGTCGCCCGTGCACCAACGTTTATTCCCCTTAACGTCGATTTGTTCATGGGTTTTGCGCACCATTCCGGTGCTTTTCTATTTCATCTTCTTAATCATTCATTACAATTTTTTCATGCGTTTGTCGTGGAACTTTATTATAACCGCTTGCATTTTGAGTAAATATGTGGTAAAGTAATAAGGATAAATAATGTTATACTCTCAGGAGGTCATTTTTTCCATGAAAAAGCCCGGTAAAAAAGAACACGTAAATCTTTTCTTTTCGGCATTTTTGATTATCGCGTTTATTATATGCGCTAATTTCTTCGCCGGTTTCACTTCGTCACTGGACACAACAATAAGTCAGCTTATTTCTATCGCCATTTACGCGGTGTTCGGACTGTTGCTGTTCTATGCCACCAGAGTGGGCGACGGAAAGGCTATTTTACGCTTTTCGCCGTTTACCCTTATTTTTATGGTGCTCCCGTCGCTGTTTATCATCGTTGCATCGCTTGCGGCATTCATGCCGCTGCACAACGTTTTTGCGGCTGACTCACTCACAAGCAAAATAAGCATCATCACCTCGCTGGCTGCCGTCGCTTTGGGCTACGGTATCCCCTATTGCTTCGTGAGCGGCTTTGAGTTAGCTTACGACGATGTTCCCGAAAGAAACGAAGATGAGGACGCAGGTGAAAAGATTGTAAAGGGCGGCGTAACGGCTGATTTGCTGTACTCCGAGGAAACCGCCGACGAAGAAGCCGAGGAAGCCATTTTACAGGGTTCTTACGGCGAGGAAGAATAATTGTTTTAAGTTACGGGCGTGCCTTTAGGCTGATTCCGAAAAGGATGTTTTCAGTTTAAGGCGGTGCCCTATACGTAGGCGGACAGTTTAGGCTGTCCGCCTTTCGTCTTGTTTGGTTTCTTCTGCTGCGTCGGTTGTGTTCGGCAGAGCGAAAGTTCCAATATAGCGGAAATAGATGTCGATTTGCTGCGATGAGGTTTGGCTGTGCTTTTTCTCACGCTCGTGAACAACGATTTTGCTGATGAAGGTTCGCAGTACCTCCGGCGTCAGTTCCTCTACATGAACATATTTCCTGACAATATCAAGGAATTTCTGCACATTGGTACACTCGCTTTTGAGTGTATCAATTTCTTTTTGCAAATCAGGAATTGATTGTTCAAGCTCCTTTTGTTCATCGTTGTAATCAAGGGATAACATTCTGTACTGCTCGTCGCTGATACGACCAAGTACATTATCCTCATACAGATGCTTGAAAAGTGATTTCAGTTCTACGATACGCTTTTCAGCTTTTGACAGTTCAGCGGTTTTGGCGTTCAAATCTTTTCTGTACTGCGAGGAAGTCTTTTTACTGATATAATCAGTGAACTCCTTTGTGTTATTTCTCGCGTAATAAATCGCCCTGTTGATTTCTTCCAGCACAATCTCGTCAAGCACAACCTCTCGGATAGAGTGTGGCGTGCATTTTTCTATGCCTACATGCTTGTGGTAGTTTCCACAGATAAAGCTGTAGCTT
>CACYTI010000014.1 GCA_902777275.1 uncultured Ruminococcus sp. | reverse complement strand
ATGCAGGAAATACAACTATGCTTTGTATATCTCCGGTATGGATAAAACAGAGCCGCAGGAAACAACAGAACTGAATTATCAGTTTCTGAACACGCTCGCTTTGACGGATGAAGAATTCAGACCTTTGGACTTGCCGCTCGGATGGGACAAATCTCCGAATACCGATCCGCGCCATTGGCTGACCAAAACGACAGAAGCGGCGTATTATGATTACGTCGGCGAGCTTGGCAACAGGCAGAAACACTTTACCGACATTCTTGAAGATGAAGATATTGAAATAACAGATAAGCGTAAACAGCGCGCGGAGATAATCGAACAAAATCCGCTGTCTATGGAAGAAGTGATATACGAAAAAGAGCTCTCCGACAAAGCGGAGAGCGTAAAACAAAGATATGCTGTCGGACAGTTGCTGATTGCAGGAGATAACCGTTATCTTTCCGACGACTTAATGCGTTTGTTGGCGTATATCGTAAAGTGTGCCGATGGAGAAAGCAAGGCGTATAAAAAGCTCGAAGCGGAGTGTTTATTCGACAATACGATATATGCGCCGAAGCCTGCTTATGAGGTGCAAGAAAACTACACATTATTAAGAAGTCCTCATATCGCACGAAACGAGGAGGCGTTGGTATATCCGCTGAAAAAGGTCGGACGAATCAGGAAAAAGTATCTTTCTCACCTTCGCTATGTAGTTATGGTAGATTCCCGGTCACTGATCCCCGACCGTCTCGGCGGCGCGGACTATGACGGCGATATGGTGAAAACAATAGCCGATCCATTGGTAAATGCTTGTGTGAGTCGAAGCTATGCAGATAACAAATCCCTTCCAGTTTTGAAGATACCGTCAGCTGAGCCGCTCATATCCGACGCCGAGGACTGGCGAGCAAGGATGGAGTCGGTTAAGAGTACCTTTTCCAACCGCGTCGGTCAGATCAGTAATGCGGCGCTGCGCAGGGGTATTGTCGCTTATGATGAAAACAACAATAACACAGAACGGGTAGTTGCCCGTCAGGACGTTGAAATGCTGGCGATCCTGACAGGCTTGGAGATCGATTCCGCAAAGAGCGGTATTAAGCCCGATTTATCCGAATACCTTGAAGTGCAAAAGGCGAAGAAAAGTCTGTTTCTGCAATACAAGTCAATTGTCGGCGACAGCGCACAGCGGAAATGGTATCAGCCGACAACCGCAAAACGCGTAAAGGAATTTATAGAAAAAATCGACTGGGAGTCTGTCAGCTCCAATCTTGAAAAACTGCCGTATTATGCCTATATGCTGGATACAAAAACGCTAAAACACAAAGCACAGCCAGCAAACGATGAAGCGTTATTTATCTTTGCCCAATCTCCCGACTGGCAGAATACCATAGATCTACACACCTTCGAACGGACTAAAGCGATCATCGCAGCCTATAACGAAGCGTTGAATCGACTGCGGTATATTCGTCACATTCCGAAAGAGAGAAAACGCCAAACGGATATAGAAAGAATCCTCTTTGCACGAGGGCAGGAAAATCAGTATTCCATTGACGAGTTGTATCACGCTTTTGATAACATACCGTCTTTTGAGATTCGACGGTCAAGAATAAAGCTGTCCGAAACAGCTTGGCATTTAACACCGCCGTCGGAAAGAATGGTTGCGACTTATGAGATTATCACAGGGGCGATTGACATAACATACCGAGAATTGTTCTGCGATTTCCGCTGCGGCGGTTACAGAATCCTCGGTGACATTATTTGCGACCTTGACGATATGTACCGCACAAGCGGTATTTCCGATAATCTTATCCGCAAGAATGACAGCGATGAACTGCAAATGCTGTTGACAGGAATCGATCACTACGGCGATTACAAGCAAATTTTGATTAGAAACTGTATGTATTTATTTGTGCCGCACACCAAAGAAGATGAGAATTTAGATTTGAATGAAGTGCTGAAGTGTGTGATCGCATTGGGCGAACGGCAATTCGCGTTGGAGGTTATGCCAAGCGTGGTATTGGAGAATTGCAGGAGGAATAGATGATGACAAACGAATGGGCAGAATTCAAAGCCTACACCGAACAGCCGATCTATACCGCCGAACGCAGAACCGATACCACCTATCTCGGACGGTTCACCTTTGATATGATCACTGAGTTTACAGGCTTCGGTCGCGTCCTCACAACCATAGCGCGCGGATATCTGTTCCATGATAAAGACGGCGTGGTTTTGGATGATACGTATGAGCGGATCGAGATAGCACGAAACGCCCTATGCGCATGGTGCAGTATCCCCGAAAAAAAGAAAAACTCCAAGCCGCCGGTGGACTTTCGTGAATTGTCCGCCGACTACCCGGAGCTGGTCGATGCAAACGGTAATGGATGGTATTACCGTCATATTAAAAGTGTGATTCGGTTTGTAAAAGCGAATCCCGATAAGGTCAGCAAATCCGCATACAAAAAGTGTGAGAATCTCTCTGCGGGCTTTACTGCTCAATGGAAAAAGAGAGTGCGTCAGCTGCAAGTGCCGATATTTGCGCTCAATACGAAAGGAGCATGGACGCTGAGATTTGATGATATTATCGCCGATGCTTTGGAAGCAGGTGCGCTTAGAACGGAAAAATATCCGCTTCCTGAAACAGTAAATAAACAGCTTGGAGCAACAGATACCAACGGCGTTCCGAAAGAGGTTGTTGCTGAACTGATTCGCTACTACCTCGCCAATAAGCCCGATGACACCGATTGGGTTGTTCTGCCTGTCGCCAACTTTGATGCCTATTACGGCAACAACAATCTCGGCAAAAAGTGGTTGGCGAAGATTCCAACGTCAATAATATGTAGAGAAAACAAACATGGGATTTGCAGATATAAGTTTGGATAATTAATTACGATATTGATGATCAAACAGTTTACGGTTATTGTTATATTTATAGATTTGTGGTAGAATTTAAGGGAAGGAAGTTCAAGCTCCCTTAATGTGAAGCAGCAACTAATCCGCTGTTAATCAGAGATGTATTTGAAAAGAGGAATGTTATGAATCCGGAATTATGGTTTAAGAATTTTAATATGGTAATAGAATTAGATGTGGCAGGAGAATTCATTTATAATGGCTTACAAGAGATTTATCAAACTTCTTGTTTTAGAAACGATGCTCATACATTTGTGGCATTATATAATCTATCCGTCGGTATAGAACGACTTCAAAAAATTATAATTACTCTTTGGGAATTCAAAGATAGTATCAGCCCAGAAGAATTTGAGGAAGAATTAAGAAAAATAGGTCATAATCATATTTCGTTAAGAGATAAGATTATTAGTTTAGTTAAAGGGACTAAAGCTGAAAAAGCATCCTCACTAACTAGTCGAGAGAATGATTTCCTTGAAGTATTGTGCCATTTTTATAGTGATAATAGATATATGAGATATAGAGCTTATCAAGATACAGATGGAGAGGTCGTCCTCCTAAAAAACTATTTAACAAAATATGCAGATACTGATCAAAGCATTTTTGATGATTCAATTATTGTGAATGATAAAATTAAAAGGCTATTAGGAAAAACTATCAGCGGCATCTCAAAAAAGTATTATGAATTGGTAAGGGAAGGGAGTCGAAGAAATGGTACCTTTACTTACGAACTACGAGAAGAGTCAAAAGCCGCTAAAGTTTTCAGATATGATACTCTATATAGTGAAAAGTACGAAGAACACATAGCGTTTAAGGAAATGATTATCTATTTACACAATACAAATGAAAAGCATCCATTCCTAAAGTATATTGAGGGAATAGAGCCTTTGCCCTTTGATGCAGCATTTATATCTGATTATATTGAAGAAATCTGCAATGGCAATATTCCTCAACAACTAGTAGATGAAGCTGATGCTTTGTATGAAGATCTTGATAACAGCAAAGAAAGACGAGAGATGCTTAGCCTTATAGGAAATCCAAACGTAGACTTTGAATTCCCTCATATAAAAAAGTGTTTAGATATTATTAATAGTATCTTGGAAAATGAGACGATAGACAAAGAAGCGATCAAGGCTCTTGAAATCGAAAAAGAATACATTTTAGAAGATGATATAATAGAACTTATAAACGAGGTTGAGGCACTCGTTGAATCATACTTCAGAAATGAGATAGAAACAACTACTCTTGCTGAGAAAATAAAACGAATTTACGAACCATATAAATCGCCATTATATGCATTTGATGTAGATAACTAGAATAACTTGGTATTAACATACGTATAATTTAACTTTAATATTTATTTCCCAAAATCAGAAAAATATTGATTTTGGGAAATATTTTTGTTATACTAACATTGAGGTGAATCGTATGAAACTGATAGAACGCACGATGTACTTGGATAAGCTGAAAAATGTTATCGGGACACCTGATATTAAGGTGATCACAGGTGTGCGCCGCTCCGGTAAATCAAAGCTGCTGGAAGCGTTCAAGACGTATCTTGACAGCGAATATGCAAATGCCAATATCATTCATATCAATTACAATCTCAGCAAATTTGAGGATTTAAAAGAATACCACGCCCTCAACGAATATATTCAGGACAGATATATCTCCGACGCAGAAAACTATGTTTTGATAGATGAAATCCAGATGTGTCCCGATTTTGAATTGACCATCAACAGCCTGCACGCATCCGAGCAGTACGATATCTATATCACCGGTTCAAACGCCTTTCTGCTCAGTTCGGATTTAGCGACCTTGTTCACAGGACGCACCTTTGAAATCAAGGTATATCCCTTCTCATTCCGGGAGTTCTTGACTTATTATGAGCTGAACGATGTTTATTCGGCGTTTGACCGATACATCACCGAGGGCGGTATGGCTGGCTCATACCTCTACCGTGACAGAGAAGCAAAGTACGATTACATTGAGGATGTATTCAACACCCTGATTCTGCGCGATATTCGTCAAAAGTATAAAATCAGAAACCCTGTTTTGATGGATAGGATTGTTGATTTTCTGATGGATAATATCTCCAATCTTTCCTCTGCTCGCAATATTGCGAACGCACTGACAAATAACCAAGACAAAATTAATCACAAGACGGTATCAAACTATCTGGAATACCTTTGCAACGCGTTTGCCTTTTACAAAGTCAGGCGATATGACATCAAGGGCAAGAAGTATCTGAGCACGAATGATAAGTATTATCTCAGCGACCATACCTTCCGCTACGCAAAGCTCGGTACGAAGAATTTAGATTACGGCAGAGTGTTGGAAAATATCGTTGCCATAGAGCTGCTGCGCAGAAAATATGAAGTCTATGTCGGCGTGCTGTATAAGAAAGAAATAGATTTTGTGGCGATCAAGCGTGATGAAAAGATCTATATTCAGGTCTCGGATAATATCAGCAGTCCCGACACCTTCCAAAGAGAAGTCGATCCTCTGCTGAAAATCAAAGACGCATATCCGAAGATCCTGATCGCCAGAACACACCACGAAACCTATCAGTATGAAGGAATACAGATTATTGATATAGGTAATTGGTTAGCAAATAATGATTGAATGGAAATGAGATGATAAATAAATGAAAAGAGAATTAGGAATCGCCCGTTGCGGGCTTGCCTGCTGTCTGTGCAGCGAAAACGAGCATTGCAATGGTTGTAATTCGGGGAACTGTCCCGATAAGAATTGGTGCGAGAACCGTAAATGCTCAATACAAAAAAGAATAGCGCACTGCTATGAGTGCCAAGAAGATTGTCACAAAGGGTTGCTATCAAAGATAAAACCGTATGGCTTTACTGCATTTGCAAAGCGATACGGCGAAGAAGAATTATTAAATTGTCTTGAGCGAAACGAGAAAAGCGGCGTGGTCTATCATCGTGAGGGCATTATAGGCGACTATGATAATTTTGATGATGTAGAAAATCTGATTGATTTTATTCAAACGGGAAGATTAGACTAAGGTTATTTCTATTTATGATATTATTCTAAGCAACGATAATTGAGGTGGCATATGCTAAAAGAATACTTTACCCTTTTAGAGCAAAGGGAGATTAATATAGCAGAAGAATACAGAAAATCAATTATTCCTAAAACGTTATATAAATATATACCTTTAGGAAAAAATGAGGAAAGCAACAAAAAAAGATTTCATTCGTTAATGAATAATAAAGCGTGGGTAACCCCTATAGAATATTTTAATGATCCTTATGAGTTTTCTTGTATGTACATAGATAGAGAACGTCTATTAGAAGCAGGTTATTCTAATACTGACATTGATTGTTTTAACAGATTATTCTCTTCGTTAATTAATCGCTGGGATGTATTAGCTTTGTCTTATGCCGGTGTTAATTGCTTACCTATGTGGGCATACTACACAAATAACTATCAAGGATTCTGCGTTGAATATGAAGTTAAGAACCCATCTGCCATTTTCCCTATCTCCTATGAACCAAATAGAGTCCCGGTAGCACGGTTGATTTTAGAAAGTCTGAGAACATTTAAGGATATGTTTGATAAACATGAAAAAACAAGTCCAGATGCAGAGTTTTATGCTTCCATTATAAGATACCAGATGTTTATGAAACATGAATCTTGGAAGCACGAACATGAGTATAGAATTATCTATCCACATAATCCAAAGTCAGAAAAAGGTCAGAATGTTGAATTAGCTGATTTAGGGTTAAAAACAAAGAGAATTATAGCGGGATTGTATTGTAGCGAAATAAATAAAAATGAACTAACCAGAATATCAAATAAACTTGGTTGTGGAGAAATATACTGTTGTAAGCTCAGTAAAGAACAATTCACTTTATTCGAATAATAATACTATTTATAATGGCTGTTAGCTTTATAACAACATACAGATTAATTCTATTTCCAATAAAAACACTGATTTTGAGAAATAGTTATTAGATGCGGTGGAGGGGAAATGAATAATATCAAATGGGTTTTCTTTGATATCGGCTCGACGCTGGTTGACGAAAGCATAGCCTATCAAAACCGAATCAAAAAGACAATAGCAGGTTCAAATATATCTTACAACGAGTTCATGGACAGGCTTACTCAAAGTGCAGGAGATTTCAAAAGTGTTTGCACTTCATTTGGTTTGAAGCCTGCGCCTTGGAACAGCGATGATGAAGTTGTTTATCCCGAAGCTGAGGATTGTTTGAGGACTCTAAACAAGCGTTATATAATCGGCATTATTGCTAACCAGAATCCCGGAAGCAAAGAGCGTTTAGAAAGAATAGGCTTGCTGAAATACATTGACCTTGTTATTGCATCTGCCGAAGAAGGTGTTGCAAAACCAGATTTGAGGATATTCCAAATTGCTTTTGAACGTGCAAATTGCAACCCCGAAGAATCGATAATGGTCGGCGACAGAATTGATAACGATATTATCCCGGCTAACAGAATCGGAATGAAAACCGTGTGGATCAGGCAGGGCTTTGGTGGCCTTGCAGAACCGCAAACTGCTGAAGAAACACCTGAATATACAATAAATAACCTAAATGAATTATTTGAAATAATAGAGTGATATGAAACTACCAACAATTATTGAAGCACAAAAACTTCTAACCGAAGCTGAACAATTTAACCCCGGTGCTTGGATAGGTCACAGTAAAATAACAGCGTTTTGTGCAAGAGCGATTGCAGAACGATGTGATAATCTCAACACTGATACTGCCTATATTCTCGGCTTGCTGCACGACATTGGCAGGCGTGAGGGCGTAACGGATATGCGGCATATCATTGACGGCTGCAAATATATGAAATCGCTTGGCTATGATATTTGCGCTCGAATTTGCCTGACGCACTCATTCCCGTATAAAGGCATTCGCTCCTATAACGGACAAAACGATTGCACAGCGGAGGAAACCATGTTTATCAAGAGATTTCTTGATAACACGGAATATGATGATTACGACAGGCTGATTCAACTCTGCGACGCCCTCGCTCTGCCCAACGGTGCAACTTATATCGAAAAACGCCTTGTTGATGTCGTGATACGCAGAGGGTTTAATGATCTCACCATTCCGAAATGGAAGGCGTTTCTTGAACTGAAAGACTACTTTGATAAGAAAACCGGAACAAATATTTATAAGCTGATTGGAGTTTAATATGATGAATCAACTTCCCGTTTGGGAGAATCTCGCAAAAGTTATCATTTGGAAACAAATTGGCGCATTGAAAGGTAAAACGATTCTTGATTTCGGAAGCGGAACAGGAATCACACCCAATCATTACGCTACTGACAATAAGGTGATCGCTGTTGAGCCGTCGGAAGAAATGCTCGCCAAACAAGTAAACACAAACGATTATCGGCAGATCATCGGAAGTACGAAGGAGCTAAAGAAACTGCCGAGTGAATCATTCGATTATATCTTTTGCCATAATGTGCTTGAATACGCTGATGACAGAGAGGAAATCGTCCGCGAGTTTTATCGGCTGCTGAAGCCAAACGGCAAACTGTCAATCGTCAAGCATAACCGAAACGGCAGAGTAATGCAGATGGTAGTGCTGCTCAACAACTTCGATGAAGCGAACAGCCTCCTTGACGGTCACAACAGCACCGCCCAGCAGTTCGGCACGATCAACTACTATGATGATAGCGATATCACCAAATGGTGCGACGGCTTTGCATTACAAGAATCCTATGGATTGAGAACCTTCTGGGATTTACAGCAAAATCAGGAAATCCAAAAGGATGATGATTGGCAAAAAAAGATGATTGATATTGAAATGAGAGTTTCACATAATCCTGACTTTCAAAAGATCGCTTTCTTCCATCATTTGATATTTGAAAAACGATGAAATTGACACTTACAATTGAATGAATATCGTTATACCGTTCTGAGTAAATCAGGGCGGTATTTTCGATTATAGAATTATAATGAAATGTTCACAAAATTGTATATGAAAATTAGTGTATCTTATACAATTATAGGTTTATTTTTTTTGTAAAATGAGAATTGCAGAGTATCGCGGTTTAATGATAAAATTTATATATACACTTTATATATTTACAAAATATAAAAAGGAATTGAGGGGATTTTCAGTGTCAAAAGAAAGAATGTACTATTTGGAAAACTTAGTTTACTATCTGCATCATTTATTATAAAAACACAATTAAACGAACATGAATTATGTTCAACTCAGCTATTATATTAGAAAACTAATAAAAATACGCCATAACGGAGTAAAAATTTACTTCGTTATGGCGCATTCTTTATAGTGTTCATCATTTGATTTTACTAGGGTACTCCTGATATAATAATCCGTTTAATAATTTCCCGTTCTTTTTTTTATTAAATCCTCCCCATTGCTTAAAAAAGAAGGCTGTATTATTATCTTTTGCTAAATTCAATAATTCTTCAACCCATTCTTTTTTTATCGGGCGACAGTGTGGACCTGATTCTCCTCCCACAATTAGCCAATCTATGTCTGTAAGATTAAGATTATTAAGTCTCGATAATAACGGTTCGGCAGAAACAAATTTTATTCTTGCTCCGCAATTTCGCAGCATATCAGCTCTATTTAAATATTTATCGCTCTCTATGGTAACTCCCATCCATATATTATCGGTCCATACGATTTTATCGTTTAATGAACTAAGACGTTCAGGTCTTTTGGTTAATACTTGGAATTCGTGCTGCCGGCATTGGTTCATTGTATCAAAGATTTGTAATATGTATTTATCCGGTATTTGCTCGTGAAAAATATCAGACATTGAATTCACAAATACTCTTTTTGGAGTTTTCCAATGAAAAGGTAAATCTATCAAATCCTTATGAACGGTTGGTTGAAAACCATTTGCATATCTAATATTGCCCATTGCCTGCAATCGTTTGGCAAAATTCGCAGCATAGCAATTTAAGCACCCGTCAGATATTTTTGAACATCCTGTTATTGGATTCCAAGTTACCTCAGTCCACTCTATTTTACTAATTCCCATTATATCACCTGGTTAAAAAACGAAATATCGTTTTCCGTTCTCTTTTATTTCTTTAACCGAATAGTAAGTTTTTAATTCTTTTTTGATTTTATCTTTATAACCTTCAGACGGAAAAATCGGATGCATATCTAAATCACGATATACTTCATTGATTTCAATCTTGCCTTTGTTACTGTATTTTTCATATACATAGTTAGCAATATCTGTTACAGTTAGACATTTATAATCCGTATTTGAAGCAACTAATGAACCACTATCCAAATCAATAGCCATTTGATTTTCTTGCCCGTGAGTGTTTTTCCCTGATGATTTATCGCCGAACACATTCCAAGCAGTCTTTTTAAATAACTTAAACCCTTCAACATTACTGGTGCTATGAAGTAAATTATAAACCAATCCGTTATTTCGGTTGTAAAACGGAAAAGAAGCCAAATAATGTTCTCTCGGGTTATCCTTTACTAAGTTTTTTACAATGTCTTGCACAGTATTATCCAGCTTTTCTCTATCATCACAAATTTTTATTATTTCTGAAATAGGCATTTGATATGTTGATTCATATTTTGCAATCTTTTCAGGCTTTACAGCTGTTTTTGAACCTCGGGCAGTATCAGATACCATATGATTAATAATAACTTCGCCCCAAAAATTCAAATATTTTTTAAGTGCGTCCCAGTGGATTCTTGCTTGAAAAGGATCATAAACTAAAAGAAGATTGCGATTTCTGATAGTATTAAGATTTAATCTATTAAGTAATTCGGCACAATCCATCGTATAATAATCTATAGAAATGTTTGACAATGCTAAACCTTCTATTTGTCCTTTTAAGTAATCAATCTTTTCTTTATTAATATCATTGAAAAGAATATTTACAGTTTTGCCTGGATAATGCTCAGCCAATGAATTTAATCTTTTGGCAACTCTAATAGCAGTGCCTTCAACAACCTTACCATCAGTATCCCAATAATAGCCGCTATTAGACATACAATCAACATATACAATTCCTTCTGATTTTGGAAAGCCTAATATTTTCCTTGCCCACGCATCAGCATACTCAGAAATAATTTCAAATTTTTTAATACTATGAGGTTTGGCTTGGTCTAACTCGAATGCCACAATACCCCTCCAATCATCAATTATATTGATATTATAACATTGTTTTTGAAAAATAACAACATTTTCAATTCTATGAGCTCCACATATAAAAATCCTAATTTAAAGAATAATGACCGCCAAAACGTTTACGTTTGACGGTCATATATTCAGATATAAACTAATTCTGTGTTTACGAATTCCATTGCCCGATTACGGATATTATTCATTTTCTGCACCCACAGCATTTGATTCTCTGCCTTGAGTTGTTCATTAACTCCTTCTTGTTCAGTAAACTGCTTAACAAGCCTGTCGAACATCTCTGTTGCTTCTTCATCAATATCGGCAAGGTAGGCGGTAAGTTTACAGCTTGTCAGAAGATTGGTGTAAATGATAGGGTGGTGGTTTTTGAGGTGTCGTAAATGCCGCTTGCCCCAGATACCAATCTCAACTTTTGGCTGATCCGGTAACTTCAAATCCGGCAGAAGATAATCTCCCTGTTGTGTGTATGTAATCTTTGTAGCCATAACTCAAACCTCCTTAACCTTGATTCTTTTGACTTTGGCTTTTGTGAGTTTGATCAGCAGTTCGTCGATGATGTCGGCGTATCTGCCCTGTGATATGAGGTCGTTTCTCAAATCAATCAGGCTGTTGATGACTGTGCGTCGTTCATCGGGTGTTAAGTAAATATGATATTTTGGATTTCTCATTGTGTTTACCTCCGCTCAATTTGATGCTCTCATTATAAACGGAGATTTTCAATTAATCGAATGTGTGGAATAATAATTTATTCTCTTTTTTCATAGAATAATAACTAACGCACATCAGATACTTATTCTGGCTTCATAGTGAACGAAAAACCTTGCGAATAAAATTAGCCGTTAAATCCAATGGGTGATTCAACGGCTATGATAATAAGGCAATTATTATATATTATTATATTTTGATAATAACTCTTCTTCAACATAGTACTCAATTTTTATTTGGGAGTGAATATCGTTTTCGTTTTGTATTCTATTAATCCGATTTTTTATTAAGTCTATATTTTTATTCGGAGTCACAATTATCAGCGTTAATCTAAAGTTTCGATGTGCGCTATTCTCGTAATTAATTCCAGCTTTAGTCAATCGATAAAGCATATTCGATATTGCTGAGGAAGCTGGGAGCGAGCGCCAGTATTTAACCTCGAATATGATATCTATATTGTCGTATTTTGATACGGCAATAAAGTCATATTCAATATTATCAATCTTTACGTTATTTTGCAGATCGTATCTTTTCCCATATTGGCGATTCACCTCCATAAAGCACATACGTTCAACTTTCATATAATCAATAATATGGTTAATATGAGAATTACGAATATCTTGAGATTTTGCTTTATAATTACCTTTTTTATCAACATCCGATTTCGGATTACTATCATTAATAACAGGATCAATATCAAATGGCACTTCTGTTTCGGATACTTCAAAAGAAACTTTATTTACAATTTCTTCCGCACTCATTTTTTTTGCGTTAATCTTCTTTATTGTTGTATCAGATTCAACCTGTTCATCAAGGTGGTTTTGGATTTTTCTCCATTTATAGCAACCGTAAATGAGCAAAACAACTCCTAATAATAACAGTCCACAAGCAACAAAGGGGAATATAGTAATGATAAAATGTAAAATATTTTCCTTTTGGCAAATAGCTCTTAAAGAGTGTTCAGATAAGTTATCAAATTCATTTTGACTCAAAATAAGTATTTCGCTGTTAAAGAAAAATCCAAGAGCGATTATTGGGAATATAATCAATATAATTCCTGCAGAAACAAGAAATTTATAAAAGCTATCATATTGTAATTTATTCACAGGGGTTCACTTCGCTTTAGCTGAAAGATAGTTTTATAATATAATTATACCAGATGTCAATTATAGTTTCAAGCCGTATGTTAACACCTTAAAACAGAAAAACGCCGTTCCAGCTTTTACACTGAAACGGCGTTCTGTTGTTGTATCAGAGAACACATTTTACGGCAAATCCGCCGCTGAAAAAGTAGGTGTTCATCCAATACTTGTTTGGTGGAGATGAGGGGAATCGAACCCCTGTCCGAAAGACGTTTGCCCTGAGTTTCTCCGAGCGCAGTCGCTATATTGTCATTCCCTTGCCGCGCCGCCTAACGACAGGCTGCGCGGTTTGGTAGCTTCTGAGTTATGACAGGGCGTGAAGCGAAGCCCTGTTCACATTTACCTCTTGTCGACGCCTCTTACGCGGCCGAGGTGCTCCGCGCAGAGACGAGCTGCATCAAGCAGCTAAAGCAACTTTATTGTTGTCAGTTATTTTAAGTTTGCGGATTTTATGGCGGTCCCGCACCGCCGCTCGCTTATCAGGGGGCGCATCCCCCGTCGAAACCTTTACATCCCCGTATATGAAGAGCCGATCAAACTCTTATCAATCAGCTCTTATCGTCTTGTCTGCTCCTTTAACGCACGCTCAATGTCGCGTTTAGCGGAGCGTTTTGCCATATCCTCGCGCTTGTCGTAGAGCTTTTTGCCCCTGCACAAGCCGACCTGAAGCTTTACTCTGCTGTCTTTAAAATACAGGCTTATCGGAATGAGCGAATAGCCCGTCTGTTTCACCACGCCGTAAAGACGGTTGATTTCTTTTTTGTGCATGAGAAGCTTGCGCACGCGCACAGGGTCGCGGTTGAAGATATTTCCCTGCTCATAGGGTGAAATGTGCATTCCGTTCACGAATATTTCGCCCTTGTCAATGGAGCACCAGCTGTCCTTCAGGTTCACCCTGCCCTGACGGATAGATTTCACCTCGGTGCCGAACAGCTCTATGCCCGCCTCGTAGGTCTCCTCAATAAAATAGTCGTGGCGCGCCTTCTTGTTTTGCGCTACGGTTTTCAGTGAAGCCATCAGATCTCATTCCTGCCTTCCAGCGCTTTTGCCAGCGTGTATTCGTCGGCATACTCCAAATCGCCGCCGACGGGTATTCCGTATGCAAGGCGTGTGACGCGTATTCCCATTGGCTTTAACAGCCTTGAAATGTACAGCGCCGTCGCGTCGCCCTCGACGGTCGGATTTGTCGCCATTATGACCTCAGCGACCTCGCCGCCAAGTCTGGCAAGCAGCTGCTTTATCGTGAGGTCGTCGGGGCCCACGTCGTTCAGCGGCGAAATAGCGCCGTGAAGCACATGATATACTCCGTTGAATTCGTGGGTGTTCTCAACCGCCGCCGCGTCGCGCGGAGTTTCCACCACGCATATAACACTTTGGTCGCGGGACGGGCTGCCGCACACGGGGCAAAGCTCTCTGTCGGTCAGATTGCAGCACTTTGCGCAGTAGCGGATTTTTTCGTGCGCATCAATGACAGCCTTCGCCAGCGCCTCCGCCTCTGCCTTTGGGAGATTCAGTACATAGTATGCTAACCGCATGGCGGTTTTATGCCCGATCCCGGGCATTTTTTCAAATTGATCCACTAAATTTTCCAGCGGAGGCACGTTGTACCGCGCCATGATCAAAACATTCCCGGAATGTTGAGTCCGCCTGAAATAGAATCCATTCTCTCTTCCTTTTCCTTAGCTGCGGCTCTGATCGCCTCGTTGACCGCCGCCATAATCAAATCTGAGAGCATTTCAACGTCCTCGGGGTCAACCACCTCGGGCTGAATGTCAACCTTTGTAACCTCAAGCTTGCCCGTTACGGTCACTTTTACGGCTCCGCCGCCTGCGGCTGCCTCATATTCCTTGCTTTCAAGCTCGGCGGAAGCCGCTTCCATATCGTCCTGGATCTTCTGAGCCTGACGTGCGAGCTGCTGAATGTTATTTGCTCCGCCGCCGCCGTAGCCCTTGGGTAATCTTGCTTTCATTTAAAAATCTTCCTTTCAAACAAAGTTAAGTTGTTTTATCTGATATTTTAGTTAGTAATATTTTTTATCCGGATCAGCTTTCCTCGACCGCGATCCCGCTGTCGGCGAGGTTCGCCTTGAAGCGGTTGAGCGGGTCTTCCTTTTCCTGCTCCCGAACAGGCTTCCGATAAGGACCGAGATTGTAGACCCTGCCCGTAACATCACGAATCACGTCGCGGATCTCCTGGCGTCGGCTGCTGTGGCGCAGCAGGTCAAACGCCATTCCGTTGTTTGCGTCAATAAGCAGATAATTTCCGCTTTCATACGCAGTTGAACCGACAAACGCCGCTGAAATCGACTTTGAAATGCTCTTCATCGCCGACACGACCTCTACCCACTGCGGGAAGGGAACCGCGTTGCGGTAAAGCTCCTCTACATTTTTTGCGGGAGCGGTCTGCCGCGCGGGGGGAGTCTGCTTGGGAGCGGGCTTTTCCTCCGCTTTTGTCTTGTTTTCGGGCTTTTCCTCCGCTTTCGGCTTGTTTTCGGGCGGTTCTTCCGCTGCTTCGCTTTTGATTGAAGAATCGGTCGTGTTCTCTTTTACGGCTTCCGCTTTTTCAACGGGTTCCTCCGCCACTTCGGGCTCGGGCTCCGTTTTTTCTTCGGTTTCGGCTTTTGGCTCGGGCTTTGCGGTGTAAACCGTTATTCCGCGCTTCACCGCGCGTTCAAGAGCGGTTAGCCTTGCCGCGACAGCCTCGTTTGTGGCGTCAAGCTCGGGAGCAGACAGCTTTACCAGAGCCATTTCAAGCTCTGTTCGGTCGCCCGTGCCGTGACCCATCCGCTGATATGCGCGGGAAAGCACATCCATATAATATACAATGTCGGCAAGCGACAAATAATCGCTTTGGGTCTGCGCCTGCTCAAACTCGCTCTCGGACATCACTAAAATGTTGCGCGGGTTTCTTACGGATTTAATCAGCATAAGCGCGCGAAAATGAGCGATAAGCTCGTCGCACAGCCTCGACATATCCTTCGACTCGCCGTAAAGACGGTCGATATATTCCATTGCCTTGGCGGTGTTTTTATTTATAATACACGCCGAAAGCTCGTAAAGATATTTTTTGTCCGCCAAGCCCGCCGCCTGTCTGACAACATTTTCATCGACACTGCTGCTTATTGCTATGCAGCGGTCGAGCAGCGAAAGAGCGTCGCGAAGCGCACCGTCGGCTACGCCCGCTATAAGCATGGCGGCTTCGTCGGTCAGTTCTACCTTTTCCCGATCTGCGACATAAATTATCCTGTCGGCTATCGCCCTCGGGGGGATCCGGTGAAAATCGAAGCGCTGACAGCGCGATAAGATAGTCTGAGGCAGCTTATGAACCTCGGTGGTCGCCAAGATAAAAATAACGTGCTCGGGCGGTTCCTCAAGAGTTTTCAGAAGCGCGTTGAACGCCTCTGTAGTGAGCATATGAACCTCGTCAACGATATAAACGCGGAAGCGCGCGCGGTTCGGCTTGAACTGAACCTCGTCGATGATATCGCGGATATTTTCAATTTTGCGGTTTGAGGCGGCGTCCATCTCCACCACGTCGAGTATGCTGCCGTTTTCTATTCCTTTGCAAATCTCACATTCTCCGCAGGGGCTTCCGTTCCGGGGAGAAAGGCAGTTTGCCGCCTTAGCTAAAATTTTGGCACAGGTGGTCTTGCCCGTTCCGCGCGAGCCCGTAAACAGGTAGGCGTGAGTGAGCCTGTTCTCGATGATTTCATTTTTAAGCGTGGTGGTAATGTGCTCCTGACCCGCGACATCCTCAAAGGATTTCGGGCGCCATTTGCGATATAAAACCTGATACAAAACGCTCACCTCGCGGCGCGGCTGCAAGAATGTCTTACAAAAAATGCAAGCCGCTTTCATTCAAATAAGGGAACGACAGACTGGCTGTATCGCATCGGAAGAACTGCTTAATGCTGCTCGGTTCCCCGCCTGACATGGTTCACAGACCCCAATCGCACAGGGCCTGTCGTTCGCTTATTTGAACGCAATGGCAACTTGCATCTTTATTATTATAGCACAGTGTTATGAAAAATGCAAGATATTTTTTTGAGATCAACACGGATCAATGAACAATTTACAATGGACAATTGACGCCTGTTGAATATATATGTCGTTGACCTCGGGCGTTTGTCCCAAAAATATATTTTTCTTCCGGTTGCAGAGGCGTGCACTGCACGCCTGCGTTTCCTGTTAGATTGGGGTTTTAGAACAAGCGGCAACCGATCGCCCCCACAACAATGATAATACGTATAATAGACGTTTCAAATCAATTCGTATGGACAGAGCTTGCCCCTGTCAGACCGTTTCCCGAAAAACTGCATTTTAATACGTGCATTGGATGAGGGATTTTTTTGATGTTTAGAAGCGCGGATTGGGTCAAGCGTCACGCTTGCGGCTCAGCCGATCGGGGGAAAGCTTTTTGTCTAGCTTTGTTTTGCGGAAAACAAAATATACCAAAAACGCCACTGCTATTCCGAGCAACGCTCCGCAAAGCACGTCTGTGGGGAAATGCACGTAATTGTACAGGCGCGAAAAAATCATAAAAAGCACCGGAGCCAAAGCGATCAATCCGATAACGCGGTTTTTGAGAAGAAGCGTTGTCGCAAACGTCGCCGCCACCCCGCTGTGTCCCGACGGGAAGCTGTAGCCGCTCGGTATTGGCGCAAACAGCGGAGTGTCGCGGAACATATTCAGCTCGCTGTCCGTCAGAAACGGGCGCGGACGTTGAACAATCGGCTTGATCACACAGTCGCCGAGCAGATAAACCAACCCCATCGAGACAAGCGCCATCACTCCCGCCGCCCTCGTCTTTTTGAAAAAGAGCAGCACAATTGAAAGCACTATCCAAACCAAGCCTGCCGTGCCCATATACCCGAAGGTTCTGCATAACCAATCCAAAAAATCACAGCGTAAATGCTCCTGAATAAAATTCAGTATCGAAAAATCAAACCGGTAAATATTTTCCAAAATATTCATCCCTTTTTATCAACCCCCGTATCAAATTCTTTCAGTGAGGCGCAAAGAATTTCATCGACCACAGCCTCGACCTCAACTCCGTCGGCGGTGTATTCCTCGCTTACAAGAGTTCCCTTTTCGCGGATATCGTTGACAAGCCCCGCCTTGGCGAACGGAATAGTAAGCCGCAGCCTCTTTAGGCGCACGGGAAGATCGTCCTCTATCGCCTGAAGCAGACGGTCGATTCCCTCGCCCGTTTTCGCGCTTATTTTTATGCACGCGCCGAAATCCTGTTCGGGGAACCTGCCGTCGAGCAGGTCACATTTGTTGAGCACAGTTATAACGGGCGTATCTCCGCAGCCGAGCGAATCGAGAAGATCGCGCGTGACCGTTAAATGCTCGCGCGCTTCGTCCGACGACGCGTCGCAAAGGTTTATTATAATATCCGATTGAGCCGCCTCTTCAAGAGTAGAGCGGAACGCCTCGACCAAATGGTGCGGAAGTCTACGCACAAGGCCGACGGTGTCGATAAGCATTACGCTCATGCCGCCCGGCAATTTAAGGGCGCGCGAGGTCGGGTCAAGAGTTGCAAACAGCTTGTCCTGCGCCAGAACACCCGCGTCGGTGAGCTTGTTCATCAGGGTTGACTTGCCCGCGTTTGTATAGCCCACTATGGCGCAGGTGATGATACCGTCCTTTTTGCGGCGGCGCCTGAGCATGGCGCGGTGCTTTTCGATTTCGTCAAGCTCGTCCCTGAGCGTTTCCATTCTGCGGCGGATGTGGCGGCGGTCGGTCTCGATTTTTGTTTCGCCGGGACCGCGCGTGCCGATTCCGCCGCCCAAGCGCGACATCTCTATTCCTTTGCCCGTCAGACGGGGAAGCATATATTTGAGCTGGGCGAGCTCAACCTGAAGCTTGCCCTCCTTGCTGCGGGCGCGAAGCGCGAAGATATCCAAAATGAGCGTGGTGCGGTCTATGACGCGCACGTCGCAGGCGTTTTCGATATTTCTGCTCTGAGTCGGTGAAAGCTCGCTGTCGGCGACAATGAGGTCGATCTCCTGCTGACGGCACAGCTCGGCGATCTCTTCAAGCTTGCCCGTCCCAACATATGTGGCGCTCTCAATGCGGCTGAGCTTTTGCGTAACGCAGCAAACAGGCTCGGCTCCCGCGCTTTTAACAAGCTCGCAAAGCTCGTCCATTGAGATCTCCGCGTCATAGCTGCCCGTGTCGGCGCTGACAAGCAAAGCGCGCGTTATTTTTTCTTCGTTATTTATTAATTCCATAAGCAGTACCTTTTTTTCAACAATTTTACTTTACTATTCATGCAAGATGTAGTATAATGTTTGTGTGCGCGGATACAACAAGGAATTTTGCGCATCCGATTCATTTATCCCAGTATAATATAATCGTTTCAATTTGTAAATAGAATTCGAGGGACAAAAATGGACAAAAAATATGACGTTGTCATTGTCGGCTCCGGAATAGCCGGACTTTACGCCGCCATAAGCTTTCCCGCCGACGTGAGCGTTCTGGTCATTTCAAAGCGGGAGCTGTCGCTTTCAAACACCTCTTTGGCGCAGGGCGGAGTCGCCTGTGTGCTCGACGTCGTTCACGACGCGTACAAGCTTCACATAAGCGACACGCTTATCGCGGGCAAATATAAAAACACGCTTTCCGCTGTGGAAAAGCTCGTAAAGGAAGGACCCGCCGACGTGCTGAAAATCCGGCAGCTCGGCGTGGACTTTGACCTGAATCCCGACGGAACGATGAAGAAAACGCTTGAAGCGGGACACAGCCGCAAGCGGATAGTTCACCACAAGGATTCTACGGGCAAGGCTATCTCGGACGGTCTTATCGCGGCGGTGAGCCGTCTGCCGAATGTCGAAATGATCGACAACGCGCTTCTTTACTCTGTCCACAAAACTCTCAACGGCTTTTATCTGAGCGTTATGCGCGGCGGCAAGCCATATTATTACGGCTGCAGCTATTGCATTTTTGCCACGGGCGGCATTGGACGGGTTTATAAATACACAACAAACTCCGCAATAGCCACGGGCGACGGAATTGCCTTTGCTCACATGATGGGCGCGAAAATACGTTATCTTTCGCGGGTACAGTTTCACCCGACCGCTTTTGCCGCTGACAAGGATCGCGAGCGCTTTCTGATAAGCGAGGCTGTGCGCGGCGAGGGAGCCGTACTGCTAAATTGCAACGGCGAACGCTTTGCCTTTGACTATGACAAACGCGGCGAGCTTGCTCCGCGCGACGTGGTTTCAAACGCTATCGCGAGGGAGGCAATAAAAACCGGTAGCGAGAAGTTTTACCTTGACATCACTCACAAGCCCGCCGACTTTGTGCGTGACCGCTTCCCGATGATTTACGCGCGCTGTCTTGAAGAGGGCGTTGACATAACAAAGGACAGGATCCCCGTTTTTCCCTGCCAGCACTATCTGATGGGCGGTATCGACACCGATCTGAACGCGCGAACCTCTATCGACGGTCTTTACGCCGCGGGCGAATGCGCCCACACGGGCGTTCACGGCGCCAACAGACTCGCGAGCAATTCACTGCTTGAAGCTCTGGTGTTCTCGCGGACAGCCGCCGAGGACATAACCCGAAGGCTGAACAAATACGGCAGGCGGCCGCTCGGCTTGGAGCCGGCTCACCGTCCCGTTGACGGCAAGCCGATGCCGCAGGGCTTCCGTTCAAGGATAAGAGAGATTTTGCAGGACGCGTATTTCGTGCTGCCGAAGCCCGAAAAATACGAGGAAAGCTGTAAGGAGATCGAAGAAATAATAAAACGACTGTTCAGCGAAAACTACGAAATCAATTCGGACTTTGTCGAGGCCAAGAGCACGGCGGTCGTCGCCGAAATAATTCTTGACGAGGTCAGGGAGGGTAATCAATGATAAACAGCATATATATAGATGAAATAATAAAAACCGCGCTTCTCGAAGATATCAACTATCTGGACGTTACCACAGATTATCTTATAGACAGCGAGCAGGAAAACACCGCGCGTTTTTTATCCAAGAGCGACGGGGTTCTCTGCGGAATAGATATCGCGCTCCGCGTTTTTGAGATTTTGCAGCCTCAGGGCTTTGAGGCTGTCGTTTACAAGCACGACGGCAACCGGCTCGAAAAGGGCGACATCATAGCCGAGATCAAGGGCAAGACCCGCACAATTTTAAAGGGAGAGCGCACGGCGCTGAATCTTTTGCAGCACATGAGCGGAGTTGCCACCGCGACCCGCAGGGCTGTCGATATAATAAGCGGCACCAACGCGACCATAGCCGACACGCGCAAAACCCTGCCCGGTCTGCGCCCGCTACAAAAATACGCCGTTGCCGTGGGCGGCGGCAGGAACCACCGCTACAATCTGTCTGACGCGGCTATGCTCAAGGACAATCACGTTGACGCCGGCGGCGGAATAGAGGCGGCTGTGACTAAGCTGAGAAGCAAGCTCGGCCACATGACTAAGATCGAGCTTGAGGTGCGCAGCCTTGACGAGCTGGGACAGGCGCTCGAAGCGGGCGCTGACGTTATCATGCTCGACAACATGAGCTGTGAGGAAATGCGCGAGGCGGTCGATATAACCGCAGGCAGGGCGCTGCTTGAGGCGAGCGGCAACATAACCGCCGAGACCCTGCGCGAAATCGCCGAAACGGGCGTTGATATCATTTCGATGGGCGCTTTGACACATTCGGTGACGGCGTTTGACATTTCGCTTAAAATCGCCGACTGACAGCGATAAACATACAAGCTTATACTTTCTATATAATATAATACAATATACTATACAAAAAACGGAGGAAAAATATATGATTAAAATCGGCATTTTGGGCTACGGAAACCTCGGCAGAGGCGTTGAGGCGGCTGTAAAGAAGAATGATGACATTGAGCTTGTCGCCGTATACACAAGAAGAGACCCGGCTTCTCTTAAAATCAACACCGAGGGTGTCGCGGTAAAGAGCACCGCCGAGCTTGAAACAGGCAAGGAGGACATCGACGTTCTGATCATCTGCGGCGGCAGCGCCACTGACCTTCCCGAAATGACTCCCAAATACGCTGCGCTTTACAATGTTATAGATTCATTCGACACCCACGCCAAGGTTCCGCAGCACTTCGCTAATGTTGACGCGGCAGCAAAGGCTGCGGGCAAAATCGGCATCATCTCCTGCGGTTGGGACCCGGGTATGTTCTCGATCAGCAGAGTGTACGCTCACGCGGTCCTTCCCGACGGAAAGGATTACACCTTCTGGGGCAAGGGCGTCAGCCAGGGACACTCCGACGCGGTCAGAAGGATCGAAGGCGTTATCGACGCCCGTCAGTACACCGTACCCGTTCCCGCAGCGCTTGAAAGCGTGAGAAACGGCGGGAATCCCGAGCTCACCACCCGCGAAAAGCACACCAGAGAATGCTTTGTCGTCGCGGAGGAGGGCGCCGATTTGGAAAGAATCGAAAACGAAATCAAAACCATGCCCAACTATTTTGCCGATTACGACACCACCGTAACGTTCATATCAGCCGAAGAGATGAAGGCTGACCACAGCGGTCTGCCCCACGGCGGCTCGGTTATTTACTCGGGAACCTCCTCCGACGGCAAAAACCACGTTATCGAATACAGCCTTAAGCTTGACTCCAACCCCGAATTCACGGGTTCGGTGCTTGTCGCCTACGCCAGAGCCGCCGCAAGGCTCAACGCCGAGGGCTGCACAGGCGCGAAAACGGTGTTCGACATAGCCCCCGCCTATCTCAGCGCGCAGTCAGGCGAAGAGCTGAGAGCACATCTGCTTTGATTTTTAAGTTTATGATCACGGTTTCCCGTGCAAAATAATTTTTAAAATATTATGAAAGGAGAAGCAATATGAAATATATGTGCGAGCCCTGCGGTTACGTTTATGACCCCGCAGAAGGCGATCCCGACGGCGGCATTGAGCCCGGCACCGCGTTCGAGGATATTCCGGACGATTGGGCGTGCCCGCTTTGCGGAGCGACCAAAGAAGATTTCGTACCCTACGAGGACTGATTAAAAAATTTGCCAAACCACCCTTCGGGGTCGGTTTGGCAGTTTTTTTGAAAAATTATTTGGCTATTATTTATATTTTCACAAATATCATCCTTTGAAATCATCTGAATAATTTGCATTTACAGCAATTTAGTGCAACATATACAAAAAAGATCGGTTAATTTTGGATTGCACAAAACGGTAAAATATGCTATTATAGTATTGTGGATAAATGCACATAAAAACTTTTGAATGTGTGTATTTTTTGTTTAATAAGATATTTAAAGAAAGGATCTTGTTTATGAAAAAAGGGATAACACGGGCAACGTCGGTTCTTCTTGTGATATTAATGACGCTGACAATGTTCGCCGCTCTGCCGCTCGGCGCATCGGCGGCGGAAGCGAAACAAAGTCAAACAGACGTAATCAAGGGAGCGACGGCAAAAAGCATCGCCAACTGCACAATAACTCTTTCAACCACCACCTATTACTACAACGGAGTCGCGAGAACCCCGTCAGTGACCGTTAAGGACGGCTCCAAAACGCTCACAAAGGGAACTGACTTCACCGTAGCCTATAGGAACAACAAAAATGCAGGCACCGCCACCGCAGTTATAACGGGCACAGGCAACTACACCAACTCGGTAAACAAATCATTCACAATCAACGCGAGATCGCTATCGGCGACGACGATCACTATTTCCCCGACAAGCTACACCTACGACGGCACTGCCAAAAAGCCGACTGTTACGGTAAAGGACGGAGAAAAGACCCTTGTCAAAGGAGCCGATTACAACGTCGCATACAAAAATAACGTCAATGCGGGCACAGCCACGGCGGCAGTGACCGGCATCGGCAACTATACGGGCACAGTCAACAAAAGCTTTACAATCAAAAGCACGCAGACAAAGAGCATCACAAGCTGCACCGTGACCCTGTCAAACACCACCTATTACTACAACGGCACAAACAGAAAGCCGACCGTAACCGTTAAGGACGGAACAAAAACTCTCACAAAAGACACCCACTTCACCGTAGCCTACAAGAACTATAAAAACGCAGGCACCGCCACCGTAACCGTGACGGGCAAGGGCAGCTACAGCGGCACCGTGAGCAAGACGTATGAAATCAAGCCGAGATCGCTTTCGGCGACAACTATAACTCTTGCGGGCACCGTTTACAATTACAACAATACCCCCAAAAAGCCTGCCGTAACGGTTAAGGACGGAGACGTCACTCTTAAAAAGGACACCGACTTCACCGTAACCTATAAAAACTATATCAACGCGGGAACAGCCACAGCAGTTGTGACCGGCAAGGGCAACTACACGGGCAGCGTGAACAAGACCTACACCATTAAAGCGAGACCGCTTTACAACACAACAGTCAGTCTTTCAACCTATACTTACTTCTACAACGGCACGGCGAGAAAGCCCGGCGTGACAGTCACAGACGGCGACGCCACTCTTAAAAAAGACACCGACTTCACCGTATCGTACAAAAACAACACCAACGCAGGCATCGCCACCGCAACTATAACGGGCAAGCGAAATTACACGGGAAGCGTGAGCAGAACCTTCACTATCAAACCGAGATCACTTTCGGCGACTACTATCACGATTTCCCCGACAAGCTACACCTACGACGGCACCGCCAAAAAGCCGACCGTAACCGTTAAGGACGGAACAAAAACTCTCACAAAAGACACCCACTTCACCGTTTCCTATAAGAACAACACCGCTGTGGGAACAGCCACGGCGATAGTGACCGGCAAGGGCAACTACACGGGAACAATCAACAAAAACTTTACGATCAAAAGCGCTCAGACAAAGAGCATCACAAGTTGCACCGTGACTTTGTCAAACACCACCTATTACTACAACGGCACGTTGAGAAAGCCGACCGTAACCGTTAAGGACGGAACAAAAACACTCACCAAAGACACCCACTTCACCGTATCCTACAAGAACAACAAAAACGCAGGCACCGCCACAGTAACCGTGACAGGTAAGGGCAGCTATTCCGGAAGCGTAAACAAGACATTTGAAATCAAGCCGAGATCGCTTTCCGTGACAACAGTCACACTCTCGGGCAGCTCCTATACCTACGACGGCACAGCCAAAAAGCCGACCGTTACGGTAACTGATGAAAACACCACCCTCAGAAAAGATACCGACTACACATTAACTTATAAGAACTATGTCAAGGCGGGAACAGCCACAGCAGTTTTGACCGGCAAGGGCAACTACACGGGCAGCGTGAGCAAAACCTACACCATTAAGCCGAAGTCGATCACCAGTGGTTTTACCATAACGCTTTCCACCACCACATATTTCTATAACAGCACGGCAAGGACCCCGAATGTGACGGTCAAAAAAGACGACCTGACACTTACAAAGAACACCGATTACACCGTAACCTATAAGAACAACACCAACGCCGGCACCGCCACGGCGGTCGTAACGGGCAAGGGCAACTACACGGGCACCGTTAACAGAAACTTCACGATCAAAGCGAGATCGCTTTCGGCAACCACCGTCACGGTTTCCCCGACGAGCTACACCTACGACGGCACAGCCAAAAAGCCGACCGTCACCGTTAAGGACGGCGACAAGACCCTTGTTAAAGGAACCCATTACAACGTCACTTACAAAAACAACGTCAATGTGGGCACAGCAACGGCAGCCGTGACCGGCATCGGCAACTACACGGGCACAGTCAACAAAAGCTTTACGATCAAAAGCGCGCCGACAAGGAGCATTTCAGACTGCACCGTAACTGTTCCTAACTCCTCTTATTATTACACGGGCGTCGCGATAACCCCGACAGTCACCGTTAAGGACGGAAGCACGACTCTGACCCTCAACACACATTACACCGTCGCCTACAAGAACAACACCAACGTCGGCACGGCGACCGCAACCGTAACGGGCAAGGGCACCTACTCGGGAACCAAGAGCGTAACGTTCAAGATCGCGTATGAAACCATTTCCACAGGCTCAACAAAAACCGTCAGCATCTCCACAGCCGGAAGGCAAAAGTACTATTCCTTCAAGCCCTCCGCAAACATGAAGATCAAGTTCTATTCGACCGGAAGCAGCGATACCTACGGATATCTGTACGACGCCAACCTGAATCAGCTTGCAAGCAACGACAACAGCGGCGAAAACAACAACTTCCTGATCACCTACAGCCTGACGGGAGGAACGACCTACATTTTCGGAGCAAAGTTCAAGAGCACAAGCTCAACCGGCAGCTTCAGTGTCAAGTTAGAAAAGGTTGAAGATACACCTCAGGAAACGGTTATCAAGAGTCAATCAATTTCGATCACCGAAGCCGGTGGTCATATCGACGGCTTCACGTATCAGGCTCCGAGAGATATGTTCGTCAGGTTCCGCTCACAGGGAGCCGGCTCTGAGGCTTACGGCTGTATCCGTGACAGCGAAGATACGGCTGTCGATTTGATATACAGCATCGGCACTAAATTCGACAAGCAGTTCTCATTTACCTTCACATTGAAAGCGGGGGTCACGTACTTGTTCTTGGGCGGATTTGTGGACACGGATGCAACAGGCTCATACACACTCGTCCTGTCGGAAATCACAAAGCAGGAGCTTTCAAAATGCGATATCAGGCTCGAAACAAACTCCTACACCTATGACGGCAGCCAAAAGAAGCCGACCGTTATCGTGATGGACGAAAAGAAAAAGCTTACGCTTAACACCGACTACACTGTTTCCTACAGCAACAACGTCAACGTAGGCGTTGCCACCGTAACCGTTACAGGTACGGGCAAATACACAGGAAGCGTTAAAAAGAGATTTACCATTTTGAACTCTGTCAAATCATTTACATGGGGACGCGACAACTGGAATTTCACCAACTCGCCAAGCAGCTTCTCCTCAAAATCAAGCTTCACCTACCGTGAACTGAGCAACAGCACATACCTAAACGCTCTCAAGACAAATCTCGCTAACGACCATATCGCTTACCAGTTCATTTTCGAAGGGCTCGGAAGCAATCCCTGCGATCTTGACAGAGAATGGGGCGGCTCCTGCTACGGAATGTCGATGACTCAGTATTTGGCTATGCAGGGCTTGATCAGTCCCAAGGATTATTCCTCCACGGCGACTTCAATCAACCAGCTCAGCACGCCTGTAAACGACCTCAAGGTCAACTCCCTGATCAACTACTATATGTGGCTGCAAAGAACGGAACCTGCCAGAATCAACGAGCGCAGGGTGACCAACAGCACCAACGAAGAAAACATCAAGGAGATCCTCTCGCTGCTCAAAACCAACAAGTATGTCAACATCGGCATCAATCTGGGTCACGAGATCGCGGCTTACGGCGTAGAGTACGGCAACTACGATTACTACGGAGAGCAATTCGACGCGAGAATACTCATCAGCGATCCTAACTTCTGCAGCAACTACTATGAAGGCTACGGGGACTATATGGGCTTTGTCTATGATTACAACATCTACTTCAACACCACGACCTATAAATGGATAATTCCTTACTACTACTTCTTCTTCACAGGCAGCGACGGCAACCCGCTCCATTACTGGTCCGAGAACGGCGCTAAGTTCAACGGCATTACCGCAGACCTCTGCGTAGCCAATGATTACGGCTTCTACTCATATCAGCTTGCGTCAAACGACGCCGCCTGCCTCTCCGCCCGCATGAACACCTATGAGGCTTCCGACGACAAGACCATTTCCAAGGTAGCACGCACAACAAACGGCACATACGGCACACTGAACGGCACTTGGGACGATATAAAGGAATCCGATTTCGTATTGAAGACAGGCGGAAACGAAGAACCCACACAGGGCTACGATCTGTTCGACTACAACTCCTCCTACAGGATAACGCAGAACGAAGCCGAAAAGCTCAGCGCATCGCTCGAATATACCGACTGCCTGCTCTATGCCGGCAGCAGCGCGGGAACATCGGCGATATTCGACAAATCGGGCTATGTTGAAATAAACGGCGCGAAGTCCGATTACGAACTGACTATGGTATCGAACTACGATTACGCCACCGACTGGTTCTCGATCGACGTCAAGGGCACGGGAGCCGAGAAAGCCTCGCTGACAATGTCGAAGGAAGGCTATATTGTCACCTCCGACAACCTGCACAATGTCAAGGTTCGCGCGCTCAACAAGGACGTCACTGTGAACGCCGCGTTCTCGACCGATTCCGGTTCCGTGCTGATTTACGAGATCGACGAAAACACGATCGGTCTGAGAATCGACGCCGACGGCAACGGAACATATGAAACCGAGCTTCCCGTTTCCGGCAGCACAGCTCAAATCAGCGGAAGCAGCGCACAAAGCACAGTTGTTACAACAATCGACGCCGCTATCAACGAAAACGAGGAAAAAATAAACCGCGCGGCAAAAGGCAAGGCGAAATAATATAAGCTGCAGCTTTCAATTTATATTTCTGATATTTCGTTTTGCTGATCTCGCGAAAAATCATCCGCACCGACAAGCATAAGATAAGCCCTCCTGTTGACGAAACGTGGCAGGGCGCCTAAAAAAACAATATAATAAAAGCCTTCCTTCAACGGCGCGTTTTAACGCGGGAGCTGAAGGAAGGCTTATTTATCAGTGTATAATTTGTTCATAGTTTGGGTTTATAAAAAAAGTGTGTTGCAAAGCAGCCCAAATATTGGTATAATTATATTGAACACTTATTCAAACGACATTTATCACATAAATACAGGAGAATGCTTATGCGTTGTTTTAATTGCATGAAAAAAATTCCTGATAAAGCCTCATTTTGCCCCTATTGCGGCAAGAATGTTCAAATTCACAATCCGTCGCATTGTCTGTCATCCGGCACAGTGCTGAACGACAGGTATGAGGTCGGCGCCGTTATAGGAGAAGGCGGTTTCGGCATTACCTACACCGGTTATGATCAAGTGCTTGAATTAAAGGTAGCGATCAAAGAATTTTACCCGACGGGTATAGCTAACCGCAACAATACCGTTTCTTCAAAAATCGTTTTGACGACCTCTAAGCATACAGGTTTTTATCAGAATGGCAAGCAGAGATTTTTAGACGAGGCACGCAACATAGCGCGCTTTTCCGACGAAGACGGTATTGTAGACGTGCGCGATCACTTTACCGAAAACGATACCGCTTATATCGTTATGGAGTATTTAGACGGGGTCGATTTGAGGGAGTATCTGAATACAAACGGAACGATACCTGCGCGAAATGCGTTTGAAATGATGCTTCCGTTGATGCGCGCGCTTGAAAAAATGCATAAACAGGGCATTATTCACCGCGATATCGCACCCGACAACATTATGCGCCTTGACAACGGCAAATTAAAGCTGACGGACTTCGGCTCCGCGCGTTGTTATCTGCGGGACGAAGCAAAAACAATGTCGATATTCCTTAAACAAGGCTACTCGCCGATCGAACAGCTTGGCAGCAAGAGCGCCCAAGGTCCCTGGACAGATGTTTACAGCCTTTGCGCCACAATTTATCAATGCATAACAGGCACGGTTCCGCCCAATTCGCTTGACAGAAGCGTATTGGACGAGCTGAAAACGCCCTCTGAGCTTGGCTTCGATATTCCCTCCGAGCTTGAAGACGTTTTGATGAAGGGCTTGGCGGTCAAATCGGCTGACCGTTTGCAGGACATGGAGGAATTGATCAACGCTGCGGATGCGGAACAGATCAATTCGCCTCAGACAGTTGATACTCAGGCAGAAGGCAAGCCTTTAACCGATTCCGTAAATATTCCGCAGAACGACCCGCAGGAATTGACAAAAAGCGCGGACGATTCAGATTCAATATTTATATACGAGAGCCCGGCTAAAGACGCGCCTGTCAATGAACCGATCGCCGGCTCAGTCATCAAAACAGAAAACGCGGATACCTTTCAGCGGCAGCCTGCTGCCAAAAAAGCTCCCCGCAAAAGAAACGCAGGTTTCATTGTCGGCATAATACTTGCCGGTACAGCCGTTCTTGCCGGACTTATCGCGCTGCCGATATATTTTATGCAGCAGAATAAGGACTCGGGCACATCAGGCTCCTACAGCGAAACACAGAGCGCCGACGCGTCCGATTCCAAGCAGACGAAGTTATCTGTTAAAAAAACGGCAACGACTGTTTCGGCGGGAGAAAATCATCTTGCCGGGCTGAAAACAGACGGTACGGTTATCGCGATCGGAAAAAACGAAATAGGACAATGCGATACAACGGATTGGTCGGATATTGTTACGATCAGCGGTTCGGGCTTTAACACGGTCGGGGTAAAATCAGACGGCACCGCCGTGGCGACCGGCTACAACAAAGACGGGCAATGTAACGTTGAAGATTGGAAGAACCTTTCCGATATCAGCGCGGCATGGTGGCACACGGTCGGACTGAAAAAAAACGGCAAGGTTGTTGCGACCGGGTTAAACGACAACGGTCAATGCAATGTCGGCGATTGGAGCGATATTGCCGATGTAAGCGCGGGATGTTACCACACGTTAGGCTTGCACTCGGACGGCACTGTCTCGGCGGCAGGCTCTAATAAGTATAAGCAATGTGATGTGGGAAGCTGGAAGGACATTGTCGCTGTCAGCGCGGGCGATTCCCATACAGTCGGATTGAAAAGCGACGGCACCGTCACAGCAACAGGATATAACGAAGACGGCGCGTGTAATGTCGGAGACTGGAAGGACATCGTTGCAATCAGCGCAGGCAGATGGCATACTGTAGGTTTGAAATCCGACGGCACGGTTGTGGCGGCAGGCTTGAACAACGCCGGTCAGTGTAATGTCAGCAACTGGAAGGACATTGTTGCTGTCAGCGCGGGAACACAATATACAGTCGGCTTGAAATCAGACGGAACACTGGTCACGGTAGGCAAAAACGATAACGGACAATGCAACGTATCCGATTGGAAAGATATCAAGCTCCCATAATGCGCTGTTTGAGCTTCCGCAATTTCCGGTTAATAAAAATAGCAAAGCAAATCCCTGACCTGCCGTTGTCACGAACGGGCAGGGCGCCTGTTAAAAAATGATATAATAAAAGCCTTCCTTCAACGGCGCGTTTTAATGCGAGAGCTAAAGGAAGGCTTATTTATCAGTATATTAAACCGGCGTCACGCTGCCGATCAGTCAGCGGAATAAGGAAGCAGCGCAAGGTGGCGCGCGCGCTTGATCGCTGTTGTGAGGTCACGCTGATGTCTTGCGCAGGTGCCTGTCACGCGGCGGGGAAGAATTTTTCCTCTCTCGGACATATAGCGGCGCAGACGTGCTATATCCTTGTAATCAATGTGCTCTACCTTATCAACGCAGAAGCCGCAAACTTTCTTGCGGGACTTTCTGCCGCGGTTGTTGGGTCTGTCAGCCATTGTGAGTTCTCCTTTCAGTGAGATTATTTCAATCAGGTAATAATTTAATTAATTATTAATTAAAACGGCAGGTCGTCGTCAAGGGGCATATCCTGGAAATCGGAATTTGAGCCGCTCTGATAAGAGGGCTGCGCGGGCTGGGGAGCCTGATAGCTCTGCTGCGCAGGGGCGGCGTAGCTCTGACTGCCGCCGTAGTTTTGGTTTCCGAAGGACTGATTTCCGCCGTAGCTCTGGCCGCCGTAATTTTGGTTTCCGCCATAGCTCTGGTTGCCGCCGTAGCTCTGACCGCCGTAGTTGTTGTTGCTCTCACGGCGCTCGCCCGTAAATGATACACTGTCAGCCACAACCTCGATAACATAGCGGTTGGTGCCGTCCTTTGCCTGGTAGGTCCTGCTTTGAAGCTGACCGTCAACAGCGATCATGGCGCCCTTGCCGAAATAGCGGCAGACAAACTCAGCCTGCTGTCTCCAGCAAACGATATCAAAGAAATCCGCCTTGCGCTCTTCGCCCTGCTTTACATAATTGCGGTCTACCGCAATTCTGAAGCTGCAAACGCTTATACCCGACGATGTCGTCTTTAACTCGGGGTCAGACACAAGTCTGCCCATCAAAACAACTCTGTTCAACATAATTCTTAATCCTTTCATGTTCAGGCTTTCGCCCTACAAATCGCTTATTCGTCTTCCTTCTTGATAATCATGGAGCGTATTACGTCTTCATTAATTCTGAATTTACGGTCAAGCTCTGCGGGGAACTCGGCTGTGCTCTCAAACTCAAAGAGAACATAATAGCCTTCGCTTTCTTTGTTGATGAGGTAAGCAAGCTTTCTTTTGCCCCATTCGTCAACGTTCTTCAAAGTGGCGTTCTGCTCAATGAGAGTCTTGAATCTTTCCACAACGGACTGGATGCTCTCCTCGCCCTTCTTCATGGAAACGACCATGACGGTCTCGTAATTTGCTGTCACTGCCATTTTTTTGCACCTCCTTCTGGACATTATGGCGGTTATCACCGCAAGGATTTGCCGCACTTATGCAGCCTGTGCACAGTGCAACAGATATATTATATCACGAAAAATCCGTTTGTCAACCAAAAATTCACAATTATTTTTGCCGCGCAGGGCGTTTTTTGGGGTATTAACAGATTGACAAATCGTATAAAAAATATATAATTATATTAGTACTGTGACAGCCGTGGACGGAGCTGCTTTATCCTACCTTTGGGCTGTCACTCAAAAGGATGTGTGATGGAATTTGTTCACTTCTATTTTAAAGGAGCACAAGGGGTTTGGCAAGCAGATTCTGCTGCTCGCAAAGAACGAGCTTATCAAAACCTACAAGGGCGCTGTTATCGGTCCGTTCTGGGCTGTTGTTAAGCCCGCGTTCACGGTGTTTGTTTACTGGTTCGCCTTTTCTGTCGGAATCAAAGCTCTCAAGGCAGTCAACGTTCACCTGAACGGAATGGAGTACGAGGCTTTTTCGTTTGACTTTTTCACCTTTATGTTCATCGGGATCATACCGTGGTTCTTCATTCAGGACAGCATTGTTCAGGGCGCTAAAACCCTGCGGATAAACCGACAGTTTATAACAAAGGTAAAGTTCCCCGTTTCGACTATTTTGACTTACACGGGGCTGTCAAGGCTGTTTGTTCATCTGTTTCTTGTGATAATCATGTACGCCTACGTCATCTTCTACCGCGTTTCACACGGAATGATGCCCGTAAGCTGGTACGATTTGCAGTTCTTCTTCTACTGTCCGCTGCTGTTCTTCTTCTTCCTCGCCCTTTCGTGGTCAACCGCCCCGATGTCGGCGTTCAGCAAGGACTTTGAAAGCCTTATCGTGTCTGTTATGTCGGGTATTTTCTGGCTGTCGGGCATTATGTACGACTCCTACAGCTTCACGGGCGGACTCAAGTGGGCAATGCTTTTCAATCCGATCAACTTCTTTGCAAACGGGTACCGAAACACCTTCCTTTACAACAGAGGCTTTTGGGTATACAAAACGGAGCTTGTTATTTTCGCGGCGGAGCTTATCGGCGTTACGCTGCTTGGCATTTACAACTACAACCGTCTCAGGAAAAAGCTTCCTGACGTTCTTTAAGGAGGTAATAATATGGCTGAACCTATTATCACCTTTAAAAATGTCAGCAAAACCTACATTCTCTACAAAAACGATCAGGCAAGATTTAAAGCGCTGTTCATAAAGCCGCGCAACCCAAAAACAAACAAGGCGCTCAACAACGTCAGCTTTGAGATATACCGCGGCGAGTCGGTCGGCATCGTTGGCAACAACGGCGCGGGCAAGTCAACTCTGCTCAAAATGATCACGGGCGTCGCGTTCCCCGACGAAGGCGATATCATCGTAAACGGAAAGGTCGCCGCGCTGCTTGAGCTGACCGCGGGCTTTTCGCTCGAAATGACAGGCAGAGAAAACATTTATCTTAAAGGCTATATCCTCGGCCTGGAGGACAATTACATAAAAGAAATCGAGGAAAAAATAATAGATTTTGCCCAGTTAGGCGACTATATCGACCAACCGGTGCGAACCTATTCAAGCGGTATGAAAATGCGCCTCGGCTTTGCCATAAACGTCAACATCGAACCCGACGTTCTCGTTGTAGACGAAGCACTGTCCGTCGGTGACGCAAGCTTCAAGAGAAAGTGCAAGGATAAAATCAAGGATATAATGCAAAAGGGCACCACGGTTTTGTACGTAAGCCATAACGCCGATTCGGTCAAGGAGATTTGTCCTCGCGCCATATATCTGAAAAAAGGAACCATCATCCATGACGGTCCTACTGCTGAAACCCTCGAAATTTACAACGCCGATAAACAATCTCAAAAAAGTAACAAAAAATGATAAAAACAAAATTAAATGAATTTGAAGCCGATTGGGCGGCAATGCCGCAAATCGAAAAGGAACAGCTTCAAAAACTGAATAATAAAACTATCATCGTCAGCGGACATAATCTTGCCCGCTGTCTTTGTTATGCGCTGATTTATCAAAGCGAACAGAAAAAGCGCGGAATAAAGGTTATTTACGCCGGCGACTGCAAGGATTTTTATCCCGAATGCACCGGAAGCGAATTTTTCACTTCGGTCGGTTTTGACGCCTTATCCGAAATAAAGCAGGCTGATTACATAGTTCACACAGGCTTCTGCGGAGAAAAGAGCGAGAGCTTCTGCTCAGACTTTGCCGAGGAAGTCCGCTGCGTCAACGCGCTTGCCCAAACAGCTTCGCGTTTAAATGCCAAAACAGTATTGCTCAGCGACAGCCGCGTTTACGGCAACGGCAGACCGAACCGAGTCTATGCCGAAAACGAATACGCTCCGATTGAAAACACCGACACGGATTTCTCCGACAACCAGCTTCTCCGCGTGATCGAATGCCTATGGAGCTGCTGCCGAAAGGACGGCGGTTTTTCGCTCACGACCCTGCGAACGGGAATAGTGCTGGGCGCGTGCAGCGGTTTGAGCACATTTATCGACGATATGCTGAAAGCGGCAGCAAACGGCGTTCCGTGCAGCGCGGTCAACGGCAAAAAGCTTTCGTTCGTGTATATAACCGATGTATTCCGCGCCGTTGTTTACGCGCTGAACGGCGGACTGCGTGACGGTCAGACCTATAACGTGACGGGTAAGGGCTGCACCGTCTCAACGGGAATGATCGCGGCTATCCTGCACGACGTTTACGGCGATAAGGTAAAGATCACTCTCAAAGAAGGCGCGGACGAAAACGCCTGCGCTCTGTCCAACGGCAAAATCGTAAACGAAGGCTGCGCCCCCGCGATAGGGCTTGACGCGGCGCTTGAGCTTTGCGTTATGTCGTATATGAGCGACGTCACGGATTTTCAGCTTCCGAACACCCACGATGGCAGGCTTGAGGCGATCCAAAAGATGCAGCTTGCCTACCTTTTAGAGGTTGACCGCATCTGCAAAAAGCACAACATAAAGTATTTCTTAGGCGGCGGCACGCTTTTGGGAGCCATACGTCACAACGGCTTTATCCCGTGGGACGACGACTCCGATATTATGATGCTCCGCGAGGATTACGACAGATTCGCCGAAATCGCGCAGAGCGAGCTTCCGCCGGGAATGACATTCCAGTCGGGCAAAACCGACCGCAACTGCTTTTACGAGTTCAACAAGCTGCGCGTTGAAAATACCGTGTTCGCGACCGAGCTTGCAAAGAACCACACCGATATCAACGTTGGAATAGCGTTTGACATTTTTTGCCACGACAAAACCGCGAATTCCGCGTTTGGAAGAAAAATCCACCTTGCGCTTACGCTTTTTACGCGCGCTTTGGTGCTGAACAAGTGGAACCGCCGCAAGGTAGACAACGGCAGCCGCTTGCAATCGGCGGTAACAAATTTCTTTGTTAAGCTTTTCCCGCTGCGCTTCAGTTATTTCCTGATGAATCACACGATAAGCTTCTTCAAGCATAAAAAGAACGCGAAGTACCTGTACGACGGAATGGGCAGGAATGTATACAACGGCTGCTTTGAAGCAGGTATTCTCGACGAGGTGACGACCCACAGCTTTGAGGGCTGTCAGCTCCCCGTCCCGAAGCGCTACGACGAATATCTGACCTTCCTCTACGGCGACTACATGGAAAAAGCGCCGCTCAGCACAAGACTCGGCTGCCACGAGATCTTGCTCTGCGATATCGGCAAATACGATAATATATAGTCAACATACCCCCGGCACCTGTCCGCAAAATTTAACGCGGACAGGTGCATTTCACCAAATATTTTCAAATATTCAGCGCAGCGTTAATATCGCGCCAAAAAACCTTCCCTCATAACTTGAAGGAAGGTTTTGCTTTTGATTATTTTTTCAGGTACGCGGAATTATCTCACATATCCAACCTTTTTCATCACTTTGCCGAGCGTTCTGCTGCTGATTTTTAAGGCGATCTCGTCCGCCTTGTGATAGCATTCCTCAAGGTAAGCCTTGTCCTTTATCAGCTTTTCGTAACGTTCGCGGATCGGGCGCAGCTCTTCGACTACCGCCTCGCCGACCGCCGTTTTGAAGTCGCCGTAGCCCTTGCCGTCGAACTCGCTTTCGATCTGCTCAAAGGTTTTGCCCGTCACGGCGCGGTAAATCGTCATAAGATTGTTCACACCGTCCTTGCCCTCGGCATAGCACACGCGGGAATCGCTGTCGGTCACAGCGCGTTTGAACTTCCTCATTATCACCTCGGGAGGATCCAAAAGGTGAACGCAGCCGTTTACGTTTTCATCGGACTTGCTCATTTTGTTGAGCGGATTTTGCAGGCTCATTACCCTTGCGCCGTTCTGTGGAATGAAGCCCTCGGGGATCTTGAACACGTTGCCGTAAAGACCGTTGAAGCGTCTGGCTACGTCGCAGGTAAGCTCGATGTGCTGCTTCTGGTCGGCTCCCACAGGCACCTTGTCAGCCTGATAAAGCAGGATATCGCCCGCCATGAGCACGGGATATGTGAAAAGACCCGCATTGATGTTGTCGGCGTGCTTTGCGCTTTTGTCCTTGAACTGAGTCATGCGGCTGAGCTCGCCGAACTGTGTGTAGCAGTTGAGTATCCACGCTATCTCGGCGTGAGTGTGAACATGGCTCTGGATAAAGAAAATGCTCTTCTCGACATCAACTCCGCACGCCATTACCGAAGCGTATGCCTCAAGAATATTTTTGCGGAACTGAGCGGGATTCTGTCTGACGGTTATGGTGTGAAGGTCGGCAAGCGCGTAAATGCAGTTGTATTCTTCCTGCATAAGCACCCAGTTGCGCACCGCTCCTAAATAGTTGCCTAAGGTTATGGTGCCGCTGGGCTGGATAGCGCTGAACACGACCTGCTTTTTTTCTGTGTTTTCCATGTTGATCTCCTTTGTTTACGCACTCAGGCGTTTGCAAGCTCTCCCAAAATGCGAATACCTTTTTCAAGCTGTTCGTCGGTGGGAGTTGAAAAATTGATTCTAAAGCTGTGACATTCCTCGTTTTCGTCGGTGAGGAAGGCGTTGCCGGGAACAACGCAAACCTTGTTGAGCACCGCGTTTTTGCAGAAGGCGGGCATATCGACGTCCTTCGGAAGATCGCACCAGATAAAGAGTCCGCCGTCGATCTTATTATAGGTGATCGCGGGCGCGCAGTATTTGTCGAGCAGCTCCATACAGAACCGCGCTTTCTTTGTATATATCTCACGCAGCATATCAAGGTGCGCATTGAAGTCATATTTTGTGATAAACTCGTCGCAGACATACTGCGACCAGATGTTGGTGTGAACGTCGTTGCCCTGCTTGCAGACCACAAGCTTGCCGAAAATCGGCTTGGGCGCTATTGTATAGGCTACGCGCAAGCCGGGCGCTATCACCTTTGAAAAAGAGCCTGCATAGATGACGATCCCGTCGGTGTCAAAGCTCTTAATATTTGGCAGGTTCTCTCCGCTGTAACGCAAATCGCCGTAGGGGTTGTCCTCAATAATGAGAACGCCGTATTTTTTTGCAAGATCATAAACCTTTTTTCTCTTTTCAAGGCTCATTGTCACACCCGAGGGGTTCTGGAAATTCGGAATAGTGTAAATAAGCTTGGCGTTCGGATTCGCCCTGAGCTTTTCCTCAAGCTCATCAGTGCTCATGCCATCGCGCTCAACCGTGACTCCGACAAGCTTGGCGTTGTAGGCTCTGAAAGTGTTGAGAGAGCCGATAAAGGACGGAGCCTCGACGATAACGGTTTCGCCCTCGTTTACAAGCGCCTTTGTGCAGAGGTCCATGATCTGCTGAGCGCCCGTGGTGATCAGAATGTCGTCGTTGTCGCTGCCCGTGTTGTGCTCGCGGCGCATATATTCCATCATATGCTTACGCAAGGGTGTGTAGCCCTCGGACACGCTGTATTGCAGCACGGAAATCGGGTTTTCTTTCAGCACCTTAGCGGAAATCTCCTCGATCGCTTTTGTCGGGAACGCTTCGGGAGAAGGGTTGCCTGCCGAAAGCGAAACCACGGAAGGGTCGGCGGCGTATTTGAAAATTTCACGGATGGCGCTGGGCTTTAAGTTTGAAACCCTGTCGGAAAACTTGTATTCCATTGTTCATACCTCTTTTTTATAGCTTGATATCGGTAGTAATTATTGTATCACGTTTGCGCTGCGGAATCAAGCATAAAATAATCCGCCGCAAAGAATAGCCCTGCGGCGGATTATAATCAGCAAATCATTTCGGTATCTTTGTCATCATTTTCGTCTGTCAGGCTGTCAAGCTTGTGAGAAAGCGCTCTTTCGAGCCGCTTGCGCGAATAATAGCGACAGCTTGCCGAGCGGTTCTTGCAACGCGAGAAGGTCGTGCATTGGGGCAGAGAGAAACAGCCGCGGCACTGCTCGCGCGTTTTTTCAACCCTTTGCAGGCTGTTAACGAGCTCACGGTTCGTAACGCCTTCAAAAACATCGCCGAGCGACCCGATGTTTGAAATGTCCTCGCACGGATAAAGCCTGCCGTCGGGCGCTATGGCAACGCTGCTGTACGGTGAATCCGCCATGCAAAAAAACACCTTCGTCCTGCTCACGGAGTAATGGGCGGCAGCTTTAAAGCCCATAGCCTCAAGCCTTTCCGAAATTTCAAAGCTCTTTCGCCAAACCGCCGAATCGTCCTTTACCTCGTGAATATCAAACAGCGGCGTCAAATCGAACGTTACAAGCTCTGTGTTCGGAACAAAGCATTTCACATCCTCCGCCATTTGAGGTAAACCGTCGATGTTGCCTTCATCCACGTTTACGCGGATGTTGAGCTTTATGCCGTTTTCATTTATAAGCTTAATTCTTGAAAGAACGTGCCAATATGCGGAAGCGTAATTAAATACATAGTTTTTGCGGCGGTTGTATTCCTCCTCAACGCCGTCAAGCGTGATTTGAATAGCGCCGAGGTTCCAGTCGTTTTTCATTTTTTGAATGATTTTTTCGGTGATAAGGCTGCCGTTTGAAACCATTTTTGATTTGAATTCAATATTCTCCTCACGCATAGCGGCGCATATCCTGTCGATTATCCTCTCACCCGCGAGCGGCTCGCCGCCGAACCATGCAAAATTTACAGGCTTTTCGGGATTG
Source organism: uncultured Ruminococcus sp. (assembly GCA_902777275.1). Lineage (GTDB taxonomy): Bacteria > Bacillota > Clostridia > Oscillospirales > Acutalibacteraceae > Ruminococcoides. The sequence goes on along the minus strand of CACYTI010000014.1, from coordinate 25,508 downwards.
CGCGTTTTTTTGATAAACTCAATCGTTTGGCTTACGATCTCGTCGGTCATCGTGACAAATCTCATGCCCTCCTCAAAGCAGTAAAAGCATCTGGCGTTGCAGGCGGTCGTCGGCAAAATCGTATATGAAGAATAGCCCTTTTTGTTAGTGCGCATGGCGCGGAACATAGCGGCATATTTTTCGTAGGACGCGGCTTCGTCCTCGTCCTCGGGAACCAAAAACAAATCCGAAACAAGCGCGGACAGGTTTTCGTCCGCGACTGCCTGTTCGGATGTGAACCGCGCCTCAGTCCTCAGGTCAAGCTCGTCCGGCTCAATACCGAAGCAAACCTTTGAAAAATTATTATATATATATTGCCTGTCATTATGAGTATACGGAAAGGAAAAGCACGACCAGCGGTAAACGCAGCCGGGCTTGACCTTTTTCGCGCCCATTATGGTTTTTACCATGCTGTCTCCGTCAAAAATCTTTTTCAAGTCATTCACCTGCTCAAAGCTGTATTTTTTCTATATTACACTATTTCGGCTGAAAAAGCAAGTGGCTGTTTTTTGCAGGAATTCCTTCTATCAATAATAAACCGGCGTCATGCCTTCTTTCGTTAGCGTGCCTTCAAAGCGTGAATTGCGCAGATAGATCGTGCCCGTGCCCGACGTACAGACATTGTACAGGCTGCCGAAGCCCACGCAGCCGTCACAGAACACCTTTGTGTTGTCGTAAGCGAAAAAGTTTGATTTTTGCGCATCGGATGTTCCCGAGTATGAAGGATCCGTCAGCGACTCAAACCCTACGCAGCCGATGTTCCATGATTCGGTTCCCGTGCCCTGATCGGCATAATTCGCGCCGTAGTTTTTGAAACAGACGTTGCGCACACGGATGATCGAGCCGCCGTTGTGCATGGTGCTCCCTTGGTCGTTGCCGTCCTCAACGTTGCCGTTGCCTGCTCCTACGCAATTGATTTCAATACCCTTTGGTATTATACTTTCCTTTGCATGATAACCAAAACCGTCTTTTTGGCTAAACGACGCTTCGCAGTTTTGAAAAATCGAAAGCGCCGTGCCGTACAGCATACACGCGTCATAGTAGGTTGAGCGCGAATAGAAAAACTTGCAGTTTTTGGCGTAAATCTCAATATTTTCGCCGCCTGCCTGCCTTTGGGCAAGAAGCGGTGTGCTTCCCTCGATACAGGTCAGGTTTTCAAAGTACACCTTACCGCCCGTTACTTTGACGAGCGGATAAACATGACTGTCTGTCGGGTCGTCCGACGGCGCGGTGCTGTAAAGCAGCAAAACATCGTCCCCGTCAAGCGGATTCTCACCGCTGAGCGTGTGTATGTAAGCGACAATCTTGTTGGTTTCGACTCCGTTAATTACAATAGCTTCCTCAATGAGCGCCCAGCTTCCGGCTATCGCCTGAACCGCCGCTTTGACTTGACTTGCGTTCGCTCCTTCTATCTGAGTGTATTTTGTAAAATGACCGTCGGAAGTCTTGTGAGCGATATCAACAACGTTTGAAAGATATGTCGTGCCGTTGGAATAACAACGCCAGACGCCCGTCGAATACTCTGTAACATTTGGTGAGGTGTTCGGGATATTAATTATCCTCGGGCTGAGGATAACGCCGTCGCCGAGTCCGATAATGTTTAAATCTCTGTTGATTTCTGTTCCGAAAAGCGTGGCGGGACGGTAGTATTTGCCGGGATAAAGATAAATTGTGTCAGCGCCGTTGGCGTATGCCGTTGAGATTTTCGCGAGCGGTGCGCCGGGCGTTCCCGCGTTGGAATCTGAACCGTCGGGCGACACGTAGAGCACCTTACCGGGGTTGTTTTTATAATCAGCCACGTCAAAATCGACTTGAAAATCTCCGTGAAAATCGGTGAAAATCTTTCCGTGCAGCGGAGAACTTTTCCATGTAAAGTCCCCCGGCTCTTCGAGAACGCAAAACGGACGCGACTTAGCGGAGAGACTGCCGTTGATGGTGTTTATCTGAGCCTGAACCGAAGATATATCAACCATCTCGCCCGGAATAACAGCCTCGTATTTTTGACCGCGGTAAGCCGCTGTTCCGAAGTAAGTCATATAAGCATTGGCAGGCGGAAAGGCGATCCTAACATAAGCGGTGTTTGGTCCGGTCGTAATGCTTGAGGAAACATTTTCGGTACGCTGAATAAATGTCAGCGTTTCATCATACTCGGCGACACATCTCAGCTTAGTGTAGTTATCGTTGCCCGAGTAGCCGTGAACATTGTACTGCGTACCGGCGTCCACCTTTATGTATTCCGACAAATAGTACGAGTCATTGCTTGTGATTTTTCCCAAAGCGTTTACATAGCTGTTCGGCGTGTGGTTTCCGTCCTTGTTAAACAGGTTGTCGCCCGTTCTAACAAAATCGAGCTTGCTTATTCCGACAGCGCCCTGCGTTATTTCTCTGCCCGTGTCAGTTGCCGCGATTTTTCTGTTTAGCTCGGTGACCTCTGTCACGGAAGCCTTGCCGTTCAAAGCCGTCTGCAAGTCGGAAATATCTTCTCTCGCCACCTTGTCGATCGCCGTGATGCTATCCTTCAGGATGATACTTATTTTAACTTCCAGGTTGGTAAACGTGCCGATATTAAGCCTGAAAAACATCTGAGTCTCGGAGTTGAAGCTCATATCACGCCGGGGGCGATTTGTGCTGACCCACGTTTCACCGCTGCCGCTTCCGTACTTTATCGCCACCTGATCGGTCGCGCTGCCCGATAGTATTTTTATTTGCGCCCTGTAAGCGCCCGCGGGAAGCGTAAACGCGGGAAAAAGCGTTATATCCGTGTTTGAACCGTTAAAGGTGTAGCTCCCGTCGCCGTTGTTTGTAACGGTCACGCCGTCGATCGTCTGAGAGTCAAGCGTGAAATAATCAGTGCCCTCCGAAATATCCTCCGCCAAATTCTCAACGACCCGATAAAGCATTTCGGGCAGAACCGCGTCAAGCTCCGCCTTGGTGTAGGCATTTGTGATTCCGTAGCCCGCGAGAGTTGTAGCTTTTTCGGCGAAGAAGCGTGAAAAATTAAAAAGCTCGTGACGGACGTCATCGGAATCGACAAAGTAAAGAATGTATTCGTTCAGGCTGTTAACATTGTCGAGCCTCAGCGCGGGGCTCAGATTTTGCGTGCCGGAAAAAGCGTCGTCAAGAATCGCAAAAACCTCTTCGTCAGTGGTGTATCCGTCAACACGGTCCAGCTCGGCTCTGACACTCTCGAGCAGCTCCGCCACGAGTCCCCTTGTGCGCTCGCTTATCACGGCGCTCTCAAGAATGGAGCTTCGCACCCTGACCCACAGCGGATAGGGCAGCGTCAGCACGTCGGAACCGTCCGAAATGCTGATTTCAATGTCGATCTCTCCGCTGTAGCCCGAAAGCACTGTGTTGTCAAACGGAACCATAATATGCCCGCTTTGGTTGACCGCACAGGTGACATTGTCGTTGATAAGCACCGTTGGCGCCGAATGAGCGGCGTAACGCGCCGTAACTGTTTTTCCGCTGAGGTCGATTTCCGCGCCGTCCTGCTTAACGGTCAGCTCTATGACCTCGGTGTTTATGTCGTCTGTGTGAGAAACGGAAATCAGCTTGCTTTCGGCGGGGTAAGCCAAATCCGTCTCGCAGACGATCGGTTGTTTAATACTCATATTTTCCTCCTTGTCGTTTTTCAGAGGGTACAGCACCCCTCTACTATACCTCCCAAAAGCAAAAAAGTTGCATACAACTATGCAACTTTCGGAAAAATATTTTTAACGCCTGCGGTTTTGCGAAATAAAATATACTGAGGTGATTTGCATGGATGTTGTTTCCGCCGCTGTCGTGGCGGTGCTTGCTTTGTTCGGAGCCTGCGCGGTTTTCAAAGAGCTTTCTCTCAGCCTGTTTTGCCGCAGGGACGACTGCACGGTTATGTTTATCACGCATATCCGCGCTGATGAAAAGAACGCCGAGCTTGTGCTGCGAAGCGCGCTGTCGAAGCAACGCTGGAACGGCAGGGGAATTGTCGGTACGGTCTGCATTGACCGCGCGCTCGATGAAAAAGAGCGGAGGATATGCGAGGGCGTTTGCCGTGAATACGGCTTTGACAACCTGATTACAAAAGAGGAATTTTTAAAATCACTTGATTAATTAGGTGCTGATAGAGTATAATAATAAAGATATCAAAAGAATCAACGTTAAAGGTGACGCTATGCGCGAGGAAAAGCTGCTCCGTCTTGAGGGAGTTGTGGAAAATATCGTATACAGAAATGACGAGAACGGCTACACCGTGCTCGAAATTTCCGACGGCGAGGATTATATTACCGCTGTGGGAGTTATGCCTCAGACAGGCGCGGGCGACAAGGTAGTGCTCACAGGTGTTTTTACCGAGCACAAAAGCTACGGAAGACAGTTTTCCGCCCGTGCCTGCGAGGTGTGCCGCCCTTCCGAGGCAGCGGACATCCTTCGCTATCTGTCCTCGGGCGCTGTCAAGGGCATAGGTCCGTCTACCGCGCAGAAGCTTGTAGCCGAGTTCGGCGACAGCACGCTCGATATAATGGAAAACCAACCCGAGCGCGTGGCGCGGTTAAAGGGCATTTCAAATGAAAAAGCGATGGAGTTCTCCGCGCGGCTGAAAGCCAACGCGGGCATACGCACGCTTATGCTCTATTTGGGAGAATACGGGATATCGAACACCTCCGCGATAAAAATTTACAACGCGCTCGGGACCGACTGCGTAAAGCACATCAAGGACAATCCCTACATTCTCTGCGAGGGCTCGTTTGGTGTGTCGTTTGAGTGCGCCGACATGATAGCCAAGCGCGAGCAGATGTCAAACGACAGCAACGTGCGTATACGCGCGGGAATCGGATACGTTCTTCGGCACAACGAGGGCAACGGGCACACCTGTCTGCCCAAGGAAAAGCTGGTTCAGGTCGCGACGGGCTTTTTGCAGACCGCTCCCGACCGCGTAAGCGAATGTATGGAGGAAATGATTTTTGACCGCAGCCTTATCGCCGACATTGTCGGAGGAAAGGAATTTGTTTTTACTCCGCAGCTTCATCTGAATGAAATGTACATAGCCTCGCGCGTGAAGATGATGTTGTCATTCCCCGCCGAACAGGAAAAAGATGTTGAGCGCGCGGTTGATGAGCTTGAACGGAGCAACGGAATACAATACGCGGAGCTTCAAAAGCAGGCGATTTTCGCCGCCCTCAGTGAGGGAATGCTCGTGCTGACGGGAGGTCCCGGCACGGGAAAAACGACCACTTTGAACGCCATTATAAAAATTTTGGAGAGCAGAGGAAAAAAGGTGCTTCTTGCCGCCCCGACAGGCAGAGCAGCCCAGCGCATGAGCGAGCTTACGGGCAACGAGGCAAAAACGCTCCACCGCCTGCTTGAGGTGAGCTGGGACAAAAACGACAAACCCGTTTTCAACAGGAACGAGAAAAACCGGCTTAAATGCGAGGCGCTGATAATAGACGAGATGTCAATGGTGGACTGCTATATCTTCGAGAGCGTAATGCGCGCAGTGCCGCCGGGCTGCCGGCTTATCATGGTGGGCGACTCGAATCAGCTTCCCTCAGTGGGGCCGGGAAATGTTTTAGGCGATCTGACCGAAAGCGGCATTCTCCCCGTTGTAAGACTGAATGAAATATTCCGTCAGGCGCAGCAAAGTCTTATCATTACAAATGCTCACAAAATAGTGAACGGGCAAATGCCCGTGCTCAACCGCACCGACAGGGACTTCTTCTTTATGAACAGAAGCGTAAAATCAGAGGTGACCGAGGTCATTTCCGACCTGTGCCAAACTCGACTTCCCAAAGCCTACGGCTATTCCCCGTTTGAGAACATTCAGGTGCTGTCCCCCTCCAAGAAGGGTGAGTTGGGCACCGCCGAGCTGAATCACAAACTGCAAGCCCGCCTGAACCCCGCTTCCGCCGACAAGGCTGAGATCACCGTCGGAGGAAAGCTTTTCCGCGAGGGCGACAAGGTGATGCAGATAAAAAACAACTACGACATCCGATGGTTCCGCGAAAACGGCGAAACGGGCGAGGGAGTGTTCAACGGCGATATCGGCATAATCGAAAAAATCGACAGGAAGAGCAAGCATATGCGCGTGATTTTTTACGACAAAACCGCCGCGCTCAGCTTTGAAGCTTGCGCCGACCTCGATTTTGCCTATGCCGTAACGGTACATAAAAGTCAGGGAAACGAATTCGACGCTGTGATAATCCCCGTTTGCTCGGGACCGCCGCAGCTTTATTACAGAAATTTACTTTACACCGCCGTGACGCGCGCCAAAAAGACGCTGATTTTGGTGGGAACGCCTCACACGGTGGAATACATGGTAAACAACAACCGTCAAACAAAAAGATACAGCGCATTGAGGGAATTTCTGACAAGAGAGGACAGCCTGTATTAAGGATATTTCGGGAGTGAGTTATGAATATCGCAATTGATTTGGGTTCGGACAGAACCCGTGTATTTGTAGAGAACAAGGGAAAGGTGCTTGACGAGGCGAGCGTTATCACCTACGATGTGGACACGCATGAGATTTTTGCGGTCGGCGACGAGGCTTACGCCATGATAGGCAAAACGCCCGTCGGCATACGCGCCGCGCACCCGCTTGACGGCGGCGTTATTGCGCAGTCGGATCTGGTGGAGCAAATGGTCGATATAATGCTTACAGAGCTCTGCCCCGTAAGAATCGTGAATCCCAAAATAATAACGGCTATCCCCTGTGAGCTTACCGAGGTCGAGAAGCTCGCCGTGGTGAACGCCGTAAGCTGCTTAGGCGCGAAAAGGGTATACCTCATTGAAACGCCCAAAGCGGCGGCGCTGGGCTGCGGCATTGACATAAGCTCGCCGCACGGCGTATTTATCGCCGACATAGGCAGCGGTACGGCTGATATCGGCGTGCTTTCGCTCGGCGGGATATCCGTTTCCAAATGCGTTAAAAGAGCGGGAAGCGCCATGGATGAGGAAATAGTCAAATATATCCGCAAGAAGTACAACCTTGTTATCGGCACCAATATGGCTGAAAGCTGCAAAAAGGCGGTCGGCTGCGTTGTCGCCCCCTCTGAGCCTAAGACGTTCAGGGTCAAGGGCAGAGACGCTGTGAGCGGTCTTCCGCGCTATGTCGACGTGACGGGCAATGAGATAATGGGGGCGATTGAGGAAATAGCAAAGGATATCGTCAACGCTATCCGCGATGTGCTTGAAAGGACGCCTCCCGAGCTTATCGGCGATATCTACACCGACGGGATCATCCTGACAGGCGGTCTCGCAGGGCTTCAGGGCTTCCCGAGAATGGTTGGGCTTGCCACAAAGCTAAAGGTGAGAGTTCACAAATACGCGCCCGATTGCGTGATAATGGGCTGCGGCAGAGCCATGAGCTATATCGGCAAATCGGAAAGAGAGCTTTCCGGCGGCGTTTCGCCGCTGCTCACGGCTTATTGATCAATATTTGAGTATCAGCGGCGGCGTTTGCCGCCGTTTTTTCAACGTCATAATTATTTGCCGCCGCAAATAAGCTCTTGACAACAATCAAAAAAAGAGTAAAATTGAGTTTACTATATTTATGATTGGAGTTGACAGCATGATTTTTGTAACAGGCGACTGCCACAGTGAATTTTCAAAGTTATCTTCCCGCTATTTTCCCGAGCAAAAGGGAATGACAAAGGACGATCTTGTAATTGTCTGCGGTGATTTCGGCGCGGTATGGAACGCCGGCGGCGTCAGTCCGTCGGAGCAGTATTGGCTTTCGTGGCTTGACCGCAAGCCGTTTACAACGGTCTTTGTCGACGGCAATCACGAAAACTTTGACCGTTTGAACAACGAGTTTGAGGTCGTTGATTTTCACGGCGGCAAGGCACACAAAATCAGCCGAAGCGTCTATCACCTTATGCGCGGTGAAATTTATGATTTTGAAGGAAAGAAATTTTTCACGTTCGGGGGAGCCGCCTCGCACGACATTCCGGATGGCATTCTCGACCCGGAGGATTTTGATACGCAGGAGAAATTCAAAGAAACCGTCAGTAAATGGCGCAGACAGAGAAAGATGTTCCGCATAAACCGCGTTTCGTGGTGGGCGGAGGAGCTCCCCGGCGATGAGGAAATCCAAAACGCCGAGCGCAACCTTGAAAAAGCAAATTACAAGGTCGACTATGTTATCTCGCACTGCGCGCCGTGTTCCGTGGTCAATAAAATGTTTTACACCCGAATGAAGCCCGACAAGCTGACGGCGTACTTCGACGAGCTTGCGCAGCGGCTCAGTTTCAAAAAATGGTTCTTCGGACACTATCACGGAAACGAAGAACTTTTCGGCAAATACATTTTGCTCTACGAGCAAGTGATAAGAATTGAGTAAACATAATAACACAAACAGTTATCCCGCGCCGGGAATTCAATATTCCGGGCGCGGGATAATTAATAAGGCAACTGTTCGCTGCATACGGTTTATGCCGCCAACATCTGAATAAATCTTGCTTATCCGGCTTTATAATACTCGTTCATCTTCTCGCTGAGCAGACTCAAATCGTAGAAGTTCTCGTAGGGATTCTCGCCTTCAACAGTCAGGTCGGCGTCAAGAGGACAACCGAAGTCAACATTCTCACCGGAGTCGCTGACGATACTGCTGGATGCTGCTGAGCAGGCAAATTCAACGCCTGCGGCAGAAGTTAATCGGATAGCACAGGCGCCGCCGGAGCTCTTCTGACCAAGGATCATCGCGCCATTCTCATGCATAAACCACGGATATGCGTTTCCGCAGGAGAAGGCATAGTTGCTGGTCAGCACACCGTAGTTATAGCCGGTATAGGGGCTGACGTCGTTCTCGTCGAATTTGCCGTCAAAGTTCATGTCAAACTGAGCATTGACGGTCTTTTGGCGCTGGGTAATCCGGCTATTAAAGCGGATATAGCCCTTGCCGGTCATAATCCACTCGATCGCGTTCATCGCAGCTGAATCACCGCCGCCGTTGCAGCTCATATCAATGATGATGTTCTTGATTTCGGGATTCTGCTTGGCGCGCTCAAGACCGGAGAGGACAACTCCAACGGTATCATATGTTTCCTTGCCACCCTGATTGAATTTCAACGGACGATCGCCGTTACCGGCATAAAAAGCCTTCCAACCCTCAAAATCTACCACAAAGCTGTCGAAGCGGATCATCGCGGTATCGCCCTGCTCAATGTAATAGTTATCGCCGTAGGCGGCGTCTCGGGTAGCAACACGGCGTTCAGTTTGTCGGGGCTTTACTATCTGTGATTCGATGAACTTCCAAGCGTAGTCTTTATCTGTCATCGTTCTCACCGCATACGAAGCAAGATCTTGGTCTTCACTTAACAGTCGGGAAGCCAAAGTTGTATGTCCTCCGTCGAACAGTATACCATTGATCAAATTCAACATTCCGGCAAAATAGGTATTGAATTCGGTGGAAAGCAGATTTTCCTTGATATCGGGATATTTCGCTGTAAGGAGCTCGTCGAGCTTCATAGTCTGCAAATCGTCATGGACCCATTCCTGACCGGGCTGACCGTACCACAAATCAATGTTGAAGCACAGTTCGCGGTAGGTGAAGTCCGCCAGATCAGCAGGGTGATCTGTCTCAACGTCTGTGATAAAGTCGGGGTCGGTGTTAAGCGCGGGAGTAGGCACATACAAACCGGAGTAATCAGCGGTGTAGATTTTTTTGCCTGAATACACAACACGATAGGTTTCAGCGGAAGCAAAGATATCGCTGACGGTGGCAAGAGGAGCGTAAACTCCGGTCTCGTCGCCTCTGAGGTCGATGCCATAGTCACCGAGGCTCAGTGTTATGGGTGTGGAATCTTCAGGCTCAGTTACTTCTTTCATCATGACAAACGGATAGTTTTTATCCACACTGCCGGACATTAAGACCTGCAAATTATAAGCGGAAGTTATAAAATCCTCAAGGTTTGCTGCATAGATCGTGTCTGCATCAACGTCAAATATCGCGGTCTTGCCTGCAATATTAGTTAAGGTATAGTTGCCGCCGTCCTGCGCGCAGGTCATACCTTCGGTCAGATCGGTGTTTACAAGATAGAACTGATCGTAAAATTCCTTGACGTTTATATAAGGCACGTTGGGCAGATCCTCATAAACGCGCAGGTTCGCGGTCTCGGTGCTGTCGAGGCTGTTGCGCAGTACGGGGACCTGTTTTGTTGAGAATGCCGTGTTTATGTCGTAGGGCTGAGCGGTTCTGCCGTAGTCTGCAACGTACTCGGCAAGATACTTCTGTATGCAGGTAACGTCGAGGATGGAAACTCTGTTGTCGGCGTTTACGTCGGCAACTGCTCTGTTGAAGCTTTCAATGCCTGCGGGAAGCTCAATGCTGAACCGCTGAATCGCGGTTGCGTCGGCAACAGTGATAAGTCCGTCCGCATCAACATCACCCCAAAGCAATGGAGCGGCTTCCTGTTCCCCGGCAGCAAATGAGCTGAAAACGCCGGTCTGAACAACGCCGGTTGCCATCAACACCGCGAGCGCAGCGGCTGTGACCTTTTTTGCTTGTTTTTTTAATTTCATAAAACATCTCCTCCTAATTTATAAAAAAGCACAAGCATATTTTTCACTATGACTATGATAAATCTACAGCAATAAACACAGATGAGAGCGGTAAACCGTGCTGCTCTGTGGTAGTTTTGTGTGTTGTCATTTCTGTGTCACAACATTTTGAAAAATATAGTATATTTTAACATATTATTTCATATTATTCAAGATAATTGATAAAAATAATCAAATCAGAATGATTATGTAACGAAAATGTAACAGTTAAACAACGCTGTCATTTCGAGCGGCACAGCAGTATAATTACGGCATAGTCTTGCCAAATCTCCTTGAAATACGTCAGTATTCCTGCGGAGCTTTGACAACATTCTGCTATAAATCTTCCGCACTTCTGCATGACATTGAATTATCAGAGATTCCCTAATTTATATTCCGAGCAAGGGCTGGTCAAACTCGAACAGCGCCTCGTTGATTTTGAAAATATCGTATTCTCCCTTTTTTACAAAGTACTCTATAATTATGTCGAATTTGTTGCTGTGGGTCAGCGAAAAGCCAGCCTTTGACAGCATATCCTTCAGCTCGCCGAAAGGAAGCTCAAGCGCGACGGCAAACGCGACCGCCGTTGTTTTTTTCGGCTTATATAGCACGTTGTTCTTTATCTTGGAAAAGAGCTTTCGGTCAACGTTCGCCTTTTTGTAGCACTGAGCGTCGGTCATGCCCTTTTCATCTATTTTACGAATAAGCATTTGCGAAAAGCTTTCGTCTATCTGTCCTACCGCGTCGCTGAGACTAATCGGTTCCGTCAGCTCTTGACCGCCAAACGGATAATTCATCAAACGCCTTGTTCTTTCATTATAGTGCTCTTCAACATAACGCTCGTCGATGTACTCGGTGATATCGTGGATCAGCCGCTTGCTGATTTGGAAGCAATCCTTGTCAAACACCACTATATATACCGTGATGTCGTTTTTCATCAAAAATTTGCATATTTCAGTGACCGCGATTTGAAGCGCGTGCTCCTTGGGATAGCCGTAGGCTCCCGCCGAAATCAGCGGAAACGCGACCGATTTGCACTTATACTTCTCTGCAAGCATAAGCGAATTACGGTAGCAGGAAATCAGCAATTCCTCTTCGCCGTAAGCTCCGCCGTGCCAAACGGGACCGACCGTGTGAATAATGTATTTGCAGGGCAGCTTGTAGGCTTTTGTTATCTTCGCCTCGCCTGTTCTGCAGCCGCCTAACTTTTTGCACTCCGCAAGCAGTTTCTCGCCCGCTGCCCGGTGAATAGCGCCGTCAACCCCTCCCCCGCCGAGCAAAGAATTGTTGGCAGCGTTTACAATGGCGTCGCAATTCATTTTTGTGATATCGTTTCTTACGATCTGAATAGGCATATTCTGCACCTCATTTCGGGTTTATGTATTTATTCTACCATATCGGAAGCGCAAACGCAACGGGCTTTTAAAATGCAGCAAGGGTCGGCGTAACGCCGACCCCTGATAATAAAATATTCGATTAAACCAGCTCGATGATCGCCATTTCGGCGCCGTCGCCGCGACGGGGACCGATTTTTGTCACTCTGGTGTAGCCGCCGTTGCGGTCAGCGTACTTGGGAGCAATTTCGGAGAAGAGCTTTGAAACAACATCCTCTTTAGTTACAAAAGCCAATACGAGGCGTCTGTTGTGAAGGGTGTTGGTTTTTGCGGTTGTAATCATTTTCTCCGCCATGGCCTGAACTTCCTTGGCGCGAGTATTTGTGGTTTCAATTTTGCCGTTTTCGAGAAGGAAAGTAACCATCGCGCGAAGCATTGCTGTTCTCTGAGCAGTGGTTCTTCCCAGTTTTCTGGTACCTGGCATTTCTTTCACTCCTTTACCGTAAGATTCAAAGGGTCAATTTATTCGTCTTCCTTTTGAAGACCGAAGCCGAGGGATTCGAGCTTTTGAACAACCTCTTCAAGCGACTTTCTGCCGAGGTTGCGCACCTTCATCATATCCTCTTCGGATTTATTAATCAAATCTTCAACCGTGTTAATGCCCGCGCGCTTGAGGCAGTTGAAGGAACGGACAGACAGATCGAGGTCCTCGATAGTCATTTCAAGGATCTTCTCCTTGCCCTTGTCGTCCTTTTCTACCATAACCTCTGCGGAAGAAGCCTTGTCTGAGAGGTTAACAAAGAGGTTGAGATGCTCGGTGAGCACCTTTGCCGCAAGCGACACAGCCTCTTCGGCGTTGATAACGCCGTTGGTCCATACGTCGAGCGTAAGCTTGTCGTAGTCGGTTATCTGACCAACGCGGGTATTGTCAACTGTGTAGTTTACCTTTAACACAGGTGTGTAGATTGAGTCAATCGGCAAAACGCCGATAACATTGTTGCCGCTTAACTGCTTGTTCCTTTCAGAGGGAACATAGCCTCTGCCCTTGTCAACGGTGATTTCCATGTTGAGCTTTGCTCCGTCGCCTAAGGTGGCGATGTGCAGCTCGGGATTGAGAATTTCAACCTCGTTGTCACATTTGACGTCAGCGGCAGTGACCTCGCAGGGACCCTCGGCGTTGATTTCAACGACCTTGGGGCTTGTTTCAAAAAGCTTTGCAACAAGACTTTTCATATTGAGCACAATCTCCGTTACGTCTTCCTTGACGCCCGGAATAGTTGAAAATTCGTGAAGAACGCCGTCAATCTTGATAGATGTGACAGCACAGCCCTCAAGTGAGGAAAGCAGCACTCTGCGAAGGCTGTTGCCGAGAGTGTTGCCGAAGCCGCGCTCAAGCGGCTCGACAACGAACTTACCGTACTTTCCGTCCTCGGTTAATTCTGCGGTTTCAATTCTTGGCTTTTCAATTTCAATCATTCGCGAATCCTCCTTACATTATGCTGCCGAAGCGCTCCGGCAGGTATGTGTGTGTAATCTGCCTGTGAAAATAATAATGCGATTACTTGGAGTACAACTCAACGATGAGGTGCTCTTCAACGGGATAGTCGATGTCATCTCTCTGGGGAATGGCAACGACCTTGCCGCCGAGGAGGTTTTGATCCTTCTCAAGCCACTTGGGAGTGACCATTGAAGCATTTTCGCCCTCCGCGATTGCTTTAAATCTTGTTGTTGAACGGCTGGATTCCTTAACGGCGATAACGTCGCCCACCTTAACAAGGTAGGAAGGAATGTTGACCTTTTTGCCGTTCACGGTAAAATGAGCGTGGTTAACCAACTGTCTTGCTTCTCTTCTTGTGGCTGCAAGACCGAGACGGTAAACAACGTTGTCGAGTCTGCGCTCTACGATCGAGAGCAGTTCCTCACCGGTTTTGCCCTCTGCCTTTTCAGCTTTTTCATAGTAAGCATGGAACTGCTTTTCGAGAACACCGTAAATAAACTTTACCTTCTGCTTCTCTGTAAGCTGCATGCTGTATTCGCTCTTTTTTCTTCTCATTTTTCCGCCGGGGTTTCTGTTGGAAGTCTTTTTGCTGTAACCCATAACAGCGGGAGAAATGCCCAACGCTCTGCAGCGCTTGGCGATCGGCTGCATATTCTTAGCCATGTAAAATTTCCTCCTTAAATAATACTACACGCGTCTTCTCTTGGGAGGACGGCAACCGTTGTGGGGAATGGGAGTAACGTCTTTGATCATCGTTACCTCAAGACCTGCGGTCTGAAGCGCTCTGATAGCCGCCTCTCTGCCCTGTCCGGGTCCCTTTACATATACCTCAACGTACTTCATGCCGTGCTCCATCGCTGCTCTCGCCGCTGTTTCGGCTGCCGACTGAGCCGCGAAGGGAGTGGACTTTTTGCTGCCTCTGAATCCGAGCTCGCCTGCGCTCGCCCAAGATACGGCATTGCCCTGTGTATCGGAAATAGTCACAATTGTGTTGTTGAATGTTGACTGGATATGCGCCGCGCCTCTCTCAATGTGCTTGCGCTCACGACGACGGCGGATAACCTTCTTGCCACCTTTTGGTGCTGCCATAATATCGTGCCTCCTTATTTCTTCTTGTTGGCCATTGTCTTACGGGGACCTTTGCGGGTACGCGCGTTTGTCTTTGAGCGCTGACCTCTTACGGGAAGTCCCTTTCTGTGGCGTACGCCGCGGTAACAGCCAATGTCGATAAGTCTTTTGATATCATAAGCGATGTCACGGCGAAGATCACCTTCAACGCGGCAGTTATGCTCGATATATTCTCTGAGTTTTGAAACGTCTTCTTCTGTCAGATCTCTGACACGAGTGTCAGGATTTACGCCTGTTGCAGCAATAATGTCTGTTGCAGTTTTACGGCCGATGCCGAAGATATAAGTTAAACCGATTTCAACTCTTTTATCTCTCGGCAGGTCAACACCTGCTATACGAGCCATTCAGTTGCACCTCCATATTATTTTAAAAAAAGTTACATTTTAATTTTTTAACGCCGGATCATTTTCATAGCCGGGAGCGGAGAGCTTTGAGTATCCCTGGTCCTTCCTTGACCGCTATGCTCCGGCTGAGCGTTTCAGTGCGCGTTATGCCCTGTCGCGGCAACGACTAAAGGAAGCACTGATTAATTCGGGTGCGCAAATCGCGCTGTCAGATTTTTCGTCGGGTTGTACAAACAAATCGAGGTAAGGCTGTCGCCTTGCCGAGATTTTTTGGGCAAGCCGGCGGAAAAGATGCAAGCGAGTTGCGTGCCCAGCCGTTAGGCGTGAATTGATCAGTGGTTCCTTATCCCTGACGCTGCTTGTGCTTGGGGTTGTCGCAGATAACAAGAATTTTTCCTTTTCTCTTGATTACCTTGCATTTGTCGCACATTTTCTTTACTGAAGGTCTGACTTTCACTTACAATCATTCCTTTCCAAAAATAGTGTGTTTTGACTATTGGAGATTACTTTGATCTCCAGGTGATTCTTCCTCTTGTCAGGTCATAGGGAGACATCTCCACCGTAACCTTGTCGCCCGGCAAAATGCGGATGAAATTCATGCGCAGCTTGCCTGAAATAACAGCTAATATCACGTGACCGTTTTGAAGCTCAACCTTAAACTGGGCGTTCGGCAAAGCTTCTCTGACAATACCTTCTACTTCTATAACATCCTGCTTGGACATAAGTATGTTAACCTCCGTTAAATTCTCTGATTGCTTTTCTGATTTGCGGATTGGTTTCCAGAGAACCCCCGTAAACAGTATCAGTCGGCGCCAGGTGGATCAGCTTTTTCCGCTTAGGGTGCTGAACCTGCCGCCTTTTTCCGTCTGCTATAAGCGCAAACGAACCATCCGTGGCGAGCACAACAAAGAATCCGCCTTTGTCACGCCCCGCCAAAGCCCTGACGATGCTTCCCTTTTGTATGTTCATAAACTTTTCCTTTTACTCACAAAGGGTCAAAATCCTGGGCCCGTCGGGAGTGATCGCGATCGTGTGTTCAAAGTGAGCGGACAGTCTGCCGTCAACGGTGACGACCGTCCATTTGTCACCCAAAACACGGGTGTGGTGCGCGCCCTCGTTTACCATGGGTTCGATGGCAATTGTCATTCCCGGCAAAAGCTTTACGCCTCTGCCGCTTGTACCGTAGTTCGGTACGCTTGGGTCCTCGTGCAGTTTCGCGCCTACGCCGTGGCCGACGTAATTTCGTACCACCGAGTAGCCGCGAGCTTCGACATACTCCTGAACCGCGTGACCTATATCGCCTATGCGGTTAAAAACGGTTGCCTGCTTAATTCCCTCATACAGGCTTTCTCTCGTGGCGTCAAGCAAAGCCTTTGCGCTTTCGCTTATCGTGCCGCAGGGAAAAGTATAGGCGTTGTCGCCGTGAAATCCCCTGTAGAACGCGCCGACGTCTACGCTGACTATGTCGCCGTCGCGGAGAATCGTTGTTTTTGCGGGTATGCCATGGATAACCACGTTGTTTACGGAAATGCACGCGCTTGCGGGAAAGCCGCCGTAACCGAGAAACGAGGGGGAAGCCCCCTGTTTCTCGATATATCTGCGGACTATTGTATCAATTTCATAGGTGGAGATACCCGGCCTTACGGCCTCTCCCGCAGCACGAAGCGCCCCTGCGGATATTTCGCAGGCGTCTTTCATCAAAGAAAGTTCCCGTGCTGTTTTGATTGATACCATGCTCAGGCCTCGATAGCCTTGAGGACAGCCTCCGTTGTAGCTTCAACAGTGTCCATTCCCTTTACGTTTACAAGCTTGCCCTGCTTGTCATAGTAGTTGGCAAGGGGCTCGGTCTCTTTGTGATAAACAGCGAGACGAGCGAGCACGGTGTCGGGGTGGTCATCCTTGCGCTGAACAAGGGTGCCGTTGCAATCGTCGCAAACTCCGTCCACACGGGGCTTGAGGCTCTCGATGTGGTAGGGTCTGCCGCAATTTTCGCAGACACGGCGTCCGGACATACGCTTGGTGATGACTTCGTCGGGAACGTCAATGTTGATGACGTACTGAATGTCAACGCCCATGCTGTCCAGAGCCTCGGCCTGAGGAATGGTTCTGGGGAAGCCGTCAAGGATGAAGCCCTTCTTGCAGTCGTCCTCGGAGAGTCTTTCTTTGACAATGCCGATTACAACCTCGTCGGGAACAAGCTTGCCGTCGTCCATGTAGGACTTAGCCTTCAGACCCATTTCAGTGCCGTTTTTCAGCGCTTCACGAATCATGTTGCCGGTTGAAATAGTGGGAATACCAAAATGCTCGCAAAGTACAGCTGCCTGTGTGCCTTTTCCTGCACCCGGAGCACCTAACATGATAATGTTCATAATATTATACCTCATTTTTTTCAATTAGTCAAGAAAACCTTTATAATGACGCATCATCATCTGGCTCTCAAGCTGCTTAACGGTCTCAAGCGCAACGCCGACGACGATGATAATGGATGTGCCGCCAAGCGAGAGATTGCCCATGTTGGTAAACTTGCCGTATACCAGCGGAACAAGCGCAATGACGGAAAGGAACAGCGCACCGATAAGAGTGATTCTTGAAAGAATCTTCTTAATGTACTTCGCTGTGGGAGCGCCCGAGCGTATGCCGGGGATCGTACCGTTATTGGATTTGAGGTTGTTTGCCATTTCCACGGGGTTGTACTGAATTGTTGTGTAGAAATACGCAAACATAAGAATGAGGATGAAGTATAAACCGATGTACAACCAACTGTTTGAGCTGAACAGATCGAAGAAGCCCTTCCAGAAACCTTCCTTAACATTGAGGAAGAGGTTGATCGTACTTGGAA
Organism: uncultured Ruminococcus sp.; assembly: GCA_902777275.1. Classification (GTDB taxonomy): domain Bacteria; phylum Bacillota; class Clostridia; order Oscillospirales; family Acutalibacteraceae; genus Ruminococcoides. The sequence goes on along the minus strand of CACYTI010000014.1, from coordinate 7,814 downwards.
TGGAAAGAATGGAGCTGGCGAAGATGATGGGGAGAACGCCGCCGAGCGCAACCTTGATGGGAAGGTGGCTGGACTGACCGCCGTACATCTTTCTGCCGACAACACGCTTTGCGTATTGAATGGGGATTCTTCTTTCGCTGTCCTGCATGAAGGTGATGATCCAGATAACAGCGAGGAAAATAAGAACCCAAAGAATAACAAATACGAAATACTGAGGCTGAGCGGAGCCTTCCTCGCCTGTGCCGAGACCGAGACCCCAGTACTGAACAAGCATATTGATGGTAAAGGGAAGTCTCGCGATGATACCCGCAAACAGGAGAATGGAGATACCGTTGCCTATTCCGTTTTTGTTTATCTGTTCACCGAGCCACATCATCAGCGCGGTGCCCGCCGTAAACACAAGTACGATCACAATGGCGGTAAAGACCACGTCAAAGCCTTCTCTGTACTTGGTTATGCCTGAGTTGTGCAGATAGAAGAAGTAAGCTGTACCCTGTATAAGTCCGAGTCCGACCGTTACGTAACGCGTTATTGCGCCGATCTTCTTTCTGCCTGCCTCACCCTCTTTGGAAAGTCTTTCCAGAGCGGGAATGGCAACGCAGAGCAGCTGAATGATAATGGAGCTGTTGATGTAGGGTGTGATACCCATGGCGAATATCGTTGCGTTTGAGAACGCGCCGCCCGAAAGGGTGTTCAGATATGCGATCATATTGTTGCTCACGTCAGAGCTTACGCTGTTCGCGGGAGCCATGGCTTCCTGAAGAGCGTTGGTGTCAATGAACGGAACCGGAATTACCGATCCGATGCGGAACACAATAATGATCAGGAGCGTAAACAGGATCTTCTTGCGCAGATCGGGGATGACCCACGCGTTTCTTATTGTTTTGAACAACTCAGATCACCTCTGCCTTTCCGCCCGCAGCCTCTATTGCGGCTTTGGCCGATTCGGAAAAAGCAGAGACCTTAACTGTGAGTTTTTTCTCAAGCTTGCCGTTGCCGAGAATCTTCACCGCATCAAAGCCGTTCTTTACAATGCCTGCCACTTTAAGTGCCTCAACGTCAACGGTGTCACCGTCGTTAAACTTTCTGTTGAGTGTAGCGAGGTTGACCGCAACTATGTTTTTTGCAAAGATATTGTTGAAACCTCTCTTTGGAACACGGCGCTGAAGCGGCATCTGACCGCCCTCAAAGCCGGGACGGATGCTTCCGCCCGAACGGGATTTCTGACCCTTCTGTCCTTTTCCGGCTGTTTTTCCCCAGCCCGAGCCGTGACCTCTGCCGATTCTCTTGGCGCTCTTTTTGGAGCCCTCAACCGGAGAAAGTTCATGTAACTTCATAAGTTCGCACCTCCTTGCTTACGCTTCACTAACCTCTATGAGGTGGATGATTTTTGCTACCTTGCCCTTGGTCTGAGCGTTGTCGGGCTGAACGGTTGTGTCGCCGATTTTTCTGAGACCCAAAGCGTGGGCGGTTGCAATCTGATCTTTTTTGGAGCCGATGAGGCTCTTTACCAACTTAATTGTCATTTCGCAGCCTCCCTATCAAAGAATTTCCTTCACGGTTTTACCGCGCACAGCGGCAACCTCTTCGGCGGTTCTGAGCGCCTGAAGACCCGCGAGGGTCGCTCTTACTACGTTGCAGGGATTGTTGGAGCGGAGAGCCTTTGTACGGATATCCTTGATGCCTACAGCCTCAACTACCGCACGAACGGGGCCGCCCGCGATAACGCCGGTACCGGGAGCGGCGGGCTTCATAAGAACTCTGCCTGCGCCGAACTCGCCGATGATCTCGTGGGGAATTGTTGTTCCTCTGAGCGAAACCTTCATAAGGTTCTTTTTGGCATCCTCAATACCCTTGCGGATAGCGTCGGGCACCTCGCCCGCCTTGCCGATGCCGAAACCTACGGTTCCGTTTCCGTCGCCTACGACCACAAGAGCAGCGAACTTGAAGATACGTCCGCCCTTGACGGTTTTGGATACGCGGTTAATGGTAACTACTCTTTCCTTTAACTCGCCTGTTGCTTCTACTTTATTAGCCAAAGTGATTCCTCCTCTTCCTTAGAAATTGAGGCCGCCCTCGCGAGCGCCTTCGGCCAATTCCTTAACACGGCCGTGATAAATGTTGCCGCCTCTGTCGAAAACGACGTCAACGATGTTCTTTTCCTTGGCGCGCTCGGCTACGAGCTTGCCCACAGCTCTCGCTGCTTCTTTGTTTCCGCCATTACCCGTGATGGTCTTGTCGAGGCTGGAAGCCTGGGCAAGAGTAACACCGGCTACGTCATCAATAATCTGAGCGTAGATGTTGTTGGTGGAGCGGAATACGCACAAACGGGGGCACTGAGCAGTACCGCTTACTTTGCCGCGGACTCTCTTATGGCGTTTTGCGCGTGCCTTTTTTGTATCAGGTCTGCTTACCATATTGTTTCACTCCTTAATTATTTGCCCTTACCGGCCTTGCCTTCCTTGCGGCGGATATATTCGTCAACGTACTTGATACCCTTGCCCTTATACGGCTCAGGCGGACGCTTTTCTCTAACCTCGGCAGCAAACTGACCGACCTTTTGCTTATCTATGCCGACAATTACGATTTTGTTGGGGTTGGGAACCTCGATTTTGATGTCGTCGGTGTCCTCAACGATCACCTGATGAGAGTAGCCCAGGTTCATAACGCACTTGTTGCCCTGCTTCTGAACACGGTAGCCTACACCGTTGACCTCAAGCTCCTTCTTGTAGCCATCGGTAACGCCGACAACCATGTTGTGGATGAGCGTTCTTGTCAGGCCGTGAAGCGAGCGGTTCTCTTTTTTGTCATCGGGGCGGCTTACAACTATCTCTGCGCCCTTGACCTCTACTGTCATGGCGGGGTTGTAGCTGTAGCTCAGCTCGCCCTTCGGTCCCTTGACAGTGATAACGCCGTTGTCGGTCTTTACCTCAACTCCGGCGGGAATATTTATGGGTTTTCTTCCAATTCGAGACATTTTCGCACCTCCTTACCAAATGTAAGCGAGAACTTCGCCGCCGACGTGCTGACGTCTTGCTTCGCGGTCAGTCATAACACCCTTTGAGGTTGAAATGATGGCGACGCCGAGTCCCTTCATTACCTTCGGCATATCTTCTGCATTGCTGTAAATGCGCAGGCCGGGCTTGGACACGCGGCGAAGACCCGTGATAACGGGGGTCTTGCCCTCAAGATATCTGAGAGATACCTTGATGATGCCCTGCTTTCCGTCCTCAATTACGTTGAATCCCTTGATGTAGCCCTCGTCAGCAAGAATCTGACAAATGGACTTCTTAAGTTTTGAAGCGGGAATTTCAACCGAATCATGCTTTGCTGCGTTCGCGTTGCGAATTCTTGTCAGCAAATCAGCGATTGTATCTGTAATCTGCATTACCTTTTTTCCTCCTTGCTTACCAGCTTGCTTTCTTTACACCCGGAATTTCGCCCTTGTAAGCGAGCTCACGGAAGCAAATACGACAAATACCATACTTGCGGAGGTAGGCGTGTGGTCTACCGCAGATGTTACATCTTGAGTACTCTCTGGTGGAGAACTTCTGCTTTCTCTGCTGCTTAACTTTCATAGCTGTCTTAGCCACAACAATCCCTCCTTACTTTGAAAACGGTGCGCCCATCAGTGTCAAAAGCTCACGGGCCTCTTCGTCTGTTTTCGCGGTGGTAACAAAGCAGATGTCCATGCCGCGAACCTTGTCAATCTTGTCATAGTCGATTTCAGGGAAGATAAGCTGCTCTTTCAGACCCATGCTGTAGTTGCCTCTGCCGTCGAAAGAGTTGGGGTTGATACCTCTGAAGTCTCTTACGCGGGGAAGGGCAACGTTGAAGAATCTGTCGAGGAACTCGTACATTCTCTCGCCTCTCAGCGTGACCTTCACGCCGATGGGCATACCTTCTCTGAGCTTGAAGTTAGCAACTGACTTTCTGGCGTTGCGCCCACGTTGACAACGATCTTGTCAAGCTTGGGGATCTGCATTGTGCTCTTGTAGGAGAACTTTTTCATAAGAGCAGGTGCAACTTCTTTGACATAATATTCTTTAAGTCTTGCCATTTCTTACTTCCTCCTTACAGCGCTTCGCCGCATTTTGCGCAGATTCTGCCCTTGGAGCCGTCATCAAAAAGCTTGTGAGCGACTCTTGTGGGCTTCTTGCAGCGGGGGCATACGATCTGAACCTTACTGGCGTACATAGCGCCCTCTGCCTTGATGATGCCGCCCTGCTCGCCCATTCTTCTGGGCTTAACATGCTTGGATACCATATTGATTTTTTCTACGATAACCTTGCCTTCCGTAGGGCTTACGGCCAGAACCTGACCCTTTTTGCCCTTATCCTTACCGCTGATTACCATAACGGTGTCGCCTGTTTTAACATGAACCTTACTCATTGTGACACCTCCATTAAAGTACTTCCGGAGCGAGGGAAAGAATCTTCATAAAATCCTTGTCACGAAGCTCTCTCGCTACGGGTCCGAAGATACGAGTACCGCGGGGGTTCTTATCTTCTTTGATGATAACAGCCGCGTTTTCGTCAAAGCGGATGTAGGTGCCGTCCTCGCGTCTTACGCCCTTGGCGGAACGCACGACAACAGCCTTTACAACGTCGCCCTTCTTAACAACGCCGCCGGGTGCTGCTTTTTTAACCGAAGCAACGATAATATCGCCGATATTGGCATATTTCCTTCTGGTACCGCCGAGTACACGAATGCACATAAGTTCTTTTGCGCCGGTGTTGTCGGCAACCTTGAGGATGGTTTGCTGCTGAATCACAGTAGATTCCTCCTTAATTCAAAGTCGCTAAAATAACTTATTTAGCTTTTTCGATAATCTCGACGAGTCTCCATCTTTTATCCTTAGAAAGAGGACGGGTCTCCATAATCTTTACACGGTCGCCTACGCCGCACTCGTTGTTCTCGTCATGCGCCTTGAAGCGAACGGTACGCTTAACAATTTTGTTGTAGAGCTTATGCTTTACGCTGTCCTCAACGGCTACAACGATGGTTTTGTCCATTTTGTCGCTGACAACCTTGCCGACAACGGTTTTTCTCATGTTTCTTTCACTCACTGTCATATCCTCCTCTGTTAGTCTTCACCGTTGAGCTCACGCTGACGAAGGATGGTGGAAACTCTTGCGATATCCTTCTTAACGGCTCCAACGCGGTTTGAGTTATCGAGCTGATTAACAGCAAGCTGGAAACGAAGATTAAAAAGCTCTTCCTTGAGCTCGGTGAGCTTTCTCTGAAGCTCTTCAACCGTTAACTCTCTGAGTTCTGCTGCTCTCATTACTGCTCACCCTCCTCTTTCATGACAAATTTGCACTTGATGGGGAGCTTGTTTGCGGCAAGACGCATAGCCTCTCTCGCTGTCGCCTCGTCAACGCCTGCCAGCTCGAACATTACTCTGCCGGGCTTAACAACCGCTACCCAATACTCAACGTTACCTTTACCTTTACCCATACGGGTTTCGGCGGGTCTCGCCGTAACAGGCTTGTCGGGGAAAATCTTGATCCAAACCTTACCAAATCTTTTGCAGTAACGAGTCATGGCGACACGGGCAGCCTCGATCTGGTTTGAAGTGATCCATGCGGGCTCGGTGGCCTGAAGGCCGTACTCACCGTAGGTAACGGTGTTGCCTCTGAGAGCCTTGCCGGTCATTCTGCCGCGATGAACTCTTCTGTATTTCACTCTTTTAGGCATTAACATTATCTTCTGCCTCCTTCTCTGCGGGGACGTCTCGCGGGCTTGGACTCGTTGATGTTAAGAACCTCGCCTTTGTACAGCCAAACCTTTACGCCTACCTTTCCGTAGGTGGTGTTTGCCTCGGCAAAGCCGTAATCAATGTCCGCGCGAAGCGTCTGCAGCGGAATAGTACCCTCGTGGTACTGCTCTGAACGGGCGATCTCGGCGCCGCCCAAACGGCCGGAGCACATGATCTTGATACCCTTTGCTCCGCGGCGCATGGCGTTGCCGATGCTCTGCTTCATTGCGCGGCGGAAGGAAATTCTCTTTTCGAGCTGTTGCGCGATGTTCTCGGCAACGAGCTGCGCGTCAAGCTCGGGAGCTTTAACTTCTACGATATTGATGGCGACGGGCTTCTGAAGCATCTTCTCGCACTGAGCCTTGAGCTTCTCGATTTCGGAGCCGCCCTTGCCGATAACAAGACCGGGCTTTGCGCAGTGAATGCTGATGCGTACTCTTTTGCCGTCTCTCTCGATCTCGATTTTAGAGATTCCGAAGTTGTAGAGCTGCTTCTTGAGTGTTTTGCGGAGGTTATAGTCCTCAACGAGCGTTACACCGAAGTCCTTCTTGTTGGCGAACCAACGGGAATCCCAATCTTTAATTACACCGACTCTGAGTCCGTGTGGATTTACTTTCTGTCCCATTACTTTTAACCTCCCCTTAGTCTTCTTTTTCCTTGAGAACGAGGGTGATGTGAGAGGTTCTCTTGTTGATCCTGAACGCTCTGCCCTGTGCTCTCGGACGAATTCTTTTAAGGATGGGGCCTGCTGTGGCGTTGCAGCAAGCAACATACAGCCTGGATACATCCATGTCATGGTTGTTCTCAGCGTTTGCCATAGCTGACTTGAGCAGCTTGAGCAGCGGCTCGCAAGCGGCCTTGGGAGTGTGCTTGAGAACAGCTTCCGCGTACTTGACGTCCTTGCCTCTGATAAGGTCAAGAACAACGCCAACCTTGCGGGGTGAAATACGAACAAACTTCGCAATTGCCTTAGCTTCCATTTGCAATACTCTCCTTCCGCTTATTTGCTTGTTTTTGAACCGGCGTGACCCTTGAAGGTTCTTGTCGGGGCAAACTCACCGAGCTTGTGACCAACCATATCCTCTGTAACATATACCGGAACGTGCTTGCGGCCGTCGTGAACCGCAAATGTGTGACCGACGAATTCGGGGAAAATCGTTGAGCTTCTGGACCATGTCTTAAGAATTCTCTTTTCGCCCTTTTCGTTCATTTCAAGGACTCTTTTGAGCAGTACAGGCTGAACAAAAGGACCTTTTTTTGTACTTCTACTCATAATTTGGCTCCTTTCTCCGCCTTACTTACCGTTTCTTCTTCTTACGATAAGCTTATCGCTCTGCTTGTTGTGCTTGCGGGTCTTGTAACCGAGCGCCGGCTTGCCCCACGGGGTAACAGGACCGGGACGGCCTACGGGTGATTTACCCTCACCGCCGCCGTGCGGATGGTCGTTCGGGTTCATAACGGAACCGCGGACTGTGGGACGCCAGCCCATGTTTCTCTTGCGGCCGGCCTTACCGATCTTTACGTTGAAGTGGTCGGGGTTGCTCACCTGACCTACTGTTGCCATGCACTTTTCGGGAACCTTTCTCAGCTCGTTTGAGGGAAGTCTGAGCAGCGCGTAGCCGTCTTCTCTTGCCATAAGCTGAGCCATGTTGCCGGCGGAACGGGCAAGCTGAGCGCCTCTGCCGGGATAAAGCTCTACGTTGTGAACAAAGGTACCCACGGGGATAGAGTTGAGGGGAAGGGCGTTGCCGGGCCAGATATCAACGTTCTCACCGGCGATTACCTTGTAGCCTACCTTGAGTCCCTCGGGAGCGAGGATGTATGATTTCTCACCGTCAACATACTCGATGAGCGCGATGAACGCGGAACGGTTGGGATCATACTCGATTGTCTTTACCGTACCCTCAACATCAAACTTGTTGCGCTTGAAGTCGATGATACGATATTTTTTTCTGTTGCCGCCGCCTCTGTGACGAACCGTGATTCTGCCGTAGCTGTTACGGCCGGCTTTCTTGTTCAGGGGAGCAAGCAAGCTCTTTTCGGGGGCAACCTT
>CACYTI010000013.1 GCA_902777275.1 uncultured Ruminococcus sp. | reverse complement strand
AGCAAGTCCTTGCGGCAACAAATCTTTTATCACAAATTTTGTCGCGGGCAAGTCCATATCAAGAAGCGTGTCTCCGTCAATGGAGTTGAATGTTTTTCTAATGTCTAAATCATAAATGTCGTAGTCAGATATATGACTTCACCTCGTTTTTATAAAGTTCAGAACGTTCTTACAATTTTTATTATAGCGGCGATTGACAAAGTTGCAATAGTTTTGTACAATATATATTGAACTCAGTTAGATTGTTGGTTTATTGCAAAATTTGGATTGTACAAAACGAGGTATCAATATGGAATTAAAAAATTATCAGTTATCTGAATATGAAGAGTATTTACTGGAACGAACCGGAACGGAGAATGTTGTGTTTAATGATGGTATGGTTTATGTTACATATCATAGGGATAACAACTCGACCGAGCTGATGAAATCTAATGACGATGAATTTATCACGCTCTGTATGACCGCAAAAGAACAGGCATGCTCCTTACAGGTGCAAAAAAATGATGATGATTCGGAGTGGCTTGATTGCATTCGGTTTCCGATTGACTCAACCGAAAGAGATGAATTTGAAAAAATGTTCTATAATCAAAACCCCGACATAAATCCACAGCCAAAGAATAACCCGCTCAGCGGAAGCAAAGTTACTTTACCTTTGGGAGAAGCGTTGTTTGAATTTATTTATGCTGATTTCGATTCACTGTATAATGAAGTCAAAATAAGCCTTTTTTTGTATAAAGATATTGATTTACCAAATGCTGATAGTGATATGCAGGAGATGATCAATCGTTATCAAATCTACCGCAACTATAAGTGGTTGATTAATCATTTGGCGTTTGGATCTACCGCTTCCGCATTGTTTCCGCCGGCTATTATGCAGGATGCAGATTTAGCAGCGGCTATGCTTGACTATTATAAATATCTGATAATGCTGCAAAAGGAATACCGTGAAATTATGGAGTTCTGTTTTGAAACGAAGTATTATTCTGAAGTGTTGAGTGATATGACGCCTTCAGCTCGGTATTATCTTTATCGGAAGATAAACGACATGCCGCCCTTCGTTGAGTTCAACGAAGAACAGCGGTTGATAATGGGAGAAAAAAAGGCTCAGACGGATTATGATTTATTAGCGTTTGCTGATTTTGCACAGGAACATGGTATAGATGCAGCCACACTAATGTATTTTCATAACTTCAATCATAATCCGGTTCTCCGTTATCGCTGTGAGAGTCTGCATGAATTCTTGGAGCTTGAGCTTAACAAGCTGATTGAATACGGCGCCAAATTAAAGTGCTGCGAACGCTGCGGACAGTGGTTTACCTATAAGGGCAACTATGATGCGCGATACTGCAACCGGATCCATTTAGGCGAATTGCGTTCCTGCCGCGACCTCGCTGCCGAGGAGAACTATAAAATGAAAATGGCAGAGGACAAAGCTTTGCCAATTTATCGGAAATATTATCGCCGTTATTCCGCTCGCGTGAAAGTTAACCAAATCAAGGAAGCTGATTTCAAAAGATGGAAATATGAGGCGCTCGTAAAACGTGACGAGTGCTCTAACGGAAAGATAACTACCGAGGAGTACATCGATTGGCTCGAGGGCTGTTTCCCCAACAGAAAGAGAAAGGATAAATAAATTCCGTATTCTTTGTTTACAGCATATCAGATTTTGACCGTTTGAATTATCAACAAAAAAAGGCACAAGCTAAGAATCTCTATGAACTCTACGCCTGCGCCTTTTTTGCATCCACAAACCGCGACAAATCGCTTGTGTCTGCTTTGTTTCGCGACTTCGGGTACATCTGTGTATTTTTTATTTGTGCTAAACAGGGCGAATTTTCGTGCGTTAAGTTTTACCGCTCATGGCGTCAATCATCAGCCTGACAGCTAATGAAAAGCCCCGGCAAAACGCGTCGCGCTCGCCGAGGTTCATTAACCCTGTATGGTTATCTTTGATTTTTTGAAGTATGGCATTCTGCCACTCGGTAAGTGTAGCGGACAATTCCTGTTCATGACGGATCACCAACTTCGCGGTAACGTCATACTCACTGCCGCGAACAATGTTATCCTCGGTGAATCTCCCTGATTAATCTGCTACATTCATTGAGCAGAGCTCTAAGTACTGCCGAAGTTTCATTTTGGGCGGCATTTGTGGAACGGATAAGCTCAATTTTATCATCGAGTTCCGAAATCTCGCCTCCCAGCGCGTTGTCAAGCTGTTCCTCGGCAAAGTTTCTGCCAAAGTCCACAAGCTCCTTTGCAAAGCCATTAAACTCCGCACGTACATTTTGTTTGAATTCCTCTAACTCTCTGCGTTGTGTCTCTGCGTCGTAATCATCCTTGATTTGCAGTCCAACATCAAGGGCAACCCCAATCACATCCAATGCTTTTCCCGCTCTGGCAACACCGCGTGCGATTTTTTCCGCCTGCCACGGCTTAAAATTATATTTGAAAGCGTGTCCGATTTGGAGCACCGCCTTATGAACGTTACTACCAGAATAACACGCGAGCTTTATTCCGCCATTTTCCGAATTAACCGCGTTTTGGACAAGAAAATCCCCTACGTCTTTCATAATTCCTCTCGTATTTACCAGAATATTTCTGATATTCTCGGGCAGCGTTCCAACATTGTTTTCAAGCCTTGATTTGAGCTGCATCGTAAACGCGGAATTATCTATCTCTGAAATATCCTGCTCAACATCAGCAAGACCCATTTGGAGGGTTTCTAGCGCCTTCTGCTGACAGTCCGTTGCGGCAACATTTGCCTCCTCTTTTTTTTGATCAAGTTTTAATTCTATTTCATCGGCGTTTTCGCCGATGTTTACCAGCTCGGCAGCATCAAGACCTGTCTCGCGGATTTTGCACGAGGTATTTGAAAACAAATTCCGAATTTCGCTGCGCAGACGGCTGCGAGCATCGAAGAGCTTATAGCGTTGCTGTACAAAATTTTCCTCCAGAGCGTTCAAATCATCGTTTTCGGATTTTAGCTCGAGCGCGTCGATTGCGTGCTGCAATACATCTTCTATCTGATAAAGCTCGGTTGTCAGGGTAGAGGAATAACCCTTCTCGTCTACAAAGCGGTTAAGTGTGTCCACGAATTCAGCACAGCCGCTGCGATTTATAAGCCTTTCCGCACGTTCGGGAGAAACTTCTTTTTTCGCTATGCCATCAAGGTATGACTTTGCGTCGAGAAAGCATAAGTGCAGCTCTTCGGGCGTGTATGGATCGATTACCTTAGCAATATCTCCTTTGATAACCTCCTGCTGATGCGCAGTGTTACCCTCGGCTGTCATCTGCATCTTGTTGACAACAAGAATCATCTCGTTAGCCTTGTCATTTTCGATCGCCAATTTTCTGAAATGCGCGGCGATGTTTGCGTCAAACATCTGGCTTGTCACAACAAACACAAGTATATCCGCACCGGCGATTGCTTCATACGAAATTTTGTCGTGGTCGGGGCGCTGCTCGGTATGTATTCCGGGCGTGTCGGTGATTACTATTCCGTTCCAAATATAACTGCTTGTCTGCTCGGTTGTGATTCCGGCACCGACAGCTATATCATCTCTGCCGGTAAGCATACGTAGAATGGTCGATTTACCCGCGCTGTACTGGCCGACAAAAACAATGTTAAGCGGCCTTGTTTCATCAGAAGGTGGAGGACATTTGAAATCCGTTCCCTTCAGCGCCTCTTCGGCGCGGACGCGAATGTCCTGAACCTGTTTTGAGTATTCAGCAATTTTAAGCATAATATCACCTCGTTATAATTATACCGCACAGCTGTTGCGCGAGCTTGGCTTTGTTAATCAAAACCGGATCGTCGCCGTTTTTAAGTACTGCGGATACTTTGCCGCCGCTGTTTTTAAGAGTGTAGTTATCAGCGCCGAGAATTCGGCTGAGAAGCTCTGTTTTATCCTCGGTATACGGCAAAAAGCATATACTTTCTCCGAGTAGGTCACACAGCTCCTGCCGTTCATGTTCAGGGAATACGGTATGCGGCGCCAGTACTATGGCACATTCAAATCCCGATACTATTGCTGCGTCGTGGATTCTCATTGATAATGCCGGGCAACCAAGCAACTCGAGAGCCTTGCAAATCTGACTTCTATGAAGGCTCTTAAGGCAGCTAATGAGTTGTCCAGCAAGCGAACTCTGTGTGCAAGACAGCTCGGTAATTACCTTACAGACGCTGCCTAAATCCGCATTAAGCAGATTTAGCATATTCAGTATCTCGCGAAGATTCTTTTCGAGAGAATTCCGGTAACTATGGCAGATTGAATTTATATTTTCTTTAAGCTGATCCTCGATTTTCTCTCTTGCGCCTCTTTCGAGCTTTGCTTTATCGGGTACATATCTTCCTAAAAAGTCCTTAACAAGCCCTATGCCAACAGATGCGAGAATTAATATCGGCGCTGCGGCAGGGAAGATCATCGCAGCGATTAAAAGAGCTCCACCCACTGTGATCATTCCCCAGCCAAATAGCTTGTGCGCGTCCAATATACTGCGGGCTTTAAGCGTCATATCTGCCGAATAATTAACGGCAAAATCGAGTTCTTTTTCCATTGAACGCTTCAATTCATCGATTTCTCTCTGAGCTTGTCCCGCAAGCTCGCCAACAAGCGATTTACCGCGTTCGTCGAGTTTGAGACCCTTTACGTATTCGTTCCATTTTGAATTGATCTCTTTATTGCCGAGATGACGTGCGGCAAAATCAGAAGCGTCAAAGTACATTTGGCTTTTCAAGTTGTTTACGTCACTGACTACACGGTTATAAGCGCTTTCTTCAAAACGTTCGATCCACTTGTCCAGCGCCTTTTTCTCGTCGTTAATCATTGCGCCCTGAAGCTCGTTAAGACAGCTTTGCTCAACAAGCAAATCGACCGCACTGCCGATCGGCGCCGCCACAGCTTCGATAAAGGTTTTGCAACGGTAGTATTCCCCGCGTGTCACGACGCACTGAGTAATAGCGTTTTTCAAATTCTCGATTCGGCTTGCGCCAGTCAATACTTTGGCTTTTTGAGGATCTTTTGTCTGTTGTGCGAGGAATGCCGAAAGCAGATGGGTATATACAAACGGAATCGCGTTCCAGTCCTGACCTGCCAACTTGCCGAAGTCAACAAATTGATGTCGAATTTCCTCGAGTCTCGTAATTTGAAAAGCCTCATCAATATCTTCGGTAATATATCGTACATCATCGTTTATATCAACGCTCGCCTTAACGTTCATAATACAGAGCACAGGCTTTCCAAGCTCCAGAATCGAACGAAAACATTCAGCCTCCTGCGGCTGTACACCGTCGTCGGTCATCAAAAACAGAATCATATCCGCGCTTTTTGCGGCATCAAATGCTTTATCCTCGTCCTTTTGACCGTTGAACGCACCTATTCCCGGCACGTCGGTTATGTGCAGACCGTTCCACTCATACGCGCGTATGTCGCGTGTTTTACGCTGCGCGCCGTTTCCGATAGTACTTCCATCGCCTTGCGTAAGCACCTCCCTGAGAGTTGATTTTCCCGCCATTGTTCTACCGAAAAGCGAAATATTAAATTTGCTAAGATTGCTATACAGCTTTTTCAGCTGTTCGCGCGGCTGATCGCTTAACTCGTCAAACGCCTTGCAGATATCCTTTATTTGGTGTGACAGCTGCTTGTTTAAATCCGCGAGATACGCAGATTTTCCATTGAGAAGTTTTAGCGATCGCTCGGTTTCTTCCTGTGCCAAATGAAGAGTCCGCTCAATTTCTCCAAGCTGAGCGGTTGCAGCTTCGTAGCCGCTTTGGGCACTCTGACGGCATCTTGCTAATGCACTAATCAAATCAACATTATTTTGATTTTCCATATTTTTCTCCGATTTTCGCAGTTTTGAGGAACGGTGTTACTTTTAAAAGAATATATATGTTTATTATAATATACTAAAGCAAATTTGTCATCAACAAATTCAGATATAACGATATTTAAAAACAATCTGCTAAACTCATCGCATTTTCGTTATTGTTCCATTGCTTCTGCAATAAAACTAACAATCGCTTATCAGCTCCATAGAAAGAAGAGTAGTCACCAGACTGTTCTTCTTTATTTTTCCGTTCAGAGATGATAACCATATAAATACTGCTTATAATAAGTGTAGCGCGCATTACATTTTATGAGGGAATAGGGGGTTAGGCGGTAAAAATACCATACAAACAGACTGCACTCCTTTACGGGGTACAGCATTTTTTTGTATTAGAAAAAAATTTTTGATTGCATATTTAAAAATGTTGTGTTATCATATTTTTATCAGTACGGGCAGTCAGATTATCTTCCGATTGGTTCGTATGTAAATACGAGCGGCATCGTATTTTGTTACAACTTAATACTGATGCATCTAAGCGCGCACCCCGTTCTCTGTGACAGCTACTTTGTCATTGTAAAGTGCTGAAACAAATTAATGAGAAATTAGTGTGTAGCAATAAAGACTTCTTTTGGGAAGTCAATAGATGCTGGTGTTTAACGCGTCACTCGACTGCAACCTCTATTTATTGTTATTGGAATTTGGGAAGACCCCTTCTGGGGCCAATGACTTTAAGGAGGTGAAATTGACATTATGAAAAAAACGGACAATATTACTGTTATAATTAACGGTAGTAACAATAATGTTGAAATTGGTAAGAAGTCTTCTTCAAACCAAAGTAAATTTTCTGTGGTCGGTATCATAGCTATAATAGTTGCGATTCTTGTATCCACAGCCGTATTGACAGTGGCGTATATCTGCCCTGAAACACTTGCTGATTTTGTCCGTGTTATTATCAGCTTGATTGGCGGATAAGCACCAGCATCTTATTATGGTGATTATTATGATTGATTATTCTAAATGTCCGCTATATAAATTAACCTCAAAAAAACAATTAAAACGTTTATTAAACATAAATGATAATAGATTTCTTAAACAAGATTTTTTAGTAACACAGTTTTCTCCCTACATAGACAGAAAGGGAAAACCAAGGTTAATAGAGCCACCAAGAAAAGAGGTCAAAATAATACAGCGAAGAATAAAAAGAATGCTGAATATAATTGATTTTCCTGATAATGTATTTTCAGGTGTTCCCAAAAGGTCTTACGCTCAAAACGCTTCGTATCATGCGGAAAATCCGATAAAAAGTATGTATAAAATAGATCTTAGAGGATTCTTCCCTTCTATATCAAGAAATACAGTATATAACTTTTTTCTACAAGAATTGCTGTGTTCCCCGGATATTGCAAAAATCCTCACAAATTTGACGACAGTTGATATAGAAAAAGCAAATTCTATTGATTTAGAGCAAATCCATCTTTTTCTTAAATCGAAGAAGATAAAGTGTACAAACCATTTGATTTCCGGCGCACCAACAAGTCAGATACTTTCATATTTAGTAAATCAAAATATGTTTAATGACTTACAAGCTATTTCAGATGCTAACAGAATAAAAATGAGTATTTATGTTGACGATGTTACTTTCTCAGGCAATTGTCACATTTCAAATAGATTCAGACAACAAGTCCTTAATATTGTAAAGAAATATAATTATAACGTGTCTAAAGAAAAAATAAAGTTCTATACAAAAGATTATCCAAAAACAGTAACAGGCGTGGTTATAAGCTCAAATAACAAAACAAAAATATCGAATCATATTCAACACGCAATTATTTCTGATTTTAGGGTGTTAAAATCAAATCCAAATGATGATAACACAAAGAAACGATTAATAGGATACCTCTCTGCCGCAAGACAAGTTGATAAAACCGCATTTCAAGGTATATATAATTATGTGTTTCCAAAAAAATCAAAAAAATAATCATACATAGGCTGTACTCTCGTGTGAGGGTTCAGCCTTTTTATCTCACCGGTAAGTTAAACTCAAGCCGGTTGTTTTCCACCGAGGATGAGTTCGAGGGTGTTCGCCGCCTGCCGTTCGGCTTGATCGACGGCGTGGGCGTAGCGGTTGATGGTTTCAAGTCGGGTGTAACCGAGGCGGGTGGCTATGTTTTTTATTTTGGTGCCGTTACTCAGAAACAGCGTTGCCGAAGTGTAGCGGAGGGCGCGGGATTTAAGATGCCCGAGCGCAGGAAATCTTCCTATCATTAAGAAGTCTTCCACTTATAGTTCAAAATCGAAGATAATTGCATATTATTAGGCAATTTTTGAAAAATAAATTTCTCTGAAAGCCATTTTGTATTTTGCACAACCAAATAAACCACATTAGCTGAAATACAAACTGCCATAGTGTATTTGCTCTCCTCATCTGCTGAATAGAATGATAATATTTCGCCAAATCTCAAATTGCACCTAGTTCGTTCCAATCACCACATTTATTCTTCTTATTGTAAACAAAAAAATACCATGAACAATGATTGATTTGTTGTTCTCAACGTTGTTTTATTTTTATTGTCTTGTAACCTGTGGACGGTTGTTTTATGGTCACTATCGGGTTGTTTTAGCTTTGATTTGGGACAGTATATCTGTCATTCACTGAATAAAGCCGTCGTTTTGGTGATTTTACAAGCTTTGTGAAACCGCCTGCACTTTTTCAAACCCCATTATTCCCACCATACGAAAACAGGAAATATCAAACAGGGTATTCCTTTTTTGTCAGTAAACCCTATGATAGTCGTTAACTTATACGGAGCAATATTGCCATAGTCAAGATTATCCAGTGCGGTCATTGTGCTCACCTGCCTTTCAAGCAACACACAATACCACAGAATGAGCAGAAAGCCCAGAATTAAATTTTTTCTGTACCGCCCTTTTAGCCCTTGCTTTTGTTCGCAAATCGGTATATAATAATATCATCAATTATTTGGTGGTATCTGTATGAATTATTTAAGTGTAGCACAGACAGCTGAAAAATGGGAAATGACACCGCGGCGCGTTCAGGTGTTGTGTAATCAAGGACGTATCGAGGGTGCTCAAAGGGTTGGAAATGTATGGACAATTCCGGAAACTGCTGTAAAACCTATTGATGGCAGAAAAAAAGTAACCGATATTACTGTACCAAGAACCAACAATGGTATTGTCATGGAGAGAGTATGGGCAATGCCGAATAAAAATACGTTTGAAATCAAACCTATAAAAGCTCTTATCGAGGAAGAACTAACTGACGGATTGTGGATTGATCCATTTGCCAACCGCAATAAGCTGGCTACTGTTACTAATGACCTGAATACAGAATATGATACCGATTATCATATGGATGCCTTGGACTTTATGAAAATGTTTGAGGATAATTCTGTGGAAGGTGTCTTGTATGATCCCCCGTATTCACCGAGACAAGTCAGCGAATGCTATAATAATGTCGGCTACAATGTTACATGGGACACTACCAAAGCGTCTTTCTGGGGCAATCATAAACGCGAGATTTCACGAATCGTTAAGCTCGGCGGTAAAGTCATAACATTTGGCTGGAACAGCGGGGGAATCGGCAACAAATATGGCTTTGAAATAGAGAGGATATTACTTGTGCCACATGGTGGCTGGCATAATGATACTATATGCACCGTTGAAGTCAAAACGCACGATGGAGAGATTTTAACGCAAAAACGTAATGCAGAAATGAACTCCATTAATCTGTTTGATTTAAGCAGTCATTCCAATGATGATAATAAACTGATTTCTGTCCTTGAATCACTGCCAGATGGTTATTGGGATTTCAAAAATGATGATGTGCGCGAGTACACTCACGGTATTCACAATTATCCTGCTATGATGGTGTGTCCTATCAGCAGAAATATCATTAAAATTATGAAGGACATTACTGAAATCCACTCTCTAATGGATCCGTTCATGGGCTCCGGTACGGTTTTGGTCGAGGGAATGTTATCAGGAATTACCGATGTTTACGGCAGTGATATTAACCCCTTTGCTGTTTATCTTAGCACTGTAAAAACAAACCGCTTGGATATTAGCGAGCTTCAAAAAGAGGTAAATGAACTATACGATAGAATTCTTGACAGATGTTCTCTCTATAGTATTCAAATTAATGAAGCCGATGGAGTTATCCGATTCAAATATGACCTCGATTTAACAGCAAAGGACGGTTGGGGTAAAGAAGCACCTGTATATTTGAGCAAATATGTTGAGGATAATCAGCTTGATATTGCTATACCTGATTTCAAAAACATCGGGTATTGGTTTAAGCCAAAAGCGATTTTACTTCTTTCTTTAATTAAAGAAGAGATTAATAGGATAGCGAATAAGGATATTCGGGACTTTATCTTTGTTGCTTTTAGCGAAACCATACGGTTTGTTTCTAACAGGCGCAATGGCGAATTCAAAATGTTCAGAATGAAAGCAAGTAAAGTTGATGAATTCAATCCTGACGTTATAAAAGAGTTTACTGCTATATTGAACCGCAATATTGAAAAAATGAACTCATTTATTGAGGTTTGCGACGAAAAAGATGTTCAGACTAATATTCACATTTCAGATGAAAATGCTGCAATATTAGGAAACGTACCGGATGAATCGATTGATTTGGTAATCACCTCTCCGCCTTATGGTGACAGCCGTACAACCGTTGCCTATGGAGAATACAGTAGATTATCATTGCAATGGCTTGATTTATACAATCTCAGTGAAAAAGAGATTATGGGAATCGATAAATCCTTGATGGGTGGAATAAAATACCGAAACGGATTTGAATACAACATTCCCAGTAAAACACTGCGAGAATCTTTAGAAATAATCAAAGATACAGATTTAGAACGCGCGGGAGATGTTTTTAGCTTTTATTCCGATTTAAGAGACTCCATCAAGGCGATAGCTCAAAAAACAAGATCCGGCGGGTATCAATTTTGGGTTGTCGGAAACAGAACGGTTAAAGGAGAATTACTAAAAACGGATCAAATCATTTCTGAAATGGCTCAAAGCTATCAGCTTGAACATGTCTATACCATTGACAGAAATATTATCAATAAAGTGATGCCTTCTCAAAACTCGCCAACAAATGAGGTGGGTAAAAAGGCTTCAACGATGACGAATGAACATATCGTTATATTGAGAAAAAGATAAAACAATGCGCTGCATTTCCGTGTGCAGCGCATAATTTTTAAACTATTTTATTTTGAATTTTGAACAATAACGGTTGGTCGGCTTCTTTAATTCAAAATCCTGTTCCATGGTCATGCGTTTTGCCTTTGTTCTTTCCGCTATGGTATTGCCCGATACGTAAATCTACATAAATTTTGCCGGCTTCTAAAAGTTTGATAAAAGCGTCATAGTCAAAACCGGAAACCTCATAGGCATCTATGAATTGAAAGCGTTCGTTAGCTCCGGCGCCTTCGTTTAACGCCTTTGCGTAAACAAATTTATTCTTATATTTTTTCTCGAAGCATTTTTTCAATGCCTCTCTCGACCAAAATATATTTTCAATTCCATCTTGTGATTCTATGTAAATACCATCCGTTTGGCAACAGATTTTCAATTTATTGCCTGTATTGGCGATCGGTGTAAATCTGTCAGCAGAAAGAGTAGAATGAAGCACCTTTTCGTCGTTATCATAGACACTGCTGGAATAACCATATTTTTCACGGAGATAGGTATTCGCTCTGGCTGGCTGAGGAGCGCGGGTAAACATGGTAAGCATACTCTGAGAGTTGATTCTGCAGGATTTTAGCTCATACTCTCCGAAGTCCGGTTCATCCAGATTGTTTTCAGGAATGCCAAGCAAATCCTCAAGCGTTTTACCAATACCTGTCGGACCGGAACGGTGTGTTTTTATCCAGCCCATTTCCTTGATTTTTGTATATTCTCTAATGAAATCTTCAAGTGTTTCTATCATGAATTATTCCTCGCTTTCTATAAACAACTTGTATGTTTCAACGCCTAATGCGTCAGCAATTCGCTGAATGTTTTCCAACGCAATGCTCCTACGATAGCATTCGATAGCGCTGATATATGTTCTGTGCAAACCGCATTTTTCAGCGAAAGCTTCTTGTGAAATACCAAGCTGATTTCGATAACGCTTCACATTATTTCCGAATACTTTTATAATATCCATAGGCGTAATTCTCCTTTTATTAAATTATAGTCTTGTGAATACAATGATTCTACATACAATAAGTAACTGTGGTGTTTATGCTTGCAAATTAATAATTTCGAATCAAAACGCAAAAATTCTTGTTATTCTATCTTTTTGCTATAATTTTTCAATTTTCCTCGATAACTATTGACTTATTGAGCTGAAAGTAGTATAATATCAGCGATAAGGAGGAATTATTATGAGTAATGCAGTTTTAAAGTCGATTTCTGCGACGAATTTCGGCCCGTTTAACGAAACGGTTACCTTAGATATGGAAACAGCTGTTCCTAACAGCCAGCTTATTGATAATCATACGTTTATAGCAGGAGACGAACAACGATTTAATAAATTAGCTTATTTGTTTGGTGCAAATGGATCTGGAAAATCAAATTTTTGTAAGATTATATTACAGATAAAAAGAATTATTCTTTTGTCACCCATTTGGGCGTCCAATAATCCTAAATTAATGGAGATTCAGCCCATAAAAGATGATTTGGCCGTTCCGAGAAATTATTTTAAATTCAATACAGCAAGTAAAGAAAAATCAACTTCTTATAAAATCCAATTACTTTTAGACACTATAACTTATACTTATTCTTTCGAAGTAGCCGAAAGCAACGAAATTCTTTCCGAAGAATTAACTAAGAAAAGAAGACGTACTGAAACAATCCTCAGTCGATCTTCTCCAAGTTATGAAAGTATTGAATTAAAATCAGAACTAAAATCATTTCAAAATAACGTTACCGTTGTAAAAAACAATGCACTATGTTTATCAATGGCCTCTTTTTTAAACAATAAGTTAGCCACAAAAATAATTGATGCAATTACAAGCGTGCAAGTAATTAATATGGCTTCCATGAGAGGATTATCTAATTTGAGTGAAGAAACTTTTTCCGATGACAAAAAAGAGAAGTATCTTAAAATTCTAAGAAGCGCAGATCCAACCTTGAAAGACATTGTTGTAAATTTTAATGAAGAAAAGGTTGAAAAGCGTCCTTTTGATTCAGATGATTTTGAAAATAGAGCAGTCGTTTTCAAGAGTGTTCGTGTTGATGTTCAATCTACGCATAATATTTATGACAACAACCAAGTGGTAGATACAAGCGTTTTGCCTTTTCTGCAAATTGAATCAACAGGTACAATTAAGCTTTTAAATGTTTTGCCGTTGATTTTTGATACGCTCGAAACCGGAGGTATACTCTTTATCGATGAGATTGAGAACGGTCTCCATCCATACATAGTCAAACTGATGATTAATCTTTTTTATAATCCTACAACTAATCCTTTAAACGCACAGTTGGTATGCACTACACATAATGCATCGTTAATAAACGAAAAAGTTCAGCGTGATGAGGTTTGGTTGATGATGAAGAATGAATTTGGAGAGAGTACATTAAAACACATTAGCGATATTACCGGATTGAGACCAAGTGATAAGCTTGGCTTAAAAATGATTGATGGAGCATTTGGCGGAATGCCACAAATTCTACTCAATATGCAATAAATAGATTATATGAAAAAAGATGTCCGTGTGAGGGACATCTCTTAAGGTGACAAAAGCATTCAATTTCAAAACATGAAAGCTTAGTCTGTGTAGCAACTACTAGTTTATCATGTTTTCTCACCAAATGCAATATTTTTTTGTCGCCAGAAAGTAAAAATAAGCGTATAATCCGTTTAAATATATAATCAAATGGAGTGAAAACTTATGGCAACAATTATTAATTGCAAAGAAAGTGAGGAAATCTATGAAATTTATTCACACAGATCTTGGAAATCTTGATAAAGGTCGTATTGTTGAAATTACATTAAGCGGCAGTGCGGCAAACGTTCAATTACTTGACAGTACAAATTTTTGTAACTATAAAAACGGTAGACGATATCGATATATCGGAGGATTAGCCAAACGCTCACCTGTTCGGTTAGCTACCACGCATTCTGGACATTGGCACGTTGCAATAGATATGCGAGGACTTGTTGGAAGAGTTAACGCCTCTGTAAAGGTCTTACCTACATCACTTCCGACTTTAAACCAACAACCACTTTCTTCAATACCTTCTCTCATTCACAATAGAGGTCTTGGCCTTGATAATGATGTTGATATAGATCCAGAATATGATGTTTTTATCTCACATGCATCTGAAGATAAAGACGATATTGTTCGTCCGCTTGCTCAAGCATTGGTAGCTAAGGGTGTGAAGGTTTGGTACGATGAATTTGAAATGAGAATCGGTGATAGCTTACGTAGAAAAATCGACAAAGGCCTTGCTAATAGTCGATTTGGTATAGTTGTAATATCCAAAGATTTTATTAAAAAAGGCTGGACAAACTATGAGTTGGATGGAATCATAACCAAGGCAATTTCAGGTGAGCAGATAATTCTGCCCATATGGCATAACATTACAAAAAAAGAAGTCATCGATTATAGCCCTTCATTAGCGGATAAGTTAGCTAGGAATACCGCAATAAACACTGTTGAAGAAATATCTGACGAAATCGCTGAACTAATACTTGGTTAAGATTTGGAGGATAGTTATGAAAAGAGAAGTAGCAATCGAAAAGATTTATGCTGAAAGAGAAAAGTTTATTATAATCGGCCTAACTGGAAGGACAGGTGCCGGTTGCACTACTGTTTCCAATATCTTAGGTACTGAAAAATTTTCTGATCTGAACTTACGTGAACCTAAAACGACAAGTTTTGAAACAAATGAGCAACGAAAATATCAAATCGTTTATAACTATATTGAACAGCATTGGAATTCTTTTTTCAGGATAAGTATGACAGATGTTATTTTTTCCTTTATTATACAGTTTGAATATGAAGTGTTGTTTGATGAACTGAACAAGATAATTGGAGAAGATTTATCTGAGAAAATTAAAAATGAATTAGAGCAGAAATACTCTAATATTGTAGCCGAATACTCATATTTGCATGATGAAGTATCAAAAATATATAAAGAAAACAGCGTCTTGAACAGGTCAAATGAAAATGACTTGTCAATTGCTTATGATATTCTTATTAGGCTTGGAAGTATTCAGTCAAAATTCAGATGTATTATGAACAACAATATCTATATTGATGCAGATAGAAGTACACCAGTAAGTACATTTACACACTGCCTTCAGGAGTTTGGCAATAGAATACGTGATCATGGAGATATCACCGTAGGAAGCGGATTTAGTGGTGTTCACATGTTTGCACTTGCAAGCAGAGCAAATGATTTTATAAAAGCCGTCAAAACCGTGAACAGAGGAAATGATCAACCAACATTTATTTGCCTAGATGCTATACGAAGTCCATATGAAGCAACATATTTTCAGGATAGATATTCTTCATTTTATTTGGTTGCCGTTAGTACAGATGATGAAGAAAGGGTTCGTAGATTAGGTGAAAAACTAAGCAGAGAACAGATTAAGGCTTTAGATAAAAAAGAATATCCTAGAAAACTTAAAGGAGAATCAAAGTTTACGAATCAGGATATCGGTGCATGTGTACAGTTAGCTGATATATATTTATACAATCCTTACGAATCAACCAAAGAAAAGTATTTTGTAACTGAATCTTTAATAAAATACATTACGTTAATTAAACACCCAGGGTTAATAACTCCTACGAGTGTTGAACGATGTATGCAAATCGCATATAATGCAAAATTGAACTCTGGTTGTCTTTCAAGGCAAGTCGGAGCTGTAATTACTGACTCTCATTTTAGTATTAAGGCAGTTGGTTGGAATAGTGTAGCAGAGGGACAAGTGCCGTGTAACTTAAGGAATGCTGAAAACTATTTGGTAAATAAAGATCGCGATTCTTTTAGTACATTTGAAATTGAAGACAAAGAGTTTGTTGAACATATGCACCAAAAATATAAAAACAGAACTACTCTCTCTACACTAAAAGGTCGTCTATGCCCATATTGTTTTAAAGATGAATACGAAGAAATAACTGGTCAGAACAACCAGGTTCATACTCGATCTCTTCACGCTGAAGAAAACGCTTTTTTACAAATTGTAAAATATGGAGGAGAAGGGATACAGGGTGGTAAATTGTTCACTTCTGCAAGTTCATGTGTATTATGCTCAAAAAAAGCATTTCAATTAGGTATACGAGATATATACTATATTGATCCTTATCCTGATATTGCAACGTCACACATTCTTTCGTTCGGCAAAGATAAGTCCCGATGCCCTAAGTGTCACCTTTTTTTTGGTGCTATAGGTAGAGCATATACTTGTCTATATACACAAAGAATTGCAATTAAGGACGAATTATCGTGTTTGTATTAATTCTGAAATCTAAATAGTACTGGTGTTCGTGGTTTACGAGTATCCGCCTTTATTATTCAGATAATATTTCTGATAAATAAACTTGTATACTAATACACGTTATTTGATAGAAAAACACTGTACAGACTTTTTAGCTGTACAGTGTTTTATTGTTTAGGCTCCCAATCGGCTGTTTCAATTTTAATTTCAAATCATCCTTATGAGTAAAAGCCTTTGGGCGCGCCTTTTTCTTTAAATTTAATTTTTAACAAAATTGCGGTGCGAACAGTATTAATTTTCTATAATCGAAAATGGTATATAAGCCTTGTTTGGTTGACTTTTCCTTTTTGTTATAATATAATTATTACTGTATGAGATATTATCAACAACACTCTTTCTTTTGAAAAGGAGAACCAAATGAGTAAGACAGGAAACTTTATGATCCCGTTTAACGTACCTCCGTTCTTAGGACCCGAAACCGATTACATAAGCGAAGCCATTAAAAACCACAAAATTTGCGGCGACGGTCCCTTTACCGCTAAGTGCAACAAGTGGATCGAGGACAAAACAGGTACTCCCAAAGCGCTGCTGACCACTTCATGCACGCACGCACTTGAAATGTCGGCGTTGCTGCTCGGCATTCAGCCCGGCGACGAGGTTATTATGCCATCGTACACCTTCTGCTCAACCGCAGACGCGTTTGTACTGCGCGGTGCGAAGTTGGTGTTTGTCGATATCCGTCCCGACACTCTGAATATAGACGAAACTAAAATCGAGGACGCGATCACCGAAAAAACAAAGGTGATAGTTCCCGTACATTACGCCGGTGTTTCCTGCGAAATGGATACTATTATGGAAATAGCCGAAAAGTATGACCTGAAGGTTGTTGAAGACGCGGCTCAGGGCGTTATGTCGGAATACAAGGGTAAAGCTCTCGGAACTATCGGCGACTTTGGCTGCTATTCCTTCCATGAAACAAAAAACTACAGCATGGGCGAGGGCGGAGCGCTGCTTATCAAAGACCCTGCCAAAATCGAGGAAGCCGAGATACTCCGCGAAAAGGGCACCAACCGCAGCGTGTTCCTGCGCGGTCAGATAGATAAATACACTTGGGTAGACCAAGGCTCTTCTTATCTGCCGAGCGACCTGAACGCCGCTTACCTTTGGGCACAGCTTCAGGAGGCTGAAAAAATCAACAACGACCGTTTAGCTTCATGGAACAAATATTACAATGCTTTTGAGGAGCTTGAAAATGAAGGCTTTGTTCAGCGCCCGGTTATCCCCGCCGAATGCAAGCATAACGCGCATATGTTCTACTTAAAAGCAAAGGACTTGGATGAGCGTACCGAGCTTATCTCCTTCCTCAAAGAAAACGGCATTTTAGCCGTGTTTCATTACATTCCGCTCCACAACGCCCCTGCGGGTCAAAAGTTTGGTGTTTTCCACGGCGAGGACGAATACACTACAAGGGAATCCGACAGGCTGCTCCGGCTTCCGATGTACTACGGACTGAGCGACAGCGATATAAACAAGGTAATTGATACCGTAATTAAGTTCTACAAGGGCTGATAATATGCAAAACAAAACAAGCAAAAAACACAGCGCGTCCATACGCCCGATAACCGAGACTGACACAGACAAAATCGTAAAGTGGCGCAACGCCCCTTCGGTAATGGAGCATTTTATTTACAGAACTCCGCTGACCGCCGAGGGACACCTTAATTGGTACCGCAGCCGCGTTCAGACCGGCGAGGTGGCTCAGTTTATGATCACCGACAACGAAACGGGCGAGGAGGTCGGCTCGGTTTATCTGCGCGACATTGACCCCGTCAACAAAAAATGCGAGTACGGCATTTTTATCGGAGAAGATTCATGCAGAGGCAAAGGGATCGGTTCCGCTGCGGCTAAGCTCGCTTTGGAGTACGCATTTGAGGAGCTTGGACTGAACCGCGTGTTCCTGCGCGTGTTCGCCGATAACACCCGCGCGATCAAAAGCTATGAAAACGCGGGCTTTAAATATGAGGGCACTTTCAGAGAGGACGTTATTATAGACGGCACAGGGTACGACATGGTGTTCATGGGAATACTTCGCGCCGATTGGGATAATATGAAAAAGGGTGAATAATAAATGGAAAAAATTTCATTTGTAATTCCGTGCTACCGCTCCGAAAACACAGTCGGCAGTGTAGTTGACGAGATCGTCGGCACCGTCACGGGGCACGGAGGCTACGATTATGAAATCATTCTTATTAACGACAACTCGCCCGACCGCGTTATTGACACGATAAAGGCGCTGTCAAAGGCAAATCCGCGCGTCAAGGGGCTTGATTTGTCCCGCAACTTCGGTCAGCATTCGGCGATAATGGCGGGCTTTACATATCTTACGGGCGACATCGTGGTTTGCCTTGACGATGACGGACAAACCCCCGCCAACGAGGTATTCAAGCTGATAGACAAGCTCGGCGACTTCGATTTGGTGTTTGCCGAGTATAAAAACAAGCAGCATTCGGGCTTCCGCAACTTCGGCAGCAAGGTCAACGACATGATGGCGTGCTGGCTGCTGAGCAAACCGAAGGATCTGAAAATAATGAGCTACTTCGCCTGCCGCCGATACGTGGTAGATGAAGTATTACGCTATGAAAACCCCTACCCGTACATGAGCGGACTTCTGCTGCGCGCCACAAAAAAGGTTACAAACGTCGAGGTCAACCACAGAGAGCGCTTCGAGGGCTCCTCGGGCTACAGTCTGAAAAAACTGCTTCTTCTTTGGATAAACGGCTTCACCTCTTTCTCGGTCAAGCCGCTGCGCTTCGCCACCTTCCTCGGCTTTATCACAGCCGCTGCAGGCTTTCTGTTCGGCATCTATGTTATAATACATAAAATAATCGTTCCCGAATCTCTGTTGGGCTGGAGCTCAACAATGGCGGTCCTGCTGTTCATCGGAGGCATGATAATGCTTATGCTGGGCATGGTGGGCGAATATGTGGGAAGAATATACCTGAGCATAAACCGCGCTCCGCAGTTTGTTATCCGTGACAGGATAGGCTTTGAGGACGAAAAACATGGATAATAACAAAAAAAAATTTGACATAAAAACCTATGCGGTGCTTCACGCGATACTGCTTTTGTATTCGTTTGTCGGCGTATTTATGAAGCTCGCCTTTAATAACGACTTCCTCTCGTTTTATTTTCTTCTGTTCGCAGGGCTTGCGGTAATGTTTTTGGGGATTTACGCTATTCTCTGGCAGCAGGTGCTCAAAAAGCTGCCGCTCACCGTGGCGTTCACCAACAAGGCTATCTGCATAGCATGGGGTATGCTTTGGGGTGCGCTGTTTCTCGGGGACAACATCACATGGTATAAAATAGTCGGCTCGATAATCGTTTTCGCGGGCGTTGTATTGGTGGTGTCGAACAATGAGTAACGAACAGCTTGTAACGGTTTTTTCATGCGTATTTTTGGTTTCGGTGTTCATTTCGTCCGTATCACAGATATTGCTGAAAAAAAGCGCCGACAAAATATACGACAGCAAAATAAAAGAATATCTTAATCCGCTTGTTTTGATCGCCTACGGAATGTTCTTCTGTTCTATGCTGATAACAATGTACTGCTACAAATTCGTGGATGTGTCCGCAGGTCCCATTTTTGAGAGCGCGGGATATATTTTTGTGGCGGTGCTCGGATTTATATTTCTCAAGGAAAAATTCACCGTCAAAAAGGTTATCGGAATGATCGTGCTGATGTGCGGTATCGCCCTGTTTTCGCTGGGCGGCTACCTTCCCTTTTGATTACAGGCGGCGGTTTGGAGTGTTTTGTTAAAGTGAAAGAAAAATTTTTAAATATGTATCGAAGCGACAAGGTGTACCTTGCCGAGTGGATAATCGCGATAGTCACCGGAATGTTTGTATTTTTAACCTCCTCCACATGGGACACCCAAAGCCTTACGATTTGGTCAACCAATGTGTGGGACAGCATCGCCGACGGCAGGTTCCGCGAGTTTTACGCCTTTACAGCTGAAAACGTGAACCATGTTCACCACGCGCACATGGGCAGCGAGCTTATGTCGGTGCTGCCGTGGTCCATATGGAATATCCCGATCTGGATAATGCAGAGGTTTTTCGGCAAACCCATAATGAGCTCCGCGCTCATGCTCGCTTATTCCAAATTCTTTTTGGTCGTCGTCACGGTAATCGTGCTCATTTACGCAAAAAAAATCACTATGCGCATCACGGGCGACAAATCAAAGAGCGTGTGGGTAATGTTCCTGACGGCAAGCTCAACATATATTTACCTGTCGGTTTGCTATTCGGGTCAAAACGACATTCTTATGATCGCTGCGTCGGTGTTGGCGATAAACTGCCTGCTGAAAAACAAGCACCGGGCTTTTATTGCGTGGTCGGTGCTCGCCATTTCCATCAAGCCGTTTTTCCTGCTTCCTTTCCTGGCAGCGTTGATGATCACCGAAAAGAACATTCTGCGCCTTTTCGTCAAGGCAGCTATCGCTTCTTCGGGTCTGATAGTGCAAAAGCTGTTTTTCAGAGGCGCGCCGGGCTACGAGGAATCTATGAATTCCGGACCCGCAAAGCAGATGCTTGAGGAAATGTTTCCGTCAAATCTCAGTACAAGCTTCGGCGGTATCTCGTTCTTCGCGATAGCTCTTGTGCTTATTTACTTATACTGCTACACGCGTGACTTTAAAAATTCCGACTATGAAAGCAGCGGATGTATGGCGGGCAAATACGTCGTTTATATGATCACCGTCACTTACACCTGCTATCTGGCGTTTTCTCCGTTTTCGTTCTACCGTCTTGCGCTTCTTACGCCGTTCCTTTACATTGTGCTTATTCAGAACGACGACAACCGCTTCTACAACTCGCTGTTCGACTTTGCGATGCAGCTTGCTCTGCTGATAAAGATGATCCTGCGCGCGTCAAATATGTTCCGGGTCGACTTTGTAAACAAATCGGTTGTCCAAAGATTTTTCGGATATACTGTCAAGTATGACGAAAAAAGCAAGTACGCCAATATAGATAACTATATTTATGAAAATAACCAACTCTGGGAAAAGATGCAGCCGTTGTTCTCCGGCGTCGCCATTGTCAGCGCGGTGCTGCTGCTTGTGCTGAATCATCCCGAAAAGCGTGTGAACCTCAAAATCAAAGGTCCGCAAAACGTCCGCGTTATCGCTTGGGCGCGTATGCTGTTAATTCTGCCGTTTGCCGTGTTCACTCTTTATCTTTTCGCCATGAGCGCGAATAAGATTTACTCATAAAAGCGCCGGTGGGCGCTCACTCCTGCCTTTGGATACGTTCGTTTTTCAATACGTTCATCAACGGGGAAATCGAAGTTTCCGATATAATAAAAAACTAATCACAAGGAGCTTTAGCTATGAAAGGAATAATTCTCGCGGGCGGACGCGGCACAAGGCTTTATCCGATGACAAAGACGGTTTCAAAGCAGCTGCTGCCCGTTTATGACAAGCCGCTCATTTATTACCCGCTTTCAATTCTTATGCTTGCAAACATCACCGATATTCTGGTAATCTCCACACCGGAGGACACCCCCATGTACCGCGAGCTGCTCGGCGACGGCTCCCGGATAGGGATCTCGCTTCAATACGCAGTTCAAGAGGAGCCGAAGGGCTTGGCTCAGGCGTTCATAATCGGCGAAGAGTTCATAGGCGACGACAGCGTTTGCCTGATTTTGGGCGACAATGTGTTCTACGGCATGAATTTTCCCAATATGCTCCTGAAAGCGCGCGAAAAATCGAGCGGAGCAACCGTGTTCGGTTATCCCGTTATGAACCCGCGCGACTTCGGCGTGGTAGAATTCGACGAAAACGGCAGGGTGCTTTCAATTGAAGAAAAGCCGAAAAAGCCGAAATCAAGATACGCGGTGCCCGGACTGTACTTCTACGACAACAAGGTTATTGAATACGCCAAGAGCATTGAGCCCTCGGCACGCGGCGAGCTTGAGATATCCTCAATAAACAGCATTTACCTTGAAAACGGCGAGTTAGATGTTATGCTGTTAGGCAGAGGAATGGCGTGGCTCGACACAGGCACGCCCACAGGCCTGCTCAAGGCGGCGGAGTATGTGGAAACCATTCAGTCCATGCAGGGAATGTATATAAGCTGCATTGAGGAAATAGCGTGGCGCAGAGGCTTTATAACCACCGAACAGCTCAGGAAGCTGGGCGAAGAGCTTAAAATGACCGATTACGGTCAGTATTTGATCAGCCTTGCGGATTCTATTTAACAAGAGGGAGAAAAAACTATGAAAAACATTCTGGTAACAGGCGGCGCGGGCTTTATCGGCTCAAATTTTGTTCATCATATGCTCAGCCGTCACGACTACAACATCATAAACATCGACGCGCTCACCTATGCGGGCAACTTGGACAACCTCAGAGATGTCGAAAACGATCCGCGCTACACCTTTATTAAAGCGGACATCCGCGACAGAGAGGCTTTGACCGAAATTTTTGAAAAATACAACATCGACACAGTGGTGAACTTCGCCGCCGAATCTCACGTTGACCGCTCTATCACCGAGCCGGAAATCTTCCTCACCACAAACGTTATCGGCACGCAAACTCTGCTTGACGTCGCAAAAAGCTTCTGGAAAACCGCACCCGACGATAAGTATTCACGCGAGTACAAAGACGGCGTGAAGTATTTACAGGTTTCAACCGACGAGGTTTACGGCGCACTGGGCAAAACGGGAATGTTTGAGGAAACGACTCCCCTCTCACCCAACAGCCCCTATTCCGCTTCCAAGGCAAGCGCCGATATGGTTGTTCGAGCTTACCATGAAACCTTCGGTATGCCCGTGAACATCACACGGTGCTCCAACAACTACGGACCCTATCAGTTCCCCGAAAAGCTCATTCCGCTTATGATAAACAACTGCAAGTCAGGCAAATCTCTGCCCGTTTACGGCGACGGAATGCAGATCCGTGACTGGCTGCACGTTTCCGACCACTGCGCGGCGATCGACACAGTGCTCCACAAGGGCGTTACCGGCGAGGTTTACAACATCGGCGGCAACAATGAAAAGGCAAATATTGAGATCGTCAAGCTTATCATCAAGACGCTCGGCAAGAGCGAGGAGCTTATTCAGTATGTCAAGGATCGCCCCGGTCACGACAGACGCTACGCCATTGACAACACAAAGATAACCACGCAGCTTGGCTGGGCGCCCGCCTACACCTTTGAGCAGGGAATCGCCGAGACGATCGAGTGGTATCTGAACAACGAGGAATGGATGGATAAAATCACCTCGGGCGCGTATATGAATTACTACGACAATATGTATACCCAAGCTAATAAAGATTGATAAAGTCAATTAAATCAGCGATTCATCCCCGGATAAACCAAAATCACCCCGTGTATCTTTCAGGTACACGGGGCTTTTGCGGTCGTTGCCACGACAGGGCAGGGCGCCTACTAATAACATCATATAATAAAAACCTTCCTTCAACGGCGCGGTCGTTGCCACGACGGGGCAGGGCGCCTATTAATAACATAATATAATAAAAACCTTCCTTCAACGGCGCGGTCGTTGCCACGACGGGGCAGGGCGCCTATTAATAACATAATATAATAAAACCTTCCTTCAACGGCGCGGTCTTACGCGTGCGTTGAAGGAAGGTCTTTTTATGTTGTTTAGAAGCGCGGACCGGGTGCAGCTTCAAGCTGCCGGCTCAGCCGACGACCGGGCGGCCTATTCCGTAGGGGTTTTCGTATTCCGCTAAATAGCGCTGGACTGCGGTTATATCCCTTACGTCTACAACGCCGTCGCGGTTTACGTCTCCGAATTGAAGAACCACTTCGGTGTCGGCGTTTGTATACTCACAGAGAACCGCCTGAACAGCCATTACATCGTTTACTCCGATCTCTCCGTCGCCGTCGATATCCGCAAATCGCGGCGGCAAATCTTCTTCAGCACAGTTTTTTAGTACGGCTCTTCCGGCGAAGTACTCTATCGTTTCGGACTCCTCTGACCAATCGTAGGTTTGAATGCTTACCTGAGCGCGAATATTATACGCAACTCCCTTTTCGCAGTAGTAATAGGGATTGCAATTGTAAAGATAACCGTCGCCCGATACTTCGACAGGAGTGCATAACATATAGTCGGCTGTGCTTCCGTCAAGGTATGAATGCACGACCTGGGCTTCAATATCAAACACGTAATATCCGTCCTTCTCGGGAACGAAGCGGTAATAGCAGGTGACCGTCTTCATCCATTCCCATTCGCCTGCGCCTGTGAACATTGCACTGTTTTCCGTTGTTTCATCTCCGGATGTCAGATCGATCACGTTGACCGTGACCGAGCAGATCGCCATAGACCCGGTTTTTGATGTGGCGGTGATATCAACGGTTCCGTACTTTTTGGCGCTCAGCTTGGCAAAGCTCCGGTTTGAATAAGTGGTGATCGAATCCACGCTAACCACGGACGGGTCCGAGCTTGTGAAAGAAACGTAATTCGGCGAGAGATTGTCGTACTGCGCTGGGTTGTCGTTGATGAAGCTGTTGCCGAGCTGTGACGGGGCGTATACATACAAGCTGCTCTTGTCGCCCATAAATATATCAACGCTGTCCCTCGGGAACGCTATATTATTGAAATCTCCCGCCTTTGAAACGATAAAATATGAAGTTTCATCTGTTGAGACGCCTGTTTGCAATCCGCTTTTCGGCCTGAAAAAATAGGTCATCTGATCGTCGCAATAGTGATAAAAGCTTATTCCAGGGGAATAATCGAGGTTCTCAAGCTTGTTGCCGTCTTCGTCGTAAAGCATGCTGACGCCCGCGAACGCGTATTCACCGCTCTCTTCGGGCGTAAAGCGGTAGAGATGAGTGTCAACGGGCAGGAATGTATCCTCCGACACGGGTTCGTCGGGAAGGCGTTCGACAAACAGCTCCATGTCTTCTCCGTCTTCGGAATAAACCTCAAAATAAAAAGTAACTTCCTTGTGCAGGATCCTTTCGAGGGAGCTGTAAAACGCGTCCTGCAGCAGGTTTGAATTGACGTCAAATACGCTTATTTTCCAAATGTTCATGTCGCCGGGAGTACCAAAGCGGTACAAACCGCTGTTCTCGGGAGTAAATTCAACAATCGAACCGGAGGGGACGATTAGGGGAGTGTTTTCATAAATCTCATCATCCGACATCATCGGAGGCGCGGCGGTGGGCGGCTCAGTGGGAGGCTCTGTTGTCGGCTCCTCGTCCTCCTCTGTAATCGTGACCGTGAACTTTGCGCCTGTCTTGTTTGAGATGTTAAAATTGCTGAGGTCTAACTGCAGCTTGACCGTCTGATAATTATAATCGGTGTCAAACGTGATTTCGTTGCCGTTGTAAACCGCGTCGCTCTGAACGCCGCTTCCCGCGAAATCACCGCAGAAGGTTTGCGTGGACACGCCGTCGATCGAGAATTTTACCTGACGGTCAATCTCCTCGGTAACGTGCTCAAACTCGATTTCCCATATGTCCTCGGTGACCTCGGTCATTTCGTTTGCCACGTAAGCGGGATCCCATACGGAGTCGTTGAGCCAGCAGCCTTCGCCGTTGCCGAAAGCGAAAACAGAGTTATAGTTAAAATCATTCAATAACTCAACATTATCGCCCGTCACCGTGATCTCGTTGGTGTCGGGATCGATTACCACGGTGAATGTGCCCGCGCCTGTGAGGTTGAAAGCGATATTGTTGCCCTCGCTGTCGCCGAACCAATCCCAGTTGTTCTTTACGACCTTGATCTGAACGTCATCATAATCACAGCCAACGGTGTAGCTCTTTTCATATATTCCGTCTTTATTCCTTGTCATTTTGTTGGATTCGTTGAAGGAGTCCCACATGGTGCCGAATATCTCGGCGTTTGAACCCGCCACTATATAAGTATCTTCATGATCCGGATTGAACAATACCGTGAATTTCGCGCCCTTTTTGGTTGAGAAGTTAAAATTGCTGAGGTCAAGGCGGAGCTTGACCGTCATCGGGTCGTTTCCTGTTTCAAAGCGAATGCCGCCGCCGTTGTAAACAGCGTCGCTTTCGGCGCCGCTCCGCACGAACGTGCCGCCAAAGTTGCGTGCCCACTCACCGTCAATCGCGAATTTAAGTTCGCAATCAGTGAATTCCGGAACATTCCCAAACGTGATTTCCCATACGTCGTCCGCAACCTCGGTCATTCTATTGATCGGTTCATCTTCATCCCAGCATATATCGTTCAGCCATCCTTCACTGCCGTTGCCCACCGCGTAAACCGCGCTGTATTCCATTTTGGTTACAAAATCAACGTTGTCGCCCGTTACGGTGATCTCGTTGATATCGGGGTCGATCGTTACCGTAAACGTGCCCGCACCTTTGAGGTTGAAGGCAATATTTTTGCCCTCGCTGTCGCCGATCCAATTAACACCGTCCCTTACAACCTTAAGCTGAACGTCGGTGTAAGCCTTGTCAACGGTGTAAGTCTTTTCATAACAGCCGTTGGCATTCAATGTCATCTTATTGGATTCGTTAACGCTCCAAGCCGAGCCGAATATCTCGCCAGGCGAGCCTACTACAATAAAAGTATGCGTCCCATCATTGCCTACCGGGGAAACAGAGCCGCCGGTTTTCGCCGCGAACGCCTGCAAAGCACTCAGCGGAACAAGCGAGAATACGATTGCTGCCGCAAGCAAAAGCGATAATAATTTTTTCATTCCAATACCTCCTATACGCTGTCGTGCGCAAATATTTCTTTGTTATTATTTTATCTTATTTTTTGGACATTTTCAATTCTTTTTATCAATTTTTAGACATTCGCGCTGATTGTGATATGTTTTAAGCAAAAAGCGACGGTGGGCGCTCCCTCCTGCCTTTGGAAAAATCATTCGTTTGGAAAACTTCCTCAACGGCGGAAAAAGAAGTTTGCGATATAACAAAAAATGCCCCCGCACACCTTTCGGCACACGGGGATTTGGTTATGCTGCTTTTTTGTCAATGTATTCAACAACAGAAATTGCAGTTACAGGACTTCTTACCTGTTCAATGATTTCATCTAACCTTTCGGCAAGCAAGTCACTTTTTGGTTTTCTCCTCTTAATTCACCTTATTTGTCGGCTTGCCTGCGAGGAAATTCTTGATATTGTCTACCACTATACCCATAAGGCGCTTGCGGGTTTCCACAGGAGCCCACGCTATGTGGGGGGTTATAATACAATTTTTGGCGGTCATAAGCAGGCAGTCCTCTTCCATCGGCTCCACGCAAAGGGTATCAAGAGCCGCTGCCCCGATAAGGTCGTTTTGGAGGGCGAAATACAGGTCGTCCTCGGACACAACTCCGCCCCGCGCGGTGTTCACAAACAGAGCGTCGGGCTTCATTTTAGCGAAGGCGGCGCGATTGAACATCTCTTTGGAATCGGCGTTTAGCGGACAGTGAACGGTGACGATATCGCTGCGCTCCAAAAGCTCCTTGAAGCCGACGCTTTCAACACCCTCCACGGTTTTAGGTCTGCGGTTGAAGCCGATGACCTTCATCTCGAACGCGTTAGCTATTTTAGCTACGGCGGTGCCGATTGCGCCCAAGCCGACAATGCCCAAGGTTTTGCCCGCAAGCTCGTTTAGCGGATAAATAAACGGCGAAAAGGTCGCGCTGCGCTTCCAGAGTCCGCCGCTCACATAATCGTTGTATTTTGCGGTTTTGTTGTACGCCTCCAAAATAAGCGCGAAGGTGTGCTGCGCAACGGCGTTGGTGGAATATGAGCCGGCGTTGCACACGGCGATCCCATGCCTGCGGCAGTATTCGATATCTATATTGTTGTATCCCGTAGCGAAAAGCCCGATGTATTTCAGGTTCTTCGCAAGCCTGAGCGTGTAAGAATCGAGCAGGGTCTTGTTGCATATCACAACGTCGGCGTCGGCAATGCGCTCGGCGACCTCGTCGTAGGCAAGAAGCCCGAATTCCTCAACCTCGCCCAGTTCACGAAGAGGTTCGGCGGTCACAAGGCGGTCGGTTACGGTCTGAGAATCGGTAAGTACAATTTTCATTTTCATCCCTCCGATTTAATTGTAACACAATGTTTGTGATTTTTCAATTTATTACGTTTGCAAAAACCGAAAAAATATGATAAAATATCCATGAGGTATGATATTATGAAAAAGAATTTTTTATTTGATTTGGACGGCACTCTGCTGCCCATGGATCTTCCTAAATTTATAGAGCTTTACCTGACCGCGTTCTGCAAAAGATTTTCTCAAGATTTGGGACTTGAGCCGAAAACGCTGAAAAGCGGAATATGGGCGGGCGCCGGGGCGATGGCTGAAAACGACGGGCGCTGTTTGAACCGCGAGCTTTTCTGGGAAGCGATGAGTTCGGTCTGCGGCAGAGATATGCTCGTTTACGAGGAGATCTTCGACGACTTTTACCGCACCGATTTTGCCGCCGCGAAAGCTTCGGCTTGGGTCAATCCCTGTGCCGCAAAGTGCATTGAGCTTTTGAAGAACAGCGGCAGCCGCATTATTTTGGCTACCAACCCGATTTTTCCGATATCCGCGACCTGTACGCGTCTGAAATGGGCAGGGCTGGAGTCCGGTGATTTTTCGCACATCACGGTTTATGATAACAGCACCTTCAGCAAACCAAATTTGGGCTATTACCGTGAGATTTGCGAGAAATGCGGCATCTCTCCCGAAAACAGCATTATGGTCGGCAACGACGTTGACGAGGATATGTGCGCCGCAGAACAGGGCTTCGATGTGTTTTTGGTGACCGATTGCCTGATAAACCGAAACAAAAAGGATATTTCTGACATTAAAAACGGAAGCTTAGAGGATTTTTACGAGCTGATAAAAAACAACAAATAAACAGCCTTCCTTCGATACCGGCAATCTGCCGTGCTGTTGAAGGAAGGCTTTTATCGTTTTATAAACAAAGAAAACAAATAATCTCAGAGACTATTTCGGTTGTCAGCCCGGCACAACGCCCTCAAATTCCGCGAGGTTTTTTTGAAGGTTGCTTTTATATATCTCGCTTATAACCAACCTGCTTGTTTTATTGTCGCGTTAATGTTTCATCACAAGCAAGACTGGCACCTCTATATGCAGGACTTTTGTATGTATTACTTTCATCCTGAACACAGAACACATGAACTGAATTTTCGTTTAGTGTGATCGTGCCATGCCCAATGCTGCCCCATCCATCTATATATTCAAAATCAATCACGCCATCAACAATCTCTCCTGTAATAATTGTGTCTGCAACGTTAATATTATTACCTTTTGATAACTCAAATTTCACATTGATGCCGTTTATTTCTTGGAAATTCAATGTTGTTTTCATTTCATGAGTATCTTTATATGACCAAACGCCCAAATAAGAAGAATAATCAGAAGTTGAAGGAGCCTTTGTTGTTTCATAAATCGGCTGTTCTGTAGCTTTTACTGTCGGTTCTCTGCGGAGTCCGATGCTTTGCAATTCGGGATCGCCGCCTTTGAGCACATCACTTGATATCTTTCCGCCGCTTGCTTTATTGTTGCGAATATAATCATTTTCAATAAAACAGAAAGTAACGTTATATCCGTCTACAACATTTGAACAAGCAATATTATTTTCCTGACCGACTAACCCGCCTTCCATATCACCAATTATATCGGCAATTTGATTATATGTCATGTCGGATGAAATTTGGTCATTCAGTTTAGCTCCATCCATTATTGAGATTCCGTAATAATCTTCTTCATCTGTCGCAAACGCAAACCCCGGTAACACATCATAATTATAGATATATGGCGTGCCGCTGCTGCTGAAAGCATTGCTTAGCTGGACGTGTTCAGATTTATAATTATCTCCCATAATGGTTTTTATCTCGTCCAAATTTTTGCTTGCGAGTTCTACGGCAGTATATTCTTTTGTTTCCGGCTCGGTTTCAATTTCGGTCGGTTTTTCGGTGTTCTTGACAGCCTCGGTTGTTTCAACCGTTGTTGCCTCGCCGGAAGTCACGGAAACGCCTGTGCCCTGCCCCGAGCAAGCGGAGGTTATCAGACAAACAGAAGCGATAAATGCCATAAATACTGATTTTTTCATTGGAATTCCTCCATATATAAAAATTTTTAGATACAGGCGGGCTGAGTTTTTGATCAGCCCGCCTGTCGTTAGATAATAATCCGGTTACTTATATTGTAATCATCAAAAAGCTCTGCGGCTGCATCTTGACCTTGCCGTCCGCTACGACCGCCTCGCCGATTTTATAAACAACGTCGCCCTCGCAATCGGTTTTTATCTCTGCCTCTTTTCCGAGAGGATTGAAGAACATCATCAGATTACCTCTGCGGTAAGCAAACGGTATTTTGTCGTCCTCATAAATAAACTCAAGCTCGCCGTTGCCGTGCAGGTCGTCGTATTTATGGCGCAGCGCGATAAGGTCGGTCACAACGCGGTAAATGCTGTCGGGGTCGTCCTTCTGGTTATCGACAGTTGGAGCGTCGTCGCTCAGGTCAACGGGCAGATAGGGGTGATCGCTTTCGGAGAAGCCGAGGTTCTTGCCCTCGCACCACTGCATGGGCGTGCGCGAACCCGTTCGCGAGAAGCCGCCCTCTTTGCTTATCAAATCAGCCTGATAGCGCATACCGATCTCGTCGCCGTAATAAAGGAACGGAACGCCCGGCATTGTAAAGATAAACGCGTTTACAAGCTTGATAGCCTGCTTGTCCAAAAACGCCGTGACTCTCGGCATATCGTGGTTGTTTGTCATAAAGCTGATGTAGCCCAAGTCCTTTGTGCGGTTATAGGCGGGCAGATATTCCTCGGCAAAGCCCTTTAAATCGCCCAAGCCGTTCTTGTTGAACACCGCCAAATCGCCCCACTCGCCGAATCTGAACAGCCTGCTGTAGCCGTTTCCGTAGTGATCGAGGTAGAAATCCATGTGGAAGCCGCCGTTTGTAATGGCGCGGTCGGGATTGCACCATTCGGAAATCATGGCAGCCTCGGGATATTCCGCGTCGAGCATTTCTCTTACGCCGCGCCAGATTTTCGCCGTGGCTATTTTCTCATCGTCGTTCTTAACGAGCGAGTCCGCCATATCAACGCGGAAGCCGTCGGCTCCCTTGTCGAGCCAGAAGCGCATCACAGCCTTGATTGCCTCGGCAGTGCGCAGACAGTCGGGATGGTCGGGCGGAAGCTGCCATTCGGGATGGGTTATCTCATAAAAGCCGTAGTTGAGCGCGGGCTGCGAGCTGAAATAATTCACCATGTAGTTGCCGTTCCTCTCGCAGATGCCGCACATCATGCGGTACTCGGGCGGAGCGTCCCAAACGCTTTTGGTGAAAATATAGCGGTTGGAAAGGTCGCTTTCACGGGCGCGCTTAGCTGCTAAAAACCACGGATGCGTGTCGGAGGTGTGACCCGGCACAAGGTCAAGCAGGATTTTCATATTCTTGCGGTGAGCAGCCTCAAAAAGACGCACCAAATCGTCGTTTGTGCCGTAGCGCGGCGCCACGGTGTAGTAGTCGCGCACGTCATAGCCCGCGTCCATAAAAGGAGAATCGTACACGGGATTCAGCCATATCGCGTTGCAGCCGAGTCCCTTTACATAATCGAGCTTTTGAATGATACCGTTGATATCACCGATTCCGTCGCCGTTGGAATCATAAAAGCTTTGCGGATATATTTCATAGAACACCGCGTCGTTGAGCCACTTTGGCATAAAAATGCACCCCTTTTGTTAATATTTTGATCATCGGATATTCAGAGCTTTTCCTGAATATAGTACAAAATAAGTATAACATCTTCGTTAAATTTTGGCAATATCATTTCCAATAAAAATCGCTTGCATTTTTCTTTTTCCTCGCATATTATGAAAGTATATGAGCTGTAAGAGAGGTGTGCGGTTTGAAAATCAACAGGCTTGACGAGAAACGTGTGTTGGTGGTTTTGGGCGGCAGCGATATGCGGGATTTCGCGCTTGATTTCGGCGTGATGAGTATGTCCGATGCGCACTCGCGCAAAATTCTGCTGCGTCTCACGCGGCTTGCCTGCCTGCGCTCGGGAATTGACACGCGCGGAAAGCGCCTCAACGTGGAGGCTATAATGCTCGGCGACGGCTGTTACCTGTTAGTTACCGTCAAAAACAAGCCGCGCAGGTACCGCTTAAAGCGCGGCGGAGCGTTATGCTACGAATTTGACGAAAGCGGAGCTCTGCTTGACGCGGCGGAGGCGGCATTCAGACGCGGGTTCAACTGCGTCAAAAACTCCGCCTGCGAATGGAACGGAAAATATTATCTTATTTTTGAATATCCCGCTTTGCCTAAAGCGCTTGCCGGCATTCTCTCCGAGTTCGGAGAAAAGCGCGGCGGCGCTCTGCTGTGCGCCTGTGTGCGCGAACGGGGAAAGGTGCTCTGCGCGCGCTCGGCGCTTACGGCAATAGGCTCGCTTATGGTTTAAGGGAACCTTTTATATAGACAGATTGTTAAATTTGACTGCCTGTTTTGTGAAACATCTTAAAAAACACTTTGATTCTGTGAAATTTTGTGGTATAATTAAAAGAAAAAGGATTCTCCGAGGAGGTTTTTCCCATGAAAAAAGCTATAAGCAGCTTTGCTTCGGCAAATGCGAATAAAGTATTGCATATGAAAAAATCAACCAAAATAGCTCTCGGCATAACCGCCGCGGCGACGGCGGCTGTCGCGGGCGCGGTAGCGGTCAAGGCGGTTCAGGCTAAAAAGCAGGAGCGCAGCATAAAAAGCCTTGTTGTTGAGGACGCCATGAGAAGGCTCCCCTGCCGCTGCGCGGAACAAGTGAGCTATGAGGAAGCCTTGGAGCAGAGCAGCCTTCCGTATACCCTTCCCGATTTTTCAAGGAAGCTCGGCTTTGCCGAGTACGACGACTTTGACGACACCTTTGTGCTGTATCCCGAAGAGGAGTACTCCGACTTTGTTATCTTCTATATTCACGGCCACAACTTTTGGGCTGACCCGTCACGGCTCCAGTTCAAATTCTGCAAAAGGCTTGCCGACATTTTAGGCGCAAAGCTGATTCTTCCCGTTTATCCGAAGGCTCCCGCTCACCATGTCGCCGACGTACATACAATGCTCATTGACCGTTATCTGTATATGATAAACGTAAAAGAGGTTGATCCGCAGGATATTATTTTCGCGGGCGACGCAGCGGGCGGCGGAATTGCGCTTTCGCTTTTGCAGAGGATAAAATATCAGGCGCTTCCTATGCCGAAACGGGCGATACTGCTCTCTCCGTGGCTCGACATAACAAACACCAACCCCGGAATGGAAGAGCTTCAAAAATCCGATCCGCTGCTTAAAATAGAAACCTTAGCTTATCAGGGCAGGGAGTATGCGGGCGGAATTGATTTGACAAGCCCTGCGGTTAGCCCCATTTACGGAGATTTAAAGGGGCTGCCGCCCATAAGCGTATTCAGCGGCACTCACGATATTCTCAGCGCTGACGCAGCGAAGCTCGAAACTATTGCCGAGAATGAGGATCTCGACATAAATGTTTATCTGTTTGTAAATCAGGTACACTTCTTCATGGGTCTGCCGATCCCCGAGGCGAGAGAGGTTCTTGAAATCATCGCAGAGGAGGTTTTCGGCTCGCTTGATGAGGACTGCGAATATATCGAGGGCGACGGCGAGGATCTGCCCGATTTGGAGGAGCCTGCCGACGGCGAAGAGCAATAAAGCAGCTCACTGTTATAACCAAACGGCACATCGGCGCACGACCGGCATAACTGCGGCGCGCCGGTGTACGTTTTGGCTTGCATGATCCGGGTACCATTCAGGTTGAATTTTTGTTATCAAAGGCAGGCAAAAGCGCCCGGTCGCGCTTATTCGGAGGATAATATGAACGCATTAGTCATTGCCAACCCCGCCGCGGGCAAGGCAAATAACAAATCCGCTGTTGAGGTTATCCGCAGGGCTTTGCGGCTCCGCGGGTACGGGTGCGACACGGCATATACTCACTGCGCAAACGACGCGGAAAACATAGCGCGCCGCCGCGCCGGAGGTTATGCTTTGGTTATTTGTCTCGGCGGCGACGGAACG
This sequence comes from uncultured Ruminococcus sp., assembly GCA_902777275.1. Classification (GTDB taxonomy): domain Bacteria; phylum Bacillota; class Clostridia; order Oscillospirales; family Acutalibacteraceae; genus Ruminococcoides. The sequence goes on along the minus strand of CACYTI010000013.1, from coordinate 27,634 downwards.
CTTAACGAAACGATAAACGGGCTTAACGGCTTGAAAAGCTGTCCGCCGGTTGCATATCTGCCTGCGGGCACAACAAACGATTTCGCAAAATCTCTCGGGCTGTCTACAGATGTTAGCCGCGCCTTAAACGATATATTCAACGGCAAAAAGCAAAAGCTTGATATCGGAAAAATGAACGGGCGCTGTTTTGTTTATGTTGCGTCCTTCGGCTTTTTGTCCGAAAGCTCCTATCTGACTCCCGCGTGGCTGAAAAAGCGGATAGGCAGAGCGGCGTATATCCTTGAAGGGACGCGCGAACTGCCATTTACAAGGTCGTATCACATGAAGGTATTTGACGACGGGAAAAAGGTGTGCGAGGGCGATTATGTTTTCGGCGCGGTCAGCAATTCCACATGTATCGGCGGCTTGCTTCACTACGGCGGAAGCGAGGTCGATTTGTCGGACGGACTTCATGAGGTCATTCTCGTTGAAAAGCCTGCGAGTCCGCGCAGGCTCATAAACATTTTCAGAGCCTTGAAAAATAAGCGCTTCGACTACGACGGCATAACGCTTTTTCACTCAAAACACGTGAGGTTTGAGTGCGACGAAAAAATAAGCTGGTCGCTCGACGGCGAAAAGCGCGACCCGGGCAAAACCGTTGAGATAGAAAATATCCCCTCGGCGATAGAGTTCTTTATTCCTCAAAAAGGTAAAAAATAACGGTTATTTGACGTATTTCCGAAATACAACCTGATTATTCGGCAATATATTGTTTTTTATTGCCGCGTATGATATAATTGATCTGCAAAAGCCAAACGGAATCATTTTTTGTCCGGCAGGCTTAGCAAAAATGATTCAACAAACCAAGGAGGATAATCATGATCGTTGTAACCACAGATAACATTGCAGGCAAAACGCTTATCCCGCTCGGCATGGTGACGGGCAACACTGTTCAATCCAAAAACGCATTTAAAGATATAGGAGCGGGCTTCCGCAATCTTGTCGGCGGCGAGGTTGTCTCCTACACAAAAATGCTCGCCGAGGCGCGTGAGGTTGCCGTGAGCCGTATGGTAGCTCAGGCTCAGTCGATGGGCGCCGACGCGGTTGTATGCGTGAGATTTTCCAGCGCGTCTATAATGGAAGGCACGGCAGAACTCATGGCGTCAGGCACCGCGGTAAAATTCGCAGCAGGTTAAGGCGCCGACTGCGGGATAAATTTTCTCATAAAAAAGGACTGATAATATGTCATTGAACGCTGTTCCGTCAGGAGAAAGGACTCACATCGGATTTTTCGGCAGGCGCAATGCGGGCAAATCGAGCGTTGTAAACGCCTTTACAAATCAGCCGCTTTCGGTGGTGTCCGACGTAAAGGGAACGACGACCGACCCCGTAAGCAAGGCTATGGAGCTGCTGCCTCTCGGTCCCGTAATGATAATAGACACCCCGGGCTTTGACGACGAGGGAGCCTTGGGCGAGGAGCGCGTGCGCCGCACAAAGCAGGTGCTGAACCGCGTTGACATCGCTGTGCTCGTGGTGGACGGCACGGCGGGCAAAACCGCCGCCGATTCGGAGCTGCTTGAAATTTTCAGGCAAAAAAATATCCCATTTATAATCGCTTACAACAAATGCGATCTGACGGGAGAAGCAGTCTTTGACGACGGGATAGCCGTCAGCGCTCTGAATAAAACAAATATTGAGCTGCTAAAGGAAACCGTGGCGAGAATGTCGAAAAGCGACACAGAGGAAAAGCACCTTTGCGGCGACCTCGTTGAACGTGGAGATATCGTAGTGTTAGTTGTGCCAATAGACAAAGCCGCGCCAAAAGGCAGGCTTATCCTCCCGCAGCAGCAGACGATACGCGATTTGCTCGACCATGGAGCCGTGCCCGTCGTATGTCGCGACGCCGAGCTTGCGCTGACGCTCGAAAAAATAGGCGCTCCGCCTAAGCTCGTGATAACGGACAGTCAGGCGTTCGGAATGGTTAAGGATATCGTCCCCGAAACCGTTCCGCTCACCTCGTTTTCGATTCTTATGGCGCGCTACAAGGGCTTTTTAAAATCCGCTGTGCTCGGCGCGGCGGCAATCGAAAAGCTCAGGGACGGCAGCCGCGTTCTGATTGCCGAGGGCTGCACACACCACCGCCAGTGCGACGACATCGGAACAGTCAAGCTTCCTAAAATGCTCAGGAAGCACACGGGCAAAAGTTTAGAAATAGAAACCTGCTCGGGCAAGGGCTTCCCTGAGGATCTGTCGCCGTTTGATTTGGTGATACACTGCGGGGGCTGTATGCTCAACGAGCGCGAGGTAAAATACCGCCGCAAGTTCGCGGAGGACAGCGGAGTGCCTTTCACAAACTACGGCACGGCATTGGCGTATATGCAGGGTATTTTAAAGCGCACGCTTGAAATTTTGCCCGACTTGGCAAAGCTGGTTTGATATAATAATCACATAAAAAAACAACCGTGTAACTCACATAGAGCTGTACGGTTGTTTTTTTATTGTTTATATATAGCTTGATAACGAAATTGTAGGGGAGCCCCTCGCGGGCTCCCGTCCCAATCGCACAGCGATTGGGACAGACAGGGGCAAGCCCTGTCACTACAAACGAGTCAAAAGATTTTTATTGTCAATCTACTGCAAGCAGTTTATAAAATTATTTTTCCTTTCCAAAACTGTGGCAGCCGCTCAAATCCAATATTTTTATACACTGCACGGCACACGCCTCGGCGCAGGCTCCGCAGTCGGTACACTTTTCGTAATCTATGACTGCCGCGTTGTTGACGACCTTTATCGCACCGTTGGGACAGGTCTTTTCGCATTTACGGCAGCCGATACAGCCGCTTGTGCACACCTTGCGGGTAACAGCTCCCTTGTCGTGATTACTGCACGCAACGACCGTCTTTTTCGTGTCGGGAACAAGCGAGATCAGGTGATTCGGGCAGGTTTTTGCGCAGAGTCCGCAGCCTATACAATCGCAGGCACGGATATCGGCAACGCCGTCCCTGATAAAAATCGCGTTCTGCGGACATATCTTTGCGCAGTCGCCCAAGCCGAGACAGCCGTATGAGCAGCTTCCCTTGCCGCCGTACATAAGCTTTGCCGCCTTGCAACTCTCTATGCCGCTGTATATCACCTTGTCCTGAGTGTGGGCGCAGTCGCCCGAGCAGTGCACAACGGCTACCTGCTCAACAACGTCCTCAAACTCGACGCCCAGCACCTCGCTGAGCTGTTTTGCAACCGAATCCGCTCCCGGAATACACAGGTTGGCAGGGACGTTTGGATCCTCGCACAAAGCCTTCGCGTAGCCGTCACAGCCCGCATAGCCGCAGGCTCCGCAGTTTGCTCCGGGCAGGCAGTCGCGCACGGCGGGAAAGCGCTCGTCCTCCTTGACTGCCATAAGCTTTGAGGCGACGACAAGCACAGCGGCGCAGATTATACCGATAATCACAACGGGGATCACCGCGATAAGAATTTCATTCATTCAGCGCACCTCCGTCAAGCGGGAAACATATTTTCAACCACGCCGCCGAATCCGAGGAACGACAGCGAGGTGATCGAAGCCGCGATGAGCGTCACGGGCAGACCCTTAAAGCTTTCGGGAATATCAGCGCTCTCGATTTTGGAACGCACGCCCGAAAACATTACCATAGCGAGGAAGAAGCCCAAGCCGCTTCCGAACGAATTAACCATCGCACTGAGAAAGTCATCGGGGTAATCCGTCACGTTTAGAATTGTAACGCCGAGCACCGCGCAGTTTGTGGTGATCAGCGGCAGATAAACGCCCAGCGACTGATGAAGCGCGGGAATATATCTTTTCAGAACTATCTCAACAAGCTGCACTAAAGCCGCTATAACTAAAATAAAAACGATAGTCTGCAAATATCCCAAGCCGTTGGGGTCGAGCAAAAACGTCTGTATAGGCCATGTGGCGGCGGTAGCCATCATCATTACAAATATTACCGCAAGGCTCATGCCCGTGGCGGAGTCAAGCTTTTTTGAAACGCCCAAAAACGGGCAGATTCCCAAAAAGCGCGAGAGCACATAGTTGTTAACGAAAACAGCCGAAAGCAGAATTACAATAAACTTTGTCATTTCGCGCTCACCTCCGCTTTATCGCCGCAGCCTGCTCCCGCTCTGCCGCAAGCGGCTGCCTGCGGACAGCTATCGCAGCCGAAGCTCTTCTTTTTTGGCTTGTTCTTGGCGAACTTGTTCATTGCGGCAATAAGGATTCCGAACACAAAGAAGCCGCCGGGAGCCATTGTCAGGATAGAGATTTTGTTATCGACGAACACGGGGATCTCAATACCGAGGAAGGTTCCGTTGCCAAACACCTCGCGGATCACCGCCATAAGCGACAGTGCAAGCGTGAAGCCCGCGCCCATGCCGACGGCGTCAAGCACAGAGTCGATAACTGTGTTTTTGTTGGCAAACATCTCCGCCCTGCCTAAAATAATGCAGTTTACAACGATGAGCGGAAGGAAAATGCCGAGTGATTGGTCAAGTGCGGGTGCGAACGCCTTAACAAGCATCTGCACCATTGTAACAAAGCCTGCTATCAGAACTATGTAGCAGGGGATCCTCACCTTGTCGGGGATGACTTTTCTCAGCGCTGAAATAACCGCGTTTGAGCATATGAGCACTATCGTGGCGGCGGCTCCCATTCCCAGCGCATTGACCACGCTGGTAGAGGTGGCGAGCGTGGGGCAGGTGCCCAAAACAAGCACTAAAACGGGGTTCTCTTTTATAATACCCTTGCTGAGGTTTTGCAGCTTATTCACTTACTTCGCCTCCTTTATCGTTGCGAACGCGTCAAACGCTGCGGTAATGGCTTTTTTATACGCTTTTGAGGAAATAGTCGCGCCTGTGACCGCGTCAACCTCGTCAAGCTTATCGGCTGTTTTGCCTTCGTACTGCTTGCGGTAGTCGCTTCCGTTGTCAACCACCTTTGAGCCTATTCCGCTCGTTTCGCTGTGGTTGAGCGTCTTTGTGCTCTCTATCGAGCCGTCGGATTTTATTCCGCACATCAGGGTTATATCTCCGCCGTAGCCCTTTACTGTCAGCTTGAACACATAGCCCGAGCCGTCGTCAGCCTTGTAGACGGTCGTCACTTCCTCGGGCAGAGCGGCTACTATGCTGTTCTCTCCGCCCTTTTCATATACAGTCTCAAAGCTTGCCGCGCCGGGAAGAACCTCCTGAACCGCCTCAGCCTCAGCCTTTGCGTTTGCTTTTGCTATGATCGGCGAGGTGACGGAATTTATATATGCGAGCAGCGCCGTGACGACAAGACAAATAGCGGCAAGCACCGCGATCGGCTTTACAATGTCTTTCATTTCTTTACGGCACCTCCGGTCAGCGGCTTTGCGCGCGTGAGTTTTTCGATATACGGCGTCAGGATATTCATAATAAGCAGCGAGAAGCTGACGCCCTCGGGGAAGTTGCCCCAGAACCGTATCAAAATCGTTATGAGTCCGCAGCCCACGCCGAAAATAACCTTGCCCCATTTTGTGGCAGGAGTAGATGAGTAGTCGGTCGCCATAAAGAACGCAGCAATCATAAGTCCGCCCGAAAGCACCTGAGCAAGCGCGTCCTGACCGCAGACGAGAGACATCACCGCGACTGTGCCTATAAAAGCGACTGGCGTGTGCCATGTGATAACGCCTCTGATAAGCAGATAAACGCCGCCGATCACGAGCGCAAGCGCACTCGTTTCACCGAGACAGCCGCCGGTGTTGCCGAGGAACATATCAAGATAGGTCGGCAGATCGGCAGTTTCGCCCTTCGCGATCATCGAAAGCGGAGTGGCTCCGGTCACGGCGTCCGGAAGCAAATTGAACGCCTGAGGAACTGCCCAGCTTGTTAGCGTTCCCGAAAAAGCGGTCATAAGAATGATCCTCGCTGTTGCTGCGGGGTTGGCAAAGTTTTGTCCTATGCCGCCGAAAAGCTGTTTTACAACTACGATCGCAATAATTCCGCCCAATGCCGCCTGCCACAGCGGAACGTCAACCGGAAGGTTGAGGGCGAGTATTATACCCGTGACCGCAGCCGAAAGGTCGGACACGGTGTTTTCTTTTTTGCAGAGCTTTTCAAAGCCTAATTCGGACAGGACGCACGAAGCAACGCAAACCGCCAAAACGAGAAGACTTTTAAGCCCAAAGAAAATGACCGAGGCGATAACGGCGGGGATAAGCGCTATAATAACATCTAACATAATGTTTTGAGTGGTGCGCTGCCCGCGAAAATGCGGCGACACGGAAGATATCAGCTTATTCATTTCGCACCCTCCTTTTCCGCCTTTTGTTTTGCCGCATATTCGCGCAGCACCGCCTTGGCGAGCTTGTTTGTCTGAACCAAGTGCCGCTTTGCGGGGCACACAAACGAACAGCAGCCGCACTCCATACACAAATCAACACAGAGGTTTTTTAGATCCTCGGGCTCGTTTTTCTTGTATGCTCTTGAAATCGCGCGCGGGTCAAGTCTCAGCGGGCAGTCGTTCAGGCACGCTCCGCAGTTGATGCACGGAGTGACCTTTGGCGGCGCGGCTTCCTTTTCGTCCATAGCGACAATGGCGTTTGTGTTTTTAAGTATCGGCGCGCTCAAATCCGGCACGGCAATGCCCATCATCGGACCGCCGTACAGCACCTTTGCGGGCTCGCTTTTGCAGCCGCCCACGCTTTCAAGTACGTCGGAAATCGCCGTTCCCACGGGCACTATCACGTTTTTCGGCTCTTTAACAGCCGAGCCGTCAACGGTTATGCACTTTTCGACAAGCGGCATTCCCGTTTCGATATATTTTGAGATAAAAGCGAGAGTCGTAACGTTAATAACGATAACCCCCACGTCGAGCGGCAGCCCGCCCTTCGGGATCATTTTTCCGAAGGTGTTGTAAACAAGCACCTTTTCGCCGCCCTGAGGATAGACAGACGGCAGAGCGCAAACCTCTACCCCGTCGGTCCTTTCGGCGAGGAAGCGCATTTTTTCAATAGCCTCGGGCTTGTTGTTCTCGATTCCGATGATAAAACGCTTCACTTTTAAGTATTTTCTCAGCAGCTCAATGCCGCCGAAAATATCCTCCGCGCGGTCTATCATCGTCCGTGTGTCCGATGTTATGTACGGCTCGCACTCGGCTCCGTTGATGACGACCGCTTCAAGCTTGCTCAGATCCTTGACGCTCAGCTTGACAAAGGTCGGGAAGCCCGCGCCTCCAAGCCCCACGTCTCCGCTCTCGCGCACCGCCGCGATAAAGCTGTCGAGGTCGTGAACGTCGGGCGGCTTTACCGTTTCGGCGACCTCCTGCAAGCCGTCGGTCTCGATCTCAACAACGGGAACCTTAAAGCCCATAGCCGTCATCATTTCGTCAATTTTAAGCACCTTGCCCGAAACACCCGAATGAACTGGCGCGGAAATAAAGCCGTCCGCCTCCGCGATAAGCTGTCCCACCAGCACCCTGTCGCCGCGCTTCACCACGGGCTTGGCGGGCTTGCCGATGTGCATAGACATCGGTATCCGCACGGTTTTCGGCACGGAAATTCGCACCGGCGCAGCGTGCGCCGTGTTCTTTTTGTGAGGTACCCTTATACCCTTTAATTTCATAATCTTCCTCCGAGTTCAGAATCGGCAAATGCGCCGCCGTTTTCTGTCAACAGCGCATATGTATACATTTTACCACATTATCGCGCCGCCGCCAATGTGCATATTTCATATATATTTAAAATATTTTTGTTCAATAACACAATTGTAAAAAGCAGCGGCACAAAAAGCGTTGCATTTGCAAAAAAATGTTGGTATAATTAATTTGTATTGAATAATTGAAGAAATATTTTTTATCAGGAGCGCTGAAATGAACAAATACAAGGAACTGCTGCAAGGTGACAATTTAAAATATTTTCAAAAGCACCCGTTTTTCACGGGGATGAGCGACGAGGAAGCGAAGCGGTTCATACTTCATGCCGAGCCCGATTTGATCGAGCTTGAACCGGAGCAGCATTACGTGATCGAGGCGGGCGCCAACCGCAGACTCGGCGTTGTGATAAGCGGAAGCGTAAGAGTTTTCACCGTAGACTACAGCGGCAACAAAACCGTGCTCAACACACTGCAAAACTACGGCTCTATCGGCACAATGCAGTTTATGGTAGAGCACTATAATATGCTGTTTGAAATCATAGCCGACACTCCGAGCCTTATTCTGATGTTTGACCCGCTCACAATGACCGTCGCAAAGGATGATATAGTGCATATACAGCACAAAATCCTCGTCAATCTTATGTCGAACCAACGTCAGCTTTTCATAACGATTTCCGAGCATTTGGTCTGCCTTTCGCAAAAGAACCTCCGCGACAAGGTTCTACGCTATTTGCAGATCCACAGCGACAATGCGCGATCATACAGCTTTGACATTCCCCTGTCACGCGAGGACTTGGCGGCATATTTAGCCGTTGACCGAGCCTCGCTTTCAAGAACGCTCGGGGTGCTGAAGCGCGAGGGCGCGATAGATTTCCATAAAAATCACTTCACTATCCTCGACATCAAATTTTTCAAATTTTAGCGGCAGCAGTCGGCTGAGCCGACAATCAGTCCGCAGCAACGTCACGTTGCACCCATTCAGCGCTCCTAAACATCATAAAACGCCTTCCCTTAACTGCGCAGTCAAACGCGTGTGCTAAGGGAAGGCTTATTCTGTGTCAATTTATCAATAGGAGCCCTGCCCCGTCGTGGCAACGACCTAAAACGGGGTTCGGCGTTGGGTCTGCTCTTCTACGGAGTTGAACTTCCAGACGCGGGTGTTCACCTCTATAACGGCGGAGCCGCAGTATTCGCAGAACTTCATTCCCAAATTGCGAACGGGCGCGCCGCAGTTGGGGCAGTGCAAGCCCAGACCGTTTTCGTTGTACAGTCCCATTTTCTCAACGTCCTGAACATACAGCAGCCCGACCTCGTAAATCGTTTGGAGCTTTTCGGTTTTGCTGCCGTTTATCACGCTGCCGTTCGCGTCCTCGGTATAGGCGAACATCCCGACAGAAACGTTGAACATAACCGTGACGCTCACGCCGTTTTTTATGTATCTCGAAATCTGAGCGTCGTGGATCACGGGCTCCGTAAAATACTGCCTCTGATTGTTTTCGTAAAGATTCTCGATTATTTCCTGAATGTGGTTTTTAAGCGCGACGGTAATATCCTTCGGCAAAGTCGCGGTTGAGCCTGTGGTTATCGCGTTGAGATAGCCTCTGAGCACCGACTGAGCCTGAATACGGTACCGCTCATAGTCAAATTCGGGAAAATCCTTTAGTATCCTTGGTAGATATATCGGGGTCATGGAGTGAACAGAGCGCGGCGTTTCGCTCAGCTTGCGCTTTTGCTCGTTGTAGCCCTCTAAAAAGCTTTTGGTGCCGAACGCCTGCTGCGAAAATTTTGACACCTTTGATTTGATTATCAAACCGCCGACGACGATCACAACTAAAAGACCCGCAATCACCGCTAACGGTACAATTATGCCATTCATATTCAACTCTCCGCAAATACAATCAATCGGCAGACTTTTCCCTGAGCTGAATTCCCAGCGCGTCAAGGCTCTCTTGGTCTACGGGGGATGGACACGCCGACATAAGCTCGCTTGCGTTCTGCACCTTCGGGAACGCCGTCACGTCGCGCAGGTTGTCCGCTCCGCACATGAGCATAACCACGCGGTCAAGACCTATGCCCATGCCGCCGTGAGGCGGTGCGCCGTACTTGTACGCCTCAACCAAAAAGCCGAATTTGGCTTCGATCTCCTCGTCGGTCAGTTTTAGCGCCCTGAACATCTGCTGCTGCAATTCGTAGTCGGTGATCCTCATTGAGCCGCTTGAAAGCTCCACACCGTTGAGCGTGAGGTCGAACGCCTTCGCGATGACCTTTGACGGGTCGGAGTCGAGGTACTGCACACACTCCTCCTTGGGCATGGTGAACGGGTGGTGCATGGCTACCCATTCGCCTGTCTCCTCGTCCTTTTCAAAGAACGGGAAATCTACTATCCAAAGGAACTTAAAGCCGTCGGGAATAATGTTGAGCCGCTTTGCAACTACCAGGCGCAGTGCACCGAGGGTTGAAAGTACGGTGCTGTTTTTGTCGGCGACAATCAATATTACGTCGCCCTTTTCTGCTCCGAGACGCTCATAAATCGCCGAAAGCTCTTCGTCCGTCATAAACTTTTTGAACGATGCGTTGGGAGAATCTACCCATCTCACATAGGCAAGACCCTTTGCGCCTATGCCCTTGGCGTATTCGGTCAGCTTGTCGATCTCCTTGCGGGTGTAGACCGACGCGGCGTTCTTTGCAACTATCGCTCGGACAGAGCCGCCGCTGTTTATTGCGGAGGTGAAAACGCCGAAGCCGCAGTCCTTGACCAAATCGGAAATATCCTTTATTTTCATATCAAATCGGATGTCGGGCTTGTCTGAGCCGTAGTTGTTGACCGCGTCGGTGTAGCTCATTCTCTCGAACGGCACAGGCAGGTCGATGTTCATCACATCCTTGAACAGCCTTTTGAAAAAGCCCTCGTTTATTTCAAGAATGTCGTCCACATCGACGAACGAAAGCTCCATGTCTATCTGCGTGAACTCGGGCTGGCGGTCGGCGCGAAGATCCTCGTCGCGGAAGCAGCGTGCAAGCTGAATGTAGCGGTCAAAGCCCGAAAGCATTAAAAGCTGCTTGTAGATCTGCGGCGACTGCGGCAGAGCGTAGAACTTTCCGTTGTGAATGCGCGACGGCACAAGATAGTCTCTCGCGCCCTCGGGGGTGGATTTTATCATCATCGGGGTTTCGATTTCGATAAAGCCGTTCTCGGCAAAATAATCGCGCGCTGTCTTGGCTATTTTGCTGCGCAGCATAAGATTGTTGAGCAGCGGACGGCGGCGCAGGTCGAGGTAGCGGTATTTTAAGCGAAGCTCCTCGTTGGTGTTCGTGTCGTCCACGATTTCAAAGGGAGGGGTCTGCGCCTTTGAAAGTATCCTTAAATCGTTCACGACAACTTCAATGTCGCCCGTGGGGATATCGGAATTTTTCGCGCTGCGCTCGCAAACAACGCCCTTTGCCGCCAACACAAACTCACCTCTGCATGAAAATGCCTTGTCAAAAACATCTCTGTCGGTCGTATCGTTAAAGGCAAGCTGCACAACGCCCGTGCGGTCACGAAGGTCGATAAAAATAAGCTGACCCAAATCTCTCGCGCGCTGCACCCAGCCGCATACGGTAACCTCTCTGCCCGCGTCGGAAAGGCGCAGCTCACCGCAATAATCTGTGCGCTTCAAGCCTGTCATAAATTCTGCCATTTTTCTGTCTCCTCTGCTGTATATTTTGCGCCGTCATTCCGAAAGCGTATCGAAAAAGCCCGAAAACTGAGCCGCGAAATCCTTTATATCTCCGAATGCCTCGTTGCTCACCAAAAACAGATCGGAGAATTCGCCGGCAAAGGTTTCGTCAAGCGCAAGCACTGTCTGCTTGCCGCTCTCCATATTCTTGACCTTTGCGCGATTCTCGGCAATCTCGTTGTCGCCGAGCACCATTGAGAACTTCGCACCTATTTTGTCGGCGTACTTCATCTGGGCGCGCAGACCTCTGCCAACAACATCGGTTTCGGCGGTAAGCCCGAACTCGCGAACCTCCCTCAAAACGGAAAATGCCTTTTTCTTTGCCGCGTCGCCCATTGTCGCGATGTAAAGGGCGCAGGGCATCGGCTTAGGGATCCCAATGTCCTGAGCGTCCATAACCATAAGAGTACGCTCAAGCCCCATTGCGAAGCCGAGAGAGGGCAGGTGCTTGCCGCCTAACTCCTCGATAAGTCCGTCGTATCTTCCTCCGGCGCACACGGTACCCTGCGCACCGATGCAGTCGGTGACAAACTCGAACACGGTTTTTGTATAGTAGTCAAGTCCGCGAACGATATACGGATTGATAATATAGTCTACTCCGGCGCAGTCAAGGTAGCTCTGCACCTCTTTAAAGTGTGTTTCGCACTCCTCGCAGAGATAGTCCGTGATTTTGGGCGCATTCTCCACAAGCTCCCTGTCCTGAGGGCTTTTGCAGTCAAGAAGACGCATCGGATTTTTTTCAAGGCGCGATAAGCAGGTTCCGCAAAGTCTGTCCTTGTACTGAGTATAATATTCGCAAAGCGCCTGATTGTACTTTGCGCGGCATTCGGGACAGCCGATCGAATTCAACTCAAGGCGCACGCCGTCAATGCCAAGCCTTTTGATTATCGACTGCGCAAGGCAGATTATTTCCGCGTCGGCTACGGCCGACTGCGTGCCGTACTCCTCGACGCCGAACTGGTGAAACTCTCTGAGCCTTCCCGCCTGCGGTTTTTCATAGCGGTAGCACGAGACAAAATAGCTCGCCTTGATCGGCAGACCCTCGTTTTCAAGAGCGTGCTCAATGACGGCGCGAGCCGCGCCCGCCGTACCCTCGGGGCGAAGAGTCACACTTTCGCCGCCCTTTGTGTCAAAGGTGTACATCTCCTTCTGCACAACGTCGGTGGTCTGTCCCACTCCGCGGGCAAAAAGCTCGGTGTGCTCAAACACGGGAGTGCGTATCTCGCGGAAGCCGTAAGCGGCGCTTTCCTCGCGCATTATATTTTCAATGAACTGCCAACGATAGCTCTGCGAGGGCAGAACATCTTCGGTTCCTTTAATCTTTTTTGTTATTAAAGCCATCTTCATTCCTCCATTTTTGCGTATTCAATCGTATTATACATCAACATTTTAAAATACGCAAGAAAAAAATCAGCAGCGTGACGGCAGCGTGACGCTGCACCCAAGGCGCCTATTAAAAACATGATAAAATCAAAACCTTCCTTCAACGGCGCGTTTAAACGCGGGAATTGGAGGAAGGTGTTTTTATGACGTTAAGGTGCGCGGATAAAGCGCCCACCGGCGCACGCGGGCGCTAAAGGAAGGTTTTTTTATGACGTTATGGTGCGCGGACTGCCCTACCGTGGCAACGGGCGGTGTGTTAGGAATAGCTGCAGTAGTAGGTTTCTATAGATCCCGCTTCCGCTTCCGCATACTTATTTATACACGACAGAAAGAAGAGCAGAAGCGGGTCGTCCTCGACATAAAAGGTATCATAGGTTATTATTTGCTCAAAAGCATCCGTCTTTGTTTTCACGGTTTCCAAGCTGCCGTCTGCGCTGTAAGTATACGTTGCCGTGCAGTCGGAGCCCTCAGCGGCAAACTCTGCCGCCTTAATAAGATTGCCGTCACCGTCAAATTCATAGCTGTATTCCTTGTTTCCGTGACGCTCTTTTATAATATTTCCGCTGTCATCGTATTCTACGCCGCACGCTTCTCCGCCCAAAGGGTGTCCCGCCTCGCAGTATTCCTCCGTGTATGCTTTACCGCCGAAGCCTTCTTCAACATCAACGGAGACGATAAAACCGTTGCCATCATAATTATATATTCTTTCCTCTTTGATTTCGCCGCTGTCATCTCTTTCCGTTCGTTTTATAAGCTTGTATTCCGCGTTATAATAATCACAGCATTTTCTAACATCTAAATCTTGGGTAACCACGTACTGTTCACTGCCGTTTGAATATCTTGTAAACTCATACGGAAACGGTCCGCCGGAATAAGAAATCTCCTTTAATTTATCTTCCGCTGTAAATTTGAGTATCACTTCGCGGCTGATACTGTTTTTTCTTCTGACTTTATAGCGTGAATTTGTTTGCCTTTCGTCCTCAATATCAAATTTTACCCAAGCGATCTTTCCTGTTTTTACATCTGTTTCTTTACATTCGACCGTATTGCCGTATTCGTCGCGGGTAAACTCTATTTTCAGCTCTTCAAAACCGGGGGTGACGCAGCGCACCTCCTTTATCAGTTCAACTCCGATCTTTCCTTCTGCGTTCTTTTTCACGGGCGTTTTTTTGGGTGACGGGACATTAGCAGATCCTTTAGACCCGGAATTTTCCTGCGCAACGGCGGATTTTTCGCAAGCTGTAACGCAGGTCACAAGCACCGCTAAAAACAAAACAGCGGCGATAATTTTTTTCTGCACAGACATACACCTCGATATGATAAAAACGCCGGCAGCCGCCGACGCTTTTAGTAAAAATTCATTTTAATCACTTGATTATGTTTCTCCAGTCCAAATCGCCGCGCTCCAACCCGTGGATAAGCACCTCGGCTGTAGCTATATTTGTAGCAACGGGGATATTGTGCATATCACACAGGCGCAGCATATCCATATCGTTCGCCTCGTTCGGCTTTTGGTTAAGCGGATCGCGGAAAAACAGCAGCATATCAATTTCGTTGCAGGCTATACGCGCCGCAATCTGCTGGCTTCCGCCCTGAGCGCCCGAAAGGAATTTCTGTATGGAAAGACCGGTAGCCTCGGATACAAGCTTTCCGGTTGTACCTGTGGCGCAAAGATTGTTGCGGCTGAGAACGCCGCAGTAGGCAATACAGAACTGCACCATCAACTCTTTTTTCTCGTCGTGCGCAATCAAAGCGATATTCATACTCATTCCTCCAAACAAATCACATTATATCTATTCCAACATGGTTGTCAGCCGATCATAAGCGGCACACGCCTGCCCTCAAGCCTTTCGGCAAGACGGTCAAACACCGCAAGCGCTGTGCTTTTGTCCAAGCCCGCCGCGCCGCGCTGCATAATAACGGATATATCGACCGAAAACGGCACAAGCGCGATAAGCTGTGTCTGCGCCGCGTCGATAACCGCGTCCAAGTCCTCGTAAAAACCGAGTTTTCTAAACATTTTTTTATCAAAGCGGTTGATAATCAGCCGCATATTTTTTACGCCCAGAGCCTCAAGCTTTTTGCGCACTTTCAACCCTCCGCGCACGCTTGTCGGCTCGGCGTTGGTGACGATAAGCGCCTTGTCGGCGGGAGCTGCGGCTGTGACAAAGCCCGAGTTGATTCCCGCGGGCGAGTCGATGATAACATAGTCAAAGCTGTTTTTTACCGAATTTACAAGCTGTTTGAACACCGACGGGCTGAGCTCGTTCTCCGCGTCAAAGGGAGCTGCCATCAAAAAGAGGTTTTTGTTGTGACGGCTTTTATAAACAGCCTCGCCGAAGCTGCAATTCCCGCAAACCGCGTCCGAAGCGTCAAACAGAATATCCTGCTCAATGTCAAGCATGATATCCAGACCGCGCATACCGCAGTCGGAGTCGATAAGAAGCACTTTTTTTCCGAGTTTGACAAGCGCAACGGACAGACAGATGCACACGGTCGATTTCCCCGTGCCGCCTTTTCCGGAAGCAACAACGATTACATTGTCCATATTATACTACCTCTAAAACATATTAACACAATTTTTTGTAAAATGCAATAAAAATTCGCAGTTTTATCATCCAAAATTTTATTAATTATTTTAGTAATAACGCCCAAGATATGCATTTTATCGCTTATAATATCCGTCAAGCAGGTCTTTCGCCACCTGCATTGAGTACGTTCCCTTAACTCCATGCTCAATTACGACCGCGATAGCCACCCTCGGCTTGTCATAAGGTGCGTAGCAGATGAAGGTCGTGTGGTCGGAGCCGGAGTTTTCGGCTGTGCCTGTTTTTGACGCGACCTTGACCTTATATTTGCCGAAAACCGGATAAGCGGTTCCGTACTCCTCAAGTGAAACGGCGAGCATATCCTCCTGAACGGTTTTCAGATTTTTCTCCGACACGCCGCACTCGTCTACCTTCTTTGGTCCCGAATACTCCCACAAGGTCGTTTTGCGCTCATAATCGGTTATTTTGCTCACGATGTGGGTCCGGAGCCGAACGCCGTTGTTGGCTATCGTTGCAGTGTATGTCGCTAACTGAACGGGAGTAAAGGAGTTGTCAGACTGACCTATTGCCGCCTGAACCGTGTTGCCGGGCATCCAGTTAAGGCTGTCGCGCCCCGCCAGGGTTCCCTTTGACTCCTCTATTTCCAAGCCCGTATATTCTCCCAAACCGAATTTTTGAGCGTAAAGATACATTGTGTCGATCCCGAGCAATCTGCCTGTTTCGGCAAAATAATAGTTGCACGACTGCGTCAGCGCGCCCTTTAAGTCGATATTCTCATGGCGGTGCATACACTCCACCACGTTTGAGGGATAGTAGTCATATTTTTTGGTGCAGAAAAATTTTGTTGAGGGCTTTATGATTTTTTCCTCCAGCGCCGCCATCGCAACGCAGGGCTTGAACACCGAGCCGCAGGCAAAGGTGCCAGAAAACGCGCGGTTGTACATGGGTGAGGTTTTGTCGTTTGCAAGCTTTGTGTAGTAGTCGCCGTATTTGCTGTATTGGTTCAGGTCATAGGTCGGGTAGCTCGCCGCCGCCAAGACAGAGAAGTCGCTGATGTCGAGCATTACAACCGCGCCGCTCGTGCAGTCCTCGCCCAAAAGCTTCTTGCCCTTTTCCTCGGACTCAGCCTTTCCCTCAGTCTGGGCGTCCTTAATATTCTTTTCGAGAGAGGCAACGGCTATCTGCTGCAGCTTGCTGTCGAGCGTGAGATAGACCGTGTTGCCGGGCTTTGAGTCGATTGTTTCAACGGTGTCAACGATAGTTCCGTCGGCGTTTCGCTGAATTATTTTTGTTCCGCCCTCTCCTTTTAGCTCGTCCTCATACGCCGCCTCAATTCCGAATTTGCCTACCTCGTCGTTTATCGTATAGCTCTTTACGCCGTTGGAAAGCTCCTCGTACTCCTCCTCGGTAATAGCTCCGAGAGCTCCTAAAACGTGCGGCGCAAGAGTGGGATCCTTTGCCTCGCGCACAAGGTAGGTCTGAACATCAACTCCGCCGACGCCCTGAGTGTTCTCGCTGACCGCGCTGACCGCACTCCTACTGACGTCCGACGCAAAGGTGTAGGGCTTCGATTTTGAATAACCGCTCTGCTCCATATTGTAGTGAACCGACACAAGAGCGAGCCGCTGCGATTCATCAAGTCCCTCGTCGGGCTGATATTTTCCGTAAAGAGCTCCGACGCATTCCTCAGCCGTAGCGTCGGCTGATATATTCAGAGCCTCCCTGAGCTTTCTCACCTCGTCGTCGGAACCGGCTTTAAAGCTGTAAGCTCCGTCGGAGTAAGTGACAGGCAGCACGTCGTCCCATTTGTCGCCAGACATTTGCAGCAGCCCCATAAGACCTAACAGAGTGTTGTCTAAGCTGCTTTCATCGGCGTAAAGCTTGTCTATCACGATTTTATAATGCGTCACATTTGTGACAAGACCCACGCCTCTGCGGTCGAGTATCTCTCCGCGTGTAGGCTGAGTTTTAACGCTGTAGCCTGTGGAGCCGGTGGAGAGGCGCTTGTATTCCGCGCCGTGAATTAGCTGCCAGTCAACAAGACGGGCGACAAATACCGTCGCCGCGATCAGCGCGATAACGGCGCATACGGTAAAGGGCAGCTTGCCGCGCAGCTTATTTTTCAAATTCTTCACTCCTTTGAGCGATAATAACAAATCGTATATTTATCCGCATTCGTCAACTCAGCTTCCTTGCGACAAAGCTGTTCAATAAATACAACGGAAAAAATGTAAGCGCGGTATACGCCGCCCTCGGCAGATAACGCCCGAAAAACAGCGCGCCGCAGTCGGGCATGCCCGCGAACAGTCTGAATAACAGAAAATAAATAAAAATCACCGCCGCTGTCGAGCCGATCGACAAGACCGAGCACGACAGAAAATTGCGGTTGATATATATGTCAAGAAGCGTCGCCTGCGCAAAGCAGACAAGGGTGACCGCCACCGAGAAAAAGCCCACCGTGCCGCCCGATGAAATATCGGCTAAAACTCCGCACACCGCGCCTAAAATGACCGAGGGCGATACCTCGCAGCAAACCGAAAAGGAAAGTGCGGCTGCAAGCAGCAAAAACGGCTTTGCGCCGAAAAACTCAGGCATAAGCTTAGGCGTGCTCTGAAGCACCCACAGCAGCAGTATCTCAACCGAAAAGGCGAGATATCTGAAAAACACGCGGCTACTTTTCATTGGTTTTTACCACCCTGCCCTTCGTGTCAAAGCCCGTGATAACCGCTGCCGAGGTGATTGAACGCACGTCCTCATATGGCTTTATCACGGCGCAGCGCGAAGCGTCGTACTTGTTGAACTCGATCGACTGCACCTCGCCCACAAGCAGACCCGTAGGATAAACTCCGCCCGTTCCCGAGGTGACTATCATGTCGCCGACCTTTATTTTGTGATTCTCAGCAAGCTTGTTCATGCTCGCGAGGTTTTTGTCGCTCAATGAAACGCTGCCGCTCAGTATCCCGCTGTCTCCCGTCTGCTTGTCCTGAACTCCCGCCTTTGTGTCGGGCGAAAGAATCGTCTTTACCTTGCAGCTTGCGGCGTCCGCCTGACAGACCCAGCCGACCAAGCCGTTGTCGGTTATTACGGGCGCGTTTACCGAAACGCCCACGGCTGTTCCCGCGTCGAGGGTAAAGGAGTAAAAGTCGTCGTTCGAGTCGCGTCTTATGACGTTCGCGGGCACTATCTGATATGAGGGATTCGTCTTTTTCAGCTCGTAATATTTCCAAAGCTTTTCGTTTTCGGCTTTAACATCTTCATAATCGGCAAGCTGACGGCGCAGCTCTGCGTTTTCATTTTTCAGGCTTTCAACCTCGGCGGCAAGCTCCTCGCTGCTTGGCGAGCCGATTTCTCCGGTCGCCGCCGCGCTGAGCTGAAACAGTCCCTTGGAAACAAGGTTTATGCCGCTTGAAACAAGCGAATTCTCCGCCTGCGACAAAACGCCCAGCACCGTAAGTATGATGAGCGTGATGACAAGAACCTTTATGCTTTTATTTTTGTTTCTGCGCTTTCTCATGGCTTCAGCTTCTGTTGTGCTTATATTTGCTCGCGGTCACTCTGCCCAAGCGCTTGCCCGCGCCGTCTACAACGCAGTCGAGGGGGCGCTCGGCTATGTGTACGGGCATCCCCGTCTGCTGCATAACGAGCATATCAATTCCCCTGAGCAGCGCGCCGCCGCCCGTGAGCATGATACCGTGGTCTATGATATCCGCCGAAAGCTCGGGGGGAGTCTTTTCGAGCGTGGTTTTTATAGCCTCTACAATTGTGTTGAGCGGTTCGGCGAGCGCCTCGCGCACCTCCGCCGCGGTGATCGTGATATCCTTGGGCAGACCGTCTATCAGATTTCTGCCCTTGACCACCATTGATTTTTCGTTTTCATAGGGATACGCCGAGCCGATTTTTATTTTTATGTCCTCGGCGGTGCGCTCGCCCACAAGCAGATTGTAATGCTTTTTGATGTAAGTCAGGATTGCCTCGTCAAAGCGGTCGCCCGCAACGCGCGCGGAGCAGGCTGTGACGATGTCGCCGAGCGATATCACGGCGACCTCGCTTGTGCCGCCGCCTATGTCAACTACCATGCTGCCGGTAGGCTCGTCAACAGGCAGCCCCGCGCCTATCGCCGCCGCCATCGGCTCCTCGATAAGTATTACGGGAGGCTTTGCGCCCGCCTGATAAGCCGCGTCCTCAACCGCCTTGCGCTCGACCTCGGTCACGCCCGTCGGCATACAGATTATGACGCGCGGCTTGCTGAAAACGCCGGGCTTTACCGCCTTGCGAATAAAGTGCTGCAGCATTTTTGCCGTTATTTTGAAATCGGCTATCACGCCGTCCTTAAGCGGCCGGACCGCGACGATCGACCCGGGGGTTCTGCCGATCATATCCTTTGCCTGAGAACCTACGGCGAGCACGGTGTCGGTGCGGATATCGACCGCGACGACCGACGGCTCGCGCAGGATTATTCCCTTTCCTTTTAAACAAACAAGAGTGTTTGCAGTGCCAAGATCTATTCCTATATCCTTTGAAAACGAAAACATTCTTTCGGCTCCTTTATGCTCCTCTAATTATTATATGATACCCGTAATCCAAATTTATTTCAACCGAATTTTGTCGGCGGCAGCGTGACGCTGCACCCATGGCGCCTTTTGAAAAGGTTGATATAATATAAACCTTCGTTTAACGGCGCGTCATAACGTGGGAATGAAGGTTGAGTTTTCTGTCAAACGTTAGTTGCGCGGAATGATTGTCGGCTCAGCCGGCGCGGTCGTTGCCACGACAGGGCAGGGCGCGCAAGTGTGACGCTTGACCCATCCGTGCTTCTTGCCATTGTCTATTTGTATGGATTTTTTCTTCCGCGTTTGTTGATAAATATGTTCATTTCCTCGGGATTGTAGGGGCGCACCAGTGTGTGCGCCCTTGAACCGACGTTGTTTTCACGTCCGATTGTCGATAGGAAACAAAACGTTTAATTCAACGCTTCCGGGCGCACACGTGGGTGCGCCCCTACAATGTTAAAAATAACTGCATATTTATCCGATTTGGTGTCATTTCGAGCTGTGCCCGACAGTCAATCACTTTTTCCCGGTTGACCCAAAGCCGCCTGCGCCGCGTTCGGTGTCGCCTAACTCCTCAGCCTCTATAACCTCGGGAATGAGCACCGGGGCAATGACCATTTGCGCCACACGCTCGTTCGGCTCGATCACATACGGTTTATCGGAAACGTTGCAGAGACCGACGCAGATCTCCCCGCGGTAGTCGCTGTCGATGACCCCTACTCCGTTTGAAAGGCAAATGCCGTGCTTAACGCCGAGCCCGCTCCTTGCGTACAAAAACGCCGCACAGCTGTTGTCGGGCAGTTCAATAGCTATGCCCGTGGGAATCAGCGCAAGTCCGCCGGGCGCAAGCGTGACGCTCTGCGGAATGCAGGCATACAGATCCATGCCCGCCGAGCCGTCCGTCGCCCTGCCCGGTATTTTGGCATCGGCTTTCAGTCTTTTTATTTTGAGCTGTATATTCTCCATTCTTTTCATTCCTTCATTTTTTCTAAAATTTGCAGGAGTATTTTATTTTCTTTTTTATAATTCCCAAGAGAAATTATCGTTCGGAATATTATTTTTTCAATAATTCCAAACAGGAAATTTATATTTTTCCAATATGAAATATTTTCCGGTTTAGTGTGATAAAGTATCTATTCAACACCGCGTTTGCTCAATCCGCGTGTGGAATTCTCTTTTAACATTGAAAAGTCTTTAGTTTTCAATATATTTTCCACGTTTTCCACAGAGTTTTCCACATTCAACACCATGACGTGGAAAGATGTGGAATGTTTGGGTATTTCTTCCCGGGCAATATAAAGGGGTACGCAGTTGAGCACCTCGGTGCAGTTGCCGTCGCATTTCAGCAGGAACCGCTTGCCTTTTCTGTCCGTCATTTTTGATTGATTTTTGCAGGATTTGCAATCTAAACCGACGCTCTTCGCGGGACAGCAGCGGCACAGCATAAGCGGCAGATAACCGTAGCTCACCACTCCC
Source organism: uncultured Ruminococcus sp. (assembly GCA_902777275.1). Lineage (GTDB taxonomy): Bacteria > Bacillota > Clostridia > Oscillospirales > Acutalibacteraceae > Ruminococcoides. The sequence continues at coordinate 6,358 of CACYTI010000013.1, read as the reverse complement.
CTGCCTATGCTTCCGCCCAAGCGCGCGACCTGAGAGAGCCTCAGCTCAATACTCAGCTCCGTGTCGGCAAGCCCGTACTCCTCCGCCCACAGCAGGTCGTATGTGTTGCAGATGTTCAGCCCGAAGCCGCCGTGAAGCGTAAAGCCGAGTTTTTTAGCCTGCCAAAGCGCCCCGATATTGTGACAGAGAGCGTGCGTTACGCCGATTTCGCGTGCGCGTTCAAGCTGTCTGTCGATTTGGGCTTCGCGGTCAAACATACCGCGCGGGATCTCCACGCCGATTTTATACCCCTCGCGCAGCAGCCTTTCAAGCTCGCGCGTATCGGAAAACAGCGGCACAAAAGCAAGGTCAAGCTCCTTGAAACTCTCGCCGATTTTGGTTTTGGGCACTCTTGCCCTTTGTTCAAAGCTCACGGCGCAGTACGGCTCGGGCGCCGCAAGCGTTATATCATTGATTTTATAATTATGTACAGTGCGGCGCAGCACGTCAAGCCTTTCGACTGCTGCGCGCCTCAGACTGTTCAAAGCGGATGCAGGCAGCGAGATCCCTCCGTCTATCCGCGTTTCAAGCTCTGTTATTTTGTACGCCGAGCCGCCTGTTTTGCTCAGGCGTTCACGGCATTTTTCATCGGTAAGCGGAACGGTAACGGCAGGCTCCGCCTTGACCTCTCCCGTAACCTCTGCGATATTTTTTCCGTCTGACAAGCTCAAAACTGGATATTCTCCTGTTTTCGCGGTAAAGCTGCCGCTTACGGGAATATTCCGAATCTCGTCCTTATAGCCTGCGCGTATCGACGACAAAAGCTTTTCATCAGCCGAGGTGACGTCTTCGCGCGTCCTTGTGCCGAACATACCTCTGCCGCGTTTCGCGGTGTAATAGCCGTCGGTAAAGCCCGTCCGTGAGAAAACTCCGCGAAGCTGCTCCGACGTGGAATCGGTTACATATCCGAGGTCCCGCTGCTCAACGCAGGCTTTCACCGCCGCCGAGACATACTCGGGGCGTTTCATTCTGCCCTCGATTTTAGCAGAGGTCACGCCGATCTCCTGCAATTCGCGCAGGTACGGGATCAGGCTGCTGTCCTTTAAGCTGAGCGCGTGACCGCCCTTCTGTCCGTTTACGGAAAACGGAAGTCGGCAGGTCTGGGCGCAGGCTCCTCTGTTTCCGCTGCGCGAGCCGAGCATCGCACTGAAATAGCACTGACCGGAAACGCACATACAGAGCGCGCCGTGAACAAAGACCTCAAGCTCCACGGGAACCCGTGCGGCTCTTTTTATTTCGTCGCGGCTCATCTCGCGGGCGAGAACTACCCTGCTGAACCCCAGCTCGTAAAGCGCCCTAACGCCCGAGGCGGTGTGAACGCTCATCTGTGTAGAGGCATGGAGCGGAAGTTCGGGCGCGATTTGACGCGCCAGCCGCGCGACCCCCTGATTCTGGACGATGAGCGCGTCCGCGTCAGCCTCAGCCGCAATGCGTATCGCATCGGCAAGCTTGTCAAATTCCTCGTCAAAAACGATCGTATTTATCGTAACATACACCTTTACGCCGTGGATATGGCAATAAGCGACCGCGTTTTTCAGCTCATCGGCGTCAAAATTTTTCGCCGAGGCGCGCGCCGAAAAAAGCTTTTCTCCCACATACACCGCGTCCGCTCCCGACCTGACCGCAGCCATAACGCTGTCAAAGCCGCCGGCAGGAGCCAATATTTCAATTTTTTCCATTTTTGTTGTTTTTCTTTTTCTTGTCGGAGGACTTGTCGCCTTCTTCAAAAAGCGAATACTGCCGCATGGGAACATAGCCCATCAGCTGCTCGTTCTTTTTATCGCGGACGGCTTGCTCAAACTTTTTTTCATTTGCCGCCGCTTTGGAGTCCGCGCTCTTTTTCAGCCTCTCGTTCTCCTTTAGCACGGTGCGAAGCTGATCCTCAAGCGCTATGATCCGCTTGGTGAGGTTCGTGTTTTCGTTTATGGACGCGGTAAGCCGTTCCTTGTATTCCTTGTATTGCTTGGCAAGCTCTGCCGATTGACGGATGATTTGATCAGCCTTGTCAACAAGATCCCTGTTGCGACGCTCAGCCTTGTGGCAGTCGTCGCAGAAATCCATTGCTGCAAGCACCGCGCAGTCTCTGGTATCGAGGTGTCTGCCCGTCTGAGCCGCCCTGCGGATAGAGTCTGTGACCTCGCCCGCAACGCCTAAAACATAGCTTTTTTCCTCGGTCGTTATAACGACATAATTTCTACCCTCGATTTGTACGCTGACCCGTTTCTTTTCCATACAAACACCTCTCCTTATAAAACTCCATTATACATTATAATATATATTTTTCGCAAATGCAAGCGCATTTTTTCTGTTATGAAAATATAAGAAATATACAATATACGGAAAATGGCTGTCGCACTAAGCCCTCAAAAGAATCAGAACCGCCCGTTGAACGGGTGATTTAGTTCGACGACAGGCTGAATCATGCTTTACGAATTTGTTAGTGAAGAATCAGAAGGGCGGGAGTTCAACTCTCTTCCGGTTATTCTCTCATAAAAATCTTATACTGTTTTCAATTAAAACACTTTATACAGAGCTGCGGCGTTTTATTTGATGATAGTATAAGTGCAGCGCCGCGGCAAGCGGCAGAAAGGGGCAGTGCTTATGGACACACTCCAAGGTATATTCTTTTCTATTGAGATCCGGGGAGCTTTTTTTAGTCTGATAGCGGCGCTGACGATCCTTCTTACAAAACACTTTGACAAGACAGGCTCGCTCAAGCTGCTGCTTTCAATGCTCTGTTCTGCCGCGCTGATGATAATCGACGCTGTTTCCATTTATTATCGCGGAAAATCCTTTGAAACGGCTCCTGCGATTGAAAGATGGTCAACGTTTACCGTGTATTTCCTCAGCTTTTTGACCATACCGCTTTCGGCGCAGTATGTTTCCGAAATCATCTACAAACGTCCCGGCTATAAACTGTATTGGGAGTGTATTGAGTGGGGACTTTTTATATTCGGGGCATTGCTGCTTATTGCCAACGAGATTTTCCCGTTTATTTACTATATAGACAACGCGAGCAGATATGTGACTATGCCGTTATTTTTCCGGATCCCGAATCTGATCGGATTTGCGGGTCTGTTAACTACGCTGGCAGTCGCACCGGCATACAGCAAATATATGATGGCTATAGAAATAGCTGCCATGGTTTCGTTTTTGACGCTCCCCCTGATAGGTATCATCATCAAGCTGTTTAACCCGGAATCTCCTTTTGTTACGATCGCGATCGTCTTTTCGGTAATCATTCTGTTTGTTTCGCATGAAGCAAGCTATGTTCAGTTCCTTGTAGAAAAAGAAAAGAAGCTGAGCGAAGAAAAGCTGAAGCTTGTAAATCTGCAGATGAAGCCGCATTTTATATTTAATACGCTGACGCTGATACGGTTCCAGCGTCTTACCGCTCCCAATGAAGCTGCGGAAACGGTAACCGAGTTTTCAAATTACCTAAGAGGCATCACCGATTATCTGACCGAGGAGGATTGTATTTCGGTTGAAGCAGAGCTTGATATCATCTTGAAAATTACTGATAACCACCGCTTTATTTTAAAGGGAACCTCTAAAATGAAAAGCTGCTGCGGGCAAATCGGCTCGCGGCAGCTTTTTTACGTTGTTTTGACCCCGCCGATGACGGAGCTTTCAGTGCGAACAACGCTTTCAGGGGCTGACTTCGGGTGCAGCGTCACACTGCTTTATTCTATATCGAACACATCTGTCAGACCTGTCATATCAAAAATTTCCATGTTTTTTCTCCTGTTAATTGTAGACTAAGATTATTATAACACTAAACCAACCGATGCACAATCGCAAATTTCCATTATAACAACGCAGTTTGACGCTTATTTAGATTTAGTTGTAGCAATGCATCGTCGGGGAACACCCCGGATTATCGTGCGGTTAACCAAATTTGAAGGCGGCAACGTGACTTTGCCGCCAATTCGTGCAGGAAATGTTTTACAGAAAAGCACAACCGACATTTCTACAGTTTAGCGTTTTATATCCGGTTCCGAAAAGTGGGATAATCTTCTGCTTGGCGGAGTTTTCTATTGCCATTTTTTCGGATTAGTGGTAAAATCGTTTTACAGGAATATGGGCTTTTATTTGAAAGGAGCGGCTATGAAAATTCTTATCACTGGCGGAACGACATTTGTCAGCAAATATGCGGCAGAGTATTTCGTTTTAAAAGGCAATGATATTACCGTTCTAAACCGTGGCAGCAGACCGCAGGTCAACGGTGTAACACTTATTAATTGTGACAGGACAGCGTTAGGCGACAGGCTCAATGGCAAGCGCTTTGACCTTGTTCTCGACATTACCGCATATACGGAAGAACACATCAAAACGCTGCTTGATTCCGGCATTACCTTTGATGATTACATTTTCATCAGCTCCAGCGCTGTCTATCCCGAAACAAACGATCAGCCGTTTACAGAGGAACAATCCTGCGGATACAATTCCGTCTGGGGCGATTACGGGATCAACAAGCTGAAAGCGGAGCAGTATTTGCAGGCGAACGTGCCGAACGCTTATATTCTCCGTCCGCCGTATTTCTACGGCATATACGAAAACCTCTATCGTGAAGCGTTCCCGTTTGACTGCGCTATTCAGGACAGAACGTTTTATCTTCCGCAAAACGGTGATATGAAGCTGCAATTTTTCAATGCTTTCGACCTTTGCCGTTTTATTGAGATCCTGACAGACAAACACCCAAGCGATCACATTTTTAATGTAGGCAACAAGGATATTGTTACCGTAAAGGAATGGGTCGAGCTATGTTATAAAGCTGTTGGTAAAACTGTCAAATTTGTCAGCGTGGGCAAAGAGATCCCGCAGAGGGATTACTTCTGCTTCTACGATTACGAATATGTGCTTGACGTCAGCAGGCAAACCGAGCTTATGCCTGACACCGTTCCTCTTGAACAGGGCTTGAAAGAAGAATTTGAGTGGTACCAAAACAACCCCGACAGCGTATATAACCGCAAGCCGTATATGGAGTTCATTGATAACAATTTGGTGAAAAAATGAATCTGCAATACAGAAAAGCTAATCCTGACGAGGCGGAGAAGGTTTGTTACGTTGTACAACATACAAAAGCGGTCATATATCCCGATTATTACACACAGGATATTGTTGAATTTTTCGGCAGGCTTCACAGCCTTGACAATATCAAAAGTGATATTGCGCAGGGCAGAATCGTCGTTTTGGTGAAGGACAGCGAGATCATCGGCACAGGCAGTCACACCGAAAATCATATCACGAGAGTCTATGTTTTACCCGGATATCAAGGGCTGGGCTTCGGCAGTATGATCATGGACGAGTTAGAAAAGGAGATTTTCAGGGACTACGATTACTGCGAACTTGACGCTTCCTTACCGGCGTGTATTTTTTATGAGAACAGAGGGTATAAAACCGTTAAGCATATCAAATATGACATCGGCGGCGGAAAGTGTATGATCTATGAGATAATGAGGAAAAACAATGACAAATAAAGAAATATCGGAAATAGCGTTGCAGCAGTCGGCGTTTGATTGCAACTGCGATGCTGCTGATTTTCTATCTGAAAAGAACGTTGTGTCGATTTCAAAAGCAAATCCTAAAGCGAGGAAATACATACCGTTGCCGTTGGAATGTGACCTCGTTTCCTATGGCAACAATGTTGTAGCACAGGTCAGTGAACGGACAAAACCGGCGGTGTCGGAGTACATCCATAAATTTGAAGCGTACCGTTGTTTTGAAACGCCGCAAATCAATATGCTCAACGATTTGCTTGCTCCGTTTGATTTGAAGGTCTGTTTTATGGCGGAGTATTTTCTGCCGGATGTCAAAAAGCTAAAAGCGCTTGACTGCGGTTATGAACTGCGTGTTCTGCATAAAAAGGACTTTGCGGATTTGTACACGGAGCAGTGGGGCAACTGCTTGACCTTTCATGACAGAGAAAGAGATGTGTTAGCCGTCGGCGCCTATGATAACGGCAAACTGATAGGATTGGCAGGCTGTTCCGCAGATTGCGAAATGATGTTCCAAATCGGCGTGGACGTGCTGCCCGAATACAGACGTAAAGGTATCGCTTCCGCCGTAACAAGTAAGTTAGCACTTGAAGTACTGGCGTTGGGAAAGGTGCCGTTTTACTGCGCCGCTTGGTCGAATATCAAATCCGTACGAAATGCTGTCAAAAGCGGCTTTCGCCCTGCGTGGGTGGAGTTGACGGCGAGGAATAATAATTTTGTAAAAAAGCTGATTGCTGAATAAAAGGAAAAGTGTAATGGATATGGAATTATGGGATTTATACGATAAAGACGGCAACCGCACAGGCGAGATCTGGGAGCGG
>CACYTI010000012.1:115840-163706 GCA_902777275.1 uncultured Ruminococcus sp. | reverse complement strand
AATGCGTGAAAAATACCGCAAGGGCGAAATCAGCAAGGACGATTACGACAAGTGGCGCTATAACTATCCTAAGTATGATACGTCCGGGCATTGGGTAAAAGTACCATCTCAAGAACCGAGTGATGCTATGATAGAGGGATTGAGAAAAGATAATAAGTGAGTATGACCATTACTGATTGGGAGGAGAAAATGAGTTTATTATTATAGTGGAGAATGCTTATTGTGGTGGGGTAGCTGCTTTCTGTTTCCCATCCGTAACCGTAGTTCGTTTCAATATCCCACTGGTTACGAGCCTTTCTAACATAAGCCATCGTGTTCACCTCCTTACAGCGAAGCACAGAACTCAGCAAGCTTGCACCACAACCTATATGTGCTGGGTGACATTCTGTGTTCATTGGGGAGCCCTCTCACGAGATGCCATCTGTGAGCTTGCTTGAACAGCTTTGATGCAGCCTTCCTTTCGCTTTCTGTAAACAGCTGAGTCCACAGCCGCCTTCTTCTTGAAGTCTCCCAAAAAGCTCCATATCTAGTCTCGCAGATCATTTTGTAAGGAATCACTTTCTCTATCTCGTCTCTATCAAACACTAACAAAGCTCTCATTACTCTTCACCTCCGATCAAAGTGTATCCTTCGTATATAGAGAAACGAATTTCTCTTTGAATTCGTTTCGTTTGAGTCACCCCCACTACGTGGGGTATAAAAAATTTGCTTGGTACTTATGAAAAATACCTTAGAGCCAACCCCACTTCGTGGGGTATAAATGTAGGTCTTGCGCCTACATTATTATTATAGTAAAGAATGCTTGTTGTGGTGGGGTGAATTAAAAAATTTTTGCGATCTTCCCTAATCTACCACTTATACTCATAGAACGTATCGCGGCTGATGACTAACCCTCAAATCAGAAATCAAATGATGAATTGAATTTTGAAGTGAAAATATTTTCTTGATTTTACCCCGCAATTTGAATCAGCTTCTCCTATAATATAATCGAGACGGAAGCATGGATAGTCTCTGCAAGCACAACCTGCTTTTCACTCCCGTTATAAGGGAGTGTGTATTGAAATTATAATCTTTTTTAAACTGCAAGTAGTTCTAAGAATAATCGAACTATCAGTTCAAACAAAAGAGTGGAGACTCCATGCGTCTCCACTCTTTTGTGTCAAAAAGCCAAATCCTTTTATGAACAGGTATAGTAAAGGATGTTTATTGTGGTGGGGTGAATTAAAAAATTATCTCCGATCTTCCCTAAGCTGTCGTTTATACTCATAGAACGTATTACGGCTGATCCCTGCCAGCTTGATTACATCCTTGTCCTGTAACGAACCGTCAAAGTCTGCGCTGTATTTCCTGATAACCTTCTTAGCCCTGATACTCTTCTTCGTTTGCAGCTTTGCTCCTTTGGGTTGACCTATCTGCTTACCGTTCATCTTCGCCGTTATAAGACCTTCGGCTGTCCTTTGGTGTAGATCATCGACCTCTTTCTGCGCCTGTTCAAAGACAAGCCGTATCTGCTCTTTGGCAAGAGCAATCGTATAGCCGTTCAAGGCGGCGATAATATCCTTGATAAAGCTGTCGGTTGCAGCGTTTCCCGTTCTCAGATTCACCGCGACTTGACGCTCCAGAGCTTCCTTATAGACAGCCGTGTTGATGTGCGGCTCTTTCAAAAAAATCAGGCTGATTCCCTGATCATATAGCTCCTGATAAAGACCAACCGCTTCATCTGCGTTTCTTGACATCCTGGATGCGCTGTCAAATACAACGGTATCTCCTTCTTTGAGAACCTTCAACAGCTTATCCAGCTCCTTTCGCCCGACTATCTTTGTGCCCGTGAACGCCTCTTTGATGATGTGCGCCGTGGGATATGCTGCTGTGATATTCCTGACCTGGCGATCAATGTTCTGTGTCTTTCTGCTGATCCTGCAATAGCCGTAAATCATCTTTCTCCTTCCTTTTTAACGCAAGGATCAAATCCTTGTGATTATTTGCGATTTCGATTAAGATGTTACAGATGCGGGTACGCTGCAATTCAAATCTACCATCTTGATTATCGTGTTTCATATCTATACCCTTTCTGACCATCGGTAGTTTCTGTATATCTAATATAGATGTTTTAGCCTGGAATCGGCATTAGTTTTGGTATTATTCGTCAAACCTCAGTTTTGATACTCACATCCGACGGGCTGAGGAACGCTAACACCTTCTTATCCTTGATATAAGGGAGGCAGCGTTCAAGGTCCCCTGACCGCATCCCCAACCGCTTAAGTATCTTATATCGGGACATAGGGGCTGAGGATGCTGTCATATCGTAGTAAGCCCATATTACGGATCGCGCCCAATGTTCAGGCATAGACATCATACGGCTTTGAATATACTCGTAGCTCTTCGGCAGCTTGCTAAGCTGCTTCTGCGGAAGGTTCAGATTTCTTTCGACCAGCTTTACACTGAGCCTTTTAGGTCTGTCTGTGTCCTGATAAAATGCATCGACAAACGCTTGTATCTTCGGCAGCATTTCATCATCCAGCTTTTCCCACTGTGCAGCACGGGGTCCCGATTTGCGCTTCATCCGTGCCTGCTGATTTGAATACCTGAGCACTTCAAATCCGATTTTTCGGACTGTATCACGATCTACACCGTATTTCTCAGAGAGAGTATCAAAAAGCGATTCCTGCCCGTAGAGCTTGACCTCATACGGCAGTTCGGCTAACTCCTGAGCCGTGATTCCTAAGAACATACCGAGCTGACATACATTGTAATAATCCCATTTGTAGCCGTTGAACGTCTTTTGCATCATATACTCAGGCATCAACTCGACCCCATCATAATATGCAGCATAATCAGCGTATAGCTGTTCCATATCTCGGACCAAGCCCGACCTGTTGCAATACTTCTCGCCCAGCTTAGAGTGAAGGAAGGATCCTACGGGGGTATCGGAATCAGGATCAAGGGGACTACGCATAACGGCATCCATATACTGAGCAAGCTGAATTTCGGCAGCGTTCTCACACATAACGGCTTCTGTATCGACGGGGATGATACTCTGTGCATCAAAGAAATTCGGTGTCGTCCTGCTTGATATTCTGACGCTGGAATCGACGAGCTTACAGCCGTGTTCAGGGCAGATGTTCAGTTTACATATCTGCGCGTTCCGATGCCAGTATGTTTCTCTATATGCGGTCCTGTCCTCAGCAGCACACATCGGGCAATACCTCAGAAACCGATCCCCTCTCTTGATAGGAGCAAAGAGTAGGTTATCCCAATTTCCTTCCATAGCGCACAGCATCGAAAACGCTTTTTCACGCCTGTCCTTCGGAATGAAACGCCCATAGACGGGAAACATCGTCCTGGTCATAATAACCTCTTGAAGTGTCGTATCCTTACAAATCCAGCGCAGCGCATCGTCGGTAAAGGCGTTGAGATACAGAAAATCGGGATGTACCGTCCTGTGATGATAAATGTCGTCAACGGTAAATGTCGCGCAATAATTTCCGCTGCGGATGTGATAACGGCAAATCTGACTGTATAATAACTCGTCGGGGTATGGTGTCGGAAACTGTGCTATCATACGGCTACCTCTCTTATGCTGATCCCGCTGTTTTTCAGAGCCTCAAGGATATCCCGCTTATCTTCCTTCGCACTCATAATCGTCCTGTAAATATCTGTTCCCTGGTCCGTCTGCGATTCTTCCCGTGATGGCAGGGACTTGACCACTTTTGTCTTTCCCGCCTTTTTGCCGTTCATACGCGGAACGTCAATGTAATCATGCAGCATACTAAGCCGCCGCTCATAAGCCAGTGTAAGCGACTTTATATCCAGCTTCTCATAGCTTTCTAATATTGCTATCTCCTGTGCATCGTGTATCAGCGATACAACGATAGAAGCATTACCGCCCGAATGACCGTACAGCCAAGTACATACAGCTTCATCAAACGGATCGTGCTGATGCGTATAACAGTATCCGTATAAGATGCTGCAAAAGCTACGGAAGGTATCATCATACGGCATAGAATGGTATTCAAGCCCCAGGGATCGTCTTGCCAGTATCATACTCTGACTGAAAAATAGGGATGTTTCAGGGGTCCCGACCATACAGATCGATATTCCTGAGCTATTGATAAGCTGCGTCAGGGTCCCGACTATCGCCTTACCGTTTTTGGAATTGACGATGTTCTGTATCTCGTCCAATACCAGCAGACAGACGTGAGAAAGACTGACCTGAGAGATCATTCCTATCAGAATATCCACCGTCGCTCCTGTTCGGCGTGCGTGTTCATAATAATGCGTTTCCAGGTGTTCATCGAGCTTTCTGAGAACTTCAAACAGAAATCCCTTCAAGGAAGCATCGGCGGGAGTTTGGACCGTCAAGCACGGCACGACCTTCGCATCCCCTAAATCGAAAAACGGCTTTTCCATTAAAAGGCTTAGCCCTCTTGATACACTCGCTGATTTTCCGATTCCACTGTCCCCGATAATGGTCCACGCCTCGCTGCCGCCAAGGATTGAATCAAACGACTGTTGCCTTATCGCCCTTCGGTTTTCATAAGACTGCTGCACCGCCAAAATCCCGCTCTTCTTCTGTAAGCTGTGCAGCATAGACAGATAGAGCTTGCTGTATATCTCGCGGCTCATTTGACTTGGGATAAATACGTGGTAAAGGCTTTCTAATCCCATAAGCCGCTCAACCTTTCCTTGTTCCCGCATATATGGATCATACGCAGGAAGGACCCGAAGGGCTGCATCCAGCTCTTCACCCATAAGCATCTTCGGCATGATTTTCAATACGGCTTCATTCATCAACAACCACCTCCAGCGCTTTATGCGCTTTACGCCGCTCCTTTGACCTAACGGCTCTTGCGCCTTTGATCTGAACATTCTCAGACGGAGCCTTTCCCGCAATAACCGATTCGATAAACCGCATAAGCTCTACCTTTGCTTTATAGCTTTCCTCGGTAGCATCATTGACCAGGTGCTTTTGCTGTCGTTTCTCTTCCTGAATATCGACAAGCGATTTCCCTTCAAATCGAGATTCTATCAGGCTGAACGCAACAAACCGCCCGTCTTTCTCCTTCAGCCAAACCTTACTTGCATCGTCGGGGTTATATGCTGCAACAGCTTTCCCGCCTGAGAGATACTGTTCCTTGTATCCTTCGGCATAAAACGCAGCCCATTGACCTTAAGCCCATATCGGCTAAATGTCCCTTCGGTACGGGGCAACAGCGTCATAATCAACTCATTCTCGGAAACGGGGATCATATTTGCTCCTGCCTGTGATGCCTTATAATTCCAAATATCCGCAGCGTGGGGAGAAATACGACGCTCCAGCATATCTGCTGTATAAGGATAACTCGTAATGACACGTTCTGAATTGTAGTGGACGATGCACCTGACGATAATCCTGTGAAACTCCTGCATCGTGAGCACGGCATCCTTCCTGTAATCGTGAGAGCCGCGTTTTTCGTAATCGGGCATCACAACACCGCGCCCTTTCAGAACAGTCTTATATGAATCCTGCACAAGACCAAAGAAGCGTTCAACCGAGCCCTTCAACTCCGCACGAAACGGCGGCAATTCAACCAGCGTAATACCGAGCTCCGTAATCTGCTCAAAGGTACTGCCGACATATTCAGACCCGCGATCACAGTACATCTTACCAGGCAGACATCCCATATTTGACCACTGATCCGAGCTGATAACGATCCCCATACTTCGGCATAGCTTAACCTTGTCTGAAAGAATACTCAACATGAGCTGTTGGAGAGAATACACGCCGCCTTCCCATAACAGCGCATATCCGAGGCACAGTGAAGTATTGACATCAACAGCAGCCACCAGCACGGGACGACCTACAAGCTGTCCTTTATCGTTTACCAGGTAGATGTCACAAATCGTGCCGTCGAGAAAAGCTGTACCGATATTTGGGGCAAGCTGCTGTAAGCCGTCACCGAGAAGAGGACGGTCGTTCATCTGATAGTCTTTCAGCCCGTTCCGAGAGATATAAAAGTTTTCCATCTTCCGATGCGTCCGATAAAAATACTTGAACTGACTGATCGTAGGATGATCAAGCAGCTCCCCGTTTTCGTCTGTGTACTTCTCTTTCAGCATCATAGCATAAGCTGTTGAGAGAGAATTTTTGTGCTGCGTGTAATAGAATCGGTTTAAAGCCCAGCGCATGGTTTTCTCTGTGTCAGTCATCTCCCGCGCTTTCTTCTCCTTATCGGCTAATACCCCGATGTCCTGATAGATCAGATACTTCTGCAAGTAAGCCCTGACCGTTTGCTTGCTGACCTTATATTCCTCAGCTGCTCTTGCGATTATAGCCGATCTGACCTTTGCATCCGAGAGAGGCTAATACCCCAGCTATGACGGTATAACGCTCTAATGCTGTTTTCCTTCTGAGAGGGCTCAAACTGTCGAGAGATTCAGGCAAATATCCTGTCTTTTCACAGAGGGTATCATCATCACACGGGACATAACTTGTCAGAGTGTCCGCATCTACATATAGCGGCATAGCAGGATGGATACAGTCAATAATCAAAGCCTTATTACCATTTGTATCAAGGACACGGATAATCTGTTTTCCGTCTGCTGACTGCAACAGCTTAGTTTGCTTCATCATTACTACGCTCCTTCTCCACGATAATACCCCAATCCTGAACGCCGCGCCGCGCCCAATACTTACGGGATGCTTCCAAAAGCCTTGCCGTTCGAGGCAGGGTTAGCTTCTTACGCCAGGTACATTCTCTGACCATATAATCTCCATTGGCTTTGACACAGACAAAATCAGAGGTAAATTCCCCTTCTTCCAGCCCGTCCATTGATACGTTGCACATAATCTTACTGACTTGCTTGTTGCGCTCTAACAGCCCAGCAAAAGCGATCATAACCTGATCATAAAGGCGGGCAGTGGTATCGCACTTACTTAGCTGCATCTTCGTACAGCGATCCTTGATTCTCTTTGACCTCATACTTACTCCTTTCCGATTTTCCGAAAAATGCTCCGAAAAATGCTCCGAAAAATTACGTGCGGTTTTTCGGGGTTTTTCGGGGGATGTTTTTTCGGGATGCTCCGAGGCACACGAACACCTCAAAAGTCCAGTGGTTATCAGAATATCAGTAAGTTAAGAAGGGTAATAGCACAATCCCGAAAAATGGGTTTATCGGAAAACACTATGTCATGGTGCGAAGTCGTTTATCGTCATTTGGTGCGAAGTCGTCTATCCTCACCGTTTTTCCGTCCTTCGCCTTCGTTCTCCCTCCGCTCGCCACCTTCCCGCACGCTATCGCGGCTTAGAAGACGGCTCGCTACGTCCCTTCTACTCTCCTAACTCCCTTCTCCTTTACTCCCCTCAGCTCGCCCACCTTCTCGCACGCAGTCGCGGCTTAGAAGACGGCTCGCTTCGGTTCCTTCTCTTTCCCTCATTACCCTCTCTCCTTAGTCTAATTTCCTTAATATTCGCCATTTATTCTTCTCTCTTCTTCTTTTTTCTCCTTTTTCTTTTAGAGGGAGATACGACTAGGAGAGAAAGACGGGACTTTAACTTACCGAATTTCTGAAATGTAATCAGGCTTTCAGAGCACGAAAAAAAGCCTTAGCCAAAGGTGCGCCGCTTTGCGGCATCCATTGGCACAAGGCTTTTACTTATGTTGTTGTTTGTCCGTCTTTCTCCTGGATCGATTCTGAATTTGACCCCGCTATGAAGGGATATACCTTAGGTCGATTAAGAATCTCAACCCGCTATGAAGGGATATAACCTTAGCCTCCGAGGATACTTCAGTTTGCATCATTTGGAGCTTTTGAGGTTAACCGAGAGTTAATGAGGACATTACATATCACTCCCACTCAATAGTTCCCGAAGGCTTGGGGGTGAGGTCGAAGAGGACTCTGTTTACATTTTCAACCTCTGTTGTGATTCTTGCGGTTATGTGCTGCAGCAGGTCGAAGGGAACGTTTTCGACTGTAGCAGTCATGGCGTCCTTGGTGTTTACGGCGCGGATGATGACGGGATAGGCGAATGTGCGCTTGCCGTCCTTTACGCCTGTTGATTTAAAGTCCGGCACGGCTGTGAAGTACTGCCATACCTTGCCCTCAAGGCCGTTCTTCGCGAACTCCTCGCGGAGGATCGCATCGCTCTCACGCACGGCTTCGAGTCTGTCACGGGTGATGGCTCCGAGGCAGCGAACTCCGAGTCCGGGGCCCGGGAACGGCTGACGGTAAACCATGCCGTCGGGCAGACCGAGCGCCTTGCCAACTACTCTTACCTCGTCCTTAAAGAGGAATTTAAGCGGTTCAACAAGCTCAAACTGCAGATCCTCAGGAAGTCCGCCGACGTTGTGGTGCGCCTTAACGCCGTCGCTCTCAATGATATCGGGATAAATGGTGCCCTGAGCGAGAAATTCGATGCCATCCTGCTTTCTCGCCTCTTCCTCAAACACGCGGATAAACTCCGCGCCGATTATCTTTCTCTTCTTTTCGGGTTCGGCGACGCCCGACAATTTATCAAGGAAACGGTCAACGGCGTCCACATAAACGAGGTTCGCGTCCATCTGATTGCGGAACACCTCAACAACCTGCTCGGGCTCGCCCTTTCTGAGCAAACCGTGGTTAACGTGTACGCACACGAAATTTTTGCCGATAGCCTTGATGAGCAGCGCAGCTACAACCGAGCTGTCCACACCGCCGGAAAGCGCCAACAGCACCTTCTTGTCGCCAATCTGAGCTTTTAATGCCTCAAGCTGCTCCGCGATAAACGCGTCCGCAAGCTCGGGAGTTGTGATTCTTTCCATTGATTCGGGTCTTACATTATCCTGCATATTAACTCTCCCTTTTATAGATTTCCTTATATTATATCAAAAACACGGAATAACGCAAGGGGTTGAGTGAATTTTTTGTTTTTGAGAGTTTTTTATCTTTTTTAAAAGAGAACAAAACACCCCGTTCAAAGCTGTGTGTCTCAAACAGGGTGTTAAAATTTTAATTATTTAATAGAATTATTATTCGGCAACTTCAAGTCTTCTTCCGCACTTGTCGCAGAACATTGTTTCAATGTCGAAAATTGTCCAGCCGCAGTTGGGGCAAACCTTATTGGTGGGAACCTTCTCCTCTTCCTTTTTCTCTTCCTCTTCTTCGCCGCCTTCAAGTCTTCTGCCGCACTTGTCGCAGAAATTGATACTCATATCTTCGGTTGTCCAGCCGCAGTTGGGGCAAACCTTGCCTTCGGGCTTGGGCTCTTCAATCATGGAGTGGCCGCAGTTGGTGCAGAAGCGAACGCCTTCTCTTACAGCCTTGTTGCAGTTGTTGCAGATAACCATGCCGGGCATAACCTTGACAGGCATCTTCGCGCCGCAGTTGTTGCAATACAAAGCGTCTTCATCAACCTCTTCAAGACAGGTCGGGCAGAAATTGAAGCCGAGAACCTCGCCGATTTTGAGCTTGCTGTCCTTGATTTTCTTCTCGGACGCCTTAACTTCTTCAACGAGAGCGCCAAGCTCTGTGCCTTTTGCCTCGCCCTTGTACTGAGCTACATACAGCTCGCCGATTTTTGAATAGTTATCCTTGATAGATACCTGTTCGTCGTCGATAGCCTTAATAAGCTGATAAACATCCTGCTCATGGGAAGTTTTCTTTGCGAGTCCTTTTTCGATGACGTCATTAATAAAATCTTTTAAATGTGCCATATTATTTTTCCTCCTAAAATAGGCCATATCATAGTGACTTTGTCACATTTTCACCAGTACATTATAACTCATTTTAGTTAATGAGTCAATAGCGGAACAGGCTTTTGCAAAGATTTATTCCTTTCGCTTTTTCGGTTTACGGAGTCGCAAAATAATTATGCGGGTAATCCCCCGGCAGGCGGTCATGCAGATCATCTTCTGTTTTGGGCAGAATCAACATATAGATTTCGTTTTTTGCTTGAAGTTTTTTATCTGTTGTGCTATAATGTAATTTGGATTTTTGTGTAAAGACAGGTGCATCTATGGAAAATCAAAAAACCGTTATAAAGGTGGGCACATCTACCCTAACCTATGAGAACGGAAAAGTTAACTACAGGCGCGTTGAGTCGCTGTGCAAGGTGCTTGCAGATTTGCAGAACAGCGGAGAGAACATAATGCTTGTTTCCTCGGGCGCGATCGGAGTAGGCATGGGAAAAACAGGACTAACCAAACGCCCCTCCGAAACAAAAAAGAAGCAGGCTCTGGCGGCTATCGGTCAGTGCGAGCTTATGTTCATGTACGACAAAATTTTCGGAGAATACAACCACTCGGTAGCCCAGATCTTGCTGACCGCCGACGCAGTTGAAACCGAAAAAAAGCGCCGCAATATCAATAACACAATCGACGAGCTTCTGAACATGGGCATTATCCCGATCATCAACGAAAACGACACGGTGTCTATAGACGAGCTTGAGGGCAACAACTTCGGCGATAACGATATGCTTTCGGCGATCGTTTCACACATCATAAACGCCGACAGGCTTGTTATACTGACCGATATCGACGGGCTATACGACTCCAATCCGCGCGTCAACCTCAACGCGAAAAAGCTTGACGTTGTGACAAAAATCAACAAGACGATTTTAGATATGGCTGCCGGAACAGGCTCAAACCGAGGCACGGGCGGCATGATAACAAAGCTTCAGGCGGCTGACTACGCAACAAAACGCGGGATCGAGGTTCATGTTATGAACGGCAACAATCCAAAGCAAATATACGATATTTTTGAGGGAAAAACCCCGGGCACCAAATTTTTGGCGCAACGATAATTCTTTATAAGCAATAAAACATAATCAAAAGATACGAAAGGAAGAACAAACAACATGACACAGCTTGAAATGATGGGCTCAAACGCAAAACACGCCGCGCGCGTTCTTATGAACGCGGGAGCAAAAAAAGACGAGGCTCTTTTTGCGATCGCTAAAGCGCTCAAAGAAAACGCCTCAGAAATAATCAAGGCAAACGAAGCGGATATCGAAAACGGCAAGGCTGCGGGATTGAGTGAATCCCTGCTTGACCGCCTCAAGCTCGACGAAGGCCGCATTCTCGGCATGGCTGAGGGCGTTTCACAGGTTGCGGCTCAGCCCGACCCCATCGGCAAGGTTATCGAGGGCAGAACGCTCAAAAACGGTCTGCAAATTGAAAAAATCACCGTCCCCATGGGCGTTATCGGAATCATCTACGAAGCTCGTCCCAACGTAACCTCCGACGCCGCCGCTCTTTGTCTTAAAGCGGGCAGCGCGGTCATTCTCCGCGGAGGAAAGGAAGCCATCAATTCAAACAAGGCTATAACAGCGGTCATGCGCGACGCTATCGAGTCGGCCGGTCTTCCTCGCGACTGCGTGGCTCTTGTGACCGACACCACCCGTCAGAGCGCGACCGAGCTTATGCAGCTCAGCGAATATCTTGACGTGCTCATTCCGCGCGGCGGAGCGGGACTTATCAAAAGCGTCGTAGCAAACGCGAAGGTTCCCGTGATTGAAACGGGCGTTGGCAACTGCCATGTTTATGTTGATGCGAGCGCCGATATCCAAATGGCGACCGACATCGTTTACAACGCAAAAACCTCCCGTCCCTCGGTGTGCAACGCAATCGAAACCGTGCTTGTACACAAGGATATCGCACCCGAGGCTCTGCCGGCTATCAAAGCGGCTCTCGACAAAAAGAATGTTGAGATTCGCGGCTGCGAAAAGACGCAGGAGATTTTAGGCGACTCCGTTATCCCCGCCACCGAAAACGACTACGCCGTAGAGTTTTTGGATTATATTTTAGCTGTAAGAGTTGTTGACAGCCTTGACGCCGCTCTCGACCACATCGCAAAGTACAGCACGGGTCACAGCGAATGCATAGTGACGAGCGACTACCGCTCCGCTAACCGCTTTACCGCCTGCGTCGATTCCGCAGCGGTCTATGTAAACGCCTCCACAAGATTCACGGACGGCGGAGAATTCGGTCTCGGCGCCGAAATCGGCATTTCAACTCAAAAGCTTCACGCAAGAGGACCCATGGGCTTGAACGAGCTTACAAGCATGAAGTTTGTAATCAGAGGCGACGGACAGATCAGATAAACCAATCCATATCTAATTATTCTACAGATAACAGATTTATTTTCCTGCGCCGCTGCGCAAGATGAACTTTTACAAACGAACACACAGCATTGTAAATCAGGAGCGGTCGGCTGAGCTGACTGTCAGTTCGCGATTCTGACTGTTGATTTTCAGCAAAATTAATCTTCCCGCGCTTTAAGCGGAGCGACGACATTAACTCCACTCTCCACACTCCACATTCCACACTCCTCACATCAGCATATACATCAGCGCGAAAAGGAGCGACGGGTCGTTTTTCTCGTCCATCAGGAGCAGAAGCAGAGTCAATATAAGGCTCGTTTCCTTGTCCTTTAACAGCGCTTCAAGCATATTCGGCTTCGGCGGCTCTATGGGCGGCTTCGGCTGATGCTGAACCGGCGGCTCCTTTGGCGGTTCGGCGGGCTTTGGCGGAGGCTCGGGCTTTTTCCGCTCCTCCCCCGTCGGCTCCTGACGCGGCGGCGCGGCTCGGCGGTTCTGCGATATTTTTCTGGCGCGTTCAAGCGCTTCCTCTTCAAATCCCGGCATATTTCACCTAACACCTCATTAACATACCGCTAAAAAAACAGTCCGCTGTCCTTTAAAAGCGGAATAATATGAATAAACCCGATAAGCCTTTGCGCGCTGTTCAGACGTTCAAGCTTTTCTCCGCTGAGGAACGGGCGCAGGGCGTTCAGCAGAGCCGCTGTTTCATCGTTTGGCTTTGCGGCGTTCATAAGCGGAGCTAACCTTGAAAGCGCGCTCATCATCTCGCTGCCTCCCTGAACGGGCGGTGCGGGCGGCGCGGGCTGAACAGGCTGAGAGGGCTGAGCGAACGAACCGCTCTGCCCAAGCCCTAACTTTTCTCCCAAGCTCTGCACCTGCCGCATAGCTTCGGGATTGCTCATTATTTTATTGATAGTATCCTGTAATTCAGACATATTTTCACCCTATTGTCCGTTAAATAGCTTAAGCAATGCCTGAGCCTCGGGGCTTTCAAGAAGCTCCCGCGCTTTGTCGGGGTCGCTGAGAACCGATTCTACCTGCTTTGCTTTGTCGCCGTCAAGGTTTTTCATCAGATTATTTACATCGCCCGCGCGGTATGAGGATTCTATTTCCTCCGACGGCATATTAAGCCCGCGCGACAGACTCTCAAATATTTCATTTTTTTCACTGAATTTATCCGCCATATAAACCACCTCAATCCATACTATGCGCGAACGCGAAATTTATTCCGATACTCAATTGCTTTTGCGCGTTTAAACCGAATTTGTATCAGAACGGAGTTTTTGTATGCGTATTTTAGTTATTTCCGACACTCACGGCGATTTCTTCTCACTTAAACACGCTCTTGACGCCCAGCCGAATGCAGAGGTTATCATCTTTTGCGGCGACGGGTCGGAGCAGTATACTTTTTTAAAACAAACTCTCCCCGATAAAACGGTAATAGGAGTCCGCGGCAACTGCGACTGGTCGAGCAAGCTGCCATCAACGGAAATAGCTGAGGTCGGCGGCAAGCGGATCTTTATTACTCACGGGCATTTGTACAATGCGAAATTTACTTTTATCAACCTTATTGAAGCCGCTCGCGAGCAAAACGCCGACATTCTTCTGTTTGGTCACACACATCAGGCAGTTACGGACTACTACGAAGGTCTGCATATAATGAACCCCGGAAGCTGCTGCGGCTACGGCGCGTCCTACGGATATATCGACATCACCGACAGGGGCGAAATAATAACAAACATTGTTAAGCTTAGCAGAAGGTGAGCGCGTGAATTTTAACGGATTTTCATTTGACGACGGCACGCGCAGCCTGCTTGAAGAGCTTGACCGCGCCTCGCGCGTCCCTCACGCCGTGATCATAGAAAGCCCCGACTCGGAAAAAGCTATGCAGGCGGCTGTGTTTCTTTCGATGTACGCCCTGTGCGACAGAGATGAAAAGCCCTGCGGCGAGTGCAAAAACTGCCTGAACGCAAAGAACAGGGCTCATCCCGACGTGACATATTTAACGCTGCAAGCTAAAAAAACCGTTTACACCGTGGAGCAAATGCGCGATTTAATCAAAGACGCATATATTCTCCCGAATGAAGCAAACGCTAAGGCGTATATTTTTGAAAACTGCGACGAGCGGCTATCGGTTCAGGCCCAGAACACATTTTTAAAGCTTTCGGAGGAACCGCCGCCCAACGTGTTCTTTATTCTGTTGTGCCGCAGCGCACAAAGTCTGCTCGACACGATTTTGTCGCGCTTTACGGTGATAAGGCTTAAGGGCGACAAAGCTCTTGACAAAGAGCTTTTGACGGCGGCAAGGGATATCGCGGGCTCAATAACGGAAAACCGTGAATATCCGCTTTTAAAGGCGCTTAACGCTTTAACCGACAAAGAAAAAGCGTGCGATATATTATCGGCGGTCAAGCTTATTCTGCGCGATGCGCTTGTGATTCTCTCGGGAGGAGAGGCAAGAACCGATGAGGAAGCCGCCCTGAAGCTTGCCGGAAGGCTTACAAAAAGCAAATTGATAGAAATGATCGAGCTGTGCGACAGCTCTTCCGTAAATATAAAACAAAACGCAAATATCAATCTCCTCACAACACGAATGTGCGGAGAATTCAGGAGGATAACATGGCAGAGATAATCGGCGTAAGATTTAAAGATGTAGGCAAGGTTTATTACTTTGACCCGCTGGGAAATAAGCTGCAGGTTGGCAACATGGTGATAGTCGAGACCGCACGCGGTCTGGAATGCGGAGAGGTGGCAATGGCTAACAAGGAAATGAGCGACGAAAGCCTGAATCATCCCTTGAAGCCGCTTATTCGCATAGCGACCGAAAAAGACCTGAACCACGTGGCTGAAAACCGCATAAAGGAAAAGCAGGCGCGCAAGATCTGCGAGCAGAAAATCGCCGCTCACGGACTGAAAATGAAGCTTGTGAATGTGGAATACACCTTTGACAACAGCAAGATAATATTTTATTTTACAGCCGACGGCAGGGTAGACTTCCGTGCGCTCGTAAAAGATCTGGCTTCCGTGTTCCGCACGCGTATCGAGCTGAGACAGATCGGCGTCCGCGACGAGGCAAAAATGCTCGGCGGTTTGGGAATCTGCGGCAGACCTTTCTGCTGCAACCGCTTTATGGGCGAGTTCCAGCCCGTTTCAATCAAAATGGCTAAGGAGCAGGGATTGTCCCTCTCCCCCGTCAAAATCTCGGGAACCTGCGGCAGACTGATGTGCTGCCTGAAATACGAGCAGGAGGCATACACCGACCTGTTAAAGCATACGCCGAAGGTCGGAGCTATAGTAAACACCCCCGAGGGAAGAGGTCTCGTTGTGGAGAATAATCTCATTGCCCGCACGCTAAAGGTAAAGCTCGACAACGCGCCCGCCGACGTAGCGCCAAAAACCTACACCGTGCGCCAGTGCAAGCTGGTTAAGGACGGATATATCAGGGTAAACAAAAAGGAGCTCGAACAGTTGGGTAGCTTGGAATAAGCGCCGGTGGGCGCTCCCGACTGCCTTTTGAAACGTCAATCTTTCCAAGCACTCATCAACGGCTTAACAGAGAAGTATCAAATTACGAAAAATAATAATATTAATTCACAAAAAATCAATAAATTACTTGAAAAATTTTTTATTTGTGCTATACTTTAATTAATCAAATAAGGAGGTATTCAATCCATGGCATATGTAATTAATGATGAATGCATCATGTGCGGTGCTTGTGCAGACGAATGTCCTTGCTCAGCTATTTCCGAGGGCGACGGCAAGTACGTTATCGACGCTGACGCTTGTGTAGACTGCGGCTCCTGTGCCGATGTTTGCCCCGTAGGCGCTCCCAACGAAGGCTGATTCAGGTCTGGTTAACCGAACAGGCGGCAAGGGTTTGACCTTGCCGTCTTTTTTGCTGCTCAGTTAGCATAGGGTAACCTAAATTTTTAAAGTTAAATTCCTCTCTCATATCGCAAATACCTCTTGCGGTATCCTCTCACCTATTGTATAATAAAACAAACACCATTTACGGAGAGAATATGGAAAACATTCATCTTGAACCACTCGGCGGCGGAATTGAAATTTATGTTTCGCGGAGCTATCACTTTTCTACCGATACTATTTTGCTCGCAGACTTTTCAAAGCAGCAGGGCGCGAAGCTCTGCGCCGATCTCGGAACCGGCTGCGGCACTATCCCGCTGCTCTGGCTCAAACACAATCCAAAACTAAATATAGCCGCTGTGGAAATACAGAAGGACGCCTGCCGCCTGCTGCGCGACAGCATAGCGCACAATCATCTCGAAGACAGGTTAACGGTTTATAACGCCGATATAAAGGATCTGAAAGGCGTGCTGCCGTTCGGCGCGTTTGACGCGGTCGCCTGCAACCCGCCCTACAAGCCGACGGGCACGGGGCTTCAAAATCCCGCCGAGGCAAAGCAGATCGCGCGCCACGAAACGGAGTGCTCGCTGTCAGACGTTTGTCAGGCGGCATCAAAGCTGCTCCAATTCGGCGGAAAGCTGTTTTTGTGCCAGCGCCCCGAACGTTTAGCGGACGCTACAGAAAGTATGCGCGAGTTCGGGATCGAGCCTAAGCGCCTGCGGTTCGTTCAACAGCGACGTGACAAGGCGCCAAAGCTGTTTTTGCTTGAAGGAAGGCGCGGCGGCAAGCGCGGCTTTCTTGACGTGCTGCCAACGCTGTTCATAGAGGACGACAGCGGCGGATTTTCAAAGGAAATGCTTGAAATATACGGAAACTATAAATCATAGAACAACAAATACAAGGATAAAGATATGTCGGGAATTTTATATGTTATGGGAACACCGATAGGCAATTTGTCGGATCTGTCGCCGCGAGCCGCTCAAACTCTGGCTGAGGTCGATTTTATCGCCGCCGAGGACACCCGGGTAACGCTTAAGCTTCTGAATCATTTAGGGATAAAAAAGCCGATGGTGAGCTACTATGAGCACAATAAGCGCGAACGCGGAGAAATTATCTGCAAGCGAATAGAGCAGGGTGAAAGCTGCGCCATTGTCACCGACGCCGGTATGCCGTGTATCTCAGACCCGGGAGAGGATTTGATAAAGCTTTGCGCCGAGCGCGGGATCAAAACCGTTGTTGTTCCGGGGCCGAGCGCGGTCGTTTCGGCTCTTGCGGTGTCGGGACTTGATACGGGACGATTCACATTTGAAGGGTTTCTCAGCGTGAATAAAAAGAGCCGCAGCGAGCATTTGCAAAGCCTGCTCCATGAAAAGCGCACCATGATTTTTTATGAAGCTCCGCACAAGCTCCCCGCTACCCTGCGCGATTTTTACGACGCATTCGGCGACCGCAGACTGAGCATTGTGCGCGAGCTTACCAAAATCCATGAGGAAGTCATTCGCACCACCACACGCGCTGCCGCCGAGCAGCTTGCCGACGGAAGCATAAAAGGCGAAATCGTTCTTGTGCTTGAGGGCGCGCGCGAGGAAGAAAAGAAATATACTCTGCAAGACGCCGTGGCATTGGCAAAAGAGCTTATAGCGGACGGCGAAAAGACGACCGAAGCCGCAAAGCAGGCCGCCTCCGCGACAGGCTTTAAGAAAAATGAAATATACAGGGAGCTGATCTAATGACATACGAAACCGCGCTTGAAAAAATCCATTCGCTTCTGACCTTCGGCTCGCGCCCGGGGCTTGACCGTATGCGCGAGCTGATGCGCAGGCTTGACAATCCGCAGGACAAGCTGAGATATATACACGTCGCGGGAACAAACGGCAAAGGCTCCGTTTGCGCGGTGCTCTCGTCCGTGCTGACGGCGGCGGATTACAAAACCGGACTTTTCATCTCGCCGTATATAACCGACTTCCGCGAGCGCATTCAAATCAACAACGAAATGATCTCAAAGGAAACGCTCACAGACGCGGTCGAGAAAACCTTTCCCGTTCTTGAAGAGTTGCGTGAGGAAGGAATTATTATAACCGAATTTGAATATGTAAACGCATTGCAGTTTTACATTCACGCGCAGGCGGGCTGCGACATCGTAGTGCTCGAAACGGGAATGGGCGGTCTGTTAGATTGCACAAACGTCATTAATCCTCCTCTTGGTGCGGTCATAACCTCGATAGGGCTTGACCACACCGCCGTTCTCGGAGAAACGATCGAGGAAATCGCCGCTCAAAAATGCGGTATAATCAAAAACGGTTCGGCTGTGTTCACCTCTGCCCAATGCGATGAAGCTATGGCAGTGATTGAAGAAACCGCCGAGCGAATGAACGTTCCGCTTATAAAGAGCAGCGATATCAAGGTCAATATCGAGGAAATGACGCTTGAGGGCAGCCGCTTTACGGCGGACAATATTTCTTGCTTTATTAAGCTTGCGGGCAGGCACCAAATTGAAAACGCGGTCACAGCTCTGTCAGCATTATTCTATTTAAGAAAAAAGAAGATTCTTTCGATAAGCGATGAAGCGTTTATGGATGGCTTGGAATCAGCTGAGAACCCCGCCCGTCTGGAGCTTCTTAATAAGGAGCCTGTTGTGCTGCTCGACGGCGCGCACAATCCCGACGGAATAACTTCGTTGAAAGAAGCTATAAATACATTTTTGCCCGACGTTCCCATTTTTGGCGTTACGGGAATGCTCGCCGACAAGGATGTTGACCGCTCGGTAGAGCTGTTAAAAGGAATGTTCAAAAAAGTTTTCACCGCTCCCATCAACAATCCCCGCGCTCTTGACGCCGAAGCACTCGCCGAAAAATACCGCGCTTCACAGACCGAAACGGAAGCCGGCGCCTCTCCGCAAGCCGCGTTTGACAAGGCTTTTGAAGCCGCGAAAAATAACAACTGCGCTGTTGTAATCTGCGGCTCGCTTTACTTAGCCGGGGAAATCCGCCCGTACATTATCGAAAAATTTAATCAGCCTACAGAATAAAACAAATTTTTCACGCTATACTAAGTTATGATTAGTACAGCGTGATTTTTTTATTATATACTTCTTCCCGCCATTGACAAACAATTAAAAAAAATGAACGCTCCAAGTTGAAAGGGTGTAAAAAAATGGTTGAAACAAAATATAGCAACGACGTGCTCACCGCCTACATATCCGGCGAAATCGACCACGACAGCGCGGCGCGGATACGCTCGACCGTGGACGGCATGGCTCAGGAGGTAAAGCCCCGCCTGCTCTGCCTTGACTTCCGCGGAGTCAGCTTTATGGATTCGTCGGGCGTGGGGCTTGTTATGGGCAGGTACCGTCAGATGAAGCTGTTAGGCGGTTCGCTCCGCGTGATAAACTACTCCGAGGTCATCTACAAGATTTTCGCGATGTCGGGACTTGAAACGCTGGGGGTGCTGAGATGAAAACCATAAATAAAATGAAGCTGAGCTTTCCGTCAAAAAGCTGCAATGAAGCGTTCGCGCGCACCGCTGTGTCGGCGTTTATAATGAACCTTGACCCCACCGTGAACGAGCTGAGCGATTTAAAAACCGCCGTTTCCGAGGCGGTAACAAACTGCATCGTACACGGCTACAGGCGTCAGGACGGCACGATTTACATAAGCGGCGCAATCAGGGAGGACAACAGGGTCATAATCAAAGTCCGCGACTCAGGCTGCGGAATTGCCGATGTAGAGCAGGCGATGAAGCCGCTGTTCACGACCGCTGCCGACGAGGAGCGCGCGGGGCTGGGCTTTGCTGTCATGCAGAGCTTTTGCGACAGAGTAAAGGTGAGATCCGTCCCCGGCAAGGGCACGACCGTCACGCTTGAAAAGCAGATAGGCGCCGATGACTGAACACGATATTCCCGCCGGGCAGCATATGGGACTCGTTCACGCGATTTGCCGCCGATTTTCGGGCAAGGGAATCGAATACGAAGAGCTTTTCTCGGCGGGCTGCCTCGGGCTAACAAAGGCATTGAACAACTTTGACGAAACGCGCGGACTGAAATTTTCGACCTACGCTTTTCCCGTTATAGCAGGGGAGATAAAAAGGCTGTTCCGCGACGGCGGCGCTGTCAAGGTCAGCCGCTCTGTCAGAGAGCTGTCGCTGAAAATAGCGAAGCTCGGCAGTGAGCTCACCGAAAAGAACGGAACAGAGCCGAGCGTGTCGCAGCTTGCCGAAATACTCGGCGTAAGCGTCGAAAAAATAGCCGAAGCCGTCGGAAGCAGCCTCGCGCCTTTGTCGATCAACGCCGAGGACAACGGCAACAGCACGCTTTCCCTTACTCCGGCTCCCGACATTCAGGATGAAATCACCGAACGCCTGAGCCTGCGCCAAGCTGTCAATGAGCTTGACGGCAGGGACAGACGGTTGATAATTTTGAGATATTATCAAAACAAAACTCAAACCGAAACAGCGGGAATTTTAAACATCTCTCAGGTTCAGGTCAGCCGACTTGAAAAGAAGATCCTCGCCCGCCTGCGGGCACAGATGTGCTGCTGATATATTTCTGTTATAGAATTATACTATAGCTGATTGCCCCTGATCACAAGCTCCGCCCACTCGACGGGACCGACCGCTCCGTTTTGCTCAATTCCGAGCGAACGCTGAAACGCCGTTACAGCCGCTTTGGTGCGCGGTCCGAATATTCCGTCAACGGCGATCACCGGTATCGCGGGGTTCGACTGCGATACAACGTTGAGATATCTTTGAATTATCCTCACGCTCTCTCCCCTGTCGCCCTCTACGATAAATCTGCCGGGGTACGGTTCTCCGATAGCGCTGCGGTAGCTCGGCGGCAAATCCCTTACCGCCGCCTGATATGCCCGCTCGATCTCATGGAATACATTCGCGTCCACAACACCCGTCACGGGCAAGCCGTAGTTGTTCTGAAAGGTGAAAACGGCGTCGCGCGTCAATTCTCCGAAATATCCCGTAATGGGGATCGGAGGAAGCTCGGGATAGAAATAGCCTAAAAACGCAAGATAGTATTGAAGCGCCTCCACATCAACTCCGCGCATTCCTATGCTCATTTCCCGCGTATATCGCTTTTCGATCTCGGACAAGGTCAGACCCTCGCCCGTGATTTCCGAGAGACGTTTTACACCAGCAAAAATCTGCTTGATTTTATACCAAGTAGCCTTGCCGACCACGCCGTCGGGCTCAAGGTTAAAAATCTCCTGAAAGATCTTTACGGCTTCTTCCGTTTCCAAATCATAAACGCCGGTATTTCCGTTCACTGCCGGAATGGCGGGATAGTTTTTTGCTATGCGGTTAAGCTCGCGCTTTATTGTAAGCACATCGTCGCCGAATGAGCCGCGCCGCAGCGCGACGCCGGGATAAGATTCGGTGTTGCCGCCGACGTCGGCGTTGTATACAATGCTGATATCGTCGCCGTAATAGTATCTGAGGATCTGAAGCGGAGTCATGCCCTGATTCGCAAGCGTCACGGTTCCCCACTGGGAAAGCCCGTTGCAGTAGGTCATATAGCCGTCGCAGAACTGCGCGTAAAGCGGCGCGATGCTGCCGGTGCGCACGATGTAGTTGTTAAATGTCTCATCGGCAATACGGCTGATATTGTCGTAGATCTCGCCGCCGTACACAAATTTCTGGTCGATAGAGGTGTTGTCGGTAATGTCGAAATCATAGCCCCTGCTGCGGTAATATTCGGTGTAAACGCGGTTGAGCGCGAAGGTTATCTGGGCAAGCATATTCGCGCGAATCGCGTTTTCGGGCCAAGTAGGATATATTTCATTTGAGGCGACACTTTTGATATACTCAGTGAAAGGCACCGTGACGTTCGGCGCGGGCGTGTTCGGCCGTCCTAAATGAACAGTGATCGTTTCGGGTATAACGGGAGTTGCTGCCACGTTTATCCCTCCCTGTCGCCGCTGAGCGGTTCAAGCGCAACGGGCAGAATCGTTTCTATCCTGTCCTGAACCGTCACCGGAAAATCCACCACCTCGCGAAACGCGGGATGAAAGACCGAAATCAGATAAACAGTATCGTCCTTTCCCGCTGTTTCGGGGCTGTTGTTGTCGGCTGCGCTGCAGGCGGGAAGCACGATCTCATTGACAATGCCCGACTCGTCGGTGACGTCGTGATACAGGCTGTAGCGCGTTCCGTCGCTCATAACCGCAACATCAACAAAGACGTTTTGGACAGGAAAGCTGCGATTTGCAGCGCTCACCTGGATCTTGAGCGAGCCGCGTCCCGGGTGGCTGCCGATGTACTGCTCAAATTCGGGCTTAAAGGGCGACGCGCCCGAAACCCGGTTTTCAAAGCTGTTGATCATATAAAAAACCCCTTTCATCGCTCATTATATGCGGAAGAAAGGGGATTGTTTCTTTTTTATCTGAAGTTAAGTGATTTGATATTGTAATGAAATATTGTCATATAGCAAGATCACGCCGTTAAATATCGTATGAGTACGCCATCCATGCGTAGCAGAGCGCGGTGTATAATGTATTGGAATTTGCCGACGCGTCTTCCTCGGAATTAAGAGGCTTTAGCGAGTTGCTCACTACAGCCTGATAATCAGGGTCAGGTGAATCAAATTTCAGAGTAAATCCCGATTTTCCCTTGCTAAGATAATCATTCAGGTCAAACTTGTCCTGTTCAAGCTGCAGGGAAACATTGTCAAAGAATTCCTGCATAACCTTCACCGCTAACGCTGAGGAATGGCTTTTCAGCTCACCGAACGCCGGTTTCTGCATTACGCCCGCGTCGATCGCCTTAACTGCGGGATCGGTTATACGGATAACGTTTTCCAAATCGCCGGTTGTAAAACCATCTCCCCTCTTGCGATTGCCAAATGATAAAACGCCGCGCTGCGCGTCGGTCAGGTCGCTCATTTTCAGACCTGCGAGCACTTCGCTCATCTCGGCAAGCCTGCTGCTGTACAAATTATAGCGTTTTTTCAGCTTTTCGGGAAGATCATCATATGCTGAAAAATCAATGTAGGCTTCCGTCAGCTTGTCATAGCTTGTTTTGACGGGATCGTCGGAGCCTTGCAGTTTATCGGGCTTGAAGTTCGAAGAATACTCCTCTCTGCACCTCATTAATTTCGCGAACTCCCTTACGGCGTCCGCCTGCGCGCCCCGGACATTTTCAATCGTATTGAGTCCCTTGTCGATATCACCGTTCAAAATATTCTGCTCAGCCTGAGATATTTTATACGGGTCGGAATTACGGTAATAAAAACGCGAGGCAAAATATCCGCCTATCAAAACGAGCACAAGCGACGCTGTGACAATCGCGATTATCAGTGCCGCTTTTCCGCTTTTTTGTGGAGCAGGATTGTTATGGTAATCCTGAGCCTGCGGCTGCTGATGAACAGGCTGAGGCACGGGCTGAGACATATGATGTATGCGCTTACGGGGAGGAGGCGGAGCGGTCTTCCGCTCGTATTCGTTACGTGACTCCCTCGCCGATCCTGATGTGTTTCCGGACTGCGGCTTATACCTTTGATTATCAGGTCCGCTCGCTTTGCCCCTCTGCCGATCACCGGCATTTCCGGAATTGTGTTTATCGGTCTTTAACGACCCGGAACGGTTTTTATTGACGCGCGGTTCTACGGGCGATTCAGCGTAAACTGTTTTATTTTCGTCAAACGGTTCGGACTGCGCAGATGCAGATCTTGAAAAGTCGGATTTCGGCAATTGCCAACCGCACTCGGGACAAGCCTTAATGCCGTCGGGAACTTGCTTTCCGCATTTTCCGCAAAACATATACTACACTTCCGTTCAGATTTTGATATTTTATACATTATACCATTTGAAAACGGTTTTGTAAATAGAAGATTCATTTCAAAAATTCGCTTTAACAATTTAAAGCATAGGCGCTTTAAAGCGTAGCAATTTAAACCAAAAAAGCGCCTCTTATTTGTTAGGATTCAACAAAAATATTCTCATTAGCTTAGTTATACTTGACAAAACAAAAAATTCATGCGATATTATTAACTGATATTTTCACGATTTAAACAAAAAGGAGAACGCATATGCCAATAACCGAGCTTCTCACCAGAAACGCGACATATTTTAAAGACGAGGTCGCGCTGGTAGAGATAAATCCCGAAGTAAAAAACATTCCCCACGTAACGTGGCGAGAGTACTCCCTTATCGAGTCCAACCGCAGCGGAGCGTTCCGCAAGCAGCTTACTTGGGGCGAGTTTGACGTTAAGGCAAACCGCTTTGCGAATCTGCTGCTTACCCGCGGCATTAAAAAGGGCGACAAGGTCGCTATCCTTTTGATGAACTGCCTTGACTGGCTGCCGATCTATTTCGGCATTCTCAAAACGGGCGCGATCGCCGTTCCGCTCAATTTCCGATACACCGCCGAAGAAATCGCCTACTGCGTAAACAAAGCCGATTCCGACGCGTTGGTGTTCGGTCCCGAATTTATCGGAAGAGTCGAAGACATTCTTCCTCAGATCTCACGCGTTAAAAACTGCTTTTATGTGGGCGACGAGTGTCCGTCCTTTGCCGACAGCTATGAAAAGCTGATAGGATATTGTTCTTCTCAGGCTCCGAGCGTATACATCACCGACGACGACAACGGCGCGATATACTTTTCCTCGGGCACAACGGGCTTCCCAAAGGCTATTCTTCACGCTCACCGCGCTCTTACACACTCGGCTAAGGTCGAGCACGCACACCACGGACAGACCCGCGACGACGTTTTTCTCTGCATTCCTCCGCTTTATCACACCGGCGCGAAAATGCACTGGTTCGGCAGTCTGTATTCCGGCAGCAAGGCGGTTCTGCTGCGCGGAGTCAGCCCCGAATGGATAATCCGCACCGTAAGCGAGGAGCGCTGCTCAATCGTATGGCTGCTTGTTCCGTGGGCGCAGGATATACTTGACGCTATTGACAGCGGGCAAATCGACCTCAGCAAGTACGACCTGAGCCGCTGGAGATTAATGCACATCGGCGCCCAGCCCGTTCCCCCAACCCTTATCAAGCGCTGGAAAGCGATCTTCCCGAACCATGAGTACGACACAAACTACGGTTTGAGCGAGTCTATCGGACCCGGCTGCGTTCACCTCGGCATGGGCAATATCCACAAGGTAGGCGCTATCGGAGTTCCCGGCTACGGCTGGGAGGTCCGCATTGTAGATGAAAACCGCCAGGAGGTCACCGACGGCGTCGGAGAGCTTGCGGTAAAGGGACCCGGCGTTATGAAATGCTACTACCGCGACGCCAAAGCGACCGAGGAGGTTCTCGACAACGAGGGCTGGCTGTATACGGGCGACATGGCTGAGCGCGACAGCGAAGGCTTTATATATCTTGTTGACCGCAAAAAGGACGTAATCATCTCGGGCGGCGAGAATATTTATCCCGTTCAGATAGAAGATTTCCTCCGTTCTCACGACGCTGTAAAGGACGTAGCGGTAATCGGTCTACCCGACCAGCGTCTCGGCGAAATCGCAGCGGCGGTCATCGAGGTCAAGCCCGACCGCGAACTGAGCAGCGACGAGGTAAACTCCTTCTGCATGGCTCTCCCCCGCTACAAGCGCCCGCGCAAAGTCATCTTTGCCGACGTCCCGAGAAATCCGACGGGCAAAATCGAAAAGCCCGTGCTCCGCAAGAAATACTGCGGCGAAAGCGTCGTAGCACAGCAAAACGAGATCAAAATAGACAACGGACAATTGTCCGTTTAATGTAAAATGGACATTGGACAATGGACAATTAAGGGGCGCTTTGCGCCGATTTAAAATTTGAATTATTATTTTATGAATAATATTATTGAGAAGAAAAGTTTTGACTTTGCAATAAGAATTGTAAAACTAACTAAACATTTGAAAGAATCTAAAAATGAGTATGTCTTGTCAAAACAGCTTTTGCGCTCAGGCACGAGCATAGGTGCAAATATCGCGGAAGCGCAGCAAGCTCAAAGCAAAGCTGATTTTATATCAAAAATGGCCATTTCTTTAAAAGAAGCGGCTGAAACAAGTTATTGGCTAAGACTGCTCAATGCTACACAATACTTAACCGAAATAGAAACTAACTCTCTGTTAGCTGATTGTAAGGAATTGGAAAAAATTCTGACCTCAATATTAAAAACAAGCAAAGCACAGGTCTGATTTTAAGTATATTCATTTTTACTAATCAGCATTATTACAAATCGGGTGCGGGCAGAGCCCGCCATTAATTGTCAATTGTCAACTGTCAACTGTCAATTCAAAAAACTGGAGGTTTTTTTCGTGGATTTAGCAATCAAAATCATCATGCTGGTGCTGTTCTTCGGCGTTATGGTCGGCGTCGGCATTTACTGCCGCAAAAACGCCACCGACGTCAGCGGCTTTGTTCTCGGCGGACGAAGCGTCGGACCGTGGCTTACGGCATTTGCTTACGGCACCTCGTACTTTTCTGCCGTTATCTTCATCGGCTACGCCGGTCAGTTCGGCTGGAAATTCGGCATAGCCTCAACATGGATAGGCTTGGGCAACGCCCTTATCGGCTCTCTGCTCGCGTGGGTGGTTCTCGGCAGACGAACAAGGATCATGACCCAGCATCTCAACTCGTCAACCATGCCCGAGTTCTTCGGTAAGCGTTTCAGCAGCAACGGTCTGAAAATCGGCGCTTCTATCATAACCTTTATTTTTCTTATTCCCTACACCGCATCTCTGTACAACGGTCTTTCGCGCCTGTTTGAAATGGCGTTCAACATTCCCTACGTTTGGTGCATTGTCGCCATGAGCGTTCTCACGGGAATTTACGTTATCGCGGGCGGCTACATGGCTACGGCGATCAACGACTTCATTCAGGGAATCATTATGATCATCGGCATCGTGGCCGTTATCTCGGCTGTTCTGGTTAATCAGGGCGGCTTTATGGAAGCCCTCAACGGACTCGCTCAGGTAAACGATCCTACTGTCAGCGACATTCCGGGCGTGTTCAATTCCTTCTTCGGTCCCGATCCGTTCGGACTGTTGGGCGTTGTGATACTCACCTCGCTCGGCACCTGGGGACTTCCTCAAATGGTTCAGAAGTTCTACGCTATCAAGCATGAGAGAGATATCAAAAAAGGCACCGTTATCTCCACCTCGTTCGCTCTTATCGTCGCGGGCGGCTGTTACTTCCTCGGCGGCTTCGGCAGACTGTTCGACGTTGACGTCGCAAAGGACGGCTTCGATGCGATAATCCCTCAGATGCTTTCGGGACTCCCCCCAATTCTTATAGCTATTGTTGTTATTCTTGTGCTCTCCGCGTCGATGTCAACACTTTCCTCGCTCGTTATCGCGTCCTCCTCTACCCTGACTATCGACCTGCTCAAGGGCAATGTAATCAAGAAGATGGACGAGAAAAAGCAGGTTCTTATTATCCGTATCTTCATCGTTGTGTTCATCGCGATTTCGGCGTTTATCGCGATTTATCAGACTCAGAGCAAAAACGAGAGTGTTAAGTTCATCGCTCAGCTCATGGGCGTTTCGTGGGGCGCTCTCGCCGGCGCGTTCCTCGCTCCCTTCCTCTACGGCTTGTACTGGAAAAAGACAACAAAGTTAGCCTGCTGGGTAAGCTTCATCTTCGGCGCGGGCATCATGCTTCTCAACCTCTTCGCAAAGCAGATTTTCCCCGTTGTTTTGCAGTCGCCAATCAACTGCGGCGCGTTCGCAATGCTCGCGGGACTTATCATCGTTCCCGTTGTGAGCCTGCTCTCCCCCAAGCCCGACAAAAAGCTTGTGGACGAAGCGTTCGCCTGCTACGAGAAAAAGGTTCCCGCAAAGCAGAAAAACTCGCTTGATTAATTTCAATTTTCAAATATTAGGCACTCAGCCCCGAACCTCACAACCGGTCCGGGGCTTTTTTATGCTCGTGATTTTCAAACGCCTGACGAATCACACGTTATCCGATATCATAAAATGCGCTTTGGCTTTGCAATCGTAGATAGCAAAAAATGCGCTCGGGCTGTGGCAGACAAAAGCTCAAACAAAAAACCTCCCCTATCTCCTTTCTTTTCCGAAATTGGGAAGGATTTTGCGTTGACAAAAAACCGATTATTTAGTATAATTGTGTAAAAGGAAAACAACGTAATGGCTTACGATCCCACCGGCAGACACGCCAGTTTTATGTAACGATACCTTGGTGTAAGAATGAGGAGCGATGGGCTATGGCAAAGACAACAACAAAAGGCAACTGCTTTGTATGCGGTAAAGAATTGACAAAGGCCGGCGCAAAGCGTCATTTGCTGACGCATGAATACCTCGGCGGAAATAATCAAAAATGCCGTATTGTGAAGGTAGAGTTCCCTTACGATAAAGATTATTGGCTTTATCTGGATATTCCTTTTACATCGACCCGCGCTCTCTGGACGGTTTTCTGAGAGAAATCTGGCTCGAATGCTGCGGACATATGAGCGCGTTTTTCGCCGGCGATTATGAAGAAATCGCTATGAGCATAAAGATTTCAACGATTTCTGACGGAAGCATTTTACGCTACGAGTACGATTTCGGTTCAACAACTGAGCTGAAAATCTCCTTTGTCGGAACTATCACCCGAGAATATCAGAAGAACGCTGTCAGGCTTCTTGTAAGAAACAAGGCTCAAACTTATACCTGTAGCGTTTGCGGCAAGCCCGCGACACAGCTCTGTTGCAATTGTTTTTATCAAATCGATATTCCGTTTTTCTGCAAGTCATGCGCGGAAGCGCATTATGATGAAACTGAACATTATATACTTCCTGTTGTAAATTCTCCGAGAATGGGAGTATGCGGCTATGTAGGCAATTTAGACGTCTACGGATTTGATTCGGAAAAGCTTTATGATAAGCGGGAATAATTGTGTCAATACTTCTTTGATTTACCGTTTTGTTAATTTACAGCGAAAAGCTGTTGAAAAATAGATGTGCGCCCGTGGCGGAATAGGCAGACGCGCTGGATTTAGGTTCCAGTCCGAGAGGGTGCAGGTTCAATTCCTGTCGGGCGCACCAACCTCAACAAGCCCGAGTTCACTCGGGCTTGTTGTGTATTACATAGTGTTTGGGTGAGATAGGCATGGATGAGTTTAATGCATAGGAATCATTACAGCCCAATTATTTAGTTCGGTTTTGTTTATCATTTATTCGGAATCTATTATTGATTATTTTACCAACAATTCTAACAGCAGATATATCAATATTTGCAGAAATAATAATTCAAAAATGTTTTCCTGGGCATGGACAGGGCTTTTCCGGGTCGATACCGCAACCGGGCAGGTAGTTCAAATCGGCGTTAAAAAAGGAAATTAAGAAAAACCGGAATAGCAGTTAAAGGAATTGACCTTTAAATAATCATACCGTTCTGCATCTTACCCTCGATTTTTGCACCTTACCGCAAAATCTATTTTCAAAATTAAAATAACAAGCTATACTATGCCCATAACAAACCAAAAGGAAGAGTGATTATGGGCATTATTTTTTTATCTTATTTACGTTGGCGGAAATTGCACTGGTAGTTTTGACATTCACCAAATTCCGTGAGAAAGCCGCATGGCGGAGAAACCGTGCGATCATCAGAGCCGCCGAGGTGGTTTTGCTGCTTGGTATGATTCTCATTCCGACGGTCAATATGAAGTGGCGCTTTTTCGGAGCGCTGATCGTTTTGGCTGTTCGCCTGTTAATTGCGGGTATCGTCTGGCTTGTCATGCGAAAGAAATCCAACGGGCTGAGAAAAAAGCCCGTGACAGTTTTCAACTGCGTGTTATCAATGGTTCTGATTGCCTTCTCGCTTGTTCCCGCGTTTATTTTTACCAACTACAACGGACTGCCGACAACGGGTGAGTACAAGGTAAAAGAAGCGAGCGCTATTCTCGTAGATAATAACAGGGTTGACGAGTTTGAAAGCGACGGCTCATACAGAGAGGTACCCGCGCATTTCTATTATCCCGAGAATGCCGAGGGTGAATATCCGCTTGTTATCTTCTCTCACGGCGCGTTTGGTTATTATCAAAGTAACTTTTCAACCTACGCCGAACTTGCAAGCAACGGATATATCGTAGTAGCCCTCGACCATCCGCACCACTCATTCTTTACTACTGATACCGACGGAAAGACCGTAACGGTTGACACGGATTTCATCGAGGACGTTATCAAAATCAATGAAGACACAATCGACGAGGAGGTATATACCATCTCGCAGAGCTGGCTCAAGCTCAGAGTTGACGATGAGAATTTTGTACTTGATACCATTAAAGCTGCAAAAGAAAACAAGTCGCTTGACGAAACTTGGCATACTGACGATCAGACCGTCATTCTCAATGTTCTCGGTCACACCGATACCGATAAGACCGGCTTGATGGGTCATTCTTTGGGCGGCGCGACAGCGGTAGCCTTAGGCAGAGAGCGCAGTGATATTGATGCGGTCATCAACCTCGACGGCACTATGCTCGGCGAGATAAAGGGCGTTGAAAACGGCAAAAATGTATATTACAGCGAGCCGTACCCGATTCCCGTTCTTGATTTCACAAAGGAAACGGATTATAATGATAGAGAACAGTATAAGAGCGAAAAGGGTTATTCTTACGTTAATGAGTATGTTACCGACAACGCAAAGGTCAGCAAAACCGTCGTATTCAAAGAAGTTGAGCATATGGATTTTACCGACCTTCCTCTGATTTCCCCGTTCCTTGCGTCGATGCTCGGCAGCGGAGATGTGGATCACGAAGAAACGCTTGGCACGATAAACAGCATCGTTCTTAACTGGTTCGACTATTACTTAAAGAACGAGGGAACGCTAAATATAAAAGCTCAGTATTAATAATGCAAACAAGGATTACAAAAATCGACTGTGATAAGCCCGAAATGCTTGAAATACGATGCCATAGTATAAGCGACGAGGTGCGTGAGATCGTCGCCTTTGTAAAGTCCCGTCAGGGTCAGCTTACGGGTATCGCAGACGAAAGACAATATGAGATATCCATATCGGACATTATTTATATCGAATCTGTGGACAATAAAGCTTTTATCTACACCAAAAGCAAGGTGTACGAAACGCGGCAAAAGCTCTATGAGCTTCAGGAAATGCTCAAAGAGAAGCATTTCCTCCGCGTGTCAAAGTCAACCCTGCTTAATTTGATGAAAGTCAGTGCGATAAAACCCGCCCTAAACAGCCGCTTTACCGCAGTTCTGTTTTCAGGCGAGCAGATCGTGATCACACGTAAATATGTACCCGAGCTGAAAAAAGCTCTGAAAGGAGATAGCTAAATGACAGTAAAGGAATTTATCATTTCGCGTGTTCAGATATTTTTCTTTTTAGTAACGCTGATACTGACCGCCAGTGCTGTTATGGGAGCAATATATCAGCCTGATATGGAACTGCGCTATTATCATTTGTTCAGCCCCATTATCATCGCCGCGTGCAGTGTTCTGCCGACCTTTGTTACGTACTTCAAAAAAGAGCCGACGGTCAAGCAGTATATCATCAGACAAATCATAGAACTCGGTCTGATTGAGTTAGTGGTAATGTTCCTTATCACGCCGCCTGAGAGAATAGAAAAGCCGCTGTTTTATCTTGTGCTCGGCGCAGTAATCGCAGTCATATATATTTTAACGATGGTTATGATGTGGCTGCAAAAGGTTCAGCAATCCAAAAAGCTCACCGAACAGCTTCAAAATCTTCAGAATAATTTGGCAAAGTAAAATAGTAATCAATAAAAGAAATCGCCGTCAAGCAGGAAATTATTCCGCTTGGCGGCTGTTTGTTTAATTAGTCTGCTTTTACTTTCTCGTTAAACTCCTGAATCCTTTTCTTCATAGCGAAATACTGGCTGAACCAAATGAAGAAATAAATAAAGAAGAAGATAGCGATGTAGCCCGCAATACCCCAAAAGTTATGCGGCACTGCAGGATAATAATCTCCCTTGTTGATTATTACCGAAATGATAAGTGTGATGATAAAGCTGATACATAAGGAAGCACTGATTAATTCGGGTGCGCAAATCGCGATGTCAGAATTTTCGTCAGGTTGTACAAATAAATAGAGGTAAGGCTGACGCCTTGCCGAGACTTTTTGGGCAGTCTGACGGAAAAGATGCAAGCGAGTTGCGTGCCCGGACGTCAGGCGTGAATTAATCAGTGGTTCCTTAAATTGCCTGATAAACAGTTTGCTTTTAAAAAAGCAAAGAGTGCAAAAATCAATAGGATTGCATTCTCGGAAAGGTATATGTTTGCAAGATGCAAAGCCTTAATGATCGGAATATCTTAGCTAATCATTTGGTGAAATTATTGCTTGACACGGTAATTCTCATTGGATATAATTATTCAAAAAAACTAATAACTTTGCTTTTGCAGAAGATCTAAGGGAAGCTCTTGCTACAAACGCAGACGTATTTGAAATTACCAAAGTAGATAAAGAACCCCCGTTTTACGAAAGCCTTATGAATTAGGGGATAAAAATCTCATGCCAATAACACTATACAGCATTAAGAGGCAACGGTAAGAAGTAGAAAGGAACGGCAAATAAAATGAAAAAATCGATTTCTATTTGGCTGATAATCGCGGTTCTTGTTTTTTCGTTCGCCGGATGCAGACAAAGCAACGTGCCTGCGCGTACAGCCGACGCAATCATTCAGGATATAATTACTTACCACGGATGCTATGATCATAAAGCGGATACCAAAGTCAGTGAGTTGCTTGATGAGCTCAACACCGTTGACAGCAAGCAAGGTGAGCTTTGGAAAAAGATTATGGAGTACTGGGATTACGCAAATAATGAGATGACTGTCAACCTTGAAAAGCTTCCCGATAACTTGCCGAAGGACAGCAGTCTTGCGATCACCGTTCTTGGTTTTGAGCTGAATGACGACGGCACGATGAAGGATGAGCTTTTCGGCAGGCTGGACACTGCCCTGAAATGCTCCGAACAGTATCCCAATGCTTATGTGATCTGCACAGGCGGCGGTACAGCGAAGAATAATAAAGAGGTTACCGAAGCCGGTTTGATGGGCGATTGGCTAAAGGAACACGGCCTAAGCGAAAACAGACTGATTATCGAGGATCGATCGATGACCACTGCGCAGAACGCCGAGTTTTCCTATAAAATCATTTTGGACAAATACCCGAGCATCAATTCGATAGCGATCGTAAGCAGCAGCTACCATATTGCGTGGGGTTCGTTACTGTTTGAAGCCGAATTCATGAAGTACGCTCTGGAAAACAATGTTCCCGAAATCCACGTGGTTTCCAATTGTGCCTACAAAACATCTAACGAAACCTACAAAGAAAGCGAGATACTACGCTGGGAGACAGGCGGTATGCTGCAGCTGGTCGGCAACAATGATTTGGCAATGAAATATTACACAAATCAATATGAAAAGCCAGCGCTGTGATCTGATATGGTTTTCGAGATGATTGCGGAATTGCTTATCTTCCTCGTATAATCGAAACCGGGATTTTCTAATCCCCCGACCTCTCACACCACCGTACATACCGTTCGGTACACGGCGGTTCCCATATAGCAGTCAGTCATGGAGATATATCCACGGCTGACTATTTTTTTAAGGAAAGAATCGTAATCTGTATTGTTACGGATTGTTTTCTTCGATAAAGCTCTTTAACAGCGCCGACGGCAGAGAGTCGATGTACGACTGCGAGGAAGCCTTGTTGCTTGCGATAAACAGGCGCAGACCGCGCTCGGGGTTGATGTAATCGAGAGCACCGTAGGTACCGATAGCTCCCGGGTGACCGGTACCGTCGTAAGCCATTCCCATAAGTCCGTAGCCGTAGCTTGCTCCGCTGTCCGTTGAATAATTTTCGGTCATCTCGCGGAAGCTTTCCTTTGAAACGACAGTGCCGTCGGAAAGCCCCGCCATCCATGCATCCATATCGGCGGCATTAGATGCGACGTCGCCTGCTCCGTTTGCAAGTCCGGGAGGCTCAACAGAGGTATTGCCCTCTCCCCTTGCCAAGCCCTCAGCCCATGCCGGGTCATCGGTGACCTCCTCAACAAAGCCGCTGTGCGACATTCCGAGCGGCTTAAAGATGTTTTCACGCACAAAATCGTGATAGCTCTTGCCGGAAATCTGCTTCACTATGTCGGCAAGCAGAAAATAATTTGAATTTGAATAAGCGTATGCCGAATCAGGCTCAAATTTGAGCGGCTGTGAAAAAATCCATTCCTTGATAACGGCTGTATTCTTATCCTCTGTATTCTCATACGAAACGCCCTCAACCGGTCCCTCGTTGACCATATCCAAGATTCCCGAGCGCATTGTGAGCAGGTTCCTGACCGTCAGCTTTTTTGCCGCTTCGTATTCCGGGAAATACTTATCCAGAGTATCGTCCACGCTCAGCTTTCCACGGTCGCGCAGCATGATGATCGAGGCGGCGCAAAACTGCTTTGAGGTGGAGCCGATATACATGGAAGAATCGACGGTCAAAGCGTTACCGCCGCTGTCCTTGCCGTTGACATACTGATAAATGACTTCTCCGTCCTTTGTAAGGCTGACGATGCCTTTGAAGCCATAGCCCTTTAATACATTGTCAGGCTGTTCTTTCACCTCTTCGGTGCTTGATGTTTCGGAAGCTGCCGTCTCTGTGCCGGAGGAGCTCTTCGGCGAACAGGCGGCGGTCATGCAAAGCAAAACGGCTGATAATAATAAAGCGATCAGTTTTTTCATAAGGATTCCTCCCTGTTTTATTTTCAATTACATTGTAATACAAAAACCGGATGATAACAAGAAACGGTCTATGGATTTTTACAACGATTCGGCTTATGATTCAACGGAGCGTTTAGAAAAAAGGCTTTTTGCGGTCGTGCGCCCCGAAGAACGGCTGAACATCTTTTTTGGCGATCTCATCGGCAAAGCAGAGCAGCGGCACCGCGAATGCCTCGGGACGGACGGTGTAGGAATTCATTTTGCCGTCGGCGGTCGCTATCTCTGCGCAGGTGGCAAGGTGACGTTCGCAAATCTTCTTCATATATTCCTCAACCTTATTTTCAGGCAGATGTGTGTGCTTGCTGATAAGAGAGGCGGCAACAGGCATGACCGGCAGCGAATACAGATAGCAAATGATTTTAAGAGCGTTTCTGTCCGCAAAGAGAGCGAATACCTTTTGGAGCGAATCAAGACTCTCCAACTTCGGCAAAACGCCGCCCTCCTCCGGCTGAACCATCATAAAGAAGTGCTGCGGCTGCGGCGACAAACGGCTCAGAGCTATGCCGCTGTCATGTATAAGCTTTGCAAAATGGTCGCTTGACTTGTCGCTTTCGGTAAAGCCTCGGTTAACAAACAGCTCAACCGCCGACGGCTCGCCAAGCAAGCCGACCTGAATCGCCCGGCACAGCTCAAAGGCATGGCGGTAGGCTTCATCCTTGGACATATGACAAAGCTTTTGCGCAAGTATTACGGAAAGGTTCTGTTCCTCGTTTCCGTACAAATTGTCAATGCTGATGCCGAGCGAACTACGCGATAAGCGGAATAAGCTCCGCGTCGGGCACACTGCCCCTCTCCCATTTTGACACCGCCTGCGTCGTCACGCCGATCAGCTGTCCGAGCTTTTCCTGTGTATAGCCCATTTCAACGCGGTACCTCTTGATTTGCTGTCCGATAGTATCCATTGTCAACCCTCCGTTGTTTTTTACTCGAAATTGTTTCAGCCGAACCGAATTTATTACTGTATAAATCATAACACATCACGGCGCGGTTGTCTATATAAATCTGATTATATTCGCAACTGTTTCCCAAAGAAGTCAGAAGAAAGGGAACATAATTATAACGACGCGCAGTCCCCTGCCAAATACAAAAATGATTTCCGTGATTTATTCTTTATGAAGATTGACTTTTATATGTGCTTCAATTATTATATAATTATTATATAATTATTATATATAGGTAATATACTGTAAAAATTTGTTCAGCCACGGTAAATAACCGGTGCTTATGCCGGGATAGATGTTTTTTGAAAAACCGGCTCTCGGAAAGTTTGTAAAAACACAACGCAGTTGATAATTAAAACGGAATGAAGTTGGATATAATAACGAAACAAAGTGTCGGATAAATGACAACAAAAACACATACACATCATCTTGACGTGAAGGTTGCACAAAACATCCCTTTAAAAATTAGCGAAAACCGACATCAAAAAGTCATTATGCACAAATCCAGACTCAAAAAACTGTTGACTTTTCCGAAAGGCTGAGTATAATGGTGAGTGTCAGGTAAACAGTCCGCCTGACAACCGGACAGCTTCGATTTGTTTATCCGGATAGCAAATCGAGAAACACACAAGCCGGTTATAAATCATGATTTGCCAAATGGTAAATGGCGCACGAATATTTCTAAAAAAATTTAAGATTTAGGAGGACCCTATTATGAAACCTATCATGGATTTACATGACATCAACGTTACAGAGTTCCTCGCCGTGCTGGATACCTGCGAGGGCAATGTATATCTTGTTACAGACGAAGGAGATAAACTCAACCTCAGATCCAAGCTTTGCCAGCTCGTCGGCCTGACCAGTCTGATCGAAGGCGGCAAAATCGCCGAGGCGAAAATCCTTTGTGACAACAAGAACGACGAAAGCAAGCTGTTCCGTTTCAATTGCTTCGGATACGAGGCTGCTTACAAGGTCGGATAACACAATTTCAATAACTCACGTTTTTCACGTTGAAAAAACATTTTATCCGAAGAGAGAACGGCAAAGTCCGGACTCTCTTCGGATCTTTTTTGCTTTACAGCAAACTGCTCTGTTATGCTGCAATATATCTTCCGTTGTTCTATTAATCCCAATCGTCATATCCGTCATACATAAAGTCAGCCCAATAATACTGGCTCATGTATTCGTTTTGATAGGCGTTTACAGCTCCCGCATCAAGCTCCTTAAAGCGGTAGTAGTCGCAGTCGAGGGTGTCGGCATTGACGGCGAGGGAATTGAAGCCCTTGCTCACCGTCGCTTCCACTCCTGCGGCTTTCAGGCTTTTCATCATCGCGCTTATAAGCTGCTGAACATAATTCTGCTGCTTTTTGTCATACGGCTCGTCCTCAAACAAAACAGCGGCGATCTCCTTTGTCGTACATGAGGTGCCCTGCTTATGCACCAAATAGGCGAAAATTTCCTTGCTGCGGCTCCGCTCAAATCGCAGGCGTTTGCCGTCGGGCAGAAAAACGTCGAAGTTTCCGAAGCACTGCACGCGCAGAAGAGCGTTTGACTTTGGCTCGATCGGAAATCGCAGGTCCGAAAGCTCCTGCTCCACCTCCTCGGCGGTTACGGGCTTCATAATATA
Source organism: uncultured Ruminococcus sp. (assembly GCA_902777275.1). Taxonomy (GTDB): domain Bacteria; phylum Bacillota; class Clostridia; order Oscillospirales; family Acutalibacteraceae; genus Ruminococcoides. Next base: position 126,550 of record CACYTI010000012.1, on the reverse strand, counting down.
ACCGCTCGCGTGCATTTTCATAGCCTCGCCCGCGAATTCCGAAAAGCCCGTAACAAAGATTATGTTCATGGTGGGATTGACTTCTTTAAGCTTTTTGGCAAGCTCCACGCCGTTCATGCCGCGCATATGTATATCAAGGAACGCCACGTCGCAGCCGTTTTGCTTAGCCTCCTCCAACAAATCGGCTTGCTTTCTGAAAGCGGTGATATCGGCGTCGGGCTTTGCCTCGCGGACAGCCGCTTCAAGCATTTTCAGAGCCAGAGGCTCGTCGTCAAGACAGAGTATTCTCATTTTCCTTTTTCCTCCTTTTTCGGAATTATCACCCTTGCTGTGGTGCCTTCTCCGACCTTACTTGTAATTATAACCTCGCCTCCGCACATATCGTGCAGGCGTTTTTTTGTGTTTTCCATACCGATGTGCGTTCTGCCGTCGTTCTTTTGTTCGTTTACGTCAAAGCCCACTCCGTCGTCCTCTATAATGACCTCATACGAGGTTTCGGTTTCGCGGGTGGATATCTTGACCGTGCCGCCGTCCTCCTTCATACCGACGCCGTGCTTGACGGCATTTTCAACAAGGGGCTGAATGCTGAGCAGAGGCAGCTCAAAATCCGTCGCCTGAATGTCATACTCGATATTGAGCAAATCGTCAAATCTGAGCTTTTCTATATATAAATACTTTTTCAAATGCTCCAGCTCCTGCGAAAAGGGCACGGGAGCCGTTTGCTTGAGCGAATCCATGTTTCCGCGCAGATACTTTGCAAAGGTCACGGTAGCCTTCTGCGCGGTTTTGGGATTTATCGTACACATCATCGCTATTGATGTAAGGGCGTTATACATGAAATGCGGGCGGATTTGCGAGGTCATAACACTGACCTTCGCCTCATAAAGCTCTTTCTGAACCTGCTGATACCGTATAGCTTCTACATATTGCTTTCTCAGGTCGAGCCCGAAGCGCACCATCTGATAGAGTATTGTCAAAGCAAGCCCGATTTTTATAAAGAAAGCGCCTCTGCCGTAAATCAACACTCCGGCAATATCTAAAAGTATACACAACGTGAGCGGAACCCATGACATGAGGTAATCGAACAAATCAAAGCCCTTTCTTCCCCTGATTTCCATACAAAGCAGCGGCGTCAAAACCAACGCGCCCGCCGCAAGAGCATAGTACAGAATACCCGTAGTTTTTATAAAATCTGCGGTATCGGTCATGTGCAGAATCGTCGCCGCAACAGCGAACGCGGTAAAAGCCGTTCCCATTACGGCGGCGATCGTCTTTGCTGTTTTCCCGCTCAGGACGGATTTCAGATAAAAAACTACAGCGATCACAAAAAAGAACAGCGAAAGCCTGTCGGTCATCATAACGGTTGTCGGATCCATTATCCACAGATTGAGATAATCACAGGCTGATTGCATGATCGTATAGAAGCCGCCGCTAAAGCAGAGAGCGCCGAAGGAAATGTATTTTGTTTCAAATTTTCCCTGAATCACGCTTGCTATCGGGAAAAAGAACACGCCGAAAAAGCACACTAAAATCGAGATGAGTATAACGGGAAGGGCTTCAAATAAGAAGCGGAAATATATTCCGTCGGAAAAGCTCATCGTAACATTAAACACGTCTGAAAAAACCGGACCTCTTCCGTCGTAGGGATACTCCACCTCCAATGTCATTTCTTCACCCAAATTCTCATGGAAAGCTTCGTCGTAGTCAAGGATGAACTGAGATACCGAATAACCCGGGGTCGAAAGCATTCTGTCCTTCTGCATCATTTCCGATTCTGAAATAAACGACGAGAGGTCATCTCGCCTGTTACTGTAAAACTCTTTTCCGTCGGAATATTTGATAGTGAACCAGACGTTCTTTGACGTAATGTACATATCGTGATAAAATTCAACCAGATCAACAAATTTTCCCTTGAATTCGGCTTTTTTAAAGTGTTCTTTTATCGGATCCGCCCCGTCACAATATTTCCACTCTCCGCCGTCGATGGAATACTGTCCTTCGAGCATAACGGATAAGTTCATGCTTGTGTCGATCCTTGCAGCGTATATCGCGTTATTTAAAATCAGCCAGCCGAACAGTATAAGCACTATGCCGAAAATAATGATAGTCCAAATCCTGCGTTTTGAAATTTTCATTCTGTCACTTCTCTCGTCTTACAACAGCGGTTTGCATTTGTATAAAAATCCGATTATATATGATGAATAATTTGTTGAATTATATTATATCACATGACAGAGGCGTTGTCCATATCCCAATAACCGCGTTTTTCGCGGCAGTTCTCCATAAAGCAAAAACACGCAGGTTTTGCCCACGTGTTTTTTATGTACTGTTTAGGGAATTGTCAGAGGTTCCCTTTATTTATTGCGGTTAAGGTATTTTAAAATCTGTTCGTCGTCCCAGAGCTCCAAGTCCTCGGAGCCTGCCAAATACTCGTTGTGGTGGCGAACCTCGTGGTGGAGGATATGTTCAAGCTTTTTGTAGAACTCTTCGCGCGGGAGACAGCCGTATACCCGGGCTATGGAGCCGTAATACAGGACAATCGAGTTGCCGATCAGATCCTGCTTATATTCGCCTAAAATGTACAGATCATTGTTGCGCGCAACGGGATGGTATTTGTGCTCCGGCACAACACTTATTCCTCCGTTCAAGTCGCGGTAAAGCTCATACGGCATGGCGTCGGCGATTTCATCAAGCATTGCGGCGCATTCTTCAAAACCAATCATAATTCTGCTCCGGAATATTAATAATCAAGATAGTCCTTTAGCTTTCTTGAACGGCTGGGATGTCGGAGCTTTCTGAGCGCCTTTGCCTCGATCTGGCGGATACGCTCCCTTGTAACGTTGAACTCCTTGCCCACCTCCTCAAGCGTGCGGCTTCTGCCGTCCTCAAGACCGAAGCGCAGTCTGAGCACCTTTGCCTCACGCGGGGTAAGTGTTGAAAGCACGTCGGCAAGCTGCTCGCGCAGCATGGTGTGAGAAGCGGCGTCGGCAGGCGCGGGGGCGTCGTTATCGGGAATGAAGTCTCCTAAGTGGCTGTCCTCCTCCTCGCCTATCGGGGTTTCAAGCGAAACAGGCTCCTGAGCAACGCGCATTATCTCGCGAACCTTGTCAACGGGCATATCGATCTCTTCCGCGATTTCATCGGGAGAAGGCTCGTGACCGTTTTGGTGAAGGAGCTGGCTCTGCACCTTTTTTACCTTGTTTATGGTTTCAACCATGTGAACGGGAATTCTGATCGTGCGCGCCTGATCCGCGATAGCGCGGGTTATAGCTTGACGGATCCACCATGTGGCGTAGGTTGAGAACTTGAAGCCCTTGGTGTAATCGAATTTTTCAACAGCCTTGATCAAGCCGAGGTTGCCCTCCTGGATAAGGTCAAGGAACTGCATTCCTCTGCCTAAATAACGCTTTGCTATGCTAACGACCAAGCGGAGGTTGGCTTCGGAAAGACGCTGCTTTGCCGCCACGTCGCCGTTCTGAATGCGGATAGCCAAGTCGATCTCTTCCTCGCTCGAGAGAAGCGGCACCCTGCCTATCTCCTTGAGATAGACCTTTACGGGGTCGTCAATCGTAATGCTCTGCTCTCCCGAGGGGGTGGGGTTGTCCTCATCCTTGTTGTCGTCGATCGTGATGTCGATGTCGTCAAGCTTAAGGTCGTCAAAATCCTCGACTATTTCGATACCCTGAGCCTCAATCATGTCATACAGCTTTTCAAGCTTTTCGGGGTCAAAGTCCTGCTCGCCGATAGCGTCTAAAATGTCCTGGTTTGTGAGCTGTCCCTTTTGCTTTCCCAGTTCAACAAGCTCTTTGAAAAGCGATCTTTTTTCTTGTGCCATAGTATCTTTCCTTTCACTTTTTGGAATTCCTTATCTTTTCAAGGTAAGCGTTAAGCTCGTCGCCCGACATTTTTTCAACGTCGCCGCGCTTTGGCTTTGCGCTTTCCTCACGTATGACTTTTATATATTCGCCGAGAGTCTGCTTTGTTTGGGCTACTCCGGCGTATTTTGTGAGCATTTTGTAAACGCGGTTGTTTTCTTCCCGCGAAAAGTCGGCGGTTGTATTATTCAAAGGATCCTTGCCGCTTTTAATTCTTTCAAGGAAATATTCATAATAGCGCCGCATCAGGGAGTTTTTAAACTGCCCGGGCGATATTTCCGAGGAAATATAATCGCATGAGTCGGGATTGTTGACTAAATACACCACAAGCGCTTCCTCAGCCGAGGAGCTTCGGCGCTCCTTTGCCCTGTCTGCGTCAAAACGGTCGGCGGTGCCGCTCAATTCGGCGCGGATTTTTTGCTGCTGCCTGCGGTTTTCCTCGCGCGAACGGCTTTTGTCAAGCTTTTGAAGCTGCGCGTTGAAGGCGGTTTTGTCGATTTCAAACTCCTTGCAGAGCTTTGAAGCGTAAACGTCTCTCTCGATAGGGCTGACGACGGAAGCTATTATTTTGGAAGCCGCCTCAAGATATGCAACCTTGCCGTCAGACGTTTCAAGGTTGAATTCGCCGCGAAGCTTTTGCAGGCGGTAATCAATGTCGTTGCCGCTGCGTTCGATGACGGCGGCGAATGCCGCGGGACCGTCGGCTCCCTTGGAACGGATAAACTCGTCGGGGTCCTTGCCGTTCGGAATCGTCAGGACGCGGATAACAAGCCCCGCATCGCGCAGAATAGGTATCGCCCGGGAGGTAGCCTTCTGCCCCGCCTCGTCAGCGTCATAGCAGATGATAACCTCGTCGGCGTACCGCTTCATCAGCATAGCCTGCTCGGTCGTAAGCGAGGTGCCGAGCGTCGCAACGGCGTTTGAAAAGCCCGCCTGATTCACGGCGATGACGTCCATGTAGCCCTCGCATAAAAGCAGAGTGCGGCTGCCGGAGTTCTTCGCGTTGTTCAGAGAAAACAGATTTTCGCTCTTTTTAAAAACAGGCGTGTCGGCGGTGTTGAGATATTTCGGCTTTTGGTCGGTCATTATCCTGCCGCCGAAGGCTATAACGTTGCCGCGCGGGTCGATTATCGGGAACATAACGCGGTTTGTAAAACGGTCGTAAACTCCGTTGCCGCTGCGCCGCTGAACCGCTAAATTAGCCGCGACAAGCTCGTTTTCGGAAAAGCCGAGCGATTTAAGGTGGGCTGTAAGGGAAGTCCAGTCGTCATCGGCAAAGCCCAGACCGAAATGCCTTATCGTTCTGTCGCTGAGCATTCTGCAGTGAAAGTAGTCGAGCCCTTCCCTGCCGACCGGCAGATAAAGCGACTTGTAATAGAAGTGCGCCGCCTCGCGGTTCGCCTCAAAAATACGCTTGCGCAGCCGCGACATACTGTCGTCGTAGGAGTTTTCGGGAAGATCCATTCCCGCGCGCTGAGCCAGATATTTTACCGCCTCGACATAATCGAGGTTTTCAATGCGCATTATAAATGAAATCACGTCGCCTCCCGCGCCGCAGCCGAAGCAATAAAAGTGATTGTCCTCGGTATAGATGTTGAAGGACGGGGTCTTTTCGCCGTGAAACGGACATAAGCCAATCAGATTTCTGCCCCTTCGTTTAAGGCTGACGTAAGAAGCGGCAACATCAGCAAGCTCATTGCGCATTTTAAGTTCTTGTAAAAAGCTTTCGGTGAATTTCATTTGACGCTCCGGTATTGTTATAATCGGTTTCTATATACTTTATTCGCAGTTATTCGCAAAATACCTTTTAATTATTTTAAAAAATTTGAAAAATAAGGAAAAAACTCAAAATCATAATCGGAAAATCATCAATCCTTCGGTGAACAAGGAAAAAAGCCCTCTGATTTCGTGTTTATTGTCACTTCTCCCGAGGTTGCGTCGGCAAGCTTTTTTGAGAGCAGCGGAAGCTTATCGGGCTTTATGTGAAATTTAAGCACCACGTCCGCCTCATAAACCGTGTCGTCCAAGCCCGCGGAATGCTCGGCGACAATGGCGGAAACCTTGCCGTAACGGTTATAGGAGCAGCTCAGGGAGCAGAGGGCGCACTTTTCCATTAGAACGATCTCCCCCGCTTCAACGGCGAGCTTTGCAGCCTGAGAGTAGGCGCGCACCAAGCCGCCTGTTCCTAAAAGAATCCCGCCGAAATAGCGCGTTACAACAACGCAAACGTCGGTCAGACCGTTTTTCAGGATAACGTCAAGCACGGGCATTCCCGCAGTGCCCGACGGCTCTCCGTCGTCGCTGTAACGCTTTAGGTTGCCCTCGCGCAGAGCGTAGGCGTAGACATTGTGACGCGCGTCCCAATGCTTTGAGCGTTTTTCGTTTATAAACGCCGTCGCCTCCTCCTCGGTTTTGACGGGCTTGCACCAGCCTATAAAGCGCGAACGCTTCTCGGTGAATTCGTCCGACGCCTCTTTTTTTACGGTTTTATAATCATCTGACATACTAAAACACCTCCTGCTGCCAAAAGCTTAAAAACAACCTTGTAATGAATCTGTCCAAAATAACATTTCTGTACTATCAAACGCTAAAACTGATTGGTATACGTCTTCCTTTACTGCCGGACAGCCGCAAGGGCTGTCCCTACAAATATTAAGAAAACATTTTTATATTCTATTAAATTGACGGAGTTACTGTTTATGGATATTCGGTTAATGTCAAATTTAAAAAGGCACCCTTAGCACAACCTCACATTGCCTAAAGTTTAAAAAATCTATCTCGTTCAGACGCGCCGTTAACGGAAGTCCTGTTAATATGAATCTGTCCAAAGGCGCCATGGATGCAACATCATGTTGCCGTCACGCTGCCGAAAAATAAAGCGGCACACAAGTGCCGCTTTATGAGTTGCAAAAGATTATTTTGTGATGTTGAAACGCTTTTTAAATCTGTCAACACGTCCGCCGGTATCAACAAGCTTCTGCTTTCCTGTGTAGAAAGGATGGCACTTGGAACAAATTTCAACACGGATATCTTTTCTGGTTGAACCTGTTTCGATAACATTACCGCAAGCACAAGTAATTGTTGTCTGCCCATACTTAGGATGGATTTTCTCTTTCATTCTTTTCACCTACCTGTTTACACAATTAACATATCGATTATACTACACTTCTTCCAAAAATGCAAGTATTTTTTTAAATTTATTAATATTTATCGAAATTAATTGAAAGCAATCACTTTTACGGCTCGCCGAGAGCTTTCCTGAAAATCCTGGCGGACTTCTTCATCATGCGTTCAACAGCGTGCTCGCCGCATTTTTTCGCTATATTATCTATAGCCTCGGTATAAACTACAGGCGAGCTGTGAGTCAGCGAATGAGCGTCACTGCCTAAGATATCAATAAGTCCTTGGCTGATGTATTTGAGCAGCTTGCGCCTTTTAAAGGCAGAAACGTTGTTTGCGTATCTTGAAATGTTTGTTTGAATGATGACGCCGATCTCCTGAAGCTGCTCTATCGTTTCGGGGTGGCTGATCAAATAATTATAGCGCTCAACATGAGGAATAACAGGGTGCAGACCGTAGTTCTGAGTCAGCATATAGAACTGCTTCAGGTTTTGGTCCGAAAGAGTTATATTGTACGGAAACTCAGTGAGTATGTAGCGGGATTTGCCGTAGGTTATTCCTGAAATGTCATCGTTGTTAAACAGATAATCGGTTACGTAAACCTCGCTGCCCAAGACAATATTGATGTCCGAGGGTATGAACGGCTTAAATTTTTCAAAGGCTATCTGACGTTTTTCGAGATATTTTTCGTAACTTATTTCATCAGTATAATAATGAGGAGTAAGACATATATTGCGCACACCCTGTTTGCGGAGCAGATCGATCAGTTCCAAAGCGGTTTCAACGTCTTTGGCGCCGTCGTCAAAATCAGGCAGAATGTGTGAGTGCATATCATACAGTTCCATATTTCACCTTAGAGCCGGGCGCAAACGAGGTCTCCCATTTCCTCACAGCTCACCCTGTTCATTCCTTCCTCGTAAATATCGGGAGTACGGTTGTTTTCGAGCACACTTGCCACGGCTTCCTCAATGGCGTCCGCAGCGTCCTGACGGTTGAAAGAGTAACGGAGCATCATGGCTACCGAAAGAATGGTGGCAAGCGGATTGGCTATATTTTTGCCCGCGATGTCGGGAGCAGAGCCGTGGATCGGTTCATAAAGACCGAGCTTGCCGTCCGAAAGACTTGCCGAGGCGAGCATTCCGATAGAACCCGCTATCATTGAAGCTTCGTCCGAGAGAATGTCTCCGAAAATGTTTGAGGTAACGATAACGTCAAACTGCTTCGGGTTGCGTACAAGCTGCATGGCGCAGTTATCGACATACATATGGTTAAGCTCGACCTCGGGATAGTCCGCGCTGACTTTGATTACGGTCTCTCTCCAAAGACGGGAGGATTCAAGAACGTTTGCCTTGTCAACGCTTGTAACCTTTTTGCCGCGCTTCATTGCAAGGTCAAAGGCAACGCGCGCTATGCGCTCAATTTCAGGGACGGTGTACTGCTCGGTGTCCCACGCTGCGGGAGAGCCGTCAACCGTTGTTCTTCCGCGTTCTCCGAAGTAGATACCGCCTGTCAGCTCGCGGACGATCATAATATCCATATTGTCGCCGATGATGTCGTCTTTGATGGGCGAGGCGCTTTTGAGCGGTCCGAAAATGACCGAGGGACGCAGATTAGCAAAAAGTCCGAGCGCGCCGCGAATTCCCAAAAGCCCCGCCTCGGGACGGTTATTACCCGGCTGATTATCCCACTTGGGACCTCCGACCGCGCCTAAGATCACGCTGTCCGACGCCTTGCACTTGTCTATGGTTTCCTGAGGGAGCGGAACGCCTGTCGCGTCTATGGCGCAGCCGCCCAACAGAGCTTCGTCATATGTAACCGTGAAGCCGAATTTCTCCGCTGCCTTGTCAAGAACCTTTACCGCCTGATCAACGATCTCGGGTCCGATGCCGTCGCCTTTTAATAATGTTATTTTATAGTTGTCCATTTTTATATGCTCCAATCTGTATGTGATTACTATATAACAAATATTATACTAAAAATACAATAATATTTTTCCGAATCAGAAATAAAAAACAAATATTTTACTTATCTTTGAGAATCATCAAGCGGGATCCTTTGAAAGACCTCCGTTACCTTATCCCTCTGCCACAGCATGGGCGTAATTCTGAGAGAATACCCGAAGCCGTTGTCCATTCTCCACTCAAAGGGCTTTGCCTGCGGCAGACCGTACACCGCTAACAGAGTCATAATAACCCCGCCGTGGGTGACTATCGCGCTTTCGGTGACGCCTGTTTTGACGAGTCCGTCCACTATGCTTTCAAACATCAGGCAGACGCGGCGCACAAAATCGGCGTTACTCTCCCCCTTCGGCGGCTTTGCCGAGTTGTCGCCCGCCAACCATTTCTGAAAACCCGGTTCGTCTTTGAGCTCGGCGGCGGTTTTGCCCTCCCACTCACCGAAATTGCATTCCCTTAAATCGGCAATGGGAAGCGGCTCCAAATCGGGATAAATGATTTTGCAGGTTTCAACGCAGCGTTTCAGCGGGCTTGTGAAAACGACATTGGCGTAAGGGTAGCTAAGCTCTCTGTTCAGAGCTTTCAGCGCAGCCCTGCCCTTGTCCGACAAAGGCGGGTCGGTCGTTCCTATGTATTTTCCCGAAAGGGTTTCATCGATTGCGCCGTGGCGAATGAAATGAATAAGATAAGATTTCATAAAATTCTCCCGTGGCTGTTTACAATTTGTAAAATTTAAATTATACTGTAAGTAATATTTATTCAGATACGCCTCGAAAGGCGCAACTAACCACATTTGATATATTATACTATTAATATGAAAGAGGTGTCAAGAGTTTGAACAATGATTTTCCCAGAATTATCACTTTTTTGCGAAAAGAACGGGGGCTCAGCCAAAAGCAGGCGGCTGAGGACCTTGGAGTATCTCAGGCGCTTTTGTCGCATTATGAAAAGGGTATTAGAGCCTGCGGAATGGATTTTCTGATCAAAGCGGCGGATTATTACGAGGTTTCGGCTGATTATCTGCTCGGAAGGACCTTGCAGCGGGGAGCCTCCCCCGACAGCGACGATTTTCACCACCTGAAAAGCAGCGTGATGAATCAGATAAATCAGCGGCTCCTTACAAATACCATAACTATAATTTACGATTTGCTAACTCAGCTCGGTGACAAGAATCTCGCAAACGCGGTCAGCAGCTATCTCATGAACGCGGAATATCAGGTTTTCAGGGCGATTTACAGCGCCGACCCGTCAAATCCGCAGGATATGTTCGCGCTTGACAGGAACCGTTTCAAGGGTCTGAGCACAGCCGCGATGATTATAAATCTTGAAAAAGCGGTCGAGCTTATGGAAAAAGAAAAGCTCTCGCTCGACCTGTCGCCCGATATTCTTTCGGGATATTTTGAGCAGGGAGCGTCCTCGCTGTTTAATTTGATTCAGTTCGCGGAGAGAAACGCGGTCGGCAGAAAGTCAATGGACAGTTGACAATTTATGCAGGGTTGTGCAGGGTTTGAGGCGTTTTCTATAAACCCTCTATATTTTTTATATTCTATAATAGAATTATAATTTTTCTATACACAACAATAGAAAAACCCTGCAAACCCTGCATAACTATGCATTATTCTAATATAGAAATTTAAAGTGTAGGGTTGTGTAGGGTTTGAGGCATTTTCTATAAACCCTCTATATTTTTATATATTCTTTTTTAGAATTATATTTTTTATACATACTATTGAAAAAACCCTTCAACTATACACAACCCT
>CACYTI010000012.1:0-115832 GCA_902777275.1 uncultured Ruminococcus sp. | reverse complement strand
TTTCTATAAACCCTCTATATTTTTATATATTCTTTTTTAGAATTATATTTTTTATACATACTATTGAAAAAACCCTTCAACTATACACAACCCTACACCGTTCTGATTCAGAAACCTTTATAATGTTATCCTTGTGCGCTGAATTATACGTTCTGTTTCCTATCGACAACCAGACGTAATAACAACATCGGTGCAAGGGCGACCGCAAGGCTCCCCTACAACTATGTATAGATGTATAATAAACATTTCAAATCAATTTGTAGGGACAGCCCTTGCGGCTGTCCTTGGGCGTTGAACCAAACGTTATATTTTCTATCGACAAACGGACGGAAAAACAACGTCGCCCCTACGATCCCGAGGAAATAAACATATTAATTAACTTAAAACGCAGGCGCCGGTGGGCGCTTTCAACGCCTATAAAGCCAACGATATAATATAAACCTTCCTTCAACGGCGCGGTCAAACGCGGGAATTGGAGGAAGTTATTATTATGACGTTACGAAGCGCGGATTGTGTGCAGCTTCAAGCTGCCGGCTCAGCCGACCGCGGACTGCTCCGTCGTGGCAACGACCCAACGGGGCATGCTGTGACAGCCTGCCCCGTTGGTTTTAAGGAGATATATAATGAAAAAATGAGGTATGGCGTTTTGTGAGGTTCACAGAACTCTTTCCTCGATCGGAGGGATCATGACTGCTATTTCAAGGTTTCCGTTGCGGCATCTCAGCTCGTCAATGAACGCCTGAACGTCGTCCTCGCTTTTCAGCTCTACGCGGTAGCTGAGCTTGTAGAGGCTTCCCATGTTGGTCGTTTTGACGTTCATCAGCTTTGCCTGCTTTGTGTATTTGCCGAACAGATCGTCAAATTCGTGAGCGTAGTTCAAATCCTCGGGAATAGTTATTTTAAGCTCTCTCTGCAAATCGTCTTTCTCTTTTATATTTACAAAATTTGAGATAACCATGATCGCGCAGATAACTATTACAAACAGCGCCGCCAAGCCGAGATAACCCTTTGCCGTAGCAAGACCCGTAGCCATTGCGAGGAAAATACTCACTATTTCCTTTGCCGAGCCCGGAGCGCTGCGGAAGCGTACCAGTGAAAAGGCTCCCATTACAGCGATACCGGCTCCCACACTGTCGCTTACAAGCATGATAACCATTTGAACGATTACGGGAAGCAGCATGACTGCGAGCAAAAAGCCCTTGCTTTGCCTGCTTTTAAAGCCCGCCGCCCACGCTATCACCGCGCCCAGCACGATAGATACGAGCGAACATATTACATAAACCGATGTTGTAAGCTCGGAAGTCGAGGTGTAGATTGGTTGAAACAATGAATCAAGCACAGTATTGTCCTCCTTGTAAAGATTTTTTTCTTTGTTCGGTAAGCTGATATGCGGTTCCGTATTTTGAGAAGGAGCCGGGGAAAACCTTTAGCTCATTAAGCGCTTCGGTCAGCCAGAGCGGCATGGCGCTGAGAGCCTTTATTTCCATTATGCAAAGCTCGCGGTCGAGTATCCTTTCGCCGTAGTGCCCTTTGCCGAGGTCAAGGTTGTCGGTGCGGAACCTGACGTTGCGATCAAAGGTTATTCTCAGCTCATGGTCGGTTTTGCTGTAGAAGGCGGTGCGGTCGTAGGCTATGAACATTTTCGGCTTTATGCCTTCGTAGTAACGCATTGACCAGTCGATTTCGCGCATGATCTGGGAGTTGTCCGGCGTTTTTCCGCCGCGAATGTATTCCTTTGCCTGAGTGTATTCAAGCGTTTGGCGGCGCTTGTAAACAACGCCGTTGTATTTCTTTTTTAGCTCAAGAAAAACCTTGCTGCCCGCCTTCGGGGTCGAATAGCTTCTCAGCCTGAGCTTCTCCTTGTAAACGGGCTTCTCCATAGAGCGTCTGACAAGGCGGTAATCGTCGGTGTCAAAGTAGAGCGAGCAAACGGTGCTTTCGCCGTATTCGTCGGGCTTGATATGCTCGAATATTTTGGCGAGCAGCGCCCTGCGCTGACTTAGGGTGAGTATATATTTCTTTTCGGTTCTTTCAAAAACAGTCTGTATTTTCATGTCGCTTTCCCCTTTCGGATCGTTTGGCTATATAATAGCGTTTTAACCTTAAAAAAGCCTTAAAAAATATTTAAAATCTTTTTCAGCATTATTTAAGTATTGTAGTTTAAAATTAATACTGATATAATAATATTGAAGAATTTTAGGGGAGGAATGACAATGCAGGTATTGATCGTAGAGGACGAAAAGAGGCTTGCGAGAGCGCTTAAACAGATTTTAACGGAACAGAAGTATATGGTAGACATGGTACACGACGGAAACGACGGTCTGGACTACGCAATGAGCGGTATATACGATGTAATAATTTTAGATATAATGCTGCCGTACCGCGACGGCTTTCAGATTGCCTATGAGCTTCGCCGAAACAAAATCGACACGCCGATATTAATGCTGACAGCAAAGGACACAGTGCCCGACAAGGTGAGCGGACTGAACAGCGGAGCCGACGATTACATGACAAAGCCGTTCGCTCCCGAGGAGCTGTTAGCGAGAGTCAAGGCTTTGACCAGACGGCGCGGCGAGGTCATTCTTGACGAAACCGGTTTCGGCGACTTCAACTTTAACGCCTCTACCTGTACGCTGAGCAAGGGCGCGAAGAGCGTTCATCTGAATTACAAGGAGTCGGAGGTTCTGAAGCTGCTTATCGCTAACCGCGACACAATAATCTCGAAGGAAGATATAATAACAAAGGTCTGGGGCTACGATTCCGACGCAGGCGCAAACAATGTTGAGGCGTACATATCCTTCCTGCGCCGCAAGTTACATTTTATTAATTCTGATACAGAAATAAAATCAATCAAAAAAATGGGTTACAGACTGGAGCAAAAGCCATGATAAAAAAACTCAGACGGCGCATTATTCTTATCAATATGCTGCTGATGGGCGTAGTTATTTTGGGAATTTTTACCGCCGTAAACATCAACATCTATTCAAACTCGGTCCGCACGCTCGAACGCGGAATGAATGGGCTTTTTGAAAAAAACCGCGACGGCGACAGACCCGAGGATATGCAGCTTCCCTACGGACAATCAGACGACTCGGCAAAAGAAATGTTAAGATTTGACAAGCGCGGCTTTGACGGTGAAGCGCCTATGCAGATTTCCTCCTACGTTGTTGTTGAACTGGACGAAAACGGAGAAATCATAGGCTTTACCGAAACAAATGTTACAATGGATGAGGAAGATATAAAAGCCTGCGTAAAGCTTGCAACCGAGCGAAGCGGTCAGGTTAACGAGTACAATCTGATGTATATAAGCCGGGAGATGATGGGCAAAAAGACGTTGATTTTCACCTCTAACGCCGGAATATTCAGCGAGCTGCAGGGGTCGCTTATAATAAGCACGCTGCTGTTTTTGGCCGGAATGGCTGTAATATTCCTGATAAGCCTGTTCTTGTCAGGACTGGCTGTAAAGCCCGTAAAAAAGGCTTGGGAACAGCAAAAGCAGTTTGTAGCCGACGCTTCGCACGAGCTTAAAACCCCGCTAACGGTTATTCTCGCCAACAACAATATAATGATGTCGCACAAGGATTCAACGGTTGCCGACGAGCGTCAATGGCTTGAAAGCACCGAGGAAGAAGCCAATCACATGAAAAAGCTTATCGACAATATGCTCTTTTTGGCTAAGTCCGACGCGGGAACCGCAAAGATTCAGTTTTCCGAGGTGAATCTCAGCGAGATAACCGAGGGCTGCGCGCTGATTTTTGAGCCTGTCGCGTTTGAAAAGGAAATAATGACAGAAACCGATATTGAGGACGGCGTTACGGTCAAGGGCGACGCGACCCAGCTAAACCAGCTTGTCCATATTTTAGTTGACAACGCCGTAAAGTACGCGGACAGCGGCACTTCGGTTAAAATAAGGCTTCAAAGGCACGGAGAACACGCGGAGCTTTCGGTAAACAACCGCGGAGTACCGATTCCGAAGGAGGACATAGACCACATTTTCGACCGCTTTTACCGCGCCGAAAAAAGCCGCACCACAAAGGGCTACGGCTTGGGGCTTTCTATAGCCCAACGGATAGTTGAAAGCATGAACGGAAAAATCGCAGTAGTAAGCAACGAAGCGGAAGGCACGACCTTTACCGTAAAAATATAAGATAAGAGACAGACTCAAAACCGTATGGATTAATATACGGTCAGAGTCTGCCTCTTTTTTTGGCCTTGTTATCCTGCGATAGGAAATGAATGTTCAAATTCCGCAAGGAACTCCTGCAATTCCGTTGCGTCCTCAATAGTTACCGCTCCGTCTGCGTTGACGTCGGCGGCTTTCAGACCATCGCCTGTAAGCAATTCGTATTCCGCGATATGTCTTTGAATGGCGGTCACGTCACGGACGTCAACCTTACCGTCCATGTTGGCGTCGCCGATGATAAACGGCTCGGCAGGTGTCGCGGAGAGATAAACGCTCAGAACCATTCTGCCGGTTGCTTCAACAACCTCACAGCCCTCAGCGGTAACTACGGTTTCGTCATCGAGCCAGTAGCCGAAATCGGGATAGAGCATAACGTAAGTGAAATAGGTCTCGCCTGCCTGCATAACGCCCTCAAAAATGCCCTCGCCTGTTTCCCAACATGGAGCCGACATAACAGTGCAGTGCGCGCCGTCGCTGAGCGTTATCTGCGGAGCGTTTGTCTGGTTTTCCCAATCGCCCGAAACAACGGTTCCCGCCGCGGGACGGTCGAGTGTGATATGAACGTTTTTGATCTTCTGATAGAAGCCCGCGTAAACGGTCATATCGGACGTCACCGGTGCTTCTATCAAAGCCCACGCGTCGTCGCTGTATTCCTCCTCATCCGCATAATCGGAGATAGGCTTTGTTGTGATGTCACGGAAAATATACTCGTCGGTTTCCATTTCATCCAAGGCTTCATAAACGCCCGCACCGTTCAGAGCGTCAAAGAATTTCGTGCCGTAGGGAGTTACAACGGTGATCGTGTCGCCGTGACCGCATAAATCGACGTTTACGCTGCATTTTTTCAGCTCTATCAAAACGTTGGTCGCGTAGGAACCGTCACTGCTTACAATAGCGGGCATACCGTAATATGTGCCGATGTATCCGTTTTCTGGAATAGAGATCTGCAATTCATCGGAAATAACGACCGTACCCTTTGAGCTGTAAGCCGCGACACTGCTGCTTTCTATCTTCACTATAGTTTTTGTGCCGCTGAGGTCGATATTGCCGTTTATTGCATACAGCCCCGCGCCTTTTCCGCCGGTCATTTCAATAGTGCCGCCTGAAACCGTTATGCTGTCGCCGGCAACAATTCCGTCTTCAAAGCTGTTCAAGGTCACTTTGCCGTTTTTAAGCAAAAAGCTGTTCGCGTATATACAATCGGCAACACAATCCCTTGCCTCCAAGGGCATCGTTCCCGGATGGATGTAATGCCCGTTTATACCGATCTCTCCCCCGTTGACGGTAAGGCTTCTGCAAGTGAACAGGCCGCGGATAAGATCAAACGTTCTTTCATCAATTGTTCTGCTGTATATTCCCGCTGTCAGCTTGCCGCTCTCAATCGTCAAAGCGCTGCTTTTCATAGCGATCGCCTCGGGGAAGCCGCTTAAATCGAGGCTGCCGTTGCCTCCGTCCGAAATACTCACTGAGCCGTAAGCTGCAATGCCTTTGTTTCGGTACCAATCGCCCGATTCAACGTAATTCAGATAACTCAAACGGTTTTCTCCCTTTAAAACGATGTTAAGGCTGCTAAGGCGGGAGACAATAACAGCGTCGCCGGTTTCGTTTCTGACGTCGGTCACATTGTCCAGGGTCAGAGTGCTTGTTGCGGGATCAAAAGCTGCGGAGCCGCGCGTAACGGACGGGATAGCGCCGCAGTTTTCATCAGTGACCTGAGTGTCGCCGATCCAAAGCTGATAGCTCTCGCCGCGAAGCTGCGTATCGGGAGCGGCAGCGCCCGCGCTCAATTGAAATACGCCTGACAGAATGCATAGGGTAAGTGTAATCGCTAAGCTTTTGGCTATGTTCTTTACGGTCTTTTTCATGGTCAGTCCTCCTAAAATCAGTAATTTTTTATAAAATATCTTGATTATATTTTACAATAATCTGCTTATAATTGTCAACAATTAATCTAAATGGGACCTCTCGCAATTCTCTGCCGCGAATAAGCACGGAATCTTCACGGCAAAAGACTGAGCCGTTAAAATTTATTTCGAGCCGTTTTTGCCCTTATAAACCAACGCTAACATTGTCAAGTCATCCGACTGTGAAGCGCCGTAAACGAACCTAACAACGTCGCCCTTGACCGCGTCGCAAATGCCCGAGGCGGTGTTTGCCCCGCGGTTCCTGAGCACATTAAGCAGCCTTTCCTCTCCGTAAAATACGTCTAACGACCGCTCTGCCTCGGTTATTCCGTCGGTATAAAGGAAAATGGCGTCGCCCGGTTCGATCTTCATCTCGCGCTTTTTGTAGCGGATACCCGGCATAGTACCGAGCATAAGTCCCGACCTGAATCTGAGGTAGTCGCATTTTCCGTCAGCTCTTCTTATTACGGGAGCGCAGTGCCCCGCATTGGCAAAGCTCACATAACCCGTTTCAACATCAAGAATACCCAGCCAGAGGGTGACGAACATATTTTCCTCATTATTCTCTGAAAGAATATTGTTGGAGAGTGTCAGAATGTCGCACGCCTCGTTCTGAGTCTGGGCAACGGATTTTACGATCGCCTTTGCTTTCATCATAAACAGAGCGGCGGGAATGCCCTTGCCCGACACGTCGGCTATCAGAAACGCGAGTCTTCGCTCGTCCAAAAGGAAAAAGTCGTAAAAATCTCCGCCGATAGTCTTGGCAGGCTCCATTATTGCAAACAGGTCAAATTCATTTCTTCCGGGGAACGGGGGGAACTCGTTCGGCATAGCGGATTCCTGAATGGAGCGCGCAAAATCCAGCTCGCTGTCAATTCTCCTCGCTTCCTTGGCGATATACCCCTTCAGCGTATTTACGGTCACGTTTATGCCGTCCGAGAGAAGGGAAAATTCCAAATTGTCGCGAACATTTATAACGGTGTCGAGCCTGCCGTAAGAGATTTGTTCAAGCCCGTCGTTGACCTTTTGAATGTTCCTGATGATCAGCCTTTTGGTAAGATAGTTTATTCTGACAAACACCGCGACAAGCAAAATCAGAGTAAGCCCGGTGACCAAGCCGATAATAAAAAACCATGAATCGAAAATCTCGGACACGGGCACGGCTGAAATGACCAGATAGCCCGTGGTGCGGTCGAACATCGTATAGTAAGACTTGTCATTTATGCTCTGCCTTATTATTTTGCCGTATTCAACCGAGTTCAAATCGACGGTCAGCCCGAGCTGCCCGGTTTGCTTTTTATCCGACAGCTCGTCCGGCGCGCTGACGATGTTTCCGTTGACGTCGGCAATAATTGAGAAGCCCTTCTCCCCCACCGGATTGTAGCGGGTCAGGTCGCGGACAACGCTGCTTTCAAGCGTTGAGGTGTAGTATTTGTCTGAAAAACCTATAAGTACCATATCTCCGCTGTACGACAGGCTGCCTGCATAAGCAACGGCTCCGTCCGCCCACTGAGGTGATGAGCGGTCCTCTACCGGCTGAAAGCAGTCGGTTTCGGTTCCGTCAAAAAGAGATAAAAATTTCTCCGACTCCGCACAGCTGTGCAAATCGTAGCCTTCAAGGTTTTCGTTGCTTGAATACTCGACGATTCCGTTTTGATTGACAATGCTTACCGACGAATGATCCATATTCTCGCTGAGGGTCATCAGGACCTCGTATGACTCCGACTGCTCGTTGATCATCTCGACAGCGTAAGCTGCGGAATACAGCGCTAAGCTTTTTATTGTCGATTTTGTTTCATTAATAATCTGCGTATTCTGCTTTTGAAGAAGATTATGGGTAGACTGCCGCAAAAACAACATAACCGAAACCAAAATAATTATAAGTGAAATAGCGAAAAATACCGCTGTTACCCGCAGCAGCTTCAGGCGAAGCGATGTTGACAGGCTTCTGAGTTTGCGCTTTCTTCTCACTATGCTCTCCTCCGGGAATTTTTAGTTTTATTATATTATACATTATATATTAAAATTTTTCAATATTTGTATTCAGGTTTGTAAAA
The DNA here is from genome assembly GCA_902777275.1 of uncultured Ruminococcus sp. Lineage (GTDB taxonomy): Bacteria > Bacillota > Clostridia > Oscillospirales > Acutalibacteraceae > Ruminococcoides. The sequence goes on along the minus strand of CACYTI010000012.1, from coordinate 107,688 downwards.
AATATATTGCGTAAAAGGAATTATATTGTTGAGTATATGTCACGGAATAAAAAGAGATTTATTCTCAGAATTACCGATAACTCACTTGCTTTTATCACATTTTTTGTTATAATGTAAGTATAAAATTTATTAAAGCGGGTGCATGATGAAAAATCTCGATCAAGTATACTCAAGGCTCTTCCGTTCACGCTTTTTAATTCCGTTTTGCTTTGTATTCGTTATTTTGCTTTCAGCCGCTTCAATAGCGCTTATAATGCGCAGAAGCTTTGATGGATTGGAGCAGAGCACGGTTTTCAGCGTGGGCGCCGACATTTTCTGCATCGCGGTCTGCGCCGCGCTGTGTTTAAGCTGTCTTTTGAGCCGCAACAAGGGCAGCAGCCACACGCGAACCTTTGTTACGCTGCTCACTGCAAACGCCCTTGCGCTGTTTTTGGACGTGGCTTCGTGGGTGCTTCAGGGAAAAGCCGCCTACAGAGCCGTTTATCTGAATGTTAATGTGCTGTTTTTTATGGACGGCGCTATTATGTATTATTTGTTCTGGCGCTACCTCATAATAGCGCTCAACATGAAAACAATGACCATGCGCGTTGCCGACCATTCGCTTAGGATACTTCTCGTTCCGGCTCTGCTGATATGCATGGCGAATTATGTTTATCCGGTATACTTTAAAGTGTCTGCTACGGGCAATTATCAACGCGCGGAGTATTGGTACATAAGTCAGGTTTATTTAGGTATAGTTTTGCTTGTGAGTTTAGCGGGAATGATTTTTTCAAAGGCTCCCGCAAAAAACAAGCTGACAGCCGCCTCGTTTATCGCGGTTCCGCTGCTGAACAATGTGATCACCCGAAACGCCTTCGGCGTCACCACTCAATACGCCGCTGTGCTTGTGTCTCTTGTGCTGATTTACGGAGTGGTCTTCATCTTCCACGAGAGAACCTCCGCCTCCGCCGATACCGAACAGAGGCTTGCGGCTGATATTCAGTCGGAAATGCTTCCCGAAGCGGTTCCTTTTTTGTCCGAGCGCGGCGACTTTGAGCTTTTTGCCTCGCTTATCCCAGCAAAAGAAACGGGCGGCGATTTTTACGACTATTTTATGACCGACAGCAATCATTTAGCTATGGTTACGGCTGACGTGTCAGACAAGGGAGTACCGGCGGCGCTGTTTATGATGTCCTCAAAAAACATGATAAAAAGCTTTGTTACTGCGGGCTATGGTCCGGGACAAGCGCTTGAGGCGGTAAACGACCAAATTTGCGCAAACAACAGCCATGAATTATTTGCAAGCGTATGGCTTGGAGTTCTTGATTTGGGAAGCGGAGCGTTGACCTGGGCAAATGCGGGACACCAGACCCCGGTATTGATGAACCCGAACGGAAGCTTTAAAATGATAGATAAACGGCACGGATTTGTAGTCGGCGGTTTTCCCGGAATGAAATATACCGAAAATCGGCTGTGGATGCAGCCCGGCTCAAAGCTGTTTTTATACACCGACGGAGTGCTCGGGGCGGAAAACAGAAAGGGAGCTAAATACGGCAGAGAACGTTTTTCGGATGTGCTGAATCAAAATACCGATAAGACGCCTTCTGAGCTTGTTGAGGCTGTACGGGAGGACGTCGGAAAATTCAATAAGGGCAGTTGGCAGTCGGACGACCTCGCCATGCTGTGCATACATTATAAGGGACAAGGCGGAAAGGAGCGAATATGAAAGCGTTAACGGTTGAGGCTACAATTGAAAATATTGAAACCGTCACCGGTTTTGTTACGGAAGAGCTTGAAAGGATCAACTGCCCTGTGAAAACTCAGGCGCAGATCTCAATCGCAATTGACGAGCTTTTCGGCAATATAGTGCACTACGCTTATCAGCCCGAGGTCGGTACGGCGACCATCAAGCTCTATACTGAGGAGAATCCGCTTACGGTCATCATTATTTTTTCCGATAACGGAATACCGTTTAATCCCTTGATGCAGGCTGAGCCGGACATTCACGCAGGCATTGAGAGCCGTCAAGTGGGCGGAATGGGTATATTTTTGGTAAAGAAGCTTATGGATCTGGTAGAATACAGTTATCGGGACGGTCAGAATATTTTATTGATAAGAAAAACAATCGCTTAACAGGCGTTCGCGGGAAAACGGCAGCATGGCGCTGCACCCGATCCCGCCTTTGCAAACGTTCATTCTTAAAAGACGCCTGTCAGCGGCGGCACACGGAAATATACTGTTATTAGTTTATTATTTATAATGAAAAAAAGGCAGAGTGTTGAACAAATGAAAAATAACGGAAGAATAATCAGCAAGCTGTTCCGGAATTCCGTAATCAGCATTATAGCCGCGGCTATAGCCACAATGGTCGGAATTGTAATTGACGGTATTGTTATCGGACGGTTTTTGGGCGAGGACAGCATGGCGGCTTACGGGCTGGTAACTCCGGTCATCAATCTTGCCACCGCTTTCAGCGGAATATTGGCAACAGGCTCGCAAATAATCTGCGCTCAGCATTTGGGCGCGGGCAACAAGAAAAGGGCTCGCAAGGCTTTTTCGATGTGCATGGTTATAACCGTAGTCATTTCAGCGATAATTATGTCGATAATACTGATTTTCCGCTACGATATCAGCGTAATGTTAGGCGCAAGAGGCAATTCGGCAAAGCTGCTTGACCTAACGGCAGATTATCTGCTCGGCGTCGTATTCTCTTTCCCGTCGGTTCTGTTCTTGTTCGAGTTCAACTCTCTTATGAGACTCGACGGAGACGGAAACAGGGTAATTGTCGCTGTTGTCGTTATGACGGTGCTGGACATTGTGGGAGATTTGGTAAACGCGTTCCTGATCCGCGGCGGAATGTTCGGAATGGGAATAACCACATCTATAAGCTATTTTGCAGCTTTGGTGATAATGCTGCTTCACTTTACAAAAAAGGATATTATATTCAGGTTTTCAATCAAGGGGCTGCGTATCAAGGACTCCCTCGAAATCGTTACAACAGGCTCTTCCTCGGCGATAGGCTCAGCTTCGACAATGCTTCGCAACGCTGTTTTTAACCAGATAATGGTTGGCACCGTGCTTTCAAGCACAGCGGTCGCCGCTCTGGGCGTCGTCAACACAGTCACCAACTTCACATCCTCCGTAATGCTGGGCGTTGCGATGACTACCGCCATGATAGCGGGAATGATTTTGGGAGAACAGGACAGAGTCGCGGCTGAGGCTCTGATAAAGGTGACGGTCAAAACCGCCCTGATCATCGGCGCGCTGCTTATGGCGATTATGCTTGTTTTCGCGGACAACATCGCGGCAATATTCGGAAATCCGGAGGACGGCACACAGATGGTTTCGCTTGCGGCAAGAGGTCTCAGGATCTACGCGTTGAGTATATTGTTATACGGATTGAACGTAGCCTTTATAAATTATACGCAGGGAATGCGGCTTACATTTATTTCGGGTCTTTTCTGCTTCCTTAACAACTTTGTGTTCATAGTATTGCCTGCTCTGGCTCTTGTGGGCATAATGCAGACAGACGCTGTTTGGTGGTCGTTCTTTATAGGAGAACTCGCTAACCTTGCTGCGATATTTATTCTCGCGGGAGTCAGAAAACACGGCTTTCCATACAAGGCTAAGGACTTTTTGTTCCTGAGCGATTCCTTCGGCGTATCTGAGGAAAACCTTCTTGATTTCTCCGTCACCACCGCCGACCAGGTCATTCCCGCATCCGAGGCTGTCAGCGCCTTCTGCGAGAGGAACGGAGCCGATCCGCAGCAAACCATGATGCTTTCGCTTTTTGTCGAGGAGCTGAGCAACAATATTATTCAGTTCGGATTCTCTGACGGCAAAAAGCACAGCATTGATATACGCATTATAAAGCTTAAGGACGGCTGGACGCTGCGTATGCGCGACAACTGCCGCAAATTTGACCCCACCGAATGGATCAAGCTTCACGATTCCGACGACCCGACCAAAAACATCGGCATACGCATGGTGTGCGGCATGGCGAAGGACGTTCAATATCTGAGCACAATGGATCTGAACAATTTAACCATTACAATATAAAGGAGTTTTTCATTTATGGATATCAGTAAGCAGAGTAAGAACGGCACACTTACCTTGAAGGTCAGCGGCAGAATCGACACGGTAACAGCACCCGATTTTGAGAACTATGTAAACCGGTGGCTGTACGGAATAAACGTTCTTGTGCTGGATTTTTCAAATGTCAATTACATATCCTCCGCCGGGCTGCGCGTACTGCTAACCTTGCAGAAAAAAATGGTGAAGCAGGGAGAAATGCGGATCGTTAACGTCAATGAAACGGTATTGGTGGTTTTTCAGGTAACGGGTTTTGATGAGCTTTTAACAATTGAGTAAAGGAGCTCTTTGACCTTTCTTTCACTCTGGCAACACAAAAAACAGATAAACTGACTAATAATCGACAAAAATCACGTCCTGTCGGGTTAAACCGATGGGACGTTTAACAAATTTTCAAAAATATCCTTATAATCACAAAATATACATTTATTTTTCTCCTAAAATATGTTATAATAAGCAATAAATGTATTAAGGAGAATAATACCATGAAGGTTAAACGGTTTGTTCCGAGATTTACCGCCTTTGTTTTGGCGGCGCTGGCATTAAGCACAAACACCGCCTGCTCTTTTTACGGCATATCAACCTCAAAATCCGAGCCGACCTCTGCTACGGGACAGCCTTCCGAAACAACGCAGCCTTCCGAAACAGAACGATCCTCTGACACCGAGGCTGTAACCGATGATGAACCGGACGAGTCGCTTAACGGTTTTATTACCATTGACGACATAACCTACTATTACAGCAACGGCGCGCTGTTAAAGGATACAATAGTCGGAGACGACTCCGAACAGTTTTACTATGTTAACAGCGAGGGTATCATCGACTACGGATACTGCGACGGAGTGACCGTTGACGGCGTTGACTGGACGGTTATTGACGGAGTTGCCTCAACTGTGGAAACCGAGTCTGACAAAACTCTCTTTTTAGCGGCGAAGGCGGTCGGCAAATGCACCAACAGCTCAATGACAAAGGAAGAAAAGCTTAAAAGCGCGTTTGACTATATTAAAACGAACTATCTTGAAGGCGTGCCCCACAATCCTCCCTACCGCGAAGACGACTGGCATATCGTATGCGCCAACGACATATTTGTAAGGGGCAAGGGCGACTGCTACAGCTACGGAGCGGCGTTCGCATATATGGGCAAAGCCATGGGCTGCTCCGATTGTTACGCGGTCAACAGCGGCGGACACGGCTGGTCTGAAATCGGGGGCTTGATTTACGACCCCGAATGGAGTATGCACAGCAATAACTATCCCTACTACGCAATGTCATATGATGAAAAATGCGACGTTCCCTACAAAAGCTCAATTTCGGACGGAGCGGAATGGAAGCGTAAGGAAATCACTATTCACGGTTAAGCCGCCTGTTGGTGCGCTCACATGATAAAAACGTCGGCTCCCCTGTTTTCAGGGCTTGAGCCGACGCTTATTTTTTTATCCGGTTGTTTAGAGATCCGCTTTGATTCGGTTATCGCGGTCATGGGTGAAAAAAGCGCACGCACATGGTGCGCACGCTTTTTAATATCTTCTTACCTTTTTAATATCTTACTCTGAAACGGCGTTCCTTCGGGTCAAGGGGGATCTCGCGCCTTTCGATTCTGTCTATTCGGATATACCTTTCGTTTTCGAGCAGCTGAATCGTTTTATCTATCTGAGCAGGGCTGCCCTGAAGCTCCATTGTAACCGAACCGTCATATTCGTTGCGCACCCATCCGGTGACGCCTGCCGAGCCTGCGGCTTTATATGCGGAATATCTGAATCCGACGCCCTGAACGCGTCCCCGAAAGTTCAAGTGAACACGCTGAGTGCCGAAGCTCATTTGCCTTCCTCCTGCTATCATTAATAGATGCCGTAGCCTCCTGCCCCTAAGTCGTCGTAACCAACTACGCCGTCACCGTAAACCGCACCGTCACCGTAAACTCCGTCGGCGCCATAAACAGAATCGCCGCTGTAGTCACCGACTGCGGCATAGTCATCGCCGCTGTAGATATCTGCTGACGAATCGGCATACTGATCGGAAGCTGCGGAATTATTGTCGGTTTCGCTTTGAGCCGGGGTGGTGGCAGGGGTTTGAGACTGTCCGCCGTTGTTGTCATTTTTGTTCTCTGTTTTTTGTCCCGGAAGCTCAGACTTTCCGTCCCATACCGTATGGACCTTTTCATCGCTCGGCTGTCCGACAATTTTGGGGTCGCCGTTGCAGAAAGCCGATACTCTTACGCTGATCTCTTTATTAACTTCAAGATCGGTAAGGCGGGTCGAGGTTTTTTCGGGATTCTCAATAACGATCTGATTTCCGGGGCTGTAGTCAGCTCCGGCAGCGTGATACTCTACGATATATCCGTCGGCATTGCTGTTCTGCTTCCACTCGATCAGAACGGAACCGGCTTTGTCGGAGATAATGCTTACTATCTCTTCCTTTTCGGGCAGAGTGCAAACTCCTTCAAGAGGAATATATTCCTCGCTCTCGTTGTTGCCGTTAAATGCCTTAACATAGAAATTGTAAACTGTCGCCTGTTTTAAGTCTGTAACAGTGTAAGAGGGGTTTTCGTCGGTCGAAGCGACTTGCATATAGCTGTCGCTCTCTTCGCTCTGCTGATATACATGATATCCGTTTGCGCTATTGACCTTGTCCCAGGTAAGGGTGACGCTGTTGTCGGTAACTTCGCCGACGGTAGTGTTCCGAACCGTACCCAAATAAATGGTTGACAGGAACTGAACAGCCAAAACCGCGAATATGGTGATTACAACCAACGCTACGATAACAATTGGAAGCACTATCTTCCAACGCTTTTTTTTGGGCTTGCGTTCTTCTTCTTCGTTATCGCCGTATACATCATTTTTACGAAGATATTCGGCAACACTTGTGTCTTCATCAACCTTTTTCTTGCGGCGTTGCACCTGCTTTAATAATTTGGAAGCTATGCTGTTGTCGCTGTTGTCGTTCTCTTCCGGTTCATTGTCACCATCGGGAACCGCTTCTGCTTCCTCGCCGGCTTCAACGTATCTTCCGGGCGAAGCGACCTCATTACTTTCGGGAACCGCATCGTCTTCGTCGTCGGGCTTGGCGTACCTTCCTCTGTAATGAACCGCGTTATTCTGAGCATCATCGTCTTCATCATCGGGCTTTGCGTATCTTCCCGTATATCTCTTTCCGGGGCTTTGTTCCGCTTTATTATCCTGAACAGCCTCCGCCTCGTCATCGGGCTTTGCATATCTTCCGGGATAACTCTTTCCGACGCTTTGTTCCGCTTTATTATCCTGAACCGTCTCCGCCTCGTCATCGGGCTTGGCGTATCTTCCGGTATATTTGGCTCCGGGGCTTTGTTCCGCTTTATTATCCTGAACAGCCTCTGACTCATCGTCCGGCTTGGCATATCTTCCGGTATATTTGGCTCCGGGGCTTTGTTTCGCTTTATTATTCCGAACTGTATCAGCCTCGTCGTCCGGCTTTACGTGTTTTCCGGAATATTTTACCTCGTTATTCTCGGGAACCGCCTCAGACTCCTTATCGGGCTTAGCGTACCTCCCGGGATAATTTTTTTCGATATCAGCCTCATTTTTTACGACGGCTTCTTCTGCTTCGTCATCGGGTTCGATAAGTATTTCGGAATTATTGATCTCAATATTATCCGCTTTGTCGTCCTGCTTGGCATATCTTGCGGGATAATATTTTCCGGTATTGCCCTTTGCGTTGTTATTTGCTTCACTGTTTTCGGCAAAACGCTTGCCTTTATCTGATTTAAAAAGCTTCATATTCTTTTCCGGTCAACGTCTCCAAACGTCAACCTACACCCCTCAACTATTATTATCTTTATAAATATCAGAGTTAATATGGTAAACTCCAACTTATATTATAACACATTTTTTATTGATTGTCACCATAATAATGTGAATTTTTTTCACAAAGTCACAAAAAACCTTTGCAACCAAGCCTATTTTACAAATTTCTTATACAGCGCGAAAAAGGTAATGATCAGAATCGCTATAATAATCGGCAGCAAAATGTTTGAAAGAGAATTAAATGTGAACGAAGTATGCGAAAAGACCGTGTCAAACAAAAAATCCAGCAGGTTAAAAGCAAAAATAACAAGCGCAGTAAAAACCAAATAGCTGAACAGCCTTTTAATCATTTCATACTCACTCCCTTTTATTTAAGTATTTGCAAATAATATAATAACACACTTTTTCGGTTTTTCAAACAGATTTTAGATTTTTTTAAAAAATTTTGTCTATTTTTTTGTTGATCCGCAGCAGAGAATATAAATATTGTATATTTTTAAAAAAGACTTTGATTAAATGCTTTTCTTTTCGGATAAAAAACGTTATAATATAACAAACGGCGCCGTTATTCGGATGTTAACCGCAAGATATAAAGGGGCGTATGCTTATGATCAATTTTTTAAGGAGCAAAAAACTGACCGCCGCCATTCTCGGGCTGGTTATAATAATGCTTTGCGGGCTTGTGGCGCTTTGCGCCTGTTTCATCTCGCCGTACAACAAAACCTACGATCCGCCGATATTTCTGGAAGGCGAATACTCCATTGACGGCGGGGAATGGAATGAGTTCGATCCCGAAAAAGAGATACAGCAAACCTTTAACAAAATTGTATTCTACGGAAGACCCCTTTCATCGATCACGTCTGAAAACACGGTGACGATCATCGGAAAAAATATCCGCTACACACTTTATGACAACAGAGGAACGGTGATAACCCAGCACCGCTATTATCGTGACGAAGAAGCCAATAAGCTTTTAAAGGAAAGTCCTCTTTCCGATTATTATAAGGAAAGCGGCTTGGAAACTCTGCTTGTAAAGCCCGACTCGCTCCAAAGCAATTATCCCGATACTCCGGGATACATAGTTCACGAAATCCCCGGTGTGCTTCTTAACCGCGACAGAAATTATTTTCTCGCGGTCGAGTATCCGTATGAATCCCCCAAGCAGTATTTTTCCGATTGCTTTGATGTAATAATGGGAAACACCCACGCGGCGTATGTCAGCTTTTTTCACAACGCGTTTCCCATGGTGATGTTGTTCGCGCTGATATGCTTTTTCGGAGTTATGTTCTTCCCCGTCGCGGGCTTTATTCTGGGAAAGATCAATTACAAGTTTTTCTCGTTCGGCTCTCTGTGCTTTTTCTGGGGATTGTTTATGATTTCCGAAACAATTGGAAGCTATTTGAATCTTTGGGTTTACGACAGCGTGGTCTGTATGATAACGGACGTTCTGACAAACTATTTCTTTGCGATAGCCATGCTTTTTTATCTGAAAGCCAACCTTGAAAAAAGCCTTAACCGCGCAATTGCAAACTCATTCGGCATAATGTATTTTATTTTCGTTATTGTGGCGATCGTGCTTCAATTTACAAACGTTATAGATTTGTACGCAAGCTCCCGTTATATGTTCGCGTACACGACCCTGAGCGTTATCGTCATGGCGCTTCTGCTTTTCAGGGAAACCCGTTCAAACAAAAAAGCGTTTTATATGCTGATTTCATGGATACCGCTCGCCATATCTATTTTGCTCGACATTTTCAATTACTATCTGATATTTACACGGATCAACTTCTACACCATAGGCATTTTCATAACGCTGGTTTATCAGATAGTATGCGTGGTGCTCGATTTACGAACTCAATACAAAGAGGCGATTCGGTACCAACAAATGCAGAAGGAGCTTTACGAGGCAAAGGTTTCGGTAATGGTTTCGCAGATACAGCCTCATTTCCTTTACAACTCGCTGACCTCAATAGCCATGATGTGTACAAAGGACCCGAAGCTTGCAAAGAGCGCCACAATAAACTTTGCGGACTATCTGCGCGGAAACATGAATTCTCTTAAACAGACCTCTCCCGTTCCCTTTACGCAGGAGCTTGAGCACCTGAAAAAATACCTTATGCTTGAACAAATGCGGTTCGGCGATCTGCTAAACATTGAATATGATATCAGGGCGGTCGATTTCAGCCTGCCTCAGCTCTCGGTTCAGCCGCTGGTTGAGAACGCCGTTAAGCACGGCGTCGGAATGAAGGAGGACGGCGGCACCGTTACAATAGCCACCCGCGAGCTGCCCGATCACTTTGAGGTCATCATTAGCGACGACGGTGTGGGATTTGATTCCTCAGCTCCGCCGAAAAATGACGGCAGAAGCCACGTCGGAATGGAAAACACCAAGCAGCGGCTGAAGGATATGTGCAACGGCGAGGTAATTATTGAAAGCGAACCCGGCAAAGGATGCGTTGCCACAATTAAAATACCAAAGGAGTACGATTCAAAATGAGAATATTATGTGTAGATGATGAACCTCTGGCATTGGAGATGCTTTCGCAGGCAGTTGAAGAGGCAAAGCCCGACGCAGAGATAAAGGCGTTCCGCAAGCCCTCCGAGCTGCTTGCGGACGCTTCCGCGAACGGCTGCGACATCGCGTTTTTAGATATCCATATGCGCGGAATGACGGGTGTTGAGCTTGCAAAGGAGCTTAAAACGGTCAATCCGAAAATGAATATAATATTTGTAACGGGCTTTGACGAATACACGGGCGACGCCATGAGACTTCACGCCAGCGGCTATATTATGAAGCCCGTTACCAAGGAAAAGGTCGAGTCGGAGCTTACGGACCTGCGTTTTCCGATCGAGCCGAAAAAGGACGCGGTTTTAAAGATCCAGTGCTTCGGCAACTTTGATGTATTTACTCCCGACGGCGCACCGCTTCACTTTGAAAGAAGCAAGTCAAAGGAAGTGTTTGCTTATCTCGTTCACCGCCACGGAAGCTCATGCACGATAAAGGAAATCGCAGCGGCGCTGTTTGAGGACGAGCCTTACGACGCAAAGCAGCAGACGTATATGCAAAAAATCATCTCAACAATGATGAAGAGCCTAAAAAAAGCGGGAGCCGCAAAGGTGGTCAACAAAAGCTACAACAGCTTGTCCGTCAACGTCAATATGCTCGACTGCGACTACTACCGTTTTCAGGAGCTTGACGCGGGAGCCGTCAACGCTTATGAGTGCGAGTATATGAGCCAATATTACTGGGCGGATTTCCTGTATAATGATTTTTGATTTGAAAAGGTGAAAACAAATGATTGATTTTACAAACGGAAGCTTTGTTAAGCTTAAGCAAATTAAAACCGAAGACGGCTTAAAAACCGTTCTGCCTCTTCTTATCGGCGGCGAACAGGTCTTGTCGGCATATAGGGGCATTAGAGATTTGGTGGTGTTCACAAACAAGCGCGTAATCGCCGTGAACATTCAGGGCGTAACGGGCAAAAAAAAGGACTTCACCTCCCTGCCCTACGCCAAAATTTCGGCGTTCTCTGTTGAAACCTCAGGTGTATTGGACATCGACAGCGAGCTGCAGCTGTGGTACAGCGGCATAGGCAAGGTGTTTTTTGAGTTCAGCGGAGGCTCGAATATAGTTCAGATTGGTCAGATAATAGCTACATATACCTTGAGATAATCTTATAAAATTCTATATCAGAAAAAAGCCTCCTTACTTCGGTTTTCCGAGAGCAGGGAGGTTTATTATTATAAAGATTCGGCTTTTTTCTTATAAAGAATTTTATTCATTGCTATTCTCCTGAGGAATTTTTTTGGTTTTTTCGTAAGGTTACTATTTTATAAATCAAAAAACCTGTAAAAGCCGCGCAGATAACGCCCGAAGCGCACAGAATAATAATCGGCGTCAGCATATCCGGTTCACTCTGTGTGACTTTGCTTATCGTTCCGAGGTGTTCGGTTTTGTCAGAGCTTTCGGTTTTGGATACGGTCTTCTTTGAGGATTTCTTTTCGGCTTTTGAAGCTTTACTCTTTCCGCCGTCAGACACGGATCCGGATTTGTTCTTTGTTTTTGATGCAGATGAATTATTGTTTGAGCGGGCAGCTTCCCTAACGGTTATCCGTCCCGAGGCGCATTCTCCTATGCTCATCTGCCGCACATCTGAGTCTACGCAATCCGAAACGTTGAAGCTCAGGTCGCTGCTGCCCTGCGAAACAGTCATAAAAACGAGAGAAAAAATCTCGGTTTTTCGGGAGATATCCGCGCCGCTTGAGCACAGGTACAAAATCCTTACGCTTCCGCCGGAAGCATTGAATTCCGTCTGCGAGCCGGAGGGCGTCTTAACCTCTCTGAGCTCAAGCAATACGGCGTCATAATCAAAGGTTAACAGCGCAGCGCTCAACTTGCCGTCGCCCGAGGCGCTGACGCTCACCTCAACCAAACGGTTCGTCACAGACTCAACACGACCCGTCGAAAAGGAAACCGAACCCGCAGCAAAAGTCTTTATCGGCAGAAAAGCAAAAAGCGCCGCCGGTAATACAAATACTATTATCGCGCGTTGAATTATTTTCAAAACAGATACAGTCATAACCGATAAGCACAAATCACAAAGGTCGCTATATTATCCTACAGCAAAATTATAACATAATTTTCAAATGATGTAAATATTATTTTAGGGATTCTATAATGATTTGCAGGGCTAACAATGGTAATATCCGAGCGATAAATAATTAATCCCCTAATCTAACGCAAAAACCTCCGATATGGCATTTCTACATTTGCCTTATCGGAGGTTTAATATTATTTAGGATAATTACGCCGGGGTCAAAATGCTCTTATCCGGCAGGTTATTTTGAAAACCGTCGTTTAAGGATGCGGCTAAGGCTCAACGTTGCCCCAATCACCTTCGTCATCAATGTAATCCGAGTAGGATTCAAGCACAGTGCTCGCCGTTAAAACGTCGGTTATCAGAATTGTAATTCGCTCAAACTCTGGAGGCGAATAGTATTTTTTCATTTTGCTGCCTCCTTAAAAAGTGCAGATATATCATTAATTATCTGTAATTATGCAGCTACCGTCGCCGGAATCTGTGGCAAGATCAACGTTTGCAATACCGTTAAGACAGATATAAACCGGGTCGCTTAGTGTAACATTTCCGGAGCTGTCTATCATAAAGGCATACGCTTTCATGATGTAGGTTGAATTTGTATAGGAGTGTTTAGCCTCGCTGTAGGCATTCTTGAAAGCCTTTGCATATTCAACCCTGTTCTTGTTTGTAAGCTTGGCGTTTGGAATAACGCCCTTCATCAGATTGCGTTTTACGGTTCCGCCCGCTTCGGGACTGAATGTATACGAGCTCTTGTTGTTGCCGATAGCCTGAGCCAAAGCAGCTTCATCGGATTCGTAGTGCTGATACTTCTCTCCGAAGGTGTCTCCTTCATCAAGCTGACCGCAAAGCTCGTATACAACTCCGACGGTGTAGTCGGTGCCGTCGCCGTAGATCCTCTGTCCCTTGTCGGTAAAGGCGATCTCAAAATCGGTGTAAAGCAGGTCGGTGCTGCCGTTGAGGTTTACAACACCGTCGGCGGTCGTCCAGCGGTTGCGGGTGTATTGAAGGTGAGTCAGCGTTATGAGCTCGCCGTCGTCCACGGGAGAAGCTGCTCCGTCATAAACCGGAGTTATATAATAATCGTCCATGATGCAGTATGTGAAGTGAGCGTCGTAGCATTTGGCGACTATCTCGGCGTTGTCGTCGGCAGATTTACGTATAGCCCAGTAGCTGAACTGCTTTCCGCCGTACTCGTTCGCTGCCAGCAGCGCTGAAATCCGCGGGTCGATAGCTCTGTTCGCTCCGCGCGACGTCTTGATAGTTTTGTCATACGGACCGTCGGGAGTGAGCCTGTAATAAACATACACCGGCTTGTCGTCCTGCTCGGCTGTGAGCGTCGCCTTGATAACGCCGTCCTCGATGCACTGTTCAATGTTATCCTCGTCCCACTTGACGATCTTGCCGAAGTTGCTTTCATAGGGCGCGTTGCTAAGAACGAACTCATTTGTGAGCTTAGTCACATCGCCCGTCATATCAATGTAATCCGGGAAATCGCCCTCAAGAATTTCCTTGCCGACTACAACATAGCTGTTGTAGCCCTCGCTGTCAACATACTCGTTCTCTACGCGCGGTTTGAATCGATAAACCAGCTTGTACGGTACCTTGACCATTTTGAACACAGCGTAATAGGTTGTGTTGTTTTCGGGCAGTTCATCGGGCTTGAAGAATCGCTCTGTTGTGAGCAGATTATCCTGAGTCGGCTCGGGAGTTTTATACCAGCCGAGGAATACATATCTTCCGGGATAACTGTCGTTATCTATCGCCGTACTGCCAAGGATTTCTTCTTTTGCGGCGGCGATATCACGGTTACTGGAAAGATACGCGAAGTCCGGATCGATCGCTCCCTCGCAAACCTTAACATAGTTAATGGTTATTTTGACTTTTTGACGGTAATAAACCTTTCTGACATTTATCTGCGGATCCGGATCATTGGGATCGAATTCCTCATAGTTAATCATCAGAGGCTGCTCGGCTCCCGAAATATACTTGTATTCGGTCTCGCCTATTGTCAGCGTTTGGGGCGCGTTTATTGTTACTGCGGCGCCTATCGGCTGCATATCATCATCCTTATAAATGATGGTTCGCAAAACGCCGTCGTCAACGTTAGGGTCTTCGTCGTGCAGTCTTTCCTGATCCCAGTCAACATAAATGACCTTGTACGGGAACTTTTCTCTCAGGTAATAAACCTTGAATACAAGCGTGTTGCCGTCGGCTATTATCTCCGTATGCTGTGCCAGACACTCTGCAATTGCCGTATCGTTAACCAGCGTGAGGTCTTTTTTGAGAATGTAGCCCTTGCCGTCGAGCGACTGCGCGATGCGGCTTCCGTACACCTGTGCTTCCACATCAATCGGCTGATTGATATCTGTGACGTAAGTTTCGGTGCGGTAGTGCGAATACCGGCTTCTGTCAGTCGGGTCTCCGCCGACATCCTGAATATAGTGGTCGATGCGGAAAAGCGCCTGAGTGGTGTTCTTGGTATATATGAACACAATGGTGTTCATTTCGATCTCTTCAGCCTCTGCCTCATCGGGATCCTCTTTTGCGGAAGCCGCGAGTACAAGCGACTTTGTAACAGCGTCGGGAATGTAACCGGGGATCGTCACATAATTTTCCGTTACCAACGCTTTCGAGGTATCGGTTATAAAAGGATCTATCAAATCCTCTCGGGTAGCTTCGTCAATGTATCTGACCCTGTAATACACCTTGGATTTTCTGTAATACTCAAAGGCGTAGGTGTTAGGCTTATATTTTTCACCCTCAAGGTTTTGTTTGATAAGCAGTGAATGTGAATTGATAACAGGCCACCATGCCTTTTCACCGGGCGCTGTCTGATGCTCGGAATTCAGCTCATCGGCGGACTTTGCATTGAAGGATTTTGTCGCCGAAACAAGCGCGTAGCCGGTTTCGGGGTCGGCAACCGGAATATCGGTTCCTTTTTCAACATATTCGATTTTATAGCCCGCAGTCTTGTCCGAGGTCCATCCGGCGTATAGCTTCATGCTCTTTTTAACGGTCATGTTCTCAGGCTCAAAGCGCACGGCCGTACCCGTTTCATCCAGATAATACCAACCGGTAAAAGTCGCGTCCTCGGTCGGAGGCGTCAGAACATATTGGCTGTTTGGATTCAGCGTCGGAATATCCTCTGTCAGCACAAATTCATCATAATACACATCTGCTTCGTTAAGCTTTTCGCCGCGGTTATAAGCGTCGAAATCGTTGTAGAATTCCACGTGTTCGGTTGCGGGAACCCACTTGGCGTAGAACGTCACGTCCTCGGCAGGCATTTTATAGGTATTGAAATCGACCTGCTTCACATACAGAGGAGAGAGATACCAGCCTTCAAATCTGTAATACGGACGAAGATCTTCAATCGGATATAAAGGATCGTTTGTCGCGTAGTGCGAGCTCGAAATGCCCTCTTCGTAATAATACGTTTCGGTATCGCTCTCTAATTTTACATTATGATTGCGGAATTTAAGGTTAAACCTTTCGCGTTCATAGAAGTAAGAAACGTCAACAACATTCAAGCCCCAGTTTTCATCCTTGCCTCTGCCCCAGTAAACCTCGGTTTGATCCTCATGGTAGATAAAGCCGTCAAGCTTGGTGTGGGTCTGCTGTTCTTTTACTTTCTGGTCTCTGTATCTGACGTCCAGATATTGATCGCCCGCGTCAAAGGTTTCAATGACCTCGTCGTTGTATAGCTTGTAAACCTTCCCGTCTTTTTCTATGTACCGTTTATACGTGTACGGCAGAATATTATGAGAGGCGTCGCTTGTATCCTGCGTTATTTTGTCATCGCCCGCCGCGATTTTCTGACGTATCTCGGCTTCCTCAGCGGAACCCGGCAGAACCTCAACATAGTTCAGGTAGTTGAAGATATAGATCGTCTTGTTTTCGGTGGGCGGATCTGTCGTCCAGTCCTTGCCGTTCCAGCCCGTATTTTTTGCGTCTGTCCAGAAGGCGAGGTAGTTGAGGTTAAGGTCATTGTCCTTCCTCATAAGCTGCTCGTCAAGGGTCTCATAAATTCCCTTGCACGTTCTGTTGGATGTATGCGTGGCGTGCGTCTCCCAATCTCCGTCGGGATAGTAGGCGTTCCATTCAACCGACCACGCTCCGAAGCCCGCAGCTTGTCCCGTGTAGTTTTTGCCCTTGTAGTTTTCCTTTAACGGAACAGGCATAAAGGCGTGCTGCAGCCAGGTGTCGTGCATATTTTCGTAATACTTTGTATTAAATTCCCAATAGTAATACGCGTAATATTTTCCGTTGCTCTCGTCCTTTAACGAGCCTGTTTCGGGATATCTCTTTTCAACGACCGGATTATCCGCTCTGTTGAGATACTGCGGCCAAATCTGCGGCTTTTGGGTGACGCACTGCTCCCACGCGTTCAGAGCAGGAGAGCTGCTGTGAAGCCACAGATGCCTTTGCAGACCTTCTTCGGGAGTAAGCCCGAGCGCCTCCGTGTCAGTCATCGAGAACGATTTGGTATAGCCCGCGATCTCATATTTTTTGGTTTCATCCGTTTCGTTTACATTTTCACGGCAGTAGAAGAATCTCTGCCTGTAAACCTTGCGGTCATAGTAAACATAAACACGTGTGGTTCCGTCGCCCAAAACAACGGCGTCATGGGTTGAGATGCTGTCGTTATAATCAAAGCGGTTCTTGTTCCACAGCTGCTCGATTTCCGCCGCGCTCATGTCCTCATAAACCGTGGGGAACAAAGCCTGCGCCTGCGCCTCGGTGGTAACGGAATCCAAGCCCTCGTAGAAGCTGTCGTAGGCGCTTACGGTCTCACCGGTGAACTTCTGGCCGATAATATCCTTTGCGCCGGCAACGCTGTAATTTTTGCCGTCCTTAGTTTCGACCGCGTTGTATTCATCGAGCGTTTCAAACATATAAACAACACTGTAATTTACACGCGCGGCTGTCCAGATCGCTTTGTAATACAGATCCTTGTCCGGAACTATGCCGCTTGTAAACTGTTTTGAGGCTGCGGCAGCCTCTTCAGCCGAAATCACGTTGCCGTTTTCATCAATAAAATCGCCGTCATGATTGCAAAGCGCCCAGCCCTTGAACACATAGCCTTCCTTTTCCGGAACGGCTATTGTGAAGGTCGAGTTGTACTTGGCATAGATAGATTCCACGCCGAAGCCGCCGTCAAGATCAAAATCAATGAGATAGTAATTGCGGTTGAAATAGATCTCAAACTCGGTGGAGCCGTCCGCAGCGATAAAATCGGGCACATGATAAAGCTTGGTAAAGCCGTTAAAGTGCGGATCATTATCGAAATCATCCAGCTCGTCCGGGAATGTTCCCGTATAGCCCTCTTTGTTGTAGTATTCCTGAGGCAAAGACAGAGTTTCGGTGTATTCATCATCATAGATATTTTGCAGATAATACTTGACTCTGTACGGAACCTTATCGGGCTTGTAGTACACCGAAATTTCCCGGTCGGCGTCTATTGTTCCCGACAGAACCGTTACAGGAACCTGATGCGCGTCTTCTTCCAATGAATCGTACGCGCGGTAGCCTTGAATGATCGGATTGTTAACGGTCACGTCCATTGTTGAGCCCTTCGCAAAAACAGCTACGTACGGATCGTGCGCAGATGTTTCGCCGTCTGCAAAATAATACTTTATCGTCACGATCGCGTATGAGCTTGCAAAGCCGACTATCATAGTCGTAACAGCGCCCGCGGCAAGCAGAACGACTGAAAAAATCAACAACGAGACTTGTTTTATGTGCTTTTTCATTACTATTCCTCCTTCTTCAATAATATTAACTAATGATATTTCAGCTTCTCAGTATTAAGATATACCAATATCGCGAGAACTAAAGGTATAATCGCAAATAATGAGAATGCTTCACCATTGTTATACAATACGATTATATCTAAAAGTTCAAAATAATTCAATCGGCAAAATAAACAAGTTAATATAATTTGATATTGTATTATAGTAACTAATGCACAATATTATCATAAAACAACAATTTTATTCTTTTTATAACTTTAATAACAATTATTGCGTTATTATTTACAAAAAGTACTATTTTTCTTTAAGAAATTAGCATTTATAGCAAACACAAACGCATAAAACAACAATTTTTATTATTCTGAAATCTCACCTTTTCATTCCCGCCGCCGCTAATATTATTTTTATGGAGCATAATTATAACATTATATCAATAGCAATATAGTGCGTTTTTTGTTTAAAGATAAAATGCTACACTTGTTATGGGGATATAATTGTCACATCTTGCGCTCGAAAACTATTGTCAAAAACAGCCGATTTGCTTTTCAAATCGCGCTTTCCGATATTATTTCAAGAAAATAATAAGACAAACAAAAAACACCACCATGTAAAATAACACGGTGATGCTTTAAAATTATTAAGTTATATGATTTTATCAGGTAAAAGCAAGGATCTATCCCGGAAGACCGGACTGACCCCTGAGATTTTTTACCATGGCCTGCTGACGGTACTCGCGCGGAGTAAAGCCCGTAAGGTGCTTGAAAACCTCTCCGAACTTCGCCTGAGTAGCGTAGCCGACGCGGAAGGATATTTCGCCGATCGTCAAATCGGTTTCGCAAAGCAAGCGCCTTGCCTCCTCCATTCTCACCTTGCTCTTGTACTCTTTGAAGTCATAGCCATATACGATCTTAAAATACTTTTTGACCGATGTTTCGCTCAGCTGATATTTTTCAGCAAAATCGGCTGCGGTCCACTTCTTGTTGAATTCGTCTGTGAGCGCCCTGTGAATATCCTCGGCTATCTGCAGCTGTGACGGCGTAACAAAATAGTGCAGCGAAGAACGCGTCGCTCTGAAATCGTTTACATAGTCGTGACCGAGCTCAGCCATTCTCAGCAGCATGATCGTGCTGTTGCAATGCGACAATGCCAGCCTGATGATCTCATCAACATTGCGCTTTGATTTTGAGGAAAGCTCAAAATAATTTAAAGGACCGTTTTTGACCGCAAGGTTCTGCAGATTGATCTTGTAGTCCTTCTCCATTAAATTCTTGAAGAAAAGGCTTTCCATGCACAGCTCATTCGGCTGCATAATCGTTTCTACACCGCGGAATCTGTTGCCTGACAAAATGATCGGATTGTCATATGAGGTGTATTCAACAGACACCTCTCCGCGATACAGTATCGACTTTTTGTTTCCTCTGGTCATTCTTATCTGACCCTCGCGGCACGCGATCGTTCGCAGCAAATTTCCCTCGGGAAACTGCCTTAAACCGTATTCGAGCAAATCGGGCAGGTCTGTACCATTGATGTCGTAAACGTAAAGCTGTACGCATTCAAGCGGAAAATAACCGATGATACAGCTGCCATTTTCCAAGGGCAACACGAAGCACTTGTTCTTTTGATCAACAGCTGCACCGTACTGCTCTAAGTTTTCAAAATCTTCAATTTTCATTTTTTCACTACCTCCACTCAAACCATTTCAACCGTTATCTCCACAAAAACGGGCTTGATTTTTATCCTCCTAAAGCCCAAATGGTTAAAAAGGCAACAAAGACAATCTTATAATAGCACATTAAATCTAAAAATACTATACCTTTTTGAGTAGTTTTTTCCTTTTTAAAACAAAATTTTGGATATTTTTTACTTTTAGGTAAATTTTTCTGTTTCAAATAGATATTTCCGTACTATTGAACACAATTTTATTGACAACGCAATTTAACGGTATTATTATAACATAAGTAAAATTTTTAATCTGAACAGCGCGAAAAAAATCACGAAAGGAATGTATTAAATTGAAAACCGTAATAATTCACGGACAGAACCACAAAGGCTCAACCTGCAATATCGCCCGCTCACTTGCCGAAAAAATCGGCGGAGAGCTGACCGAGTTTTTTCTGCCGAGGGATTTTGGGGAGTTCTGCGCCGGGTGCACAATATGCTTTAAGGAAAGCGAAACGAAATGCCCGCATTATCAAAAGCTCTCCCCCATCACCGCCGCAATTGACGAGGCTGACGTTATAATTTTGGCAAGCCCCGTTTATGTTTATCACGCCACGGGTCAGATGAAGGCATTTTTGGATCACTACGGCTGGCGCTGGCTGATTCACCGTCCCGAAGAAAGGATGTTCAAAAAGCAGGGAGTCTGCATTTCTACCGCTGCCGGAGGCGGAATGAAGTCAACAAACAAGGATATGTACCACAGCCTGTTCTTTTGGGGTACAGCCAAAATATATAAATTCGGGATCGGCGTCGCGGCAATCGACTGGCAAAGCGTGAGCGAAAAGAAAAAGAAGAAAATAGATAAAGCGACGGATTCCATTGCAAGGAAAATCAAAAAGAAATACGGCAGAGTCAAGCCCGGTCTTAAAACAAAGGGCTGGTTTTTCATTATGCGTTTGGTCCAGCGTAGCGGCTGGAACGAAGCAGACGTAAAATATTGGAAAGAAAAGGGCTGGACCGGAAATAAACGCCCGTGGAAAAACTGATTTTTTTCAGTAGAAAAAGGAACCTGCGTCAGCAAGTCCCTTTCTGAATATATATAGTTATTAATAATCTTACTTTTGCAGCGTTCCCTGACTCGCGCATTTTAGATAGGCGTTGATGAAGCCGTCCAAGTCGCCGTCCATGACCGCTTGCACGTTGCCTGTTTCAAAGCCTGTGCGGTGATCCTTTACCATGGTGTACGGCATGAATACATAGCTGCGGATCTGCGAGCCCCATGTGATTTCCTTTTGAACACCCTTGATATCCTCGATCCGCTCCAAATGCTCGCGCTCTTTGATTTCCATGAGCTTTGAAATAAGCATTTTCATAGCGACGTCGCGGTTCTGGTACTGGCTGCGCTCAACCTGAGAGGCGACGACGATACCCGTCGGGATATGAGTAAGACGTACTGCCGAAGAGGTTTTGTTGACCTTCTGTCCGCCCGCTCCGCTCGCGCGGTAAACGTCCATTTTGATTTCCTCGGGCGGAATGTTGACCTCGATAGTGTCGTCTATCTCGGGCATGACCTCAAGAGAAGAAAAGCTTGTGTGCCTTCTGCCCTGTGAATCGAACGGAGAAACGCGCACCAAACGGTGAACCCCCGCCTCGCTCTTCAGATAGCCGTAGGCGTTCTCGCCCTCTATGAGCAGAACGGCGCTTTTCAGACCCGCTTCGTCGCCGTCGAGATAGTCTACCTCTTTCACCTTGAAGCCGTGAGCCTCAGCCCAGCGGTTGTACATTCTGTAGAGCATCTCAGCCCAGTCCTGAGCCTCGGTGCCGCCCGAGCCGGCGTGGAAGGTGAGAATAGCGTTGTTCTTGTCGTACTCTCCCGTAAGCAGAGTTTGAAGGCGCTGCTTTTCAAGCGCTTCCCGCACTCCGTCAACCTCGGACTTCGCCTCGTCAAAAAGCGACAGATCCTCTTCCTCATTCGCAAGCTCAATCAACGCCTGCGCATCGTCATATTTTGAAACAAGCGCCTCGTAAGCCTCTACCTTGCCCTTTAGCGTTCCCGTTTTTTGCAAAACCTGCTGAGATCTCTCAACATCGTCCCAAAAGCCCGGCTCGGTTGCTCTGAGCTCAAGCTGGGCTATTTCGTTTTTCATACTCTTCATGCCGAGAGCGTCGGATAAATCGTCGATTTCAGGCTTGAGCGCCTGCAGCGAAAGCATTAATTCTTCAAACTGTACCATACTTAAACCTCACTCTTTTTCTCTACTCTTTTCTCTAAAATAATATTATATCAAAAATTTGCGCGGTTGTAAACTTATTTTCTAATAATTATCTTTGAAAATTTATTGCATTATTTGGCATTATTTGATATAATAATAAAATACATAAGAATTGGAGGCTTATATGGAATTTACGCAATACAGCTGCCCCGTCTGCGGAGAGCGCTTTAAAAACGGCGACGACGTGGTTGTATGCCCCGATTGCGGAGCGCCCCACCACAGAGAATGCTACGAAAAACTCGACAATTGCTTTTTCGCCGATAAACACAGGGAAGGCTTTAATTTTGAAAGCAGCGGCAGCGGAGAGGACAGCGGCTCCGATGAAGCTGCCGAGGGTGTTATCAAGTGTCCGCGCTGTCAGGCTGAAAACGACCGCACCGCCTTCTATTGCAAAACCTGCGGTTTTCCGTTCAACTCTGAGGACAGGACAAACGGCGACGGAGCCGACCGGACAGACCAACAAACGAACCGCGCTCAGGGTATGCCCTTCGGCTTCGGCACAGCCGGCAACCCGATGTATGACCCGTTGGCCGGACTTAAAAGCGACGACGAGATCGCCGATAATGTAAAGGTCGGTGAGGCGGCGAAGTTCATCGGAAAAAGCACGCCCTACTATCTCCCGATGTTCAGCCGTTTAAAGCAATACGGCTCGGCAAGGTTCAATTTTTCCGCGTTCTTTTTGTCGGGTGCATTTTTCATCTACCGCAAAATGTACGTGCTGGGCATCATTCTGTCGCTGCTGATGATTGGCATTACCGTAGGCTCCACCTGCATCACAATGGCGAACACATGGATGTACGACATGGCATACACCGATCTTTTAAACGGCTTAACAAGCAACTCGCTCGGATTTGAAAAAACCGCCGCTATTTTCGCAAGCGCGGGTCTTAACCTGCTGCGGGTGGGAATTATGGTTTTCAGCGGACTTTTCGCCAACAAGCTTTATTACCGTCACTGCACAAAGCAAATAAACCGTATCAAAAGCGAGCATAAAGAGGGCGACCTCAACAAAACGCTCGAATCAAAGGGCGGCGTCAACCTGGCAATGGCAATCAGCTTTTTCGCGTCATACGCAGTAATATACGAAATTTGCAACGTCTATCTTATGATGACGCTGTAATCTTTCCGCAGATACTAAGGAGGCAAAAATGAAAATAACCAAAGCGGTTATTCCCGCCGCGGGCTTTGGTACAAGAGTTCTGCCCGCAACAAAGAATTTTCCCAAAGAGATGTTCCCTATCGTGGACAAGCCCACGATCCAATACATTGTTGAGGAAGCCGTAAACGCGGGTATCACCGACATTCTTATCATCACTAACCGCGGCAAGGGGCTTATCGAGGATCACTTCGACCGCTCGCCCGAGCTTGAAAGCATTTTGGAAAAGAGCGGCAAAACCGAGTTTTTAGAGCTGGTAAAGGGTATTTCCGACCTTGCCAACATTCATTTCATCCGCCAAAAGCAGATGAAGGGCTTGGGTCACGCCATTCTAAAGGCAAAGTCCTTCGTCGGCAATGAGCCGTTCGCGGTGCTGTTCGGAGACGGAGTTATCATCAGCAAGGAAAAGCCATGTATTCAGCAGCTCATCGAGCATTACGGCGAGTTCGGCAAGGGCGTTGTCGGCGTGAAGAAGGTTCCCGAAAGCGAGATCCACAAATACGGCTCTTTAAAGGTCGAGAACCTGTACGACAACGTGTTCAAGTGCACCGACATGAAAGAAAAGCCCCAGACCAAGGAAGAGATCCTTTCGCTCTACTCAATTCTTGACCGCTGCGTGCTTCCTCCCGAGATTTTTGAAATTCTTGAGAATACAAAGCCCGGAGTCGGCGGCGAGATACAGCTCACCGACGCAATGCGCGAGATAGCCCGCTCCGAGGGCATGACTGCCGTTGAGTTCGAGGGCAAGCGCTACGACATGGGCAACAAGTTCGGTATTTTGCAGGCGCAGATCGAGGTAGGTCTTGACCACCCCGAAACATCAGAGCAGCTAAAGGCGTATATCAAAGACCTCGCTTGCCGCATTTAAAGCGGAGAACGGAGCTTAGGTTTCCTTGACCGGAGGGCAACCCTTTTAGCTCTGCTTCTGCTTCACACATTTTTTAATCAATCAAGAATAATTCAACCCGAGAGTCCGATGCGCAAGCACATTGGGCTCTCTTTTGCGGTATGACAGGAAATACGATTATTATCCTCAAAACACACAAAATATATTTACTTTTAGTTCAAGATATGATATAATTACCGTGAATAATGATATATAAAGGAGCAAAAACTAATGGCTATTGATCTTGTACTTGACGGAGTCACTTCCGCTGAACCCGCACAATCCTCCGTACCCGCGGTAACTACCGACAAGGTGTTAGCGGAGGTTGAGCAGCTTTCTCCCGAGGAGCAGGCGCAAATCGAGGCTTTTTCTCAGAAAATAGATATTCACAAATCCGAGATCGTCATGAACTACGGCGCCACTATTCAAAAGCAGTCTGCCGCCATAGCTTCAAAAACGCTCCGGGATGTAAAAACCAAGAACACCGGCGAGGTCTCGGGTCTTCTTGTTGAAATGGTCGGCGCTATGAACGGACTTTCGGGCGACACCGACCACAGCGGCGTCATCCGCAAATTCATGCAGAAGATAAAGGGCACCGCTGTATCTGTAAGAACGAGAAACGAAAGCGCGGAAAAGACGCTTGAGCGCATCGAAAAGCAGCTTGAGGGTCATAAGCTGACCTTGCAGAAGGATATACAGATGCTCGACGCGCTTTACGAAGAAAACTGGGAAACCTTCAAGGCGCTCACACTTTATATCAAGGCGGCTGAGATCGCTTCCGCAAGAGCGAGAAACGAGGAGCTCCCCGCGCTTTACGCAAGGGCTCAGGAAACAGGGCTGCCCGAGGACGCAATGAAGGCTGACGAATTTGCAAAGCAGTGCGACCAGTTTGACAAGCAGATCCACAACCTGCGCCTGACACGCACAACCTGCCTGCAGTCCGCTCCGCAGATAAAGATGATACAGCACAACGATATGGATATGGCTATGAAGCTTCAGTCGAGCATTGTAAACACAATGCCGCTCTGGCGCAAAAAAATCGCAATGTCTATCGCCATCAACAACAATATGCAGGCTGTCGAGGCGAGCAACGCAGTTGACGATATCACCAACAGAATGCTCAGAGAGCAGGCGGAGCAGTTCCATTTATCGGTCGTTGAATCGGCAAAGGCTTCTCAGAGAAGTGTAATAGATGTTGAAACCATCGACTATGTAAATAAAGAGATAACAGGCGCTGTGCTGGATTACATCGCCATTGAGCAGCAGGGTCAGCGCGACAGGCAAAACGCGGTACAGGTTATCGCCAACTCAGAGCGCGAGCTTGTTCAGGGAGTTTTGTCGGCGGGAAACAGACAAAATCCATAATTTGTTAATAACTGCAAAACTGTTGTCGGGCATGGATACGTGCCCGGCAAAATTTAAATATCGACAGAGGTAATATATGTCTAAGATTCTAAAGATAATCGGGGCATTGTTAGTTGCTCTCGGCATAGCGGGCATTATTACGGCTTCTATGGCAACATCAGCTCTTATTGTTTCGATAGGAGTCAGAGCTATATCGACGCTTAAAATCATATCCATCATAACCGCCTGCGTCGGCGGCGGAGTATTTGTCTTGAGTTTTGTTCCGAAGGTTGCAAATCTCATCAGCAGCTCAAACAACCGGAAGATGATCAAGGGCAAGGTCGAGGAAAGGAAAAAGACCTTTGACGAATACGCCAGGGACAGCCTTAATCCCGTCAAGACCCGTGAGCGCCTTGACGACTTAAAAGAGAACAACGCTTCCCTCAGCCCTATCGTTGACAAATGCATCAACCAGATGGACAGGATGGACAAGCTTCAGGACAGATACAAGACGCTGCTTGACGCCAACGACGCTATCTACCTCAACAATACCATCTCCGTTATTGACGACGCGGAAACACGGCTTTGCAGAAACATCCGCAACATCATTAACTGCTGTATCCTTGTTGAGGACGGTTCATCCGAGCTGTCGGATTTTGACCGTCAAATAATAGATAAAGCGCTCAGGGAAAACGAATCGGAGCTTGAAAACGTCAACACACTTATCCACTACGCCGTAAACTATATCAACAACTACCAGCAAAACGGCGTTACCGACATGAGCGAGCTGAGAGCGTGGATAGAAGTTATGAGAAGCTCAACCGATAAAAACGATTTGAAATTAAATTAAGGAGGCAGAATTTATGAAGCTTTCAAGGAAGATCATTTCGGGATTACTGGCTACTTCCTTTATTGTTGCCGCTTTTACGGGCTGTACGTCCTACGAAACCGGCGACGAAAAGGTCTATTCTTATGATGAAGCGGTAACCGAGCTTGAAGCCTTTAACAAGGAAATCAAAACCGACACCAAAACTCCGATCATGGATATCTACGACGACGAGACGACAAACAAGGCTCTCGCGGATATCAGCACCTTCCCCATAACGGTGGAGGGCAAGGGCGCGATAAATCTTGAAATCGCCGCTCCGAGCGAGCTGAGCGGAAACGCCCCCGACGACTGGCTAAATGTTATTGCCGAGCGCTTTAACAGCGAAAACAACAAGGTCGGCGGAAAAACCGTAAGCGTGACCGTCCGCAAAATCGCGTCGGGCGAAACTCTGACATATATGACCGAAAGCGATTACAGACCTCATCTGTATATTCCTTCAAACGCCGCCTGGGGAGAAATGCTAAAGGCAAAGGGCGTTGTTACCGAAACGCTCAGCGACAGGATACTCGGCAACACCGCAGGGATCCTTATGGAAAAATCCACCTACGACACCTTTATCGAAAAATACAAGACCTGCACGCTCGACAAGGTCATCGAGGCTACGCTCGCGGGCGACCTTAACTTCGCTTACACAAATCCGTACACCTCGGCAACGGGTCTTAACGCGATAGCCTCTACGCTTTACGCGTTCGACAATAAAAACCCGCTCTCCGATACCGCAAAGCAAAAGCTGCTTGAATATCAAAAGAAGTCTCCCCCTGTTGCCTACACAACGGGCGTGCTTGTAAATCAGGCTTCCAAGGGCGTTATCAACGCGATGGTTATGGAGGAGCAGGCGTACACTAACAAGCCCGAGCTAAAAAGCTACGTTTACACCCCGTTCGGCATCAGGCACGACCACCCCCTCTACACCTTTGACTATGTGACCTCCGAGGAAAAGCAAGCCGCTGAGATGTTTAAGGAATACTGCCTTTCCGAAGAATCTCAAAAGTTAGGAAGAGAAAAGGGCTTTGGCAAGCACGACGACTACAAGGGTCAGGAAACCGGTCTTGACGGTGCGGGATACCTTGCGGCGCAGACGATCTGGAAAAACGCCAAGGACGGCGGACAGCCGATCATCGCCGTATTTACCGCAGACATCTCCGGCTCGATGGACGGCACACCGATCAACAGCCTAAAGGAATCCCTGCTTGCGACAAAGTCATATATCGGCTCATCAAACTATATAGGTCTTGTTTCTTACGCCACAAACGTTCACATTGACCTCCCGATAGAAAAATTCGACGACAAGCAAAAAGCGTATTTTTCGGGCGCGGTAAAGAATTTTGCCGTTGAGGACGCTACCGCCACGTACGACGCAATTCTCGTCGCCATGAAGATGATAATGGATAAAAAGGCTGAGATCCCCAACGCCAAGACAATGCTGTTCGTCCTCTCTGACGGCGAGCAAAACAGAGGCTACAGCCTTGACCGTATCGCGCCGATAGTCGGCGGTCTGAAAATCCCCGTTTATACGATAGGCTACAACATCAAAGCCGATTCAACCGAACAGAAGGAGCTTACGAGGCTTTCAAATATTAATGAAGCGGCGATGATCAACGCCGACTCCGACGACCTGATCAACCAGCTCCGCAACCTGTTCAATACACAGCTTTAAAATCAGAACCACCCGTTGAACGGGTGGTTCCTATTGTTATGATAAATTTTTTTATTATATGTTTCGTAAAATTATTCGTCTGCTCTTACTCTTTGCGCTTTGCCGAAGGCGAGAACCGGATAGAAAACAATTGATATAAATGTAAGTCCGAGAGCAAAGCCGGTTCCCTTTCCGAAAACCTTAGCGAGGCGCAAATTCAGCTTAACGGTAATTATGAACTCGATAACCAAGTATGCAAGCGTCAGCAATGCAAAAATCACGGAAAAAATAACAAACACGTATAATAATGAATCAGTGTCAGGGGAATCCTTTTTGATAATCAAAAGGAAGGCCATAATGATAGCGGTCAGCATCACGCCGATGGCGTAAACTCCGGAGGATATAACTATAACCCAAAACAGCTTTGTTTTCCAAACGGTTTTGTAAAGCATATAGTCGCCGTAATACGGGATTATTCCCTTCCATCCGGGCATACCGAGCTTTTTGAAAATATGCCAGCGCGACACAAATATCAATGCGGTTGCCGCCATGCTTGATAAAATTGATATTGTATAGGAAATTATGAACAATGCTACAGTTGATTCTTCAACATTTGATAAATGATAATACATTTTGACATCCCTCTATATTGCGGTTTTGATAAAGGACACCTCTAAAAATATTCTGTTGTTCAGAGGTGCGGATATTTTATAGCAGATCATTGTCAAAACGACGCAGTCATACTGACGTATAACGAGCAGTTTTGGCAAGAATATGCTGTGAAAGATGTGTGCCTATGGGCAGCCATATATTTTAGAGGTACCCTAAGGCTGAAAGCGCGTCGTTTAATTCGGGATAAACGGAAGCTCGTAAGCATCATCAGACTTTGTTTTCGTCTCTTGCTGACTTTCCTTCGAGGAAGAGCTGCTTTGCTCAGACTTACTGCTGCTTCCGCTTGATTTTGAATCGCTGCTCTTACCAGCCTGAGAGCTTTCCTGCTTTTTGGAATCGGCTTTCGATGACGAGCTGCTGCCCGAAGAGCTTTGCGCCGAGGATGAAGCAGTGCTTTCAGACTTGCTGCTGCCCGAAGAGCTTTGCGCCGGAGATGAAGCAGTGCTTTCAGACTTGCTGTTGCCCGAAGAGCTTTGCGCCGGAGATGAAGCAGTGCTTTCAGACTTGCTGCTGCCGGAGCTTGACGACCCGGAGCTTTTGATGCTCGTAGGCTGATTTACCGCTATCTCTCCCTCATCATTCGCAAAAACCGTTGCCGCAGCCGAATCGGAGGAAGCGGCTTTACTGTCTTGGTTATCATCGCCGCAGGCGGACAAAACCGAAGCGCCAAACGCGAGAACGAAAGCTAAAATAATAATTTTTTTAAGCAATTAACATACCTCTTTCTTTAGCATATTGATTTTTACCTGCAAACGCCGCGCCCGGGACGGTTCCCTGAGTTTTAGCAAAACAATACCTTCCAAATCATTGCCGTAAAAATCTTTAGGGAATTTTTAGAGATTCCTTTTTTCATTATATCATTATTTTCTTAGTTATTCAAGTGATTGCAACCAAATATTGAAAAAACTGATATAAGGGAACCTCTAAAAATTTGTGTGAAAACCGCTCAGATGACAGTTGACTGTAAATTGACGACATTTACCTCTTTGCAGTGTGTGGTGGGTTGTGGTGAGGTTTAGCCGTTTTTCATAAACTCTCTATATATTATATATTCTTATATAGAATTATAATTTTTTTATAGACAACAATAAGAAAAGCCCGGAACCCCACCACAACCCACCACGGTTCTGTTTTCCATGATAAAAAATGTGCCGAATAAAAAAATCCTTCCCTCATTGCAATTTGAAGGAAGGGTTTTTGTTATTGATTTCAAGCGCGCTTAAAGCCGCCCTTTGCCGCTCCGATAAGCCAAAATACTCCGAACGCGGCTATGTTCACCGCTACTATGGTTGAGCCGACGGGCGTGCTGAGCAGGATTGAAAGGATAATTCCCAGCGCGGCGCAGAACACCGAAAGGCACGCCGAGCAGACCGTTACAGCCTTGAAGCTTTTGAGCAGGCGCATTGCCGAGAGCGCGGGAAAGATTATCAGCGCGGATATCAGAAGCGAGCCGACAAGGTTCATTGAAATTACAATGATGACGGCTATTATTATTGCGATAAGCAGGTTGTAAGCCGAGGCTTTTGTGCCCGTTGCCGTCGCGAAATCCTCGTCGAAGGTGACGGAGAAAATCTTGTTGTAGAAGATGATGAACACCGCTGTGACTATTACCGACACCGCAAGGCAGAAAAACACCTCGCCCTCGGTGAGAGTTAAAATCGACAGTGAGCCGAAGAGCGTTGAGCAGACGTCGCCCGAAATATTAGCGGACTTCGGGAACACATCAAGGTTCATCAGCAGATAGCCTATCGCTAACGCGCCGACGGAAATCATCGCGACCGCCGCGTCGCCCTTGACCTTGGCGTTTTTGCCCGTTCTCAGCAGCAAGACCGCACTTAGAACAGTGAGCGGCATTACAATTATCATGCCGTTTGTTGAGTCGATAACGGGCTTCCACTGCGACACAAGCACGCCTGTGATAGACGACACCGCCATTGCCCCGAAAGCGACGTGAGAAAGACCGTCGCCTATGAATGAGAACCGCTTTAAAACAAGCGTAACGCCCAACAGCGAGGCGCATAGCGCGACAAGCACGCCGACGATAAGCGCGTAGCGCACCTGTGAAAATTGCAGGTAGTAGTACAAAGTATCAAGCATTTCCGACAGCTTCCTCCCTGTGACTCGCGGCATACCGCAAATATTCGCTGCGCGTGCCGAAGAAAAGCTCTCCGCCGATGTGAAGGATCTTATCGGCGAATTGCAGAGCGGCGCGCAAATCGTGAGAAATCATTATTATCGTTATTCCGTGCTCCTTGTTCAGCCGTTCGATAAGGCTGTACATCTCCTGAGTCGCCTTTGGGTCAAGCCCTGCGACCGGCTCGTCAAGGAGCAGCATTTTCTTTGTTGCGCACAGCGCGCGCGCAAGAAGCACTCTCTGCTGCTGTCCGCCCGAAAGCTCGCGGTAGCAGCGTTTTTTCAAGTCAGCCACTCCCATAAGCTCCATGTTTTTTTCAGCCTGAAGCTTTTCAGCCTTGGTGTAGAACGGTCTAAGCCCGCACTGACCCTGAAAGCCCGAGACGACTATTTCCCTGACCGAAGCGGGAAAATCGCGCTGAATGGAGTTTTGCTGCGGCAGATAACCGATTTCTCTCGGGCTGAGTCCGTCGCCCGTTTCTATGGTTCCGCTCATGGGCTTGCGCAGCCCGAGAATCGTTTTCATAAGAGTGGTTTTGCCCGAGCCGTTCTCGCCTAAAATGCATACATAGTCGCCCTGCTCAACGGCAAAGCTTACACCTGACAGGATCTCCTGCCCTTCATAGCCGAGGATCAGGTCGGTGCAGATAAGCTGTGACATTATTTCACTTCCTAATTAAGCGCTTCTTTCAGCACTTTCAAATTGCTTTCCATTATGCCGGTATAAGTGTCGTCGTCACCGATAGCCGACTGCATACTGTTGAGAGTAAGAGTCTTTACGTCCTTGCGCTTTGAGGTGTCGATGACCGCGTCGGCAATTTTCTTGTCGGAGCCGTCTATAATGACCAATTTATTCAGGTCAAGCTCGTTGAGCTTGTCGGCGAGGAATACGAGAGTTTGGAAGCTTGCCTCGCTCTCGGCAGAGCAGCCTGAAAAAGCGGCGTAGTAATTTATGTTGTAGTCGTCGGTGAGGTAGCGGAAAGGAAAGCGGTCGGCAAAAACGAGAGTGTCGTTTTTGGCTTCCTTTACGGTCTGCTCGTACTGCTTATCGAGAGTGCCGAGCTTTTCAGTATATTCCCCGGCGTTTTTTTCGTAAACCGCTTTGTTGCCCGGATCCTTTTCGCACAGCTTGTCGCACAGCCGCTTTGTGAGCGCTTCGGCGTTTTTTAGCGACAGCCAGATGTGCTCGTCGTACTCGGTTCCCTCTTCCCCGCTTTCGTTCTCCTTCGGCTCGGTCTGCATTCCCTCTACTAACTTTTCTTCCTTGGCGGCTTCTCCTAACTCGTCAAGCAGATCAACGGCGGTTATGCTCTTGTTCTGAGCTTCCTTCAAAACGTCATTGACCCATTCATCGGACTCTCCGCCGTTGTAAATAAATACGTCGCAGGACGAAATATCGACGATATCCTTTGCCGTCGGCTCAAAGCTGTGAAGGTCTACGCCCTTGTCAAGCAGAAGCGAGACCTCAACGCCGTCGGCGTCTCCGACTATATTTTTTACCCATTCATATTCGGGGTAAATGGTTGCTATTATCTTCAATTTGCCGCTGTCAGCCTGCTTTGTTCCGCAACCCGCAAAAACAGCCGCAAGCAGAGCTGCCGAAGCGATCATCGCGATCAGTCTTTTCAATTTCATATTATCCTCACTTTTCCCGGCACTCGCGGCACACGCCGTAAAGAACCGTGCTCGCCTTGTCGATTGCGAACTCATCGCTTTTAGCGAGGTTTTCAATCAGCATTTTTGTTACCTCGCTGTTCATATGATAAGTTTTTCCGCATTTTTCGCATGACAGGTGCAGACATTCCTTGCAGTGAGCGCCGTCGGTGTACTGATAAAACACCTCGCGGCTTCCGCTTTGGTTCACCCTGCGGATCTTACCTTCCTTTTCGAGGTCGGAAATATTGCGGTAAACGGCGCTTATGCTTATGCCCTCGCTGCTCAGGTCGGCCTCGATTTTTTTGGCGGAGAGCTTTTCGTCGGCGTGGCATGAAAGATAATCAAGCAGGGCCTTGCGCTGTTTAGTCATATATTTCGGCAAGAAACGCACCTCCAATTTGCGATTGATTCGCAAATTATTATACCAGAGTGCCGTGCTGTTGTCAATAGAAAATGTGCTGATTCATATGTAAAAATCCAAACGGAGATATGCACTCAGAATCAAAACTTGTAATTGATGAAGAACAGTCCGACAAGGCAAATTCCGATCCCGACGAGCTTGTTCCACGTCAGCGCTTCTTTGTACAGCAAAAAGCCGACAAATATCAGTATGATCGCAAGCGTAACTCCCTGCACAAGTGCGGCGGTGCTGACTGTCCAGCCTGCTTTGTAAGCATAGATAAAGCCTACCTCCAAGCCGACGATCACGAATCCGAGCACAAACGGCGCCCAGTTGAGATTACTCAGCTCCTTGATCGGATTGCTTTGCTTGCCGAGAACAAAGAACAAGACCGCGCTTACCGCCGCTCCCACGAGATAAGTCACTGTCAGTGCTGCAAAAGGATTAAGGCCGCCCGGAACGGACTTCGCGCAAATCTGATAAACAACATTCGACAGCACTACCAGTCCTATAGGCCATATCATATTCCACATAGTTTTTCCTCCCAAAAAGCCACCCAAAAGCGGGTGGCGATCTCAAACAATAGTGTTTTGACTTCTCACAAATAAGTATATCACAGGATCCTGATCATTTCAATCTTTATTGACTTAGCTGTTAAAGCTCAATATAATACGGGCAGATATTTTCGTAATGTCCGTCCTTCATACGGAAGCCTTTCGGAATAACGCCAAGCTGATGAAAGCCTAAACGCTCATACAAATGTCTCGCGTGAATATTTGTTTCGACAACCGCATTGAACTGTAATATCAGAAAACCGATTTCTTTTGCCTTTTGAATACAGTCGGTTACAAGCTTTTCACCGATATGCTGTCCGCGGCAGGATGACAAGACTGCGTAGCTTGCGTTGCAGATGTGTCCGCAGCGTCCGACATTGTTCGGGTGAAGGATATACAAGCCAATAACCTCATCATTTTCATTCACCGCCACGCCGCAATAGCTTTGCGACGAAAAGAATACCGCTCCGGTTTCGGGATTTAAAGATTCTTCCTGCGGGAAGGCGATACCGTCCTCAACAATTTCATTCCATATTTCTATCATTTGTGTCAGATCATTTTTATTGTATCCTCTAATTTGCATCTCTTCTTCTCCTTAATAATCCGATTTGTTTAAATTATAGCAGACGAACGCGGCTTTGTCTATCAGAAAACTCCGAACAGCGGAATGTATTATTACAGAGGTCTCGCCGAATGGAATCGGGAGAAGGGATATCTGACCGACACCTGCCTTGACGGACAGGATACCTTCAAACGATTGATGAAACAGTTTGAAATTGAAGCATAAAAGAAAAGCGGTTGTGTTGACACGCCGCTTTTTAGCGTAAGAAAAACCCCGTCGGAAGACTGTTATCTCCCGACGGGGTTTCATTGTTACTGTAATTATTTTACCATAGAAGCAACTTCTGCTGCGAAGTCGTCCTGGCGTTTTTCTATGCCCTCGCCCTTTTCAAAGCGGATAAACTTCTTGATTTCGATGCTTCCGCCCAGAGCCTTGGCTGTGTTCTTGGTGTACTGTGCTACGGTAAGCTTGTTGTCCTTAACGAACTCCTGATCTACAAGGCAGTTCTCCTTGTAGTATTTGCCGATCTTGCCGTCTACGATCTTGCCGAGAACCTGCTCGGGCTTGTTAGCCATTTTGGGATCGTTCTTGAGCTGCTCAACCATGATAGCCTTTTCGTGATCGATGACCTCGGCGGGAACCTCATCTCTGTTGAGGTAGGCTGTGTTGAGAGCCGCGATCTGCATGGCGATGTCCTTGCCGTAGGCTACGAACTCAGCCTTGTCGGCGAGGTCGGTGTCAAAGTTAACGAGAACGCCGATTTTGCCGCCTGCGTGTACGTAAGCTACGCAAGCGCCTTCCATGCGCTCAAAACGGCGGATCTGAATATTCTCGCCGATCGTGAGAACCTTTTCCTGAAGCAATTCCGCGACTGTCTGTTCGCTGCCCTCAGCCTTGAGAGCGAGGAGAGCCTCTACGTCGGCGGGGTTCTGCTTGAGAACGGTAGCCGCGCAGGTCTTTACAAAATCCATAAAGGAATCGTTCTTAGCAACGAAGTCGGTCTCGGCGTTGACCTCGATTACAACGCCCGCGCTGTTGTCGTCGGCTGCAACGGCGTAAGCAACGCCCTCCGCCGCGATTCTGCCGGCTTTTTTAGCCACCTTTGCAAGGCCCTGCTCTCTCAGAAAGTCGATAGCCTTGTCCATGTCGCCGTCAGCCTGAGTGAGAGCCTTTTTGCAGTCCATCATGCCGCAGCCGGTCTTTTCTCTGAGTGCTTTTACATCTTTAGCTGTAAATGCTGCCATTATATAAACATCCTTTCGATAGTAGTTATTGGTTTAACCGGAAAATCAAGCCTCCTCGGCTTCCTCTTCCTTGGGCTCCTCTGCCGCGGCAGCGCCCATCTGACCCTCTTTGCCCTCAATAACGGCGTTTGCCATTATGCCCGCGATCAGCTTAACGGCGCGGATAGCGTCGTCGTTGCCGGGGATAACATAGTCGATCTCGTCGGGGTCACAGTTTGTATCAACGATAGCAACGATCGGAATATTGAGCTTTCTGGCCTCCGAAACGGCGATTCTTTCTTTTCTGGGGTCTACAATAAACAGAGCGCCGGGCATTTCGGTCATGTCCTTAATGCCGCCCATGAACTTTTCAAGCTTCTCGATTTCAAGGTTGAGCTTGATGACCTCTTTCTTGGGGAGCAGGTCGAAGGTGCCGTCCTCCTGCATAGCGCGGAGCTGCTTTAAGCGGGCGATCCTTCTGCGGATAGTAGCAAAGTTGGTGAGCATACCGCCCAGCCATCTTGCGTTTACATAGTAAGCGCCTGCGCGCTCAGCCTCGTCCTTGATTGACTCCTGAGCCTGCTTCTTTGTGCCGACAAAGAGGATATTCTTGCCCTCTGAGGACAGTTCGCGAACGAAGCTGTACGCCTCTTCAAGCTTCTTAACGCTCTTTTGAAGGTCGATGATGTAAATACCGTTTCTCTCGGTGAAGATGTACTCAGCCATTTTGGGGTTCCATCTTCTTGTCTGGTGACCGAAGTGAACGCCGGCCTCCAGAAGCTGTTTCATTGAAACTACTGCCATTATTTTTTCCTCCTTAGGTTTTAACCTCCGCTGTGTTTTGTTTTTACCGGCGCAACAAACGGAATTCTCCGCCACCCTGCCGGCAACATCAGCGTGTGAAATTCACCGGAATATTATACAATGTATTTTAAAAAATGTCAAGAAAAATTTTGTTGAAAAGTAAAAAAGTAAAAACTGTCAATCCTCTCTGAAAATCTCTCCGCTTTTCAAACGGCTCTGCACTCTCAAAATCCCTGCCGAGTAGTCCTCTCCGGCTCTTCTGATTTTTTTGTAGGCGAGCGCCGCCGCGTCTGTGGCTGCTATATCCGTTTTCAGGAAGTCGGCGTTTGCCCCTCCCTGTCGCAGCGCCTTCGCGGGGGAGGTAACTATCTCAAACGAGCAGCTTTTCAGCAGGCGCTCGCCCTCCGGCGTAAAGCCGAGGACGCGGACATATGACGCGCGGCGGGCTTGCAGCTGCCGGGTGATATCAAGCGCGGCGCAGGTTATGATCCTCCTGAGCCGTGCGTGGGTGTAGCGCTTTGTTTTGACCGACGATAATATTTCTTCTATAGAATTATTCTCGGCAGCCGCCTTGACAATTCTGTTTTCAAGTCCCTCGCTCACCTCGGGGAGTCTTTTAAAATCCTCGGCCGTCATGGAGCGGAGCCTGAACAGCAGGGCGCGTTCGAGCAGTGCGGGGTAGGTTATCTCAGCCGGCGGCTCGGGCATAAAGCTCTCCGCGCTCTCCCCTGCCCTGAGCATTTTGCGGATAAGCGAAGCCGAGGCTGTGCTGCCCTCGGCGGTTTCGCTGTCATGAGCCGCGCCTATCCTTTGAATCGGCAGCGGTTCTGTCGCGCTTCCGTCAAGCGCTTTGATGTACTCAACCGCAAGAATGTTGTTGGGAGAGGTGAGAACATCGGCGACATCGCCCATCACCTCTCGCACCGCTCTCTCGACCGCCTGCGGATAGTAAGCGCCGCGTTTCATCTGCTCGGCAATCAGGGCGTTCACTTCGGGATTTTTAAACGCCGCAGCAGCCCCGGTCAGCAGCCTGATATCGCCGCATTCGCAGCCGAACGCAAGATAACGGACGTCTCCGAACGCCCCGGCAATGCTCACTCCGCCGCGCGCGAATATCTCGGCGGGAGCCACCGCGTAAGCCGCAGGAAGCTCCGCTACCAAATCGGCGCCGTTGTTCAAAGCCGCCCTTGCCCGCTCGAACTTGGAGCAGACCGCGACCTCTCCGCGCTGGGTGAAGCTGCCGCTCATCACCGCCAAAACAGGCTCTCCCGTCAGCTCCTTAGCCCTGCGCAAAAGATATTTATGCCCGTTGTGGAACGGGTTGAACTCGCAGATTACGGCAACTGCCATGCAAAAACCTCCCTTTAAAAACCGATTTTCAGAGAAAAACCGCCAAAAAAATGAATTTTTTCCGCAAAAAAATGCAAAAAACACTTGAAATGCTTATTATTTTATTGTAATATATTAAAGTATATTTGTAAAGATTATACATATAAATCTCGGAAATCATTTTTTTAATTCTGTTTGCAAACCGCATTTTTCCTTGAATGCATAGGGAGGCGTTGAATCAAACGTTGTGTTTCCTATCGGCAATCGGACAGAAAACAAACGTCGGTGCAAAGGGAGCCCGCAAGGGTTTCTGCCCCCTAATAGGGGGATTGAGGGGGTCTGGGCGTAAGCCGTACCTCCCCTACGATGTCAAGGTGATGTTCACTATCAATCTCACCTTTACTGCCGTAGGGACAGCCCTTGCGGCTGTCCTTGGGCGTTGAATCAAGCGTTTGTGTTCCTATCAAAAAACGGACGGAAAAACAACGTAGGTTTACACCTGCGATAAAAGGAAAATTTGCGCATTTCGCAAAATTGATTTCCCCTAAAATCATTGATTAAGTGAAGGGATTGTTAAAGATGAAAGTATTGGTAATCAACGCCGGAAGCTCGTCGCTCAAATTTCAGCTTATCGACATGGCTAACGAGAGCGTTCTGGCAAAGGGCAACTGTGAAAGAATCGGCACCGACGGTTCGTTTATCGGCTACAAGACCGCCGACGGCGGCAAGGTTGAGAAGAAAACCGAAATGAAGAACCATACTCAGGCTTTTGAGGCGGTCAAGGATTCTCTGCTTGACCCCGCAGTAAACGCTATCTCAGACCTCAGCGAGGTTTCGGCTATCGGTCACCGCGTGGTACAGGGCGGCGCTTATTTCGACCGTTCGGTGCTTATCGACGCGGACGTTCTCGGAAAAATCAAGGAGCTGTCTCCCCTTGCTCCCCTGCATAACCCGGCTCATATCCAGGGTATCGACGCCTGCACAGCGGTTTTCGGCACCGAAATTCCGCAGGTGGCGGTATTCGACACCGCTTTTCACCAGACAATGCCCGAAAAGGCTTATATGTTCGCCGTTCCCTATGAGTATTATGAAAAGTACGGCGTAAGAAAATACGGCTTCCACGGCACATCTCACCGCTATGTAAGCGCAAAAATGGCTGAGATCATGGGCAAGCCGATCGAAGAGCTCAAAATCATCACCTGCCACATCGGCAACGGTTCCTCTATCACCGCAGTCAAGTACGGCAAGGTCGTTGACACCACAATGGGTCTTACTCCCCTGGGCGGCTTTATGATGGGCACGCGCTCCGGCTCGCTCGACCCCTCGGTAGTCACCTTTATCGCCGAGAAAGAGGGTCTTTCGCTCAGCGAAATGGAAACCGTGCTTAACAAAAAGTCGGGTCTGCTCGGCGTTTCGGGCGTTTCCTCCGACGACAGAGACGTGACCGCAGCCGAGAACGCGGGCAATCCCCGCGCCAAGCTCGCGCATGATATGCTCTATTATCAGATCGCGCAGTATATCGGCAGCTACTTTGTTGCAATGGGCGGCTGCGACGCTATCGTGTTTACCGCGGGTCTGGGCGAGAATCAGCCTATCCTCCGCGAGGGCGTCTGCAACTACCTCTCCTGCCTCGGCGTTGACCTCGACAAGGACGCTAACAACGCGGCTGTACGCGGCAAGCAGGGTATGCTCACCAAGCCCGAATCCAAGGTCAGAGTTGAGCTTATCGCAACCGACGAGGAAATGGTAATCGCGAGAGATACAAGAGATATCGTAGAAGCGCTTTGATGACTTCGGCTTTTCATTAATATAATAAAGCTTTGGGGCGACCGTTCGGTCGCTCCTTTTTTGCTATAAAAGAAATTTATTTTCCCGCCGTTAATGAACGCCTGATAAGTTGAACGCTTCCAAAGGCGGGCAATAGCGCCCACCGTTGCTTTTTTTGCTATAAAAGAAACTTCTTTTCCCGCCGTTGATGAACGCCTGATAAGTTGAACGCTTCCAAAGGCGGGCAATAGCGCCCACCGGCGCTTTTTTTTTGCGGAGTTGCATAGTTGTATACAACTTTTGGGGATTTTGGGCTGTATAGTGAGGGGGGTATCTCCTTTGCGATATTCCCTTTAAAAAACTAAAGGAGGTTCATATGAATCTATACAAAAATATTCCTCAGGAATTAAAAAACATTCCCAACTGGGTTTGCTGGCAGTCGATTCCCGACCCCAAGGCGCACAGCGGCGTGAAGAAGGTGCCGATAAATCCGCATACTGGCGGACAGGCGCAGTCGAACAACCCTCAAACATGGGCAGATTTTGATACGGCGCTCGGCGCGTCGGCAAGGTTCAGCGGCTTGGGCTTCATGTTCGGCGGCTCGGGCTGCTTCGGCGTCGATATCGACGACCGTGAGGAAATCCTCAGGGAGTATCTCAACGGCGACGGCAACAACATATTCGGCGAGTTCATCAATACGCTGCGTTCCTACGCCGAGCTCAGTCAGAGCAAAACGGGAATTCACATCATCTGCCGCGGCAGGCTGCCAAAGGGCGGGCGCAGAAACGCGGACAACAAAATCGAGATGTACGACACCGGGCGGTTCTTCGTGATGACGGGCGACCGCTGCGGCGGCTACGCGGAAATCTCCGACGGCACCGAGCGGATAAAGCCGCTGCACGCCAAATATTTGGGAGCCGGCAGAGAGCCTGTGCCGAACCTGAGGCGGCAGGCGGCTGCCGCTTCCGTCAGCGACGTTTTGCAAACGGCGATGAACAGCAGAAACGGCGCTCACTTCCGGGCGCTCTACAGCGGCGATTACTCGGGCTACGGCAGTCAGTCCGAGGCTGACTTGGCGCTGTGCAGTATGCTCGCGTTCTGGACAGGCTGCAACGCCGACAAAATGGACAGCCTGTTCCGTCAGTCCGGCTTAATGCGCGACAAATGGGACAGAAAAACGGGCAGCTCCACCTATGGCGCTCTTACTATCCAAAAGGCTATGGCGGGCTGCACCGAGGTCTATATTCCCCCCGAGCGCAGCTGCTCGCTGACGATAAGCGGCGGTCAGCCCGGGCAAAGCGACTCTGCCGATAACAGCGAAGCGCCCAAGCTATACAGCCTTGACGACATGGGCAACGCCAAGCGGTTTACAGACCTGTTCGGCGAAAATGTCCGCTACTGCTACCCCGAGAAGAAGTGGTATTATTACGATACCCAAAAGTGGTGCGCGGATAATATAGGAGCTGCCGAGCGCATGGCGGACAGCGCGGTAAAGGCGATGAGCTGCGAGCTGAGCGCTTACGCTCAGATAGACTCGGACAAGGGAACCGATATGCAAAGGCAGTTTGAAAAGCATATGAAGAAAAGCCGCTTCAACAAAAGCAAGCGCGCAATGCTCGCCGAGGTGCAGCACCATTTGCCCGTTCTGCCGTCGCAATTGGACAAATACCGCATGGCGCTTAACACTCCGTCGGGGGTCGTCAACCTGAAAACGGGCGAGCTGAGGGAGCACAAGCCCGAATATTACTTAACAAAAATGACTGCCGCAGACCTCGGCTCCGACACCGACTGTCCGCTCTGGCAGAGCTTTCTGAACGATATTTTCGCGGGCGACAGAGATTTGATTCGCTACGTGCAAAAGGCTCTCGGCTACAGCCTGACCGGCTCCACCGCCGAGCAGTGCGTATTTTTTCTTTACGGAACGGGAAACAACGGCAAATCGACCTTTCTTGAAGCGATCCGCAGCGTTTTCGGCGACTACGCGACGAATATCCAGCCCGAAACTATTATGATGAAGAATGTATCAGGCTCCGCGATAAACAGCGATATAGCGCGTTTAAAGGGCGCAAGGCTTGTTACAAGCGTAGAGCCGAACGAGGGTCTGCGCATTAACGAGGGGCTGTTAAAGCAGCTTACGGGCGACGACGCGGTGACGGCGCGAAAGCTCTACTGCGAGGAATTCGAGTTCAAGCCCGAGTTCAAGCTGTGGATAGCCACAAACCACAAGCCCGTCATTCGCGGCACCGATACGGGAATATGGCGCAGAATACACATGATTCCCTTCACCGTCGCTATCCCCGACGACAAGGTTGACAGGAACCTTTCGCAAAAGCTGCGGGCTGAGCTGCCCGCGATTTTCAAATGGATTCTCGACGGCTGCACGCTCTGGCAGCAGGAGGGCTTGAAAATGCCCCTCGCCGTCCTCGACAGCGTAAAGGAGTACCGCCGCGAAATGGACGTGATCTCCGCCTTTCTGAACGATTGCTGTCAGAACAGCGGCAGCGTAGCCGCCAAAACGCTCTACGCCTGCTACTGCAATTGGGCTGAGAGCAACAACGAGTATTGCCTTTCAAACACAAGATTTGGCGCGGAAATATCAAAAAGGTATGAGAAGGTAAGAACCAATAAGGGATATTACTACAATGGTATTTCCTTATTTTCAATTATAGAATAATAGTGTAGGGTTGTGTATAGTTGTAGGGTTTTTACAATTGTACTTACAAAAAAAATAATAATTCTCTATAAGAAGTATAAAAAAATAGAGGGTTTATAGAAAATGCCTCAAACCCTACACTACCCTACACTCTATATTTCTGAAATAGAATAATGGTGTAGGGTTGTGTATAGTTGTAGGGTTTTTACAATTGTACTTACAAAAAAATAATAATTCTCTATAAGAAATATAAAATATAGAGAGTTTATAGAAAATGCCCTAAACCCTACACTACCCTACACCGGGGGATAATATGAAACTCAATTTTTCCGATAAAGAATTATTCGCAAAGCTCGAAGAATCGGCATTTGACGGGCAGCTTGATTACAGCGAGTTCCCGCCGGGCGAATACAAATATTTCAGCCTGCTTACAAGGTTAGGCTATAATAACCGTCACAAGGGATGGACAAAGGAAACCTGTGAACTGAAGCAGCAGGAGTTCTGCCAAGAATACCTTGCCCATGTCGAAGAGCGCGACGAATGGCTGAACCACGCGCGAACCGTTCAGCAGCGTATCATAAAAACAACCGAGCTGAGCCGTCAGCTAAATTTCGCAAGGACAAAAGAAGAAGCCCTGCCCATAGCCCTCGACCTCATAGAGCAGCTGACAGAGGAACCGGGACTGCGAGATCGCCTGCTAAACTCGTTAGTTTCGCTCTCAGCATGAGCGCGGGGCGCTCAATTCATGCCGCAGGCTATTCATTACAAAGTAAATTCATGTTGCGGAGCTTTCCGTTATTGAAAACGTCTGAGACATTATCAACCGTTGGCGACAGGAATGAATTGTCCTTTGGACATGAATAGGCTTTGCCATGAATTGCGCAGGCGCATGAATTGTGCCGTTGGCACATGAAGCACCGACGTTTATTTTCCGTCCATTTGTCGATAGGACACATAACGTTTGATTCAGCGCCCCCGGGCGCACACATGGGTGCGCCCCTACGAATTGGTTTGAAATGTTTATTATACATCTATACATAATTGTAGGGGCGACCGTAGCCGTTTTCGCAGAAAAGCGCCCATACACAGTTAAGGAATAATACGAATCCGGAATGAGTATAATTGATTTCCTTGTTCGAGCAGAATTAATCCGCCCGACAGCATTGTATTATTTTTCTTTTATAGAAATTTCAATGCAGCCCGTGCTTGTTGTTATTTCGCATTTGCCGCCGCTCACGGTCTTTGGCACATCTATCCTACCCGTTGAGCTGTCCGTGATAAAGACCTTATCGCTCAGCAGGGAGCCTCTGACGTTGCCGGTGCTTGTTTTTACGGTTATCTCGACGGCGTCGCTTCCGTAAAAGGTAACGTTGCCCGTGCTGCGCTCGATGAAGAACGACTGTGAAGCTACCGTGCCTTCAAGCCTGATGTTGCCCGTGCTTGCGTCCGAGGAAAGTCTGCCGCAGGTTACGTCGCGGAACACCATGTTGCCCGTGCTCGATTCCGCGTTTAAATCTCCCTTTACGGCAACGGAATTCAAATTTATCGCTCCCGTAGAGGTCTTTAGCCTAAGCTCTCCCGACGACGCGCCGTCAATTCTTATATTGCCGGTGCTCAGGTCGATTTTTGTTGCTCCGGAAGAGCTTGCACAGCAATTTACGTTTCCTGTCGCGCCCGATAATTCTATGCTGTCAAAGGCGAAGTCCTTGGGAATTACGACTTCTCCCGTCCCGAAATTGACCGTAAGCGAGCGATAGGCGGTTTTCGGCAGATATATGGTCGTTTTAGGCGAATCAAACGAAAACAGCGTTATATATTCATACCATGCTCTCATGTCGTTCACCGAGATTTCAAGGGTATTATTGCTTACGCCGACCGAATGCCTGATCTTCTGCTGCTCGTAACAAACTACCCTGCAGCTGTTGTCGTCGGACAGCTTAAACACCACATCGTCATTATAAGCTTTTACGGAC
This sequence comes from uncultured Ruminococcus sp., assembly GCA_902777275.1. Lineage (GTDB taxonomy): Bacteria > Bacillota > Clostridia > Oscillospirales > Acutalibacteraceae > Ruminococcoides. Next base: position 63,915 of record CACYTI010000012.1, on the reverse strand, counting down.
AGATTATCAAAGCTTTCGGTCACGCTGAATGAATTTGTTTCGTATTTAACATTGCTCAGCCTTTTGAAATCCCAGTTCAACATCGTCATTCCCGCTGCAAATACAGCGCCTCCAATAAGTATAAATGCTCCCGCAACAATCAAACTGACCTTTACCGCTTTTTTCATTTGTTACGTCCCCTTCCCGTTATCAGATTTTTTATTCCCAAAACGATTTTAACGGTCAGCCTTACGACTCCCCTGCTTGCAGCCACGCAGCCTAAGAACAAAAGGATAGAGCAGCCGATTCCGAAAATGCCCATGCCGAGCATTGCAATACATCTTGGAAAATCGCCCTGAAAAGCGAACACCGCCGCCGACGCGATTCCGTACGCCGAACACCCCGCGATCGCAAGGACAACAGCCCAGAAAGAGATTATCAGCGACCACAGCGTTATATACAGCGAGAGCGCCACCGAAAGCGCGGCGATAAGCAGCGACAGCCAAATCGGCGAGCCGACCGCCAAAAGCACGATTACCCACGGGCGCACGCGGCGGTTTGGCTTGGCTGTCTCGGGGGCGCTTTCGGAAAGACGGTACTCGGAAATAACCCGCTCTGCCACCTCGTCAGCGCTTCCTATCTTTTGAAAGGTCTCTTCCTCAGAAAAGCCCTCCTCCTTCAAATCGTCGATCATCTCGCTGTAAAAGCTAAGCTGTTCCCGCAAATCCTCCTTAGGCAAATCGGAGAGCTTTTCGCTAAGCTCAGCAAGAAACGTTTGTTTCGTCATTTTTGTCCTCCTTGATTACAAACCGATAGATTGACACGATCTCCCGCCAATCCCGTTTAAACTCCTCAATGCGTTTTATACCCGCGCCGGTAATGTGATAGTATTTCCGCAGCCTGCCGTTGTGCTCCGCCGTTTTGACCGCCACCATGCCCGAAGCCTCCAGCCGCTTCAACACGGTGTAAAGCGTCGATTCGGACATTTCTATGTACGGCTTTAAGTCCTTGATGATTTTATACCCGTATGAATCCCCGTCTTTGACGGCAGACAGCACGCAGACATCTAAAAGCCCCCGCTTTAACTGAATATCCATAGCATACCTCCCTTTATGAAATACATCATATCACGAAGTATTTTTTTTGTCAAGATAAAAAATACAAAAGACGCGGATATGATGTTTGCCTTGCGCGTTTGCCGAAACGATAGACCGTTATCCTTTTCGCTGAATCAACGTTATGTTTCCTATCGACAATCGGACGGGAAATATACGTCGGTGCAAGGGCGACCGCAAGGGTCGCCCCTACAATTATGTATAGATGTATAATAAACAATTCAAACTAATTTGTAGGGGAGCCCCTTGCGGGCTCCCTTGGGCGTTGAATAAAACGTTTGTATTCCTATCGACAATCGGACGGGTAATAAACGTCGGTGCAAAGGGTTCCCCTACAGCCATGTTTAAACGTAAAATGCAAAAAGCAGCACAGCTTTCGCTGTGCCGCCAAAAATATTTTTTGATTTGATAAATTATCCGAATACAGCCTCGAACTGAGCGGGATCTGAAACCTTTTCGGGGTCAGCCGTATAGATGCTCAGGAAGTTTGTCTGATTCTCTACGATATCGTCGTTGATAACGATCCACAGCTCTCTGTCTGTAAACTTGTTGAGGTCGCTGGTCTGCGGGTTGCCCTCGTTGGAAACGATGAGGTTGTAGAACTGGCTCTTCTCCTTGTCGGAATACTCGAAGGTGTAGTCCATCCAGCCCGTAGCGGGGTTGAGGGTCGGGGTCACGCCCGGCCATACGTTGCCGCTGTAGTTCTCGGTGTTCCAGATCCAGAGCTTGGGATCCCATGTGGCGCCGCCGCTGTGCTTAACGTGAAGCTTAACGGTGAGGTCGCTGCTCTCAACATAGTAGTAGTTTACAACGGTGGGTGCGCCGAACGAAACCTTCTTGCCCTCAACAGCGGGAAGCTTGGTTGTATCGAGCGCGTAACCGAACTTGGAAACAGTGGGAGCTACCAAGTCGTCGCCGACTCTGTCCTTAAAGGTTACGGAATCGGCAAGAGTGCCGCCGGAAGTCAAATAGTAGTTAACGGTAACGGTGCCCTGCGAGAGCTTCATCTCTGCAAGATATCTCTGGAGCATTGTAGCGTCGTTGATGTCTGTCTTGCCGTTGTAGTCGAAATCAAGCTGCGCAAGACGGGCTTCGTCAGCAGTATCAAACTCCGCAAGAATGCGCTGCAGCGCGGAAACATCGTCGATAGTGATAGCGCCGTCGTTGTTGACATCGCCGTACTGACGGATAGACTCCGGAACATAGTCGGTGTAGATGAATTTAACGGTCTTGGGCTCGGTGCCGAATGTGCCTTCCTTTTCGCCGTCCATTTCCTTGAACATATAGATCTCGGGAATAGCGTCGGACTCGGGAGCGGTGTAAGGAGCATTGGGCTCGCCGTAAAGGGTAACTGAGGGAGCAAGCTCTGTGCCGTCGGTGTAGACATACTTGACCTCTACGACCATGGCGTCCTTGTAAACAAAGTTGACAACCTGCTCTTCAACGGTGAATTTGCCGGTCTTGCTGCCCTGGATCTCCTTGAAGATATATCTCTCGGGAATGGTGTCGCAGTCGGGAGCGGTGTAGTCTGCGCCGGGCTCGCCGTAAAGAACTACGGAGGGAGCGAGGGTCTCGCCCTGCTCGTTTACATAGTTAACGGTAACCTTGGCGGCGTCGCGGTATACATAAGTAACGGTCTGCTTTGCGGCAGTGAAGGTTCCGGTCTCGTTGCCTTCGATTCTGTCGAAGATGTAAGCCTCGGATACGGCTGCGGAGGGAACGGTCTTGTAAGCAGTGCCTACCTTGCCGGTAAGGTGGATAGGATCAACGCCGTCGAGCTTCTTGCCCTTCTGGTCAACAAAGTTGACTTCAACAACGCCCATGTTCTCGTCGGTGATGCCGGCTGCCTCGTAGCCTGCCTTGTCAACAGCGATAAGAGCGGAGTTGGCGGGAACGCTGATCTTCTTGCCTGTTGCGGTTCCGAGAGGAGTCAAGCCTGCCTGGTCGCCCTTGGCGAGGATGACCCACTCGTAATCGGTGCCGACGGTGGTATCGTTGAGCAGAGTTGTCTGCTGTCTGGGAGAGGCGTTGTAAACAACAGCCATCTTGTTCCATTCGCCGGGCTGATCGTTGGTGATAGTGAAGTAAATAAGGGTTGTGGAGTCGTTGAAAGCGCCCGCGAACTTAATGCTGCTCTGATAGGACTTATCGGGAGCGGTGAGAGGCGAGAACGCCTTTCTGATGTTCATCAGACCCTTGTAGTAGGCAACCAGATCCGCATAGTCAACAGAGCTGCCCCAAGTGAGCTTGTTGAGGTCGGCGGGAGCGTTGTAGCTGTTCTCGTTGCCGTACTTGGTGCGCGCGAACTCTTCGCCCGCAAGGATAAACGGAATACCCTGAGAGGTGTAGATGATGGCGGCGGCAAGGCGGTTTGCCTTGAGCGCGTCCTCATTTCTCTCGGCGTAAGCGGGATCGCCCTGCTTAATGCCAACGTGAGTATAGGAATCGGCTATGCGGTCCCACAAGGTGGCGTTGTCGTGGCAGGCGGCATAGTTTACGCACTGCTCGGGTCCTCTTGCAAGCCAGCCTGATTTATAGGATGAGTTGCTGTTTCCGAAAACGCCCGCCTTAACAGCCTTTGCGCTGTCGGCTACGCCTGTGATAAAGCCCTTTTCGTCAGCATGGAAAACAGAACCCTTCATGCCGTCGCGGACAGAGTCGTTGAAAAGACCGACTCTGCTGTCAAGCTTGGCGGCGTTCTTCTGGGTAGCCATGTAGTTGCGCTTGCCCTCAAAGTTGTAGGTCGCGCTGCGGGTAGAGAGATCCCAGCCCTCGCCCCAAATAGTGAGTCGGGGATCGACCTCGTCCATCTGAGTGCGGATCTTGTTCATCAGCTCTACGTCCATAAGACCCATAAGGTCAAAGCGGAAGCCGTCAACATGGTACTCGTTTACCCAGTACATACAGGACTGAGCTACGTAGTAGTTGACCATTGCGCGCTCGGAAGCCACGTCGTTGCCGCAGCCTGAGCCGTTGGAGAAGAAGTCCTGACCGGATTCTTCGTCATAATATTTTCTGAAATAGTAATCGGGTACAGTACCCTGGAAGCAGGAATAATCCTTGTGGTTGGAGTAGGTATGGTTGTAAACAACGTCCATAACTACGGAGATTCCCGCGTTGTGCAAAGCCTGGATCATCTGCTTGCACTCTTTGATCCTCACGTTGCCGTCATAGGGGTTGGTTGAATATGAGCCCTCGGGAACGTTGTAGTTCTGCGGGTCATAGCCCCAGTTGAACTGGTCGGGAGCGCCCGCTTCGTCAACCGACTGGAAATCATAGAACGGGTTGATTTGAACGGTGGTGACGCCTAACTCTTTGAGATAGTCAACCATTGTCGGGAAGCTGCCCTCGCCGTTGAGAGTCGTTCCGGTTTCGGTAAAGGCAAGGAACTTGCCGCGGTTCGCGTCGCTTACGCCTGAGCTTGCGTCCCAGGACAGGTCTTTAACGTGAACCTCCCAAACGGTTGAATCGCTCTGGCTGTCGAGCAGAACGTGTTTGTCGCTCGCCCAGCCCTCGGGGTCGGTGCTGTCAAGATCGCAAACCATTGAACGCTTGCCGTTTACGCCTGTAGCAACGGAATAAACGTCCTGGGTCTCTGCGGTCTGCATTTCTCCGCTCACGGGATGTGCCGACTTGATTGTGTAGGTGTAGTAGGTGTTTACGATGTCACCGGTAACGGTGGCAGTCCAAACGCCTGTCCACTTGCTGCCGTCCATCAGCTTCTCCATGGCGACGGTGCCGAGCTTGGCGGCGCCTTCCTCCGAATCGGAGCCGGTGGCATAGCGGTTGAGTGTTACTTCCGTAGCGGTAGGCGACCAAACCTTGAACACGGTCTTCTCGGGTGAGTAGGTCGCGCCGAGGTCGTTGCCGGTGTATGCGTAATCTTTGTCGATAGCTTCACAGGCAGCTACGTTTCTGTCGACATTAGCGCCGACGGCGCTGTCGGATTCAGCCGCAAAGCCTGCAAGCACGCTTGATGACGCAAGCATACACACCGCAAGAACAGAAGAAACGATTTTCATAGATGTTCTCATGGAAATTCCTCCTTGATATAATGATACCGGTTCTCCGCCGAAGCCCGCCGAAACTGTTAGACGTTCCGGACAAGGCACGGTATTTTACTATTGTTTTATCTGAATTTTATCAAACACACGCGCCGCGCCGAAACGCCCGACGGCTTTAACAGTGCTTCAAATCGGAAAAGCGGTATTAAATTACTTGACTAAAAAATTTTCAGAGCGGAGTTAAATTGACAATTGACAGTGGACAATGGACAATTTTTGTTGCCGCTGCGCTCCTGTTTTTACTTTATAGGAAATTTCTCCATCCCGCCGTTGATGAAAGTGCCGTCCAGATGCTTATTTTCAAAAGGCGGGAGAATGCGCCCACCGGCGCTTTATTATTCCTCCGGCTCCAGGTCCTCGGTAATGTCCATGACCGCCTTTAGCTTCTTTTTGCGCCTTACGCGCGATATGATCAGTGAAGCTATGCAGGCGCTGAGGATAACACCGACGCCTATGTAAACGAAAACTGCGACCTGCTTGAGCGGATCGGGCTCGTTGAGGTAGTTGAGGATAACATTGATCTCGCCCGGCTTGAATTTGCCTGAAACCTCCTCGGGAGCGTCGATAAGCGTCATATCCTCGTACTCGTTCTGCTGAACGTCGTAGTTCTCCCCCTGCTTGCCCGTCAGGGTTTTGGTTTCGATGACCTTGCCTTCGTCGTCCATATAAACAACGTTCACCCGGCAAATGCTCTTGTCCGCGTCGTCGGTGACGCGCGTATATTTATAGTTTACGGTGATGTCGTGGTCGGAAAACACTCCCGCGCCGTTATCGGGGAGCGCGTCAAGCACTAAGCAATAGTTTTCAATTTCGGGCAGCTCGGGCGTATAATACTTTTGACCCACACGGTTGCGGATAACATAAGCGTCGGCAAGCTCGGAGCCGTTGATGTCGTCAACAAATTTAATGGTGACGTTTGCCATTTTTCCCGTATATTCCTTTACATACACGTCCACCGTCTTGACCGTTTCTTCGAACCTGCCCCGCGAGTCGCCCTTTACGCTTTTGACATCGTAATTGTTTTTGCCCGAGATTTTATCAATATCGAACACGCTGCCCAGCTCGTCGGTAACGACCTGAGTTTTGATTTTTTCCTTTGAGTCGGCGTCAAAGTAATTTATTACCAGCGCTCCCTCGTAATCCGAGATACCCGCGCTTTCATAGCCCTTTTTGTCGGCTAAAATAACCGCCGAATGAGCCTTGACCTTTACGCTGCCCGAGCAGGTGCCCAGATTATTCAGTCCCGCAACATTTTCATCGGCAAGCTTTATCCACTCGCCTTCGATTTTTATGTTCTTCTCCTCATCAGTGCCGTTGAACACAACGCAAACCTTGTTCCACTTGCCCTGCTCGGTGTTGGGGATATAGAAGCCCGAAACGCCCTTGGGCATATCGTCCATTGCAACGATGCTGTTGGCTGTGTGGGCGGTGCAGTCGCGGAACGCCGGGAAAGCGTCGCGGATCTTCATCAAGCCGCGGTAATACTCAACTATGTCGCTGTAAATATCGACATTTTTCCAGTCGATCATATTTTCTTCGCGAGAGGACGAGAACGAGTTTTCATCGCCGTCCTTGCTGCGGGCGAACTCCTCGCCGCTGAAGAAGAACGGGATTCCCTGAGAGGTCATCACGATAGCGGCGGAAAGCTTGTTCATCGCGACCAGATCCTCATGGCGCACGCGGTACTCGCTGTTTCCGTAAACCGAATCGACAAGCTTGTCGTACAGGCAGAGGTTATCGTGACAGGAGGCGTAGGTCACGCACTGAGTGGGAACGTTTGCCCAGCCGAGAGAGGACTGACCCAAAAAGCCTGTTTTAAGGTTTGCCCTGCCGCTTCCTTCCTGCACAAAGCCCTTGTCAACGCCCGCGGTGCTGCCCTTTATCGCGTCGCGGACAGTATCGTCGAACGCGCCTATGCGGTCGTTCATCTTGGTAAGGTTCGTCTGGTTAGCCATAACGGTGCCGTCGTCGCACTTTGTCGGCATATTCCACGCCTCACCGTACATAATTATCTTTTTGCCGCTTCCGTCGTCATAAAGCCCGTCGAGCGCGTCGCGGATCTCGTTCATCGTCGTGACGTCGTGCAGACCCATAAGGTCAAAGCGGAAGCCGTCGATGTGGTACTCCTTAGCCCAGTAGGTCACGGAGTCGATCATATATTTTCTGAACATCAAATGCTCGGAAGCCGTGTCGTTTGAGCAGCCCGAGCCGTTTGAGAACGTGCCGTCCTCGTTCATGCGGTAATAATAGTTGGGCACGGTGTATTGGAACCACGAATCGGGCGTGTAGGTGTGATTGTAAACCACGTCCATAATAACGCCGATACCCGCGTTGTGGAGCGCCTGGATCATCTGCTTGCACTCTTTGATACGAACGCCGCCGTCGTAGGGATTTGTCGAATAGGAGCCTTCGGGGACATTGTAGTTTACAGGGTCGTAGCCCCAGTTGTACTGCTTCATAATGTCCTTGCTCTCGTCAACCGAGCCGAAGTCGTACATCGGCATGATCTGAACGTATTTTACGCCTAACTTTTTAAGATAATCAATGCAGGTGGGCGAGCCGTCCTGAACTCCGCCGACGGTTGTGCCGCTCTCGGTGAACGCTAAGAACTTTCCGCGGTGCTCCTCGCTTACTCCGCTCGTTTCCGATGAGGAAAAGTCCGCGACAGAGGTCTCCCACACCGTGGCGTCGGTCGAATTGTTTACCATGACGTGAGAATCCTTTTCCCAGTTGTCGGGATTTGTTTTGCTGAGATCCACAACCATGCTGCGCGTGCCGTTCACTCCGCAGGCGCGGGCGTAAATGTCGGCGGTGCGCTTTGTATCATCGCCGTGGGTAACGGCGTAGTCGTAGTACTTGCCGGCAAGATTTCCGTTGATCGTTGCCGACCAGACGCCCGTTTTTTTGTCGAGCGTCATATGGGTAGTGCGGATCGAGCTGCCGCCCTCTCCCGAGCTGCCTTTATCGTACAAGTCAACCGATACCGCCGAAGCCTTTGGCGACCAAACCTTGAAGGTGGTTGATTTTTCGGAATACACCGCTCCCAGATCATTGCCCGAATAGGCAAACTTGTCCAGCTCTTTGGCGTACGCCTGATAATCTGTTTTTTTGGTATCCGCCGAAACGGACATTGAAACACTTCCTGTAGCCATAATTACCGCTAATACTCCTGTTAAAATTGATTTAAAACGCAAAGCATTGCCCCCCGTTTTAGTATTTTTCCGTTCAACAAGCCGAAATCGCGCTCACGGAAAACCGCGCAACTCACACTCATTTTATTATCTCATTTTATCATAAACAAGAAGCATATTTAATTCCGAAACAGAATTAAATTTGATTATTTGATATTCAATTTGTAGAAAGTTTTGCTCGGTTTTTGTGCAATTTTACCATAGCGTTTTATCGGGAAGGCTCCGGTCAAAAATCCGACGGAACGCGCGCCGCCCGATTACGGCTTAATTATTGACATTTTCACTTAAAATTTTCCAAATGAGTGTTGAAAAATCAATAAATATATAGTATTATATATAAAATGAACCTCTGATCGGCGGTTCATATACTAACCCGGAAGGAGAAAGATAGAAAAATGATACGGCACATAGCCAATAAAGCCACCGCTCTTATGCTTGCCGCGCTGACCCTTTTCAGCATGACGATAATCGGCGGAATGAGCGCAGCGCCCGCAAAAGCGGCTGAGGTCACGGAGGATTCATCTACGGGCGATCATGAAACCTTCGGCTCGCAAACACTTTTGGAGTCTGCCGGAATTACTTACGCCGCTTACATGAAGTGGCTTGAGGATCACGACGACAGGGGCGAATTTCCCGACTACTACCTCGGCACCCCCTATGCCGGCTATTTCCCCGACACGCCGTTTGAAACCGACGACTACCGCACGCCCAACGGCGAAGAATACTCAGAGGGCGACGTCCCGCCTTCATACGCTCCCTATAACGGCCACGCGATGAACTGCACCGGCTTTTTGTGGAACGTACTTGTGCGCTCGGGAGAAACCTGCGGCGCTCCGCAGTCAAAGCTTGACGCGCTGCCTGTTACGGACGGTCACGTCATCTACTGGCAGGAAAACGACATTTACCGCTATTATTTTTCCGGTGAAAACTGCATTTACGACGCGGTTGAATCGGGAGTCCTAGAAAAGGGCGACATCATCTGGATGAACGGCACCGAGGACTGGCACTGCGGTATCTTCTACGGCGACAACTCTCACGACAACAAATTCTGGCATTCGGGCGCCCAGCAGGGCTTGGATTCAGTAAACCGCATTTCCGAAATCGAATCATGTGGCGACGCTACACAGCTCTTTGTACTAAAGGCTTACAACCCCTCGCGCCCCCCGAAAATCGCAAAGCTCGCTATCAAAACAATACCCGAGAACCCGTCTGTCGCGGGCAACGGCAATTATTCGCTTTTAGGAACAAAATTCTGCGTATTCACGTCCTACACCGACGCGCAAAACGCCTCGGAGAATCACGGTGACAAAGCCTCCTGGAGCAAAAGCATCGGCACGATCGCGCTCGACAACAACGGCTTCGGAATGCTGAGAACGGGAACCGTTCCCTCTTATTCCGAGCTTGTAAACAGCGGAGGAAACCACGAATACTTCAAGCGCAGCACGCAGGTGCTTGACGCAACCATTCAGTACTACGCCGTTCAGCTCGGCGCAGGCAATAATTATATTACGGATAAAACCGTATATCCCCTGATCGACGCGCGCGACAGCTCAAGCAGCTTCTGGTCGGACTACAATTTAGTACGCAGCAAGAGCGGCTTGCGCTACTATGTAGTAAACACCTATAACCGGTCCTACGGCGCTGCATTGCGCGTTCAGGTCGCCTCGACGGACAAGGCTCTGACCGACGGAAATCCCAACTACTCGCTTATGGGCTCAAGATTCTCGATCTACTCAAGCTATGAGGACGCCGCAAGCGCAGCGGCAGCCCCTGCCGGAAGCGATGAACGCTCCAAGCAAACCTCCTCCTTCTGCGGTCAGGTTATAACAAATTCCTCCGGAATCGGCTGGCTCAGAAAAGGCGAGATCCCCTCAGTTGAGGCTTTCAATGATCCCGAAACGCAGGCAGATTATTTCAACTCGCACATCGACCCGCTTTTGATCGGCAAATATTACGCTGTTCAGACGCTCACGGGAAAAGGATATGAGATAAGCAACCTTGTATACACCTTTGAAACCACAAACAGCGCTCTTGCGGTTGACGGCGGTCAGGCTATCGTATTCCGCGCGTCAAACGACGGGCTCTCCTACGTATTCAACAAGCCCGCTGAGGAGACACCGACCGACGCGCCGACCTCTCCCACAGAGCAGCCTACCTCGGAGCCGACTTCTCCCACAGAGCAGCCCACCTCGGAACCGACCTCTCCCACAGAGCAGCCCACCTCGACCTCTCCCACAGAGCAGCCCACCTCCGAGCCGACTTCTCCAACCGAGCAGCCCACCTCCGAGCCGACTTCTCCCACAGAGCAGCCCACCTCCGAGCCGACTTCTCCCACAGAGCAGCCTACCTCCGAACCGACTTCTCCCACAGAGCAGCCCACCTCGGAACCGACTTCTCCCACAGAGCAGCCCACCTCGGAACCGACTTCTCCCACAGAGCCGGCTAAAACCTATCTCTGCGGAGACATTGACGCCGACGGATATATCACAATAAGCGACGTCACAAACCTGCAGCGCATTATCGCCGAGTTCACTGTTCACAGACCCGACGATTACGAAGATGACGCGCTGTTCCTCAAGGCAGCAGACACGGACGGCAACGGGATCATCACTATCAAGGACGCAACGATCATTCAGCGCTACTTAGCCGAGCTTTCGCTCGATCCCGACATCCCTATCGGCAAGACCTTCACGATCGACGACGTTTATCCGGTCGTACCCGAAGAAACTTCACCCGAAGAGTCATCGACGGAGCAGCCCACCGGTGACGCTTCCGCACCCGTCAACAACATAAAAACGGAAATTGCGTGGCTGCACCGCGTTACAAGAATCTAAAAAAACAAAAACCTGAAAGGGATCGGCGTTTTTGCCGGTCTCTTTTTTGTTTATTTTATATTTATATAAGGCATGAGAGAGCGCCCACCGGCGCTTTTTTTATAACATTTATTTATCAATATTCTTTTATCGAAATAAATTTCGTGCACTATTTGGTACAATTAAACTGAAAATTCACCTTTCAAACATTTTAAAATAAGGCAGTGGTATGATGACCAATAAAAATTTGATTGATTTGGACGTGATGAGCGTTGATCAAATCGCCAAAATCGTTAAAAGAGCGCGCAAAATAATGCAAAGTCCCGCGGATTACCGCCACGCCTGTGACGGCAAGATACTTGCGACTCTGTTTTATGAGCCGAGCACGCGCACGCAGATGTCCTTTCAAACTGCAATGCTAAAGCTCGGCGGACGCACGATAGGCTTTGACAACCCGATGAATTCATCTGTCTCAAAGGGCGAGAACCTAAAGGACACTATCTCGGTTATAAGCGGCTACGCCGATATTATAGCTATAAGGCACCCGACCGAGGGAACGGCTATGGCGGCTTCTCTCTATTCGGAGGTCCCGCTGATAAACTGCGGCGACGGCGGTCACCTGCACCCCACCCAAACGCTGACCGACATTGTGACGCTCAGCTGCGAAAAGGGCAGGCTGGACCATCTTAAAATCGGCGTATGCGGCGACCTGCTCAACGGCAGAACCGTGCACTCTCTGATCAAAACACTCGCAAAATACGAGGGCAATTCATTTGTACTTATTTCAACTCCCGAGCTCGGCGTGCCGCTGTACATCATCGACATTCTCGAAAAGAACGGATGTCCCTATGAGATATCACACAATCTCGCCGACGCACTGCATGACCTTGACGTTCTTTACATGACGCGTATTCAGCGCGAGCGCTTCAAAAGCGAAGAGGAATATCAGGCGCAAAAGAATGTTTTCGTGCTCGACCGCGAAAAGCTTGACCGCGCAGGCAGGGATATGATAATCCTTCACCCGCTCCCCCGCGTCAACGAAATAACCGTTGACATCGACGACGACCCCCGCGCGCTGTATTTCAAGCAGGCACAGTACGGAATGTTCGGCAGAATGGCTCTTATCCTTCTGCTGCTTCAGGACGAGGATTTTGTGCTGCAATCCCGCGACGCAGAGCTGAGCACGCGGCGCTGCGATAATCCAAAATGTATCACGCAGAGCGAGGCATATTTGCCGAACCTGAGCTATAGAAAATTAGGAATGCAGATGTGCGAGTTCTGCGACAAAAGAATTGATTAGGGAGGAATTTATATGCCTAAGGAAAAACCACACAAAAGGAATATGCTGGGAACCTTTATCATAGCGTCCATAGCTTACATTGTTCTCGGCATATTTATGGTAGCATATCCCGATAAGGCTACCGGCGGATTCAGGATCGTCATCGGAATTATCCTTATGATTTACGGAATCATAAACGTGATCTCGTTCTTTCTAAACAAGGATAACGAAGAAAACCTGTTTATGGAGCTTGCGCTCGGCGTTTTGGCGATCGGTATCGGAATTTTCGCCCTGATAGCTCCGAAACCGTTTGAAATGGTGATCTTTTATTCGCTCGGTGCGGTTCTTATCATTGACGGCGTTGTAAACATAAAACGCGCCGTCAACATGAAGGATATGGGCTTCAAAAAATGGAAGATCATTTTGATCGGATCGTTTATCAGCATTCTTTTCGGTATTATCTGTATTATTTTATACAGTAATATAGGCGAAGTGATATCGTTCTTGATCGGCATCGCGCTTATTTACGAGGGTCTTTCCAGCCTTATCACGATTTTTATCGACGCGCGTACCCGCAAAAAGGTCGTTACAAGCATTGCGCTTGCGGAAAGTGAACGTGAGCTCGATTGATTCAACCTGCAAACACCTGATTAAAGAAGGGAGTAATTTATGAAAAAATCATTCACCCGCAAATTCGCCGTTCTGCTTGCGGCGGTAATGCTGTTCTGTTCATTCACATTCACCGCGGCTCAGACGGCAAGTAACGCTTCTTCCACGGCTGCTTCATCTGAGGCGGCTCAGTCCGGCGACCTGCCCTCGGCAATTGCCGACGGCGCTATCCTGCACGCTTGGTGCTGGAGCTTCAACACTATCAAAGAGAATATTCCGCAAATCGCCGAAGCGGGCTTCAAATCTGTCCAGACCTCCCCTATCAACGCTATTAAGCGCGGGGATAACGGCGGTATGTGTCTTAAAAGCGAAAACAAGGGCAATTGGTATTACCAGTATCAGCCAACTGACTACACCATCGGCAACTATATGCTCGGCACCGAGGAAGAATTCATGGCTATGTGCGAGGAAGCGCATAAATACGGCGTAAAAATTATCGTCGATATCGTAGCAAATCACTGCTCTTCCGACTACAGCGTGATATCAAGTCACGTAAAAAGCATCACCCAAAAGGCTTTCCACGACAGAGTTGAGATAAGCGACTGGTCGAACCGCTACCAGGTAACACAGGGCAAGCTGACAGGTCTTTATGATTTGAACACCCAGGACGCAAAGGTTCAGAAAATGATCGCTGACTATATGAAGGACGTGCTCTCAAAGGGCGCGGACGGCTTCCGCTTTGACGCCGCCAAGCACATTGAGCTTCCCGACGACGATCCAAGCTACGCGGGCAGCTTCTGGCCTACAGTTCTCGACAACAGCGCGGAATATCAGTACGGCGAAATACTCTCCGGCGCGGACAGGATCGGCGCGTATTCAAGGCTTATGCACGTCACTGCGGAATCCTACGGAAGCAATCTGCAAAAAGCGCTCGCCAAAAAGACCATGAGCGCCTCTACGGTCAAAAACTACAAGGCTTACGACGAAAACTTAAACGATATCTCCCCCGACAGACTTGTAACCTGGGTTGAATCTCACGACAACTACTGCGGCGACGCGGCGACATGGAGACTGCTTGACAACAAGCAGATCCGGCAGGGCTGGGCTATAATAGCGGCTCAGGGCGACACCACTCCCCTGTTCTTCGCGCGTCCCGACGGAAGCTCAACCACCGACCAATGGGGCAAGAACACTATCGGTATCGCGGGCGACGGCAACTATTTCAGCAACGAGGTAACGGCTGTCAACCATTTCAGAAACGCCATGGTCGGCAAGGACAAAAACATCGTTACCGTCATCAAACAAAAGGTCACTATGATCGAAAGAGGCAACAGCGGCGCGGTCATCGTAAGCGTTTCCGACAACGACAACACCGTAAATACCGAAACGGCTCTTCCCGACGGCGAATACACCGACCGCGCGAACGGCGGAAAGTTCACCGTTAAAAACGGCGTTCTCACGGGCGAGATCAAAGCGGGCGCAGTCGCAGTTCTTTACAACGACAGCGTAGAGCCCGAATACATGATCGGCGACCTCAACCGCAACGGTCAGATAGACATTCAGGACGCCACTATCCTTCAAAGACACCTTGCAGAGTTCACGAATCCTGACGGAACCCCGATAGTCGATGAGCGCGACCCCGTTGATTTCAAAATTGCCGATTTCGACGGCGACGGTCACATCTCCGTTAACGACGTAACGGGAATCCAAAAGGTTTTAGCGCAATAACATTTTCAGAGGACAACACAATAAATAATTCTTTTTAAGAATTAATAAAACCCGCCTGCGGAATTTCTGCAGGCGGGATCTTTATTATTATCTATTCAGAGAATTACTTATCAGATAGACTTATAAAAGCTTAAACGTTTTTACAATATCCTTAACATTTTGGATCAAATTCGGGGTGTCTATGGTTCTGGTCTGTGCGCCGATGCCGGTTATCGACCAATAAAAAGCGTATTCTGAATTTTCTCCCAGATATCCTGACGCCGGAGAAGCAAAATACACACCGGACTTTTTATCGTCTTTTTCGCTTCCGAGCCTCACACCGTAAATGTTAAAGCCTTCTTCACCAACGTTGTTATGCGAACCAAAGAACGTGTTGCCGCAGACGCCGTAGTTTTCGCCCTTTTCCTGATTTATACAATACCAGCCGTCAGGCAGCTGAACGCTCCAGCCGTATTCTTCATTAGTGTAGGTTTGCCCGGATTCAGATGGTACTGTCGGCTCCGAAATAACAGTCGTTTCGGGCGGTTTTGATGCAACAGTATCTTTTGTTGTCTCCGCGATAACGGTTGTTTCGGGTGGTTTTGTTGCAACGGTATCTTTTGTTGTCTCCGCGATAACGGTCGTTTCGGTTTGCTGCGTTGCAGCGTTGGTTGAACCTGAGTTATTGTCTTTGACTCCTACGGAACCCGAGCTGCAGGCCGATACTGAAACGAGTAAAACAATAATAAATAATAAGCAAAAAGATTTGGTTAAATTATTTTTCATAAAACAGCCTCCAATTTTTTTATTATTATATCATATTGTTCATACTATATCAAGAAAAAATCAAAAAAAGTTTGTTTTCATGGAATCAGGGAAAATATTGATTAACGATTCTTATAATTCCTTTTTGGGAATTATAAGAAACTCCGCCTGCGGAACAAGGTCAAGCACAATTCAGCGCCGACCCCTTCCGCGAGCGGGATTTTTGTTTTTGATAAATCAAACTGTGATATTTTAGAACGCCGACGGCGAGCTTGTCAGCCCTTATCGAAGCGTCTTTAGGTATTCCTTATGCTCGTCCGAAACACGGAAGCTCTCGATCGCCTTCTGGATTGCCTTTTTGTGCGTCCACGGCTCAAGCCTGCGGTTCTCGATGTAAACAATGCTCTCGTCGTATCTCTTAGCCAGCGCGGTCGCGAAATACCACGCAACCATCATTTTTATGTAATGATCCTCGCCCTTTACCTGCGCGACCCACTCAAGATACTCCTGTTCAAAATCCTCTCCCAAGAATTCGTTCATCAGCATACGGATGCCGAATCTTGCGGTATATATATGCTCCGAGCCAATCCACTTTTTTATAAACGGCAACAGCTTTTCATGGTTCTTGGCAAAGACCTTCGGACTCGACTGGTCGCATACAGACCAGCAATCCACGTAAGGCAGAAAGGTCTCCACCGCCTTTACACATTCGTCAAAATCCCCGATCATCGCAATCAGAAAGAAATGCACAAGGTTTTCCTCGTAGTATTTGTGCGGAAGCTCCGCAAGAAACTCCTCCGCTTCCTTTGTCCCTTTTATCTCCTTAGCGATCTTCCGCATTTCAGGCGTTTTGACGCCCAGTATTGTTTCCTTGGGAATATTGGGGACAAGCTTGCTTTGAAAATCCCTGTGCTTTTCGCTGCCGCAGACAGCAAGCCTTTCATAAACCGTCATTTTTCAAACCTCACTCAAGCCTTCTGCCGCATTCAGGGCAGAACTCACCTTCAACGTAGGCGCCGCACTCGGGGCAGCGCTTAAAGCCGCTTGCGGTGTCTGTCAGAACCTCATAAAAAGCCTTGTCCTTCGGATAGCACACGGTATAGGCGAGGCGTTTTTCCACAGTTGACTTTCCGTTAACGGTGACGCTCCAGTTGAGCTTTCCTGTATCCTTGTCAACGGAAGCGCCGTCAGCCGACACATTATCAACAATGATCTGCTTCTCGGAGGAAACGGGGATCTGATCCCAAACCAAAACCGTGAGAGTCTTATCCGTTTTATTGCCGATGCGGATCGCGTATTCGGAAATCCTGCGCTTTTGTCCTTTAAAAATCACATTCTCGGTTTTTGAACGGATTTCCTCTCTATCAATACTTATTCGCTCATCTCTTCCGAGCGAAATCATAAATATCTCCTCAACGGCGGGATTAGGCGCGATATAGATCTCTCCGCAGTAGTTTTCGTTGAGATATATTTTTGCGGAGGAAGGCTTTAGCGGCCATTCCTCGGTTTTGACCATAGCGGCAAGGTAGGCGTTGTTGTCTATCTTGGGAATGCAGACGATACGCATATCCGCGCGTACCTTGTCGGTTTTCAGATCAGCCATTGTTCCGAGCGCTCCCGACGGGACCGTGCGTCTTCCGGGCAGGTTATATATAGTCATGGTTTGGGCTTCCGACTCATCGGCGTCCTCCATGACCATCTTTTCAACCGGAGCGGGCGCTGACATCATGGGCGGTGAAGGACAGCAACCGTCCTCCAGCACCGTTGTTTTAGCTGCACCCATAGGACGGAAAGTAGGCATAAACCTGTTTTTTTGCACCGGTTCAAACCTTAGCCCAAGCTTTTTAAGAGTCGGGATTTTTTGCTGAACCGTCGGGTTTCCCGTTGACAGAGATACCCTCGCGTTTTCCCAATCCTCCCCGGTTTTCTGAGTTATTCTCGCGCGGCTTACAACGCTTATTTCGTCGGAATCAGCGACAGCGTGAAGCTCATATGTGCTCTTCCATTGAGCGGATCTCTCGAAATACTCCATTTCGCAGCCCGCTTCACACGCCTCGGCTGATTCGAGAATCAATCTGACAACCTGAAAGGACTCCTTTTTTTCGAGCTTTTCCTTCTCAGCCCTCAGCGCAAGCATCTTGTTGGAAAGCTCTCTTTGCTGTGCTCTCAGCTTTTCAAGGTGTCCTGGCAGCGCCTCAAGATAGCTTTCGATCGTTTCGTTGGAGCATTCTCCCCTGCTTTCGTAATTTCCGTTGGAAAACCAAAGCTCCTCCATCTTTTTCAGAGTATTACTCTGACTTTGAAGCTCGGTGATCTCTTCATTCAGGTCATCAGACGGCAAACGCCCGACCGCCTCTGAAAGCGAAAGGATCTGCACGTCCTTGCCGACGACGCCCGGCGAAAAGAACAGGCGCAGACTGTCGGGATCGGCACGGTCGCTCAGTCCCGAAATTATCACTTCGTTTGTCCCCGGCTGTAAGCTCACAGCTGTTTTCCTGCGCACAACAGCGCCGTTTTGGTAGACCTTTACTTCATCAACGGGTGCAAAAATCATACTGTTACCTCCTTGTTTTTTGTATTTAAATGAATTTGTATTCTTATTGATCACGATTTGATTACGATGTAAACCGACGAACCCTAATGCTTTTTATTATGGTTTATTATCCGCATTTGCAGTTTATGTACGGCGAAGGACAGTGCAACAGATAATGCTATGCAGAGCAGGTAATAATGCAGATAACAGGTTTTCAGCCCGATTTCGTTCATCACAGAACGCAGAATGACATGGCTGAGATATAGCTCCAGCGTAACGGTGCCGACGCTTCGCAGGAAACGGCTGCCGCCGCACCGCGTCAAAACGGCAGCTGCCGCGAAAAGTACAATATACGGATAAAAAAGGGTACCGAACCGCAGCTCAAAAACGCCGAACAAAAAATCCGGATCAAGCCGTGTAACAATGCTAAGCAGGGCAAAGCAAACCGCCAATACGCACAACAGGACAGCCTCAAAGGTGAAGCTTTCGCCGTCGCGCGCTTTTCTTCCGTACCATGCGCCGAGGATAAACGGCACCACGCGCCAAAGCGCGATTTCAATCTTGTCGTATGCGTCGGGATCGAGGAACCACAGCGTCAGGCAGCCCGCGATCACTGCCGCTGACAGCGCGGCGGTCAGCACACCTGCAAGCCGTTTGTCCGGCAAGGAAATCAGCCGGTAAAGCAACGGAAACAGCAGGTATAACGGCAAGATCAAGGCGATGTACCACACAAGCCGCGTTCCGTCTGTCCAAAAGGAAATCATGGAGAAATCGAGCAAAAATTTCTGCCAACCCTTATGCCGCAGGAGCAGATCAAGCACGGCAAAGCCGATGCCGCCAAACAGCAGATAAACAGGCAGAATACGCGTCAGGCGCTTGCGGTAAAAAACGGACAGCCGCTTATTGCCCGACATTGAGAAACAGAGTCCCATTCCCGAGAGAAAGAGGAATATCTCCACTCCGCTGCTGCCAAGCAGTAGATTGTATCCCGTTGCAAAAACCGCCGCAGCGCCGCCGAAGCCCGCGCTCTGTACATCCTCGCAGTAGTGGAACAGGATAATAGAAATTATTGAAAAGCCGAACAGCTCGCTCCGTACCTCCGGAATACGTGCCGTAAAGCGCAATGTTTTATCTAAGCTCATTTGAAAGCAATCCTTTTATCAAACTTTATGATCATATCGTTGATTTTTATATTCCGGACAAGAGAACAACCGTCTCCACGTGCGCCGTCCTCGGGAACATATCAACGGGCGTTATTTCGATCGTTTTGTAGCCTGACTGCTCAAAGTACTTTAAATCTCTTGCCAAGGTTGCGGGGTCGCAGGAGACATAGACGACTCTTTCGGGCTTCATTTTCGCTATTGTCCCGACAAGCTCTTCGCCGCAGCCCTTTCGCGGCGGGTCGAGCACGACCACGTCGGGGCTTACTCCCTCGCGTTTTAGCTGAGCCGCTGCCTGCGGCGCGTCGGCACACACAAACCGCGCGTTGCATATACTGTTAACCGCAGCGTTAGGCTCGGCGTCGCGCACCGCGTCGGCTATTATTTCCACCCCGACAAGCTCTTTGCACACCTTCGCCATTGTAAGTCCTATAGTGCCTGTGCCGCAGTAGAGGTCGAGCAAGATTTCATCACCCGTCAAGGCTGCGTACTCCCGCGCCTTCGCGTAGAGCCGCTCTGCCTGAGCGCGGTTGACCTGCCAGAAGGAGAACGGGGAGATTTTAAAGCTAAGCCCGCACAACACGTCGGTTATATATCCCTTGCCGAAAACCGTGCGGTTCTTCGCGCCGAGGATAACATTTGTTTTTTCTCTGTTGGAATTAATAATGACGGTTTTCAGGCTCGGCAGCGCGTCCCTGAGCATTTTTACAAGCAAGTCCTCGCGCTTCAAGCCGTTGCCGTTCACCACATAGCAAACCATAAGCTCGCCCGTAACTTCGCCCGAGCGAATATAAAGGTGGCGCAGCCTGCCCTTGCCCGTGCGCTCGTCGTAAATGTCATTATCGGTTTTTGAGATAAACTCACGCGTCACTCTCATAACCACGGCAAAAGCGTCCGGCTGGAGCAGGCAATCGTCACAGTCGATAATGCGGTGGCTGTGAAAGGTGTAAAAGCCCATTTGCAGCGAGCCGTCGGGGGCTGTTCCTACGGGAAGCTGAGCCTTGTTGCGGTAGCGCAGAGTCTTCTCTGACGCAATGATCGGCATAACGGGAGCCTGTATCCCGCCTATGCGCTCAACGGCGTCGATGACCTTTTGCCGCTTGATACGGCACTCCTCCTCATAAGAGATATGCCGCCAGACACACCCTCCGCAGCGGGAAAAATGCGGGCAGTCGGGAGCGACCCGCGATAAAGCGGGCTTTATTATGTTTTCGATTTTTCCGAAGGCGCAGGTTTTCTTTACCTTTAAAATCCTCGCCTCAATCTCGTCGCCGACCGCCGTCAGCGGAACAAAGACCGCCATGCCGTCGGAGGTCTTACCCACGCCGCTTCCCTCCGCCGTGGCTGATGTGATTTTAAGCGGGATAATGTCGTTTTTCTTTATCATATAAAATTCCCTTTTAGAATTATTTTGTCGGATAATCCTCTTATCTGTCTATATTCTACCATTATCATCGCCGTTTGGCAACAAAAGAGGTGCAAAATTAGGTATTTATTTTTTCGCGGTTTTGCTTTATAATAATACTATAATTATTGGAAATGGAGTGCGTTTTTTTGGATTACGACAAGCTTTTGAACGAAATCAAGAGAATTCATTTTATAGGAATAGGCGGCAGCGGAATGTGCCCTATTGCCGAAATACTGATGAGCGAGGGTTTTGAGATTTCCGGCTCCGACATGAACGAGGGCGAGACTCTCGACAAGATGAAGGGCTACGGGATCCCCGTCTACATGGGTCACGCCGCAGAGAACATAAAGGGAGCCGAGCTTGTGGTGTATTCGGCTGCGGTCAAGGAGACCAACCCCGAACGCCGCGCGGCTGCCGAACAGGGCATTCCCTGCATTGAGCGCAGCGTTATGCTCGGCGTTGTGACAAGGCGTTACAAGAGAAGCATTGCGGTATCGGGCACCCACGGCAAAACCTCCACAACAGCCATGATCTCTCAGATCCTCATTGGCAGCGGCTTCAGCCCCTCGGCTATTATCGGCGGCAAGCTGCCCTTTATCGGCGGCAACAGCTACGTCGGCGAGAGCGACATAATCGTGTGCGAGGCGTGCGAGTATGTGGACACCTTCCTTGAGCTCAACCCGTTCATCTCCGTTATACTTAACGTTGACGCCGACCACCTTGATTATTTCAAAAACCTCGACAACATCAAAAAGTCCTTTAACCGCTTCGCAAAGCAGACGACAGGCTTGCTTGTTGTGAACGGCGACGACGAGAACACGCTCGACAGCGTAAAGGACGTCGATTTGGAAAAAATAACCTTCGGCTTCGGCGACAACTGCGACTACCGCGCGGTAAACGTCAGCGCCGACAAGGGCGTGCATGAGCAGTACGACCTCTATTACAGAGATGAAAAGCTCTGCCAAATCAAGCTTATCGTTCCCGGCAGACACAATGTTTACAACTCTCTTGCGGCTGCTGCGACGGCTCACTATTTGGGCGCGACTCCCTCGGAGATATCCGAAAACCTTCACAAGTTCGGCGGAGTTCACCGCCGCTTTGAGATACTCGGAACTCCCTGCGGAATAACCGTAGCGGACGATTTCGCCCATCACCCCACAGAGCTTAAGGCCACTCTTAACGCCGCTGTGAACATGGGCTTCAAAAAGGTTTGGGCGGTGTTCCAGCCCCACACCTTCTCGCGCACCGCTATTTTGCTCGACGACTTTGCCGACGCATTGAAGATCCCCGACGTCGCGGTTATTTCGGAGATCCTTCCCGTCCGCGAGACAAACACCTACAACATCAGCTCGCGCGATTTGGGCGCAAAGGTGCCCGGCTCGGTCTGCCTTGACACCTTTGATGAAATCGTCGATTACGTCTGCAAGAACGCCGGCGAGGGCGATTTGATCCTTACAATGGGCGGCGGCAACGTTTATATGTGCGCCAACCGGATTTTAAAGCAGCTTGAATTCAACGCAATGCAGGATTGATTAATCATAAATATTTCTTTTATAGCAATAAAACAGCCGCTGCATATTTGATTATGCTTCGGCTGTTTTTATATTCCGATTAGATTATATTTTTTATGTAGCTTAATGCAGATTTTAAACCTTGACGTGCGTCCATTCGGCGAATCCGATCGAGCCCTTGTAGGCGACGTCGCAGGGATCGTCGTAGCTCATTCCGAAATAGGAATACTTGCTGCTGTGCATTGACCATTCGGGGTCGTAGATTTTGCCGTCGATTTCAGCCCAGCCGTGACCGCCGCTGTTGCAGGCGTAGCTCTCTTCATAGCCGATAGCCTTAGCCATGTAAGCGAAGGCGGCTCCGTAGCTGAAGCAGTCGCCCTTGCCGCCCTCAAGCAGATCGGAAGCGTACACAACAGGCCAGTCGGGTTCGCGGTAATCGCCCCTGCGCGAGCCTTCAAGATAGTTTTTCTTGATGTAATCGAACGCGGCTTTCAGCTTTTCTTCCTTAGTCATGCTGCTGTCGGTGCACTTCTCGACCGCCTGACGCGCAAGCTCAAGCATTTTTTCGGAACGGCTGTCCGTGCTTTCGCTTTGGCTTTCGCTTTGTTTGCTTTCAGGCTTCTGCTGCTCGGTCTTTTCTTTCTTCTCTTCGTTTTTATTAGGCTTGCTCTCTTCGGTTTTGGTTTTCTCAATTTTCACGGGGAACCACTCGTCGGTCGATTTTGTATAGGCTGCTTTTGCTTCCTCGGTGTTAACACCGTCGTTGAGCTTTTTGCTTTTGATGTCGGCGGTGACAACTCCGACAGCGGGCTTGTTCACCGGCTTGACATTGCTGCGGGCTATTGCTGCGACAGCCAGTGTTCCGACAGCTACTATTGACGCGGTAAGTGCGAAAATCGGTACAAAATACTTGTTTCTCTTCATTTTCATTATCTCCTTTTTTGACTCCGTTTTTCGGGGCTCTTTATTTTACGAGATAATAATAACACACCGAGTGTGACAAACTGCTGACAGAAAAATAAGTTTTTAAAAAAATTTTTTTCGGCTGAGCTAACGGGCAATCCGCGGTCGGCTGAGCCGAACGGCTCATATAGTCCCTAAGAACATACGGTAATATGAGCCGTTCGGTAAAACAATCTGTTTTTTGACTGGAACCAACGTTATTATCCCGTCCGATTGTTAGCAGAAAACAAAGCGTTTTGTTCAACGACCAAGGGAGCCCGCAAGGGGCTCCCCTACAATTTGATTTGATGCGATAATTATTCGTTTCAATATGGCGGTAGGGGCGAACCCGTGTGTTCGCCCTTGCACCGTCGTTGTTTTTACGTACGATTGTCGATAGAAAACAGAACGTTTGATTCAACGCCCCCGGGCGCACACTCAGGTGCGCCCCTACGACCATACGGTTAACAGCATATAATTTTAACAGCCGACGGAAACCTTCATCATTATGGCGCATTCCATTCTTTTTTTGAACAGCTCGCAGCCGTATTCGTACACGCCCGTTATTGAGCCTGTGGCGTGGTAGGCGTTCGCGGCGCAGCCTCCGCTGCAATAGAGCCTTGCCCAGCAGTCCTTACAGCCGGGGCGGGCGTAGGCGTTGCACAGCTTGAACTCGTTTTGGATATCGGTGTTGACAACGCCGTTCCAGATGTCGCCCAGCCTGTATTTGTCGTCGCCGACAAACTGATGACAGGGGTAAAGGTCGCCCCAAGGCGTTACCGCCATGTACTCCGTGCCCGAGCCGCAGCCCGTAATGCGCTTGTAAATGCACGGACCGCCCGTCAGGTCGATCATATAGTGATAGAAAGTTATGGGTCTGCCCTCCTGTTCGCGCTTTAACATCTCCTTCGCCAAAAGCTCATACTGCTCAAACAGAACGGGCAAATCCTCTTTTGTCAGGGCATAGGGGTCGTCGGGAGCGCAGACAACAGGCTCCATTGAAAGCTCGGTGAAGCCGAGGTCAGCCATGTGAAATATGTCGTTGGTGAAATCGGTGTTGTTGTGCGTGTAGGTGCCTCGCACGTAGTAGCCCCTGCCCTCTCTGCGCTTCACAAGCTCCTGAAACTTCGGAACGATGATATCATAGCTGCCCTTGCCGTTTACGGTTTTGCGCAGGTTGTCGTGAATCTCCCTGCGTCCGTCGAGGCTGAGCACCACGTTGTGACACTCACGGTTCGCAAACTCTATAACATCGTCGTCGATCAGCATTCCGTTGGTAGTGAGCGTGAAGCGGAAATTCTTGTTGTGCTGCTTTTCGATGCTCCGGGCATACGCGACGATATCCTTTACAACGTCAAAGTTCATAAGCGGCTCGCCGCCGAAGAAGTCCACCTCAAGGTTGACGCGGCTGCCCGAGTTCTCAATCAAGAAATCTATCGCCCGTCTGCCGACTTCGCTGCTCATAAGCGCGCGCTCGCCGTGGTATTTTCCCTGACTTGCGAAGCAGTACTCGCAGTTGAGGTTGCAGGTGTGCGCGATATGCAGGCAGAGCGCCTTTATGACCGTTCCCCGCTTTTTGAAGTCGAAGGCGAGGTTTTCGTATTTGTCGGGGGTGAACAGCTTTCCGTTCGCTTTTAGCTCCTCAACGTCGTCTATGCAGTCGCTTATCTCGTTTTCGTCGATGTCGGGCGCGTCCTTATATTTCTCCGACAGAACACGGACGATTTCCTCTCTGCCGCTGCTCTCAAACATTGAAATCACGTCGTAGGCGAGGTCGTCCACACAATGAACGCTTCCGCTGTACACATCAAGCACAATGTTATACCCGTTCAGCTTATACTGATGAATCATATGTTTTCACTCCGATACACAAATCATAATAAATGTAAGGGAACCAATAAAAATCCCCATAATGAAAGCCGTTAGCCCTGAGGGATAACGGCTCTCACTTACTTGTTGAGACTGTTATTTTTCGAGGCACTTCTCGCACTGCTGATTTGCAACGCCGCAGGAAGTTTTGCAGGCGGACTGGCAAGAGGTCTGGCATTCGCCGCAGCCGCCGCTCTTTACGCTTTTCTTAAGGTCGCGGGTCTCGATAGTTTTAATTCTCTTCATAGGTACCATACTCCTTTAGGAATTATTAATTAAATTTTATCATACGAAGGGTAATTTGTCAATTAAAAAATCGGGAAACTATAGTGACTTTTGGTAAATTGTATGTTATAATAATCAAAAACACATAACAATTCAAAATAAGATTTGTGAGGACGGTACTATGACTATTACACAAACACTCAACGACAAAACCTGCACTCTGCTTGTAGAGGGCAGAATCGACACCCTGACCTCCGCCGAGCTTGAACAAGCCGTTAACACTAACGCTCCGCTATGCGAAAAGCTCGTTCTTGACCTTGCAGGCGTGGATTATATCTCCTCCGCCGGAATAAGGGCGGTTCTCAACGCACGCAAGACTGTCGGCGGCGGCAATTTAGCTTTGAGGAACCTTAACAGGAATGTATTTGAAATTTTCAAAATGACAGGCTTTACAAAGGTTCTTAATATAGAGTAACGGGTGTTATTTAATAAACCATGAAACATTCAATATTTTGGAAGATAGTGTTAATTCTGCTTCCGGTTGTCCTGCTTTCCGACATAGCTGTTTTGGTAACATCATATATGCTGATGTACGAAAACTATATCAAAGGCGCCGAAAACGACGTAAAACACGCCGCTGATACGGCTGCCGATGTTTTTTCGGTGTATGACCCGTACAATCTAAAAGACAGCTCCAACTGCGACGATATTTTCACCAAGATGTGTGAGAACTTTTCGCTGGCGTATCTTTACGCGGAGGTTCCCGATATTGAAAATGACAGAAGTATGTATGTGGCTATCGGCTACGGAAAAGACGCCGTCGAATCCGCGAAAATAACACACTACGACGGCTATATTTATCACGGTCTTTCCGAAGAATTGGTACAGGCATTTAAAACCAAGGAAACCGTTTACCGCTATGCTGACAACCAATACGGCAATGTTATTGTTTGCTATATGCCCGTGACCGGCTATTATGATTCCAAAACCGCAAAGATGGTGGAAAACAAAACGGTTTCCGTAATCGGCGCGGAAATGAATATCGACAGTCTTATCAATACTTTTCAAACTAAATTCAGTATTATTGTATTAGCTGTTTTGGCTTCCACGTTTCTGATCATCATTCTGACCGCGATAATAATAAGAAGATTCGTTTCCAGACCCGCACGGTCGATAAGCAAACGAATGACGGCGTTTGTTTCGGACAGGGAGAGCGATTTTTCGCCCATCGCATTTAAGGGAAAAGACGAATTCGCGGAAATGGCAAAATCCTTTAATATCATGGCGGAGGAGATCGACCGGTACATAGATGACATTTCTGTTCTGAACCGCCAGAAGTCTATGCAGGAAGCCGAAATGAACATTGCAAGAACGATTCAGCTCGGTCTTCTTGAGCCTGAGCGGTTTTCAAGGGATTCGGTAAATATATCCGCGCAAATGAATGCCGCAAAGGACGTCGGCGGTGATTTTTACAATTATCAGCTGCTTAAGGACGGCAGGATCTGCGTTGTTATCGCCGATGTTTCCGGCAAGGGTATTTCATCAGCGCTGTTAATGTCGCGCGCGCTCACACTTCTGCGCAATTACGCCGAAGCGGGTCTGACGCCCGGAGAGATACTGTCCAGGTACAACAACGGGCTTGCAAAGCACAATTCAAACACGATGTTTATAACCACGTTTATCGGTTTTTTCAATCCCGAAACCTTTGAGTTTGTTTACTCAAACGCCGGACACAACTATCCGTATCTTTTATCGGACGAGCTGATCGAGCTCGGCGGAACGGAGAACATGGCGGCAGGTATCTTCACCGATGAAAGCTACGACGAGATCACCGTGCAATTGAAGCCGCATGACAAGCTGTTCCTGTATACCGACGGCGTTACCGAGGCAAGCAATGACAAAAACGAGCTGTTCGGCGATGACAGGCTTAAGGAGATCCTGAAAAACAACCTTAAGGAGTCGGACAGAACCGTTATGAACACTGTGCTGAAAGAGGTTAAAAGTTTCGCGAACGGAGCGCCGCAGAGCGACGACATCACGGTGCTTGTTCTCATGGCTCCGGGTAAGCGCCGCGTACATTTAACACTCGCCGCGAAAAAGGAAAGCATTACCGAAGTCAACAGTAAGCTTGACGCTCTTCCCGTAGATGATGATACAAAATTTCAGCTCAGGCTCATAGCCGAGGAAATCTTTGTAAACATTTGCAGCTACGCCTATGAGGACAGCGAAGGAGAAGCGGTGCTCGATATACTCTCTGACGAAAAAACCGTTACGATGATTTTCACCGACAGCGGCAGGGAGTTCGACCCCACAAAGGACGTTATTGATATTGAGGAATACGACCGTGAAAACTCAATAGGCGGCTTGGGAAGATTCCTCTCCTTCAACATTGCCGACGAATATTCCTACGAATACAAGGACGGCAAAAATATCCTGACGATCGTTAAAAACATCGGCAATGAAGTTTAATTCTTATTAAGAAAAATCACCCCGTCGTGAGTTTGCGCTCACAGCGGGGTGCTGATTTATTATCTTGAAAAGATTAACTTGCCTGAATATTTCTTTAGAAATTGCGGTAACGCTTGACCTCGCGGTTTCTTCTTTTGCGCTTGCGGTGCACCTTGGAAGCGATTATATAAATAACCACAACAATAACAATGAGTCCGATAAGAATCAAAAACCAATATGAACGGAAAATCGTGCCGATTATCTCAAGCGTAGCCATAAAGCCGCTGTGATCGACCTGCTCTGCGGGCAAGAGATTGACCTTTTCAATCAACTGTCTTTCTCCCGTCGTGGGGTCAATATAGAAAACCGATGCCGAGCCGACGACCTGATCCCTCTTTAAGGGCGCTTCAAGCTCTTCGGGAACGTCTGTTTCAATCACTAAATTATCGGGCGGCAAATCCTTGGGAAGAATAGCGTTTAGGTTCTTTTCCGGCACAAGGTTTATCTTGTTGCGCCCCATAGCGTACTTAACGTCAACCTCGCAAATGGGCGTTTCCGTCGTCTTTATCGTTGCAAGCTCAAGGCTTGTGAGGCACCAGCGGAACAGCGCTGCTGCGTCGGTAAAGGTGTAGTATTCCTCTTGAGTGCCCTCCTTGTAGGGAGCGCCGAGCAAAATGAGAATATATGACTGACCGTCGGCGGAGCCTGTCGTAACAAGACATCTTCCCGCCTGATCGGTAGTTCCCGTTTTGATACCCTCAGCGTAAGTGTAGAAGTATTCGCTGTTGGGGTCTATAAGCAGATTTGTTGTTCTTAGCGGCGTGTCGTCACCCTCACAGGTGTATTTTACCGTGTTGGAGATCTTCATGAAGTCGGGCAGCTTAAGCGCGTAGTTCGTGATTTTAAGGAGATCACGCGCAGTCGTGTAGTGGTTCTCATCGTGAAGTCCGTCGGGATTCGCGAAATGAGTGTTTTCGCAGCCCAGTTCCTCAGCCTTGGCGTTCATTTTATCGACAAACACCTGAACGTCGCCTCCGCCGACGTAATCGGCAAGCACCAATGCAGCGTCGTTACCCGAAGGGACCATTAGGCTGTAAAGCAAGTCGATTACGCTCACCGTTTGCCCAACGTGATCGGACAGATACGCCATTGAGCTGCCGGTGTTAAGAAGTTGGTCGATGATCGTTTTTTTGATTTCGATCCGGGTATTTTTAACGTCGTCGATATTCTCATAGGCGATGATATACGTCATTATCTTCGTGGTGGAGGCAGGGAACATTTTCGCGTCGGGTTCCTTTTCATATACGGTCTGACCGTTGTCCATGCTCACGAGCAAAACGGATTTCGACTGAGTTTGAATGTCGTTCGGAAACGACATCGCTCCTGCGCCGCAAACGGAAACGCTCAGCAGCGCAAGCAGAGCCAAGGTCACGGAAAGAATGCGGATCAAGATTTTTTTCATTGGCATTTACTCCAATCAATTCATTGTATTTTGTCCACCGCGCTGAAACAGACGGTCAACTTCCGCTTTGAGCAGATGAAGCTCGTCATTGCGCAGATCCTTATAGGTAAAAATTATGTCGTCGGCAATCTTTTGCGAAAGCTCAAGGCTTTTTGAGTCGGCAAAATCAGCTATCGCCATTTGCGGAAGACCGTGCTGGCGTTCGCCGAAGAAATCTCCGGGACCGCGTAGCCTCAGATCCTCGTCGGCAATTTTGAAGCCGTCGTTCGTCGAGCACATCACTCTGAGCCGTTCGGTCGTCTCGTCGTTCCTCCTGTCGCTGATAAGAACGCAGTAGGATTGAAACTCACCTCTTCCCACTCTTCCCCTGAGCTGATGAAGCTGTGAAAGCCCGAAGCGCTCTGCGTTTTCAATTACCATTACCGAGGCGTTCGGCACATCTACACCGACCTCGATAACGGTAGTAGCCACAAGAAGCGAGTAACGGTTAGCTGCAAAATCCGCCATTATCCGCTCTTTTTCGTCGGCTTTTGTTTTGCCGTGAACGACCGCTACGGGAGTATCGGAAAATTCGTTGAGCATAAGGCTCTCGGCGTATTCCTCAGCCGAGGCGACTCCGTCGATCGCGCCCTCCTCAATCAGAGGACAGACGATATAAGCCTGTCTGCCGGCAGCTATTTCTTTTTTTATAAATTGATATATTTTAGGGCGGTCAGCCGAGCCCCTGAGCACGGTTTTTACAGCCTTGCGCGAGGGCGGCAGCTCGTCAATAACGGAAATATCCAAATCTCCGAAGATGATAAGACCGAGCGTGCGCGGAATGGGCGTGGCACTCATTACCATTAAATGGGGATTTTCTCCCTTTCCGAGAAGTCTCGCGCGCTGAGCGACTCCGAAGCGGTGCTGCTCGTCGGTTACGGCAAGACCGAGATTTTTAAACTCGGTTTTGTCGGTTATCAGTGCATGGGTGCCGATGACCAAATCTATCTCACCATCGGCAAGAGCCGTGCGCACACGCTTTTTTTCGCTCTCCTTTAATGAGCCGGTAAGCAAAGCGACCCTGACCCCCGTTTTTTCAAGCAGCTTGGAAAGATTTTCAAAATGCTGCCTTGCCAATATTTCGGTGGGTGCCATAAACGCCGCCTGAAATCCGTTTTTCGCGACCGTATAGCAGACGGAAGCGGCAACGGCGGTTTTGCCCGAGCCGACGTCACCCTGAACGAGACGGTTCATCGGCGAGGTTTTTCGGATCATATCGGAAACGCAGTCGGCAACGGCGCGCTTCTGAGCTCCCGTCATTTCAAACGGAAGAAGCGAAGCAAACTCCCCGGAAAAGTCGGTTTTGATTTTAACTCCGCTGACTCCCCTGCTCTGTCCCTTGATCGAGCGCATACCAAGGTTGAGCACCAACAGCTCCTCGGTAACAAGCCGCTTGCGTGCAAGCTCAAGAGCCTCGCGCGTTTTGGGAAAGTGAACGTCCATAAGCGCCTGCTTAAGACCGCACAAGCCGTATTTTTTCCGTATAAGCTCGGGTAACGGGTCGTTTACGGTTTCGGGAAGAAGCTTTAAAGACTGCTCGACAGCCGCCGAAACAGTTTTTGCGGGCAGCCCCGCCGTGGTACGGTAAACGGGATGTATCCCGGCGCCCTTGCCGGCGCTTGAAAAAGCAGGCGCAACCATTTGCGCACCGTAATTGTCAACGGATATTTTTCCGAAAAAGAAATATTCTCCGCCGTACACGAGCATTTGACTGATATAGCGGTTGTTGAACCAAACAAGCTTCAGCGCGCCGGTGTCGTCGTAAACCTTTGTTTTTGTGAGGATCATTCCTCCCGAAACGCGGGTATCGGACACAGGCGAACCGACGGTCGCTTTTATACAAAATGTGCCGCCGTCCTGAAGATTTTCAATTTTTACAACAGAAGTCCAGTCCTGATAAGCGCGGGGATAATAATTCAATAATTCTCCTATAGAATTAACCCCAAGCTTTGAGAACAGCTCCGCGCGTTTTTCACCAAAGCCCTTTAGCTCTGAAATGGGTATTTTGTAAAGTGAAGGCATTCTTTTATATGAAAAGTAAAAGGCAGAGGCAAGCCCCTGCCCTTTCAGCAGTTTTTATTCTATCTTTTATTATCGGAAGCTTCTCTTTTTCAGTCGAAAACCAGTTAAAAACCAATTGAAAAGACAAATCTTCCGCAGGCGGGTGAGAGCGCCCGCCGCGCATTATTCTACACTGAGAATGAAGTAGTAAATAGGCTGGTCGCCCTTTACCAGCGAAACGTCGGCGCGTGAGCCGAATCTGTCGCGAAGCTCCTCGTATGCTTTGCCGGCATCTTCTTCGGTGATTTCCTCGCCGTAAATCAAAGTGATAAACGAGGTGTCGCGGTGTACCATATCCTTGGCGAGCTTTATCAAAGCCTTGACCGGGCTCTTATCGGTGATCGTGAGCTTGCCGTTCTTAAGCGCGATGATGTCGCCCTCTTTGATCTTTCTGCCGTCGAACTCGCTGTTGCGCGCCGCGAAGGTTACAAGACCGGTGCCTACTCCGTGAGCCGCGTCAAGCATTACCTGAGCGTTGCTCTCGGCGGAAGAATCCGGGTCAAAGTTTAACATGGCGGTCATGCCCTGAGGAATGGTGCGGGTGGGTACGATAGTGACCTTTCTGTCGGTGACAAGCGGAATGACCTGCTCGGCAGCGAGAATGATATTCTTGTTGTTGGGCAGAACAAGAACGTTCTTTGCGGGAGTGCCGAGAACAGCTTCCAAAATATCGTCGGTGCTCGGGTTCATGCTCTGTCCGCCGGAAACGACGTTTGTGCATCCCAAATCGTGGAAGAGGTTCTTCACACCCTCACCGGCTGCCACGGCAACAAAACCAAATTGCTCTGTGGGCTCGGCAAAAGGAAATTCCTCTTTCTTCTTGCTCTTCTTGGAAGACTTCTTGCTGCTCTTCTTGGCATTTTTATGCTGTTCTTTCATGTTCTCGACCTTAACGGCAAGGAGCTGACCGTAAAGCAGACCCTTTTCCAACACAACGTTGGGCGTTTCGGTGTGAACATGGATCTTGATTATTTCTTCGTCATTGACCATAACGACACAATCGCCGATGGTCTGGAGAAAGCTTCTCAAATCGTCAGGCTCAAGAGAACATTCGGGCTCTCTGCCGACGATGATCTCGGTGCAGTAGGTAAACTCGATATCGTCGTCGAACTCAGCAACGGCGCTGTCAAAGGAATCCATCGTGAGCGTCTGGGTCTCCTCGTACTCAACGATCTCGCCGTCCTTGATATAGCAGAGCATTCCCTCGAAAATAGAGCAAAGGCCCTTGCCGCCCGCGTCTACTACGCCCGCTCTTTTAAGCACGGGAAGAAGCTCGGGAGTCATGGCGAGCGCGTCGTTTGCCTTGTTGACGATCGCCTGCCAAACGAAAACGGGATCTGTGTTCTCGCG
Organism: uncultured Ruminococcus sp.; assembly: GCA_902777275.1. Classification (GTDB taxonomy): domain Bacteria; phylum Bacillota; class Clostridia; order Oscillospirales; family Acutalibacteraceae; genus Ruminococcoides. The sequence continues at coordinate 31,385 of CACYTI010000012.1, read as the reverse complement.
GGACGCTTCAACACCTGCCTCGTACGCCATACGCGCAACGGTGAGAATCGTACCCTCGGTAGGCTTTGCTACAGCCTTGTAAGCCGCGTCAACGCCGATACCCAGCGCGGCAGCTATATCTTTGCCGTTTATCTCTTCCATATCCTTCAAGCCCTGAGAAAAGCCTCTGAACAGGATAGAGGTGATAACGCCCGAGTTGCCTCTGGCTCCCCTGAGCATAGCTTTCGCGGTGACGTTAGCAACCTCGCCGGCTGATCCTCCCTCAAAATCCTCAAGCGCTTTTGCCGCCGCCATGATCGTCATTGACATATTGGTGCCGGTGTCGCCGTCGGGAACAGGGAAAATGTTAAGGTCGTTAATGTGTTTTTTCTGTACGCTGATGTTATGAGCGCCCGAAATAATTGCGTTTTTTAAAATCTCTCCGTTAATCATTGAAGCACATCCTTCGTAAACAATGAGTTTTACACTACTATCCATTATTATACAAGTTTTTTTTCTCAATTTCAATAGTTTAATGAGAAAAAAATGAATTTTTCATCATTCAATTCGCAAGCTTTCGACGTTCACACATCTTCCGCTGCGGTCGTCAATATCAAAAATAACACATTCCATCTTGCATCGCCCGTCAGCTAAGTCAAAACGGGCGGGCAGCTTTGTCCTGAACTTTTGGATAACTATGTCCGTTTTTACGCCGAGTACCGAATGGACCGTGCCTGTCATGCCGGCGTCGGTGATGTAGCCCGTGCCCATAGGGAGCACCTGAGCGTCCGAGGTCTGCACATGAGTATGAGTGCCGAACACAGCGCTGACCCTGCCGTCGAGGTAATATCCCATTGCGCGCTTTTCGCTCGTAGCCTCGGCGTGAAAATCAACGATGATAATATTGCCGACGGCTTTTTCAAGCATACGGTCGATCACGTCGAAGGCACAGTCGAGCCCGCTTTCAAGATACATATTCCCCATAAGATTGATGACGCTGACGATCCGCCTGCCGCAGTCGATATTGACTATGCCTCTGCCCGGCGCGGAGCTGTCCGGAAAATTCGCGGGACGCGCCACAAACGGACTGCTGTCAAAGTAATCGTAAGCTTCTCTGCGGCGGAACGCGTGGTTGCCCAAGGTGATGGCGTCAACTCCGCTGTCAAAGAGAAACTTTGCCGAGGTCGGCGTTATTCCGTTGCCGTCGGCGGAATTCTCTCCATTGCAGATGACCAGATCAACGCCCTTTACTCTTTTCAGCGCGGGCAGCTTGGAGCGCAGAAAGCGGCAGCCTATACTGCCCACAACATCGCCGATACATAAAATCCTCATCGTTTCATTTCCCGTCAAATAATTTGCGGAAACGCCTGCTATTCGGCTTTCCCGAATCATTATACTATTCTTCCGCGCTGAAATCAACAGGTTCGGCAATATTTTCGTTGAAAACAAGTTTTGCCTCACAGACGTAGCTGCCGGGCGTTTCGGATATTTTATAATCCTTTGAAACTATTTTCGCTTCCGCCTTTTCAAAAACTTCAAAAAGCATAAGCGATTTGTTAAAAACTTTCCGCGCCTGCTCCCGGTCGGTACGGAGCTCAACGGATGTGACCTCATGCGCCGTTTCGGTAACAAAGCCGAGCGGAAGAGCCTTGCCGCCTACATTTAGAAAAGACTCGCTGCGCGTATAAACCTCATTGTCAAAAAACCTGAACGAAAGCGAGCACGGAAGCTGAGCCCCCAAAAAGCTCAATCGGAAGCGGTCAGATTTATTTTCCGAAATCGAATTATAAATATAGGTTTTCGGAAGTTTTATTTCCTTTTCGGAAATAATATCCGCGCAAACCTCTCCCCTTGCGCGCACACAGCGGATCTTGTTATCCTTTGTAAGCGTTACTCCGCTTACAAGCAAATCGCCCTTTGCAACTCCGCTGCCCACCTTTACCTGCGGCTTGCCCTCGCCTGCCGTTATTCCTGTAATTACTCCGTCTTGCGTTGCTTTTAAATTGCAGGGCGAGTCTGTTTCGTCAAGCTCGGGCTTTTTGGTTTTTTCCTTGAACTCAACGTCGGCATGGCAGCCGTATATATTTACGCTGAGCCAGCTAAGCTCCTCAACCTCAAGCAGAATGTCGCGCTTTACCTTATCCGTATCAATATAATATTTGTCAGCGCCGATTTTTACACCGCTTTCGCTGAGCAGCGTCCGCAGCCTTGCTTCGCTTAAATTTTCTGTTCCGTTTATGTCGATCGTCCAGATAAACCGCGAAAGCACGATCAGCAGAACGATCCCCAAAGCCGCTCCGACAGGTATTCCTATCCTTCCGCGATATTTTGCAGCCAAAAACGGAACTCCGCGCTTTTTGGTTATCCGAGTCGTAACAGACGCTCTTCGGGCGGTTTTCATTATTATCCTGTAGTCCCTGACCGTCATGCACGCCTCTATCCCACCTGCGACCGGCTGAGCATCCCACAAGCTTATTCCGTTTTGAGCGGTCAGGTTTATAAATCTCTCGGGCGATCTTCCCTTTGCGCGAAAACGCACATAGCCCTTAAAGAACCGTAACAATTGCAGAAGCATAGATTCACCCTCAGCATAAAAATTCTATTTTAGAAATAAAACCCGTTATTTCCACACAGGAGCCCGATATACACCGCAGTCTCAGACCACGGCCGCAGAAGGCTATCACCATTCTGCCAACGCTCAGCTTTATTGACTCGTTTTCGTAAAGAAGAACGCCCGCCGAACCCTCCACCGTGACCTGACGGTTTCCGACAGCTTCAATCAGCGGAGCGAAACCCATATCCATACGCGGTGAATTTGAAAACCGCGACCGATTATTTGCCATTTTTGTCACCTCGATAATATTTATTCGCTTTGCGGCATAATTATTATCGGTGATATCATGGCAACAAAAAAATCCGCCGCATTAAAGGCTGCCGCGGCTGCGGGCGTCTGCGCGCTGCTCACGGTGTGCTCTCAGGGCAGCCGCGACGGAGCCGAGCAGGGAATCAAGCTTTGCTTAGGCGTGCTCGCTCCCTCGCTGTTTCCGTTCATGGCGGTGACTCAGCTATTCGCGCGATGCGGGATATTTACCCGAGCGGGCAGGCTTTTGCATCGCCCTGCTAAACGAATATTCGGACTGAACGGCGCGTTGGTTCCCGTGCTTATAATGAGCCTTATCGGAGGCTACCCCGTCGGCGCGGCGGGAGCGGCTGCGCTGTACAGTCAGGGAATTATAAGCGAAAAGGAAGCGCGTCACGCTGCGCTATTCATGGTGTGTGCAGGTCCGGGCTTTGTAATAAGCTTTACGGGCGCGACTCTGCTAAACAGCGCGGAAACGGGAGCAATAATTTTGGCGTCTCAGGCGTTGTCTGTGATAATAACGGGGCTTTTCGCAAGGCTGATTTTCGGAAAAAACGACGTTCAAGAGCCTGCGATGACTGCACAGCCGCCCTCACCTTCCTTTTACCGCGCCCTTGTTGAATCGGTCGCGGCAGCGGCACGCGGAATGCTGATGATTTGCGCGTTCGCGGTGCTCTTTTCCTCGGTTACGGGAATTTTGGGACAGCTTATAAAAAACGAAGCCGTTCAAACGGCTTGCGCTGTCGCTTTAGAGGTCAGCGGCGCGGTTTCAAGGCTGGCAAAGAACGGCACGGTCGAGCAAATCGCTTTTGCGATAGGCTTTGGCGGCTTGTGCGTTCACTGTCAGATTTTCGCGGCACTGGGCGATATCGGTATCAGCAAGCCATTATTTTTCTTATTCAGAATTATTCAGGGATTGCTGACCGCTTTGCTCACTCATTTCGTACTCAAGTTATTACCGAGAGAGACTGCCGTATTCTCAACGTCGCAGGTGAGCGGTGCCGCCCTGTTCGGGGGAAGTCTTCTTTCGGGAGCACTGCTGATAGGAGTGATAATCTGCTTTTTGATAAGCGTAAAACAGATAAGATAAGATAAGAAAATAAATCAAGCTTTGGGAGGGATTTCCGTATGTGCGGAATCGCAGGATGGATAGAAAAGGACAGCAAAATGGTTGAGCGCGGCGAAAGGCTGAAAGCGATCTCGGAAAGCCTTGAGCGGCGGGGTCCCGATGAAAACGGGATATATATAAACGGCGACGCCGCTCTTATACACCGCCGGCTGGTCGTGATCGACCGCGAAAACGGCAAGCAGCCGATGTCAGCCCGCCACAGGGATAAAACCTGCGTTATTGTGTACAACGGCGAGCTGTACAACACTTCCGAGCTGCGCGAGGAGCTGCGCGCCGACGGCTATCATTTTCGCGGACACAGCGACACCGAGGTCGTGCTCAAAGCGTACATGAAATACGGAACCCGCTGCGGCGAAAAGCTGAACGGGATTTTCGCGTTTGCGGTTTTTGACACCCGCGAACGTAGCCTGTTTTTGTGCCGTGACAAAATCGGCGTAAAGCCGCTGTTTTTTTACGAATACGCGGGCGGTCTGATATTCGGCTCTGAAATCAAGGCTCTGCTCCAAAGCGGGATAGTTCGCCCGGTGATTAACGAACAGGGCTTAAACGAGATATTTTTTTTAGGACCCGCGCGCACTCCCGGCTGCGGCATTTTCAAGGGCGTGAAGGAGCTGCTTCCGGGAGAATCGGCGTTATATAAAGACGGCGTTTTAAAAAGGCAGACTTATTTTAAAATAGAGGCAAAGGAGCACACGGACAGCGAAACCGAAACGCTTGAAAAAACGCGATTTCTTTTGACGGACGCGGTCGAGCGTCAGCTTGTCAGCGACGTTCCGCTGTGTATGCTGCTTTCGGGAGGACTTGACAGCAGCGTCATAGTCAAGACCGCCTCACAATACAACCGCGCCCGAAAGTTAGGCAAGCCCGTGACTTACTCGGTCGAGTACAGCGGCAACTCACTGTACTTTACCAAGAGCAAGTTTCAGCCGAACCGCGATGACGAATATATAAAGCTGATGTCAAAGGACGCGGGGACCCGCCATACCGAGGTGCTTATCGACAACACCCTTTTAGCCGACGCGTTGTATGAAAGCGTTGAAGCACGCGATCTGCCCGGCTATGTGGACGTTGACGCGTCTCTGCTGATGTTTTGCAGAGAGATAAAACGCGACTACACCGTTGCACTGTCGGGCGAGTGCGCCGACGAGCTTTTCGGAGGATATCCGTGGTACTTCAACCGTGATATATTATTCGAGGACTGCTTTCCGTGGTCGCGCAGTCAGGATGTGCGAAGGTCGATACTTCGATCGGGAGTGCTGCCGCGCGGAGAAGAATATGTGCGGCAAAGATATCTTGACACAGTAAAACGCGCCCCGAAGCTCCCCTCCGACTCCGAAGAGGACGCCCGGATGCGCGAGATGTTTTTCCTGAACTTTTACTGGTTCATGCAATGCCTGCTTGAGCGCAAGGACAGGTGCTCAATGTTCAGCGGACTTGAGGTGCGAGTGCCCTTCTGCGACTACAGGCTGGTCGAATACGCCTACAATATGCCGTGGAAGCTGAAAGCATGGGGCGGCAGAGAAAAGGGTATCGTGCGAAAGGCATTTGAGGATGTGCTTCCCGAAAAAATCGCGTGGCGCAAAAAAAGCCCTTACCCCAAAACCCACAACCCCGTTTATTTTGAGGAATGCGCGAAGAGAGTAAGGCTAATTCTTAAAAAGAATAATATCCTGACTGCCCTGCTTAACAAAAAAGCCGTTGAGGAAATTATTGAACACCCGGAACGCGTTAAAGAACCGTGGTACGGCCAGCTTATGCAGGCTCCGCAGATTTTGGCGTATATAATTGAGCTTGATTACTGGTTTGATAAATATAAGGTTGAAATCGAACCCGAAGTATGGTAAAATATTATCACAGAATTATCAAACCGCGCTGTTAAGCGCCCGTCTTTTAATGAGAAAAAATGAGTATTAACCGAGTAATATTTGAAAAAAGCGTGGATTTTTTCGCCGAAAATAAGACCGCGCGATATACTCTTCATTTTGTTTACAAGGCATTGCCGCTTTTGATGTTAGCGGCTTATCCGCTGCTGCTGATATACGCTTTCTTTTTCCTGCGCGGCGAGCTTTTAAGGCTTACCCTTGTGCCGTTAGGAGTATATGTTGCGGTGGCAGTTCTCCGCATAGTCATAAATGAAAAACGCCCTTATGAAAAATACGGCAAACCGTCTGTTTTTCAAAAGGATACAAACGGAAAGAGCTTTCCCAGCCGGCATACTGCAAGCGCTTTTATTATCTCGTTCGCGTTTCTGTATGTTAATGTGCCTTTAGGAATAGCTTTCACGGTCATATCGGCGCTTATAGCGGTTTCACGCATTTTGGCGGGAGCACATTACGTTCACGATGTTATTGCGGGAATGGCGATAGGAATTGTGTGCGGTTTTGTATTCTTTTTTCTGATTTAGAATATAAACAAAAATTTATCCGAACCCCTTACTTCTCGGAAAAGGGTCCGGATATTTTTTCGTTTTATAATAATTATTAACGCTGATTATTGAATAACAATAGCCTGCTTATACAGCGAATCGTAGCACGACTTGAAAACGTTAATGTCATATTGCTTTATTTCGCCGTAGATCGGGTCGGCGACCCACACGGAGCTGTCGCTGTAGCCCGCCAACACCATGCAATGCTCGGGCGAGAACCATGTCAGATCCCTTCCGTCAACATTCCATGTAACGGTGTACTGACCCTGCTGACAATCCTGAGTGCCCCACACAATAACGGGGATATCCTTGTCGGTGTATGCAAACAGAGCTTCAAGCTCGCTGCCCGAGACCTCGCTCACCGTGAGCTGAGACTGACGCTCGCTTAAAATTTTCTCAGCCGCTTTTACAACAACGGGAGCGTAGCAGCCAAAGGAGCTTTCGTCTCTCGGGTCGCCCTCAAAAGCCTCGTGAAAATCGACCGTTCCCACGTCGCCCTTGTCAAGGTAATTATCTCCAATGTCGCACTTGTCGATGTCAATTCCGTAATAGTTCAGCACGGTGGCTAAAGACGTCACCTCGCAGCCGGTGGGAAGCTCGGGATATTGAGAAATGGCGGTTATATTTATCAGCTTTTTCTGCGAATCGCCGTCAACGCTTCCGCTTTCGGATATAGAGGACTGCCCCGTCCCGCTTACACCTTGTGTACTGCCCGAAGCAGAAGGAGTTCCCGTTGTTTCCGAACCGCCCGAAAAGCCCGCAGCACCTGAAGCACTCGAAGCACCGGCAGCTGCATTGCCGTCGGTTTCCGAAATAATACTGCTTTGAGCGGCAGAATTATCAGATGAAGATTCGCTTTGACCGCAGCCCGCAATAATCAGAGCGGCAGCCGCTGCAACAAACAATACTTTTTTCATTAATAGCCTCTTAATAATCATTGTAATTCAGCGGAGCATCCGCCTGCGGACTGAAAAAGGATACCAATACGTAACCTGTTTTTCCGTTGTACGAAACATGATACCAATCGCCGCTCCGTCCGAGATATGAAACTCTTTCGTCTCGGTTTATTTTTTCCAAAGCGGAAGAGCTCATTGACGTGCTGCTGCGAAGCGTGGCAAAATCGCTTGCGCGGCAGTACAGATAATCGCCCTCTTTCAAAGAGGCGTTTCCCGAGCCGCCGTTTATTTCATTCTTGTTTTTTGAAAGGAATTCGGAAAGAATATAACCTTTTGTTCCGTTATATGATACATATGAAAACTCTCCGTCGGATGAAATATAAGTAACCTTCTCTCCCCTGTTTATTTTGGTGATCTCTCTGCCTGTTCGTGTAGCGGCGTCGCGCAGCGTCACGTATTCACTGGCGATAACATAATATGTGTTTCCGTCGTCAACGGGCGCGGGAGCCTCGGTGGGCTTCTGAGTTGTCTGTGTCGGAGTGGGAGCCTTGGCTACATTGATTGTTACCTTCGTTCCTTTTTCGGCGTAGGCGTCGGCACCCGGCGACTGGCTTATAACATAGTCAGCCTGAACCGTGCTGTCCTCAACCAAAACAAGCTCGGGAGTCAGTCCCACAGCATTAATGTGCTCCATAGCCAAGTCATATTTCTCACCCTTGACGTCAGGCACACGCACCTTGTTGTCGGGCTGTGTTGCCGGCTGAGTGACTTCGGTAATGTCATTCGCCGTTGGGCTGACAGTCTGCGTTGTTTCAACGGGTGCGGTATCGGCTTTCGATCCGCCGTCGTTGTCCTTTTGAAAATAAAAAAAGAAAAAGACAGCGGTACAGATAATTATAAGCGTTCCCAGAACACAAATAAGAATAATAAGAGTTCTGTTTACACTGTCCTTTCCTCCGGACGGCGGCATATTGCCCGGACCTGAGGGCGGATAGCCGTTATTCGGCGGAAACGCCCCGGGCGCTCCTCTGTAAGGCACGGCAGGCGGAACCTTGTTAACGCTGCTGCGGTTTTCAAAGCCTTTGGGCGCGCCCTGTAACGGTGCCTGCGGCGGCACAGCTCTCTGCGGCGCTTCGTAAGTCTTTTCGGCAGAAAGGGTGACATTCGGATCTTGCTTACTATCCGCGTCGTCGGGCATAAGCTGCGAACCGCACACGGGGCAAAACTTTATATTCTTATTAAAGAATTCTCCGCAGTTCCTGCAAAGCATAATCATTCCTCGTTTCTTAGTTATTTATCAAAATTATAATCTGTTACAGCTTAGTTGTCAAGAAATGTCGGAAAAAGCTCACTAAAAAATTTTCAAAAACAGCAAAATTTTACGAAAAAAAACCAAATCGGGAAAACACGCAAAAATGCCCCGCGAAAGATTTTTCCTCCTCCGCAGGACATTTTCTCATATACTTTCAGGCAATCTTTACCCGGTGCTATCAGTCGTCGATGCCCTTGCTCTTTTCGATGATCTCACCTGTTTTGGCGTTGATGTCATATTCATACTCATAGCCGTCGTTGATAAAATCAATTTCGTACTTCTCGATCCCGTCGTCGTTATCGAGCTCTGTGCTTGTGAACTGAACCTGAGAAGCGTCAAAGCCCGCGTCTTTAAGCGCGATCGACTTAGCGTCCTCCAACGAAATATTGCCGTTATCCGCCTGAGCCGCGCTCGCCGCTTCGGTGGAGGGAGAGACCGTTTCTACAGCCGTCGGAGCCTCAGTAACGGCGGCAGTTGTCTGAGCCTCGGTATTGTCCGCCGGGGAAGCGGAAGCGGAGCTTTGCTGAGAGGAGCATCCTGCCAAAACGGGAATCAAGGCAAGAGCTGCTATCAATATTATTTTTTTCATAAAATTAACCTTCTTTTCAAATAGCTTAGCATTTGAATTTAAATATGATTGTAAAATTATTGTCAATAATCAAAGCATTACCGGACTTATCTGATGTTTAACGAGGTTCTCACTGTATCCCAGTTCAGCGCACCTACCAAAAACAAAACAGTGATAACTACAATGGGAATCAGCATTAAAAGGAACTGCGCCCTTGCCCATGTTTTTACGGCGGGGCACTCGGTTCCGCCGCACGCCCACACAATGAGTAAAATAAATCCGACGACAGGAATACAGGTCAGAAGGATCCTGCCAAACCAACCGAAGCTTGACGGTGTGTTTTCATACATAATAGTTTTGTCCTTTCTTTAGAAAATCTCTTATATTAAAAGGTGTGCCGAAAAGACACACCTTTTCCATTTGATTATATCACACGCCGGGCTTAGTCAACCATTTCGGGAAGATCGCTTGTGCAGTGCGGGCACTTTGTAGCCTTGATGTCGATTTCGGAGCAGCAGAACGGGCAAACCTTTGTGGTGGGCTCTTCTTCCGCCTCTTCTTTCTTTCTGAGGTTGGCCATCTTGTTGAAGCCCTTAACGATCAGGAAGATGATGAACGCCATGATGATGAAGTTGATTACAGCGGAGAGGAAAGCTCCGAATTCGATGGGGCCAACGTTGAGCACGCTGGTCATCTCGTCGATGCTCTTGCCCAGAATTGAGCCGATGATCAACTCGATAAGCGGGGTGATGATCTTCTCGCAGAGAGCGGTAACGATCGCGCCGAAAGCAGCGCCGATGATAACGCCTACCGCAAGATCGAGCACATTGCCGCGGCTGATGAATTCCTTGAATTCACTAAAAAATTTTTTCATTTGTTTGTTTCCTTCTTTCTTATAATATAAATTTTAAGCAGTTTCCTGCCTTTTTCCCTTTAACCGAAAATCGCCTTGTGGAAGACCTTCTTGCCCTTCTTGATCACCGCGTAGCCCTTTTCAAACGCGCTCTTGTCAAGCTTTGCGGTCACCTCGGTAACCTTTTTGTCGTCAATTGAGATTCCGCCCTGATCTATCAGCCTTCTGCCCTCTTTCTTTGAGGGAATAAGACCGCACTTTGAGAGCAAATCGAGCACTCCGATTTCGCCGTCGGTGAAATCGTCGTCAGTAAGCTCGGTTGAGGGCATATTGTCGGTGTTCTGCTTGCTGCCGAACAACGCGCGCGCCGCCTCCTGAGCCTTGTCCGCCTCTTCCTTGCCGTGGATCATCTTTGTCAGCTCGTAGGCGAGGATCTCCTTTGCCTTGTTGATCTCGCTGCCCTCAAGCTTCGCAAGCTCCTCTATCTCGTCGAGAGAAAGGAAGGTGAGCATTTTAAGGCATTTGACAACATCGGCGTCGTCAACGTTTCTCCAGTACTGGTAGAAATCATAAGGGCTGGTTTTTTCGGCTGAAAGCCAAACCGCGCCGGACTGGGTCTTGCCCATCTTCTTGCCCTCGGAATTCAAGAGCAGGTTGATGGTCATGGCGTAGGCGTCCTTGCCTAACTTGCGGCGGATAAGCTCGGTGCCGCCGAGCATATTGCTCCACTGGTCGTCGCCGCCGAACTGCATATTGCAGCCGTAACGCTGAAAAAGAGCGTAAAAGTCATAGGACTGCATAATCATGTAGTTAAATTCAAGGAAGCTGAGTCCTCTTTCCATTCTCTGCTTGTAGCACTCGGCAGCAAGCATTCTGTTGACGCTGAAATGCGGTCCGACCTCGCGGAGCAGCTCCACATAATTGAGATCAAGCAGCCACTCGGCATTGTCAACCATAAGCGCCTTGCCGTCGGAAAAATCAATGAATTTGCTCATCTGCTCCTTGAAGCAGTCAACGTTGTGCTGAATCGTTTCTCTTGTGAGCATCTGACGCATATCGGTTCTGCCCGAGGGGTCGCCTATCATGCCTGTTCCGCCGCCGAGCAGCGCGATCGGCTTGTTGCCCGCCATTTGCAGGCGCTTCATAAGGCACAAAGCCATAAAGTGTCCGACGTGCAGACTGTCCGCGGTGGGGTCAAAGCCTATGTAGAAAACAGCCTTTCCGCTGTTTACAAGCTCTCTGATTTCTTCTTCGTCCGTAACCTGCGCGATCAAGCCTCTCGCGACAAGCTCTTCATAAACTCCCATCAATCTGAATCCTTTCGATGAATATTCTGTATATTCTATCAATACACCTATACAAGTATAAACTTTTTTTGTGCAAAGGTCAAGCTTTTTTTACAAACAATGACATTTAGCAAGTAAAATTTTATCCAACTAAAACAAAAACTTTTATCGGCGCTGTGTATGCTTATTCATCTCAGACTCAAAAATAATAAACAATAAATATAAATTAAATACAAATTTTCAAAACGGTAAAAGATATAAGCAGAAATCACTTGTTTTTTTTACCGTTTTATGTTATATTAAATTCGTAATGGTGTATCCGTAATTTTTGTTGAAAACGGACATACGCGCAATACAAAAAACTAATTTTTGCTACGGAGGGATATTTATGGATTATCAAAAGCTCTATGAAATCTGGTGTGAAAACGCGAAGGAAGACAGCGATCTTATTGCCGAGCTTGAAAGCATTAAGGATAACGACACCGAGATCTACGACCGCTTTTACACCGCGCTCAAATTCGGAACAGCGGGTTTGAGAGGCGTGATCGGAGCGGGCACCAACCGTATGAACATCTACGTTGTTCGTCAGGCTACTCAGGGTCTTGCGAACTACGTTCTCAAAAAATACGGCGGCGGCGCCGTTGCTATCTCGCATGACAGCCGCATAAAAGCCGACCTGTTTATGATCGAGGCTGCAAGAGTGTTAGCGGCAAGCGGAATCAAGGTTTACATCACAAGCGAGCTCCAGCCCACGCCCGTGCTTTCATACCTCGTGCGCTATTTCAATTGCCGCGCGGGAATCATGGTAACAGCGAGCCACAACCCCGCCAAGTACAACGGCTACAAGGCTTACGGCGAGGACGGCTGCCAGATGACCGACAACGCGGCGGCGGCTGTTTACGACGAGATCCAGAAGCTCGATATGTTCGCCGACGTAAAAACCGCTGATTTTGACGAGGCTGTAAAGTCCGGCATGATCGAGTATGTTGACGACAGCGTTTACGACAGCTACCTCGAAAAGGTTATGGAGCAGCAAGTCAATCCCGGAATCTGCAAGGGAGCCGGTCTGAAGGTCGTTTACACTCCTCTCAACGGAACGGGCAACAAGCTTGTAAGAAGAGTTCTGAAAAATATCGGCGTTGAAGAAGTCATAGTAGTCAAGGAGCAGGAAATGCCCGACGGCAACTTCACCACCTGTCCCTATCCCAACCCCGAGATCCATGAGGCTCTCCAAAAGGGGCTTGAGCTTTGCGAAACGGAGCAGCCCGACCTGCTTCTCGCCACCGACCCCGACGCTGACAGAGTAGGTATCGCGGTTCGCGATTACGACGGCAGCTTCCGTCTGATCACGGGCAACGAGGACGGCGTAATGCTTACAAACTACATTCTTTCCTGCAAAAAGGAAGCGGGAACTCTCCCCGAAAAGCCCGTTGTTGTAAAGACTATCGTTACAACTCCGCTCATCAACAAGCTTTGTGATAAGTACGGCTGCGAGCTGAAAAACGTTCTTACCGGCTTCAAATACATCGGCGAGGTCATTCTCGGTCTGGAGCAGAAGGGCGAGGAGGACCGCTATCTGTTTGGCTTTGAGGAAAGCTACGGCTATCTCGCCGGCACCTATGTAAGAGATAAGGACGCGGTCGTTGCTTCCATGTTAGTTGCTGAAATGGCGGCTTATTACAGAAAGCAGGGCAAGTCTCTCGCTCAGGTTATCGACGGATTGTACGAGGAATTCGGCTATTACCTCAACCGCACCTTCGCCTTTGAATTTGAAGGCGCTGCGGGAATGCAAAAAATGGCTGACATGATGACACGTGTAAGAGAGAACGTTCCCGACTCAATCGCGGGCTACAAGGCTGTAAAGGTGAGCGACTATCTGCTGAAAAAAGAAACCGATTTGCTGACAGGCGAAGAGACCGCTCTGACTCTCCCGACCTCGAATGTTATCGCCGTTAACCTTGAAGGCGACAACGCGGTTATTTTCCGTCCCAGCGGAACCGAGCCGAAAATCAAGCTCTACATCACCACCGTCGGAAAGGACAAAGACGACGCGCTTCAAATCTGCGAGAATCTCGTAAGCTCAGCCAAGGATGTTTTGGGACTGTAAGCCGAATTTAAAATTTAAACATATTATAAACGTTCCCCTCTCACCAACCGTGAGAGGGGACTTTTTGAGAAAAACCCGGTTGACACCGCACAAAAATCAGACGGTGCATTTTACGCGCCCAAGCTTCAGTGCTCAAAATTCATTTCGGGATAGTTGCGTCCGCCGGAACCCAAACGCGAAACAAACGCCGAGATGTGCGCATCATCTCGGCGTTTGGATCAACTTTCAATTTAAACCGTTCTCGGGACTTGCTCCAAATGTTTAATAACTAAAGCGTCCTCAAAGCGTTCTTACCTTGTACATGGGCTTGTTCCTCGCTTTACTCAGGATAACCGTTTTATCAATTAAGTATTACATTGGACCTTCTCCGGTTTCGTAGAATAGTTCGGTAAAAGCGTTAACTTCTCATGGGACCGATTCTCCTAACATAATTCAAAAAGCTTATATACTTACTGCAAAGGCTCATAGAAGCAAAAAGGAAAATTTGAAGAAAAGAAAGTTTAAGAGTAAAAATATTAAATTGTAAGAAGTTCGGAAGCTCCCAAATACTTTTCAGCTAACCGGCACATTTCTTACTAAGGCATTGGAACCAATATATCAAAAATGAAAGTGGTTTACGTGTCCTGATTCCGCCGCTGCAGATAAAAGTCTTAATCCGTCAAAAAATCTGTTTAATAACTTTGGAAATGATTAGCTTATCCGTCTTAATAAGATCCGTTTCCCTTCGCCAAAAAGCTTTGGGATTCCACATTGGGTGGCAAGCTCCGGATAAAATCTTTGATGTGTCTGATATGGAAAATCTTAACTTTCATATTAAAGACCTCCTTGTTTTTATCTTGTCTATATTATACCATAAATAATCACATTGTCAACACTTTTTATAAAAATATTTATAAATTTATTTTCAAAAAAACTATTGCATCTTGAAATGATATGTGATATAATAATAGGTGTGAGAGTGCATAAGCCTTGTCTTCGGACAGGGCTTTTCTTGTATTTTCGGGTATTTTTTACAGACCGCTTTTGCGATTCTTGCTCTTGAAGCCGATCAGGGCAGCACCACGGCACAAATGAAAACGCAAAAAATCCGCTGAAAACAAAGGCTGCTTTCAACGGATCGTGATTTGTAAGTATAGGTCCGGAGCGGGTTATTTTTCTCTGCCGAGTAAGTAGTCAACCGATACCTCAAGAATATCGGCGAGAGCAACCAGCTCAACGTCGGTGACAAAGCGTATCTGTCCCTCCAGCTTGGAAAGACCGGACGCGTTCATGTCAACCCCGTTAACCTGAAGCTGTGCCAAAAGCTCCTTTTGTTTCATGCCCTTTTGCTTTCTGACAAGCTCTACACGGTTGCCTACCAGATTTCTGTCTCCCAGTTCCTGCTTGCGTAATCTCATTTTTTACTCTCTCCATATCTTCTTTTTTAGAATTCCGTAAAAAAATTCTATAAAAAAATTCTCCAAAAAAATTCTTTATAAATATTCTTAAAGAACATTATGGTGTTATTATAATACTATATAAGAAAAAAAGCAAGCCTTTTTGTAAATAAATTTAAAAAAATGAAATTTTTTGAAGCATTTGGTTACAACTTTGACTTTTATTGTAGAGTATATGCATTTTTTAATCACTTTATTTGATGTTTATTATTAATTATTAACAATAATTTTGTGTTTGTTAAAGCTTGTTGATTGTGTTAAAAATCACAATTCTTTTGTTAAAGATTGTTAATCATGTTAAAAACAGGTGTTTTCAGCCGAAAATGCTGAAATTTATTACAAAATAGTTACGGCGTTGATATACCGGTTACAGATGAGATCATACATAAAATAAAGGCGCATCGCTTAACCGATGCGCCCTGTTTTTTCAGGAAATCTCTTATAATTCAATGTCGTGCAGAAGCGCGGAATATTATGCCGTGAAGATTTCGTGCTTATGCGCGGTAGGGAATTGTTAGAGGTTCCCTTCAGATATTCAAGCTTCAAAAATACCTTCTTCAATAGCCGTGATCATCGCTATGCGTTTGTCGTGACGGCCGCCTTCCTCGGGTGTATTGAGGAAAATATCGGTGAATTTGACCGCCTCCTCCTCGGTGATCACCCTGCCGCCCATGCACAGGATATTAGCATGGTTATGGCGGCGCGTCATCTCCGCGCCGAACTCGTTATTTACAACTGCGGCGCGCGCACCCTTTACCTTATTCGCTGCCATGGCTATACCGATACCGGTGCCGCAGCAAAGAATTCCAATGTCGCAGCCGCCGCCCGTGACGGCTTTTGCGACCTTGTAGGCGTATACGGGATAATCCACACTTTCGGCGCTGTCCGTGCCGAAATCGGTGTATTCAATTCCTTTTTCATCAAGATACTTTTTAATGGCGACCATAAGATTGAAGCCGCCGTGATCGCAGCCAAGTGCTATCATGTTGTTACCCCCATTCTTTTATTGAGCTCTCTCTGCGCCTGCGGCAGTCTGAGATACATCGGCATAAGCTCGGCAGGCGACAAAGTAAGCCCCTGTTTGATCAGCCTAAACGCCGCGCACGCAACGCCGGACGCAGTTTGGTTAATTTTATTTACGGGCGCTAAAAAAATGTTTTCAGGCGGATTTTCAAGGCTTTTATAGCTTATTGCCGCTCCGTCTCCGACAAGCGCCGTTTTTTCGGTATAGTTTTGTAATTCAAGCTTTAGATCCGTGAGCGAGATGGCGCGATCCCCGCAGAGCCGCTCGACTGTTTCTCCCCTGACTCTGAATATCGCGTTATAAACCTGAGAACAGCGCGCGTCCATCAAGGCGCAGACAATGCCGTCAAATCCGAGAAAATTGTACGCCATACTTTCAAGAGTGGACACTGCGACGCACGGCAGGCTGTTTTTAAACGCCAACCCTTTAGCAGCCGCAACGCCGATACGCACACCCGTGAAAGAGCCCGGACCCGCGTTAACGGCAACGGCTTCAACGGCACTGATCGGAATTCCGCTGTTTGCGCAAAGCTGTTCAGCCATGGGCATCAGGGTTTGACTATGCGTGAGCCCGGTATTTATAAAAAACTCACCTATTATTTTATCCTCATCAGCCAGACAAACCGAAGCCGCTTTGGCTGATGTATCCATCGCAAGTATAATCACAGCTCATCCACACCTTCCATCTCGATGATCCGCTGTCCGTCATGCTCTCCCCTGTCGATCGTAATACGCAGGGCGTTTTCGGGCAAAGCGCCCTCTATATTCTCGCTCCACTCGATCACAAGCACTCCGTTGTCAATGTAGTCGAAAAAGCCCGTTGAGTAGAGATCGTCCCAGCTTTGGACCCTGTACATATCAAAATGGTAAACTTTAAATTTTCCGCTGTATTCGTTCACAAGCGCGAAGGTCGGGCTTGAAACACCGTCGTTTACGCCCAGACCTCTCGCAAGTCCGCGAGTAAAGGCTGTCTTGCCCATTCCCAAGCCGCCGAACATGGCGATGACCTCATTGCCGTGCAAAAGCTCCGCCAAGCGCTCGCCCGCTTTTTCGGTTTCCTCCGCGCTGTTGGAAATTATCCGCACCATTTTAAAACAGTCCCGTGATTTTCCCGTCAACTACGTCGATATTATGCGCCGCCGGAGCCTTGGGAAGTCCGGGCATTGTCATTATATCGCCTGTGTACACAACCGTGAAGCCCGCGCCGTTGGAGAGTGAAACATTGCGGACGGTTATCTCAAAGTCCTTCGGAGCACCGAGCAGAGCAGGATTGTCGGAAAGTGAATACTGCGTTTTTGCTATGCAGACGGGAAGCTTGTCCGCGCCTAACTTCTGCACCTCGGAGATCGCTTTTTCGGCGGCTGTGGTGTAGCTGACCCTTGCTGCTCCGTAAATCTTTGAAGCGATCGCTTCGATCTTTTCCTTTACGGACAGCTCCAAATCATAGATCGGGCTGAAATCGGACGGCTTTTCGCAGGCTTCAACGACCTTTTGCGCAAGCTCAACTCCGCCTTCGCCGCCCTTGCCGAACACTTGGGAAAGGGCAAAATCGGCTCCGTTTTCAATGCAGTAGTTTTCAATATATTTAAGCTCGGCTTCGGTGTCGGTGCCGAATTTATTTATCGCCACGACAACCGGAACGCCGTATTTTCTCATGTTTTCGATGTGGACGCCGAGGTTGGCGATACCCTTTTTGAGAGCTTCAAGATTCTCGCTTGAAACCTCGGTCTTGGGAACTCCGCCGTTATATTTGAGCGCGCGGCAGGTCGCGACAAGCACGATAGCCGAAGGTGTGAGCCCCGCGCAGCGGCACTTTATGTCAAGGAACTTTTCGGCGCCGAGGTCGGAGCCGAAGCCCGCCTCGGTTATGCAGTAATCGGCAAGCTTGAGCGCAAGCTTTGTTGCCCTCACGCTGTTGCAGCCGTGAGCTATGTTTGCAAACGGTCCGCCGTGCATCACAGCGGGAGTTCCTTCAAGCGTTTGAACAAGATTCGGCTTTATCGCGTCCTTGAGCAGCGCAGTCATCGCGCCGTCAGCCTGCAAATCTCTCGCGTAAACAGGCTCGCCCGAATAATTATAAGCAACAAGTATATTTCCCAAACGCCGCTTGAGGTCGTCAACGTCGGTCGCAAGACAAAGGATAGCCATGACCTCGGACGCAACCGTGATGATGAAATGATCCTCGCGCGGAACGCCGTTGACCTTTCCGCCGAGTCCAACAACGATATTTCTCAGCGCACGGTCGTTCATATCAAGGCAGCGCTTAATGAGAATTCTGCGCGGATCTATGCCGAGGCTGTTGCCCTGCTGAATATGGTTATCGAGCATGGCGCAGCAAAGGTTGTTAGCCGAGGTTATCGCGTGCATATCTCCCGTAAAATGAAGGTTGATATCCTCCATCGGGAGGACCTGAGCGTATCCGCCGCCCGCGGCTCCCCCTTTTATCCCGAACACGGGACCGAGAGAAGGCTCGCGCAGGGCGATGATAGCCTTTTTGCCTATTTTAGCCATAGCCTGACCAAGTCCGGCTGTGGTGGTGGTTTTGCCCTCGCCCGCGGGTGTGGGATTGATGGCAGTCACCAACACAAGCTTTCCGTCCGGCTTGTCCTGTAATCTTGCGCTAAGCTCATCCGAAAGCTTCGCTTTATATTTTCCGTAGAACTCAAGCTCATCCCCGGTGATACCGAGCTGAGCCGCCACATCTTTGATTGGAAGCAGTTTTGCCTGCTGAGCAATTTCAATATCAGATAACAAATAAATGCACCTCCGAAATTATTTATATTTTATTATATCAAATATAACCTAATGTATTATTCCAAATAAAAAAAATAACTTGATATTATCCGCTGAATTTACTATAATAGAATTGAAGCTTTTAATACAATTTTTATGAAACACAGAATCAAACAGTTTTTACTATTTAAAAAATAAGTACGAGGCGTTAATATTGAACAAATTATCAGACTTTTTCCGCAAAACCGATGTGGTGCTGTGGCTTCTCACGCTTTCGGCGGTCGTTTACAGCCTGTTTCTCATTTCAAGTATGCAGCGCGCCGGCAACTACAGCTTTTTGCGTCCTCAAATTGCTGCCGCAATCGCGGGGTTGGCGGCAGCAATGCTTTTTTCATTTGCCGACTACCGTTTTTTTATAAAAAAATGGTACTTTGCCCTGATACTCGGGCTTGCTTTAATGGTGCTTGTCTTTTTATTCGGAGTGACCGTTGACGGCACCGACGACACCGCATGGATCCGTCTGCCGGGAGGCTTTACCTTCCAGCCGTCGGAGTTTATTAAAATCTGCTTTATAATCACATTTTCAAAGCATCTTTCTTTTTTGATCGAAAAGAATAGGCTTCACAGCCTTATCGGAGTGATCACTCTTGTGCTTCATGCCGCGATCCCGATACTTATGATCCACTTTCAGGGAGACGACGGCACCGCGCTGATCTTCGCTATGATTTTTTTAATAATGACGTTCATAGCAGGAGTACAGCTTCGCTATTATCTGATTTTAGGCGGTTTGATAGCGGCAGGGATACCGTTGATCTGGAATGTCTTTATGAACTCCGAGCACCGCAACAGGATAATGGCACTGTTTGATTTGGACGGCAACTCCATGACAAACTACGGCTGGCAGCAGTATCAGGGCAAGGTGTCGATAGCGAGCGGAGAGCTGAGCGGAAGCGGTCTGTACAACGGCTCGCGTGTGGAATTCGCGATCGTTCCCGAGCAGGAAAACGACTTTATTCTGACCGTCGCCGGCGAGGAGCTGGGCTTTATCGGCTGCCTGCTGATCATTTTACTTTTGTTCGGCATAATGATAAAAATAATTATGAACGCCTCAAACGCCACCGAAACGGTTGGCAAGCTTGTGTGCGGAGGAGTGTTCGCCTCGTTTGCCTCTCAAACCATAATCAACATCGGAATGGTTTTGGGCTTCTTCCCGGTTATCGGAATCACACTTCCGCTTTTCAGCTCGGGAGGCACCTCGCTGTTGGCGACACTGATTTGTATAGGATTGGTTCAAAGCGTGCGTGGACACAACCTTGACGATATGGAAACTGCGCAAATCAGGAGAGGCTATCAAAGCCGTATCAAGCTGTAAAAGCTGCAAAAAGTAAAGCGTAAAGCGTCGCGGAAATGACGGTAAAATCATTTTCACGACGCTTTTTTATTCAGCTTATAACTTCCCTGACTGTCCTAAACATAAGCTTGATATCGCCGAAGAAGCTGAAGCTTTTTGTGTATTCAAGATTGTATTTCATTTTTTCGGGGAGAACGTTTTTGAGATAGACCTCGTCGGCGTTCTTTGCGGATGACAGCAGCTTTTCCTCATCCTTGTACATAATCGAAGCGAGCGAGGTGATTCCCGCCGGAAGCAAAAGCGTGGCGTAATATTCCGGCTCATAGCACTTCACATATCGGGGCACCTCGGGTCTTGTTCCCACAAACGACATACTGCCTCCGAGAACGTTGAACACCTGGGGAAGCTCGTCCAAGCGGTACTTGCGAAGGAACCTTCCTATCGACGTGACCCTGTCGTCGCTGTCGGTCGTAACCTGTGCGCCGAGCGTCTCGGCGTTTTCCACCATGGTGCGGAATTTAAAAATATAAAAATGCTTTCCGTATTTTGTAACTCTTTCCTGACGGAAAAATGCGCGTCCCGGGGAGCTGAACCGAACGATCAAAGCGATAACTATGATCGGGATCAGCAAAAAAACCAGCATTACAAGCGATACAATGATATCAAAAATCCGCTTTATCACACGCGAGGCTGTCTTTTTTTGCAGCAACTCATAATATTGCCTCACCTCATCGCACTGAAAAGGCTCGGGAAGCGTTTCAAATTTTCTCATATATATCATCTCCCTTGTGGGACGTAAAAGCGTCTGTAGGCTCCCATGCACGCCTTGTATTCGTCTGTTTTAACGATCGTTAATCAACGGCGGGATTAACAAACTTCGTAACCGGTTAATTATCACTTTAATTATATCGCGTTTTTCAGTTGTTTTCAAGAATATTTACAAAAGATTAATCATTTACCGCATAACGTAAAAACCGACGGGAATAATCCGTCGGTTTTTAGGTAATTTTATGGAGTAATCAAGCACATAGAAAGGAAATCTCATAATCTAATTATCAATATCTAATATGATATCACATCTATTAGTAATTGTCAACATATTTTTTGAACTATTTTTATTTTTTATATATTTTTCAATCTGTTGTCAAAAACTCTTGACTAAACGAAAAAAACAATGTAAAATTGAATTATAAAATTTAAACAGCAAACACTATACGGGGCTTGTTTATCGCCTGCCCGATGCGCGAATGATTTTAAAATAACCCTACAACACTTAAATCGGGAGCTTTGCTCTTTGAGCGGTGTGCAGACCTCCCGCTTCCGGAAGAAGGGAGCCTGAAGCTCGAAGGCGGGCACCCACCTGTTCTACTCGTAGGCAGGTTATTATTTAAATCATACGGTCGGGCGGGTATTTTTATGTTCTTTTTTAACCGTAAAAATACCCGAACAACATTTTTAAAATTACCGTAAGCTTTTCAGCTTTATTTATAAGCATTAAATATAAACAAAAAACAATTAGTCAGAAACAGGAGTGTAATATGAAAATATCTGTTTTGGGCTGCGGCAGATGGGGCAGCTGCATAGCGTGGTATCTTGATAAAATAGGCCACGAGGTTTTAAGCTGCGGTCTTGCCGACGCGCCGGAGTTTATTCAGCTTCAAAAATATCACTGCAACGATTATCTCACGTTCCCCGAATCAATCGAGGTTTCGTCCGACCTGCCTTACGCGGTAAGCCGCGCCGAAGTGATCGTGATATCCATTTCCTCACAGCACCTTCGCTCGTATTTCGCGGAGATCGCCAAAAATCCGCTTGAGGGCAAAATCATCGTCCTCTGCATGAAGGGCGTCGAGGCGACGACCGGCAAACGTCTCAGCCAGATCGTCGAGGAATTCACAGACGAAACAAAAACGCCCGTAGCTGCGTGGGTGGGTCCGGGTCATCCTCAGGACTATGTAAAGGGTATTCCCAACTGCATGGTCATAGACAGCCGCAACCGCGAGGTAAAGCAAAAGCTTGTAAACGAGTTTTCAAGCGAGCTTATCCGCTTTTACATAGGCAAGGACATGATTGGCAGCGAAATAGGCGCCGCCGCGAAAAATGTAATAGGAATCGCCGCGGGTATCCTTGACGGTCTGAACTACACCTCGCTCAAGGGCGCTCTCATGGCGAGAGGTACTCAGGAGATCTCCCGTCTTATCGAAGCTCTGGGCGGCAACAAGATGAGCGCCTTCGGTCTGTGCCACCTGGGCGACTATGAGGCGACTCTGTTTTCTCCGTGGAGCCACAACAGACGCTACGGCGAGGAATTTGCCAAGGGCAATAAATTCGACAAGCTTGCCGAGGGAGTTATGACCTCAAAGGCACTGCTGAGGCTCGGACAGGAATATAACGTTGATTTGCCGATTGTCGGGGCTGTTTACAGGGCGCTGTTTGAAGGCTCCGACATCATGGAAGAAATTCAACAAATGTTCTCCCGCTCTGTAAAAGATGAATTTTAGAAAGGTAAGTGAAAATGAGCGGAAAAACAAAAGCAAATAGATTCGCGCCGTCAAAAGCGTGGGTAAAAACAGTTGAGACCGAAAAAAAGAAATGTATGGTCGAATACATTACGGTCAATATTTTCTGTTTGCTTGTATTCCTCGCCTTCGGATATATAGCCCTGATGGCTTTCTTCCAGACGAGCGTGATCGACTCTGAAAAATACGTATCGGAAAAGATCCTGTTTGTTGCCGATATTATCCCGCTGAACCTTCTGTTTACAATCCTGTGCATAGCGGCTATGTTCGGCTTGAAAAAGTTTTTTGACAAAAGGATCCAAAGAAACTACTCGATGAGGCGCACCGCGTCCGTCCTGCTTGCCGTGGTGATTGCGCTGACAGCGATTTATACGGCTATAACGATTATATTTGCCGTGCTCGCCGAAAAAGGAGATCCGGACAGCACAAAAAGCTTTACGGATATAATCAGCGAAAAAATCGGACCCAAAAGCGTTTTCTTCCCGATGAACATTCTGCTTACCGTTCTGTTTGTGGGGCTTCTGCTTGCGACGTGGCGTTTTTACGACTATAAATCAAAGCGTATAATGACGGTTGCCGAAGGAGCGCTTGCCGCGTTTGTGATAATCATCGGGCTTACATGGGTATTAAGCGCAAGGTCCATTCCCGCCGCCGACAGCTACAATATTTTTGAAGCGGCAACCGACGCGGCACAGGGTGAATACACCTCAATGCAAAACTACACAAACTTTTACAACAGCGCGTTTTACAACGGCTATTCATACTTCCATTTCTATCCCTTCCAGTTGGGTTACGTGGGCTTCTGTGAAATAGTTTACCGCATTTTCGGAACGGACAGCTCAATGCCCATCCAAATCATAAACGTTCTGAGCGTCGGTGCTTCTTACTTTGCGCTTGCCAGAATGACCCGCTTGCTGTTCAAGAGCAAAAGAATAGAGTTTATCGCCATTATTCTGCTCGCGCTCTGTCTGCAGCCCGTTTTGTTCTGCACCTTTGCCTACGGAAATCTGCTTGGAATGTGCTTCGCGATTTGGGCAAGCATGATGCTTATAAAGTATTTCCAAAGCGACAAATACGTTTGGGCTATCGCCGCAGGAGTGCTGTTGGTGCTCGCGACGCTGATAAAATACAACAACATGATTTATCTTGTCGCGTTTGTTATAATGCTTATCATCCACATTTTCAAGAATAAAAAGTGGCAGAGCGCGGTTATCGCG
This sequence comes from uncultured Ruminococcus sp., assembly GCA_902777275.1. Lineage (GTDB taxonomy): Bacteria > Bacillota > Clostridia > Oscillospirales > Acutalibacteraceae > Ruminococcoides. Next base: position 7,691 of record CACYTI010000012.1, on the reverse strand, counting down.
GCGGCGTTTATTGCGGGAGTTATCGGCTCCAACGCACTGATCATCGCGCATTACGAGAGCCGCTCAGGCACCGATTTCGCCGAGGGTGTATCGCAGACGCTCTACCTCGATATGGGTATGCAGGAATCTTACATGGCTCCGGGCTGGTACACAAACATAGCCAAGGACACATATATCAATTACTATCTAAAGCCTAAATTCAGCGGCAATCCGAACGCTTCGATCGATGACGCCAACAAAAAGGCAATGAGCGATATAGAAAACAGATTGGATGTTTTCTCGGAATCCTTTAACTATTCGCTTGAATTTTTCAGCCAGAAGATTCTCAGCCAGTGGAACGAGCCGACATTTGAAAGCATTTGGGTAAGCAAGGTTAAAGCACACACCGCTAACGATGTTCAGAAGGCGCTTTATCACACGGATACAGTCAACTCCGACCAGATAGAGGGACTGGCAAAGGATGTTTACTCGAAGAGCACGGGACAGTTCCTTGAGCTGCACTTCAACTTCTATATGCAGATTCTGTATATTATGTTCGCGGCGGGAATTTATCTTTTGTTCATCAACAAAAAGACGAATATAGAAACTGTTCTTCTGCCGCTTGTTATTCTCGGCGCGTTTGGTTATCACCTTCTGTTCGAGGGCAAATCGCAGTATATTCTCACCTATATACCGCTGATGATACCGACAGCCGCCTACGGGATAAGCGCTATTCTGAACGGAAAATATACAAAGCTCAGAATGCTCTTCTCAAAGCTCAACAGTATTCCGGCCAGCAAAAAACAAAACGCCGCCTCCACCCAAAACTAAAAAACTTCGCCGCCGTATGCGCTTTTATTGCATACGGCGGCATTCTTTTTGCCGGAAACTATAAAATGTTTTATAATTCACCACAGGCTGAGCTGCTCGGGAGCTTTCTTTTCCTCAAACCTGCAAAGATATTCAAAAATACCGTCATTGTCGTGCATTATTCCGTTTGACTCGCAAAAACGGTGAAACAATCGAAAAAGCTCTCCTTCGCGCGGGCTGCTTACAACGTATCTTTCGCCGAATTCCCTGATATAACGCTCTTTCAAATTCGGAAAGTGAATATCAAGCTGACGGTAAAAATACTCTCTGTTCCCCTCTCTCAGCGTAAGACCCATACCGAAGCAGATCACTCCGACTACCCTCGCCTCGGCGCACATCTCTAAAATCCGCAAAATGTTTTCTTCCGTGTCGTTGATATAAGGCAGAATCGGACAGAGCCAGACAACGGTCGGAATTCCTTCATCTCTCAGGATTTTCAAAGTCTGAAACCTCTCCCCCGTTGTGCTGACGCACGGCTCGATTTTTCTGCACAAATCATCGTCTGATGTTGTCAGCGTCATTTGAACAACGGCTTTTGTTTTGGAGTTTATCCGCTTTATAATATCCAAATCTCTCAGCACGCGGTTTGATTTTGTTTGAAGGGTAACACCAAAGCCGTACTTTTCAATCAACAGCAGAGCGCGGCGTGTGTACTCCAACCGCGTTTCAAGCTGTATGTACGGGTCAGTCATAGCGCCGGTGCCGATCATGCACCTTTTGCGCTTGCGCCTGAGAGCCTGTTCAAGCAGCACCAAAGCATTTTCCTTGACCTCGATATCCTCAAACGCATTGGTAAAGCCGTAGCATTTGCTGCGGGAATCGCAGTAAATACAGCCGTGAGTGCAGCCGCGGTAAAGATTCATTCCGTTGTTTGATGACAAAATACCTTTTACTTTCACGTAATGCATATCTTCTCCGTTTTATAAATCGTTTTTTCTTCATAATATTGCAATATTTTCAAAACCGCTCTATAATAGAGGCGGGGTGATCATATGATTTTCATCGGCAACCACATTTCAGTTTCAAAGGGCTATCACGCCATGGGCAGGCATGAGCTTGCACTCGGCGGAAACACATTCGCGTTTTTCCCGCGCAATCCCCGTGGCGGAAAATCCAAAGCGGTACCGGACGAGGATATTACTGCGCTGCGCAGTTTTCTTGCGGATAACAGCTTCGGCAAGATGGTCGTGCACGGAGCTTACGCAATGAACGTCTGCGCGTCAAAGGGTAACATACGTGCCAACTCGCGTGAAATGCTGCGCGACGACCTGCTGCGCCTGCAAAAGCTTCCGGGGAATTATTACAACTTTCATCCGGGCTGTCATGTCGGTCAGGGAGCCGAAACAGGAGTCTGTCTGATCGCGGAAGCTCTCGCCGCTGTGATTGACAAGGTTGAGTCGGAAAGCGGCAAGCCCCTGCAAAACAGGATCCTGCTTGAAACTATGACGGGAAAAGGCAGCGAGATCGGCGGCAGCTTTGAAGAAATAAAAGAGATAATTGAGCGCACAGCCGCGCTGTTCGGCGAAAGCGTCCGCACCAAGCTCGGCGTATGCCTTGACACCTGCCATGTGTGGGACGCGGGCTACGACATTCAAAACGACGCCGACGGCGTTCTACGCAAGTTTGACTCGATAATCGGTCTTGATGATCTATGCGCCGTGCATTTGAACGACAGCAAAAACGAACGCGGCTCGCGCAAGGATCGCCACGAAAAACTCGGTCAGGGCTTCATCGGCGCGGAGGCGCTAAAAAACATTGTGCTTCATCCTCTGCTCCAAAACCGCCCGTTCATACTCGAAACCCCGAACGACGACGACGGATATAAGTCAGAGATACAAACCGTTAAGGAATGGATGTTTAATTCCAAATACGAATAATAATCAACAATTATTTTTTCAAATGCACTCAAATAATCAGCTTTCTTGTGATATAATTATATCACAGCAAGGTTTTCTGTTCAAGAAAGGAGAAACAATAATGTTAGAAACAGGTACACAGGCTCCGGAATTCACTCTTCCCGACCAGAACGGCGAAATGAAATCGCTTTCGGATTTCAAAGGTCAAAAGGTGATCCTTTACTTTTATCCCAAGGATATGACCTCGGGCTGCACAAAGCAGGCGTGCGCGTTCGGGGAATTGTATCCGCAGTTCCGCGAAAGGGGCGCGGTTGTAATCGGCGTAAGCAAGGACTCGGTTGCCTCTCACAAACGCTTTGAAGAAAAATACGGTCTCCCCTTCACCCTGCTTTCGGACGTGGAAAAAACGGTGATCCAAGCGTATGACGTATGGAAAGAGAAAAAGCTCTACGGAAAGGTAAGCATGGGCGTGGTTCGCACCACCTACCTGATCGACGAAAACGGCGTTATAGTCAAGGCTTTCGGCAAGGTGAAGGCAGCTGATAATCCCGCTCAAATGCTCGGAGAGATATAAACTGCTTCAAATAAGGCAACGGAACCTCTCTAACCAAACATAATACAACGGAGAATCAAATGGAAACAAAAGTCAGAAGAGCAGAAGAAAAAGACATCCCAAAAATACTTGAACTGTTGGTACAGGTCGATATGGTTCATCATCTGGGACGCCCGGATATTTTTAAGGGACCCGCCACAAAATACAACGAAAACGAACTGCGCGATATTTTAAAGGACAGCTCAACCCCTGTGTTCGTTTGCGTTGATGAAAACGATGTTCCGCTCGGGCACGCTTTTTGCGTACACAAGCAAGTCATCGGCAATTCGGTTATAACAGATATAAAAACGCTTTATATCGACGACATTTGCGTTGACAAAGATGCTCGCGGCAAACACATAGGAAAGAGCTTGTATGATTTTGTGATCGAATACGCCGCAAAAAACGGCTTTTACAACGTCACACTTAACGTGTGGAACTGCAACGAAGCTGCTTTGAGATTTTATGAAGCGATGGGCATGAAGCCGCAAAGAATCGTAATGGAAAAAATACTGTGATAAAGAGATCACACACAGTTATAAACATGAAACAAGCTCCCCCGAAGCGTTCCGGGGGAGCTTTAATAATTCAATGAAAGTTGTTAGCTGAAAGTAAACCAACCGGTCATTGTGTAGGTTTTTCCATACTGTGTAACAATTGTATCAGTTTGGTTCCAAACCGCATCCCAACTATAACCGCCTTCGGGATTCATTCTGCAAATGATCATTCTGTTGCCGACGCCATCATATCTCATGCTGCCGATGTCTGTGGAACTGGTATCAAACCACTGACCTTCAGCACCGCCATCGTCCCATGACCAAATGCGCCAGTAAGCGCCGTCAACGTCGTACTGCTGGGGAATAGAAAGAATTACATAATTGCCGCCGGGGTTACTTCCGCCGCCGCTCCATGAACCTTCCATAATGTTGGTGTTGGTTTTGTAACCACTGATGTCTGAACAACCTGATTATCGGTCTTTCCCCAAAGGTTGTCCCAATCGGGAGTATTGGTACCCTGAGATACTCTTACAAAGAGGCAGTTGCTCTTAGCGCCGCTGAACGAAATGCTTGAACCTGAGCCGGAGCCTTTGACCCATGTTCCGTCGTCTGAGTTCCATGTCCACATCCAGTAGTCTGCGGGAGCCTGAGCGTCATCGCCGGCTAAAGCGCCCGCGTTAAGAAAAACCTGATTACCGATGGGAGTGTTACCTCCGCCGCTCCATGAACCTTCCATAATGTTGGTGTTGGTTCTGTAACCACTGATTGTGAAGGTGCCGCCTGTCTGAATGTCTGAACAACCTGATTATCGGTCTTTCCCCAAAGGTTGTCCCAATCGGGAGTATTGGTACCCTGAGATACTCTTACAAAGAGGCAGTTGCTCTTAGCCGAGCTAAAGCTGATTGATGAGCCTGAGCCTGAGCCTTTGACCCATGTTCCGTCGTCGGAATTCCATGTCCACATCCAGTAGTCTGCGGGAGCCTGAGCGTCATCGTTTGCAAGCGCGCTCGCGTTAAGCGTTACGACGCCCGAAGGAGGCAGAGTTGCTTGTGTAGGCTGAGTTTGCTGAGTGGGCTGAGTAGGCTGAGTAGGCTGAGTAGGCTGGGTCACGGGCTGTGTGCCGCCTGTGTATGTGCCTACATAGCTGCCGGCATCTGAGAAGTGAGCGAGGTAACGCTGAATAGCGGTAACATCAAGAACGGTAACGTTTTTGTCCTTGTTGCAGTCAGCCGCGATAAGAGCGTCGCCGGTAAGGGTGTACAGGTTTGCAAGGTGCATCTGAATGTAGGTTGCGTCCTTAACGGTAACCTTGCCGTTCTGGTCGGCGTCGCCGATAAGAACGTTGTTTACAGGAGGATCGGTGGGATCTGTAGGCTGCGTGGGGCCGTCGGTATAAGCCGTCCAGTTTGTTCCTCTGAGGATCATATTGGTACCGTTGATTGGAAGACCCGGTACATTCTCACCGGAAGGATACTGCGGATTGCCGTAGTCGTTGAAGATAACAAGTCCGTTTTTAAGATTGTTGGGAACAACATATTTGTAGAGATTAAGACTTGTGTCAAGTGTCATCGCCTCGCCCGGCCATATAGCGTTATTAATAACCGTGGCTCCGCTCTCGTCATAAACATAAGCGTAGGGATTACTCCAATTGTAGCTTGAGTTGTCAAAGTAAATGGTCGTTACAGCCGACGGATCTACCTTTGTGTAGGTGTAGGTGGCTTCCTTTGTCTTTGTACCATCGGTAGCCTTGAGGGTGAGGGTAGTGGTTGTGTTGTAAGGAAGTCCCTGACCGATAGTGATTGTCTGTCCGTTTGTGAAGTTTGTGTAGCTGCCGCCGTCCAGTGAATACTGAGCAGATGTAGCGTCTGAATAGCTGAGTTTAATGGAGAGAGTGTCGGTGTCGTATGATTTGCTTCCGGGATTAGCGGAAACGCTGGGACCCGTTTCGGCGTTGTAAACAACCGCCACACCGGTGCTGCCGATCTGACCGGAAATCTGTCCGCCGCTTACGGTAAAGTTATTGCCTGTGATTTCATCCTTGTAGGTACCCGCAGCCATCTTATGAGCCGCTACACTTACGGATGTGGAGCCGCCGCTGCAGTTTACGAGAACAACGCCGGTTGTTCCGCGCTCGTTGTAAGCGATGCTGCCGCTGGAGGAGAGATACTCTGTCTGTCCGACAAAGCTGTTCTTGAAGTGGTTAACAGCCGCTACTTCGGGATCGCCCCACGCGGTAACATCGGAAGCACCGATCAAGCTGCTGTTGTAGTTGGAGGGACGTGCAAGATACATAGCCTGAGCCTGTGCGCGGGAACCGACAAGCGCCCATGTCTTTTTCAGGGTAGTATCGCTCTGACCGCTTGACTTGCCGTCAGCATAGGTATCATGGCTTTCGTTCCAAAGAACAGACTTTGCAGCAGGTGCCGTTCCTTCATTTTCATCATAACTATAGGAATAGGTAAAGTCGGATCTTGCAGCTCCGCCGGCATTGCCGCTGTTAACGCAATTACGGATATCGTTGGAAACGCCGTTCATGGTAACGCTCATCAGGTTTGTGTACTGATTGATGATGTGCTGACCGCCGCCGGTGTTATCAAGGATTTCACCGTAGTAGTAGGGAGTGATGCCCTTTGTGCTCTGAGCGTAGCTTGTGGTTGTGTTGAGAAGGTTTGTCCAGAAGTTACTTCCCGCGTTCTCGTTGTCGTTGGGAACCTCGATGTGCTTGGCGCCGTCGAAACGGAAGCCGTCAACGCCGCAGTCGATACATTCCTTCATGAACGCGATTTCATAGTTCTGAATCTTGGTGTTGCCTGTGTTCAAGTCGGGAAGACCGCCCATGCAATTGTGGGTGATATCGTAGCGGCTTCTCCAGTTGGATGTGTTTACTGTGATCGAGTGCCAACAGTTGCTGTCGTTGCGGATGTCATCGGGGATAGTGGGAGACAGAGTGTTGTCGCCGTTGTTAGCCATGTGGTTGAGAACCGCGTCAACAACAACTTTAACACCATACTGGTGCGCTGTTTCACACATTGCGATAAAATCGGCTTTATTGCCCATAGCGGACTGACCGGAATTATCGATGAAGAAGTTCGAGGGCTGATAGTAAACCCACCAGCTTCCTTTCATGGTTTTGCCCTGAGTGGATTCTTTGATCACCTGAATAGGACTTGTCTGGATTGCTGTAAAGCCCTGTTCCGCAATCTTCTTCATATTGTTTTTGATTCCGTTATAGCTCCAGTTCCAGCACTGCAGGATCTGTCCGTTCTGAATGCTGTCGGCAAGAGTATAGCCGGTTGATTCCGATTCCGCAGGGGCGGAAACGGTGTCTGTCGGTGTGCTTGCCGCAAAGGTGGCAAAACTGCCGACCGCTACGCATGAAATAACCATGCACAGCGCAAGCACGATGCTTGTAATTTTCTTGTTCATTTTCTCACTCCTAAATAAAATTACCGTAGCAAGCAAAAATTGCCTGTTTACCTTTTAATAATACCAAATATTTAAACTTTATTCAATTTGCTATATGCACAATAAAGCATGATTGTTTTTAGTTATAATGCCAAACAAAAGATTTTTGCCCGAACTTTTTAAAAATAAAAAAATAATTCTTGACATTGCGCATTATTGGTGCTATAATCATAGTGTTGCAAAAATGAATCACGCGGATGTAGTTTAGTGGTAGAACTTCAGCCTTCCAAGCTGATCGTGTGGGTTCGATTCCCATCATCCGCTCCAAAAATACAGGGCACCCCAAAAGGATGCCCTGTATTTTTGGAGCAAAAAAGATGACGGGAATCGAAAGCGACCGTGCCCGCCGCAGGCGGGTAAAAACAGTCCGGTGGACTGTTTTTAGGGAGAGCGTAGAAGTGCATTATAACTTTGCACACGCCGCAACAAGCG